>NZ_JBHOQV010000062.1:0-76944 GCF_042408735.1 Thermogemmatispora sp.
TGGGGACTGGTACAGCGATCGTCGCTATGGTACAATTGATGCCAATCAGCAACAGCGCAAGGATGCAGGCGAGGCCCTCCTACCTGTGCGTAGGCGCGCCCATTGAGGGAGTAGCCAACCACCATCGGCCCTGGCAACTGGCAGGCCACCCAGCCCCAGCTCAGCAGTCTCCCACAAGGGCCCGAGGGTCATCGCGAAAGCACCAGGGAGAGGAGCAACAGTATGCAGTACGCTATCTTTGGAGGCGGAGCGCTCGGCCTGGTGGCTGCCTACCGCCTGGCTCAGGCCGGCCAAGCGGTGATGGTCTTCGAGCAGGAGGAAGTGCCTGGCGGTCTGGCTGCCGGTTTCCAGATCGAGCCTGGGATCTGGCTGGAGAAGTTCTATCACCATCTTTTCCGCACCGACCGCGCCGCCATTCGCCTGATCAAGGAGCTGGGCCTCGGCCCACAACTGGTCTGGTCCACCCCACGCACTGAGTCCCTCATCGAGGGCCAGATCTATCGTCTCGATTCGCCCACGTCGTTGCTGGCCTTCCGCCCGCTGCGCCTCTACGAGCGCCTGCGCGTTGGAGCCGTAGCGGCCTTTCTGAAGCTCTCCCCATCCTGGCCACTGGAGGGCCGCACCGCTGCCCCCTGGCTGCGACGCTGGATGGGCCGACGCGCCTACGAGCTGGTCTTTGAGCCACTCTTTGTCAGCAAATTCGGCTCCCTGCACGAACAGATCGCTCTGCCCTGGTTCTGGGCCCGCTTCCACGATCGCACCACCAGCCTGGGCTACCTCAAAGGCGGCTTTCAACAGCTCTACGACCGCCTGGCGGAACGGATCACGGCCCTCGGCGGCAAGATCTTGCTCGGAACCCGCATCGAAGGCGCCGAGCCGCTCGCCGATGGCCGCTGGCAGGTGCGCACAACCCGCGGTACCTGGACGGTCGATCGGGTGGTCTCTACCCTGGCAACCCGCCTGACACTGCGCCTGATCCCTGCCTTGCCCCCAGACTATCGCGCTCGCTACGACTGGGGCCAGGCCTATGGCGCTCACTGCCTGATCCTGGCCCTCGATCGCCGCCTGACCGCCACCTACTGGCTCAATATCTGTGACCCCGGCTACCCCTTCCTGAGCATCGTCGAGCATACCAACCTGCGCCCTCCCGAGGAGTACGGCGGTCGCCATCTGCTCTACCTGGGCAACTACCGCCCGATGGATGACCCGCTCTTCCAGATGGAGAAAGCAGAAGTTCTCAGGGAGTTCCTGCCCCACCTGCGCCGCATTCGCCCGGATTTCGATCCTTCCTGGGTGCGCGAGAGCTGGATGTTCCGCGCCCCCTTCGCCCAGCCAATTGTGACCCCCGACTACCGCACGCATATCCCCCCTCTCAAAACCCCCTTGCCCGGCCTCTGGCTGGCTAATATGTTCCAGGTCTATCCCCACGATCGCGGCCAGAATTATTCCATCGCCCTGGCCGAGCGCCTCGTTCGCCTGATCCTGGAGGAGGAGAAGTCAGCTCCCTCTCAACGCTGAGGCAGCACCCTCCTCCCTCTTCCTCCCCAATCCTAAACTACAAGTAGAGCAGTTTTCTACTTCATCCTTGCTGCTCTTTTGTTCCTGACTCAAAGCAAATCAGATACATTGCCACTATTCTGAAAAAACAAGATGCTCAAGCTGCACGGAAGCAACGGAAGCAACGGTCTCTTCGGAGAGCGAGGAGAGGAGGAGGGTTGATGAGCCAGGCTCGTTTCTTCCGCCAGCGCCATCCATTAACCTGGCTGGTGATGGTGCTGGCCTTGATCGCCACACTCTTGCCAGGTCCTTTGATGGGCAGCCGACTGCCCCTGCACCAGTCCCATACCCCAGCGGGAACCAGCGCGGGCCGAACCCAGGCAAAAGCCCCCGGGAACAGCGGCCACACCGCCGTGTTGACCTACAAAAACGACAATTGGCGCAGCGGCCAGAACACGACCGAGACGATCCTGACCCTGAGCAACGTCAACGCCCAGAGCTTCGGCAAGCGCGTTGCCTATCCAGTCGATGGCCAGATCTACGCCCAGCCTCTCTACGTGCCCGGCCTCAACGTTAATGGGACGCTCCACAATGTGGTCTTCGTGGCGACCGAGCATGATAGCATCTACGCCTTTGACGCCGACGCCCAGGCCAGCAATAGTGCCCCCCCTCCGCTCTGGCACGTCAACTACCTGCCCGCCGGCGAGACAACGGTCGCCTGGGAGGACGTGGCCTGCGGCGATACGGTGCCGGAGGTCGGGATTACCGGTACGCCGGTCATCGATCCGGCAACACGGACCATGTTCTTCGTGACCTTCTCGGAAAACGCCAACGGGCAGTTTTTCGATCGGCTCCATGCCATCGACATCAGCACAGGCCGCGAGCGTCCCGGCAGCCCGGTAGTGGTTCGAGCCAGCGTTTCTGGTCAAGGGGCCGGTAGCCAGAACGGAACGGTGAGCTTCGACCCTCGCTACGAGCGCCAGCGCGCCGCACTGCTATTGGCTAACGGCCAGATCTACATCGCCTGGGGCTCATTCTGCGATAACATGCCTTACCATGGTTGGATTATCAGCTATACCTACGATGGCAACGGCTTCCATCAAACCCATGCCTTCAATGTGACGCCCGATGGGGCAGGAGCCGGCGTCTGGCACGGCGGCGGTGGTCTGGCCGCCGATAGCGAGGGCAATATTTACTTCATCAGCGGAAACGGCGACTTTGAGCCTTCCGCACCGCATCCGTCCCTGGGCGACAGCTTTGTCAAGCTCAGCCCCGACCTGCGCCTCTTGGACTACTTTGCTCCGTTCAATCAGGAGTGCCTGGGAGAGGCCGACGCCGATCTCGGCTCGGGCGGCCCACTCTTGCTCCCCTCCTACCCAGAGCTGATCGGCGGCGGCAAGGAGGGCCGCATCTATGTGCTGGACACCAATAAGTTGGGCCAGTTCACAACTGTCACCCAACCCTGCACAGAAAGCAATCGCAGCCGAACCGATGTGGACCAGGTTCTTCAGGAAACTCCCCCCAGCACCGTCGGCGGCATGTATGGAACTCCAGCCTACTGGCGCAGCGCAAGCGCGGAGTACGTCTATGTTTCCAGCGTCGGACGCCCCACTCTGGCCTACCGCCTGCAGCGCAACAGCAAGGGCCAGGCCCTCCTGCCGCCCACACCCAGCTCCCAGACACCCGAGAGAAGTTTTCTCTTCTCGGGCGGCAATCCCTCCCTCTCCAGCAACGGAACCAGCAACGGTATCCTCTGGCTGATCGATCCAGGCGGCATCTTGCGCGCCTACGATGCCACCAACCTGAGCCACGAGCTGTACAGCAGCGCCCAGGACCCGGACTATGATACGCTCGATAGCTACGTGAAGTTCAGTACGCCAACGATCGCCGATGGCCGGGTCTTCGTGCCAACCAAGACCATGCTGACGATCTACGGCCTGCTCAATAAAAGCAGCTCTCCCCCTCCGCCGGTAACCTACAATAATGTGGGCATCAGCGACGATTTTACGCAGAACGTGCAGGCAGCCAACTACGACGGCCTGGGATATAGCTACTCGGCGACAGCCCTGGCTCAGGCCGGCATCACGCCAGGGGCCAGCGTGCTCTGCGACGGCCTGGCCTTCATCTGGCCGGATCTGCCGGCTGGGGTCAAGGATAACTACCAGGCCAATGGCCAGACTATTCCTTTGAACAGTGGACCAGGCGTGACCCTGCTCGCCTTCCTCGGCTCAGCCACGCAGGGATCCACCAGCGGCCTGGCACGCATCAACTACGGCGACGGCTCAACACAGACCTTTACACTCGGCCTGACCGATTGGACAAGCGCCGCGCCCGCTTTTAATAATAAGCTGGTGGCTACGATGAGCTACCGCAACGGACCAGGCGGTCAGCAACCGGTGGCAGTCTACCTATTCTACACCGCTGTCGCGGTCGACCCGACCAAAGCGCTTAAGAGCGTGACCCTGCCCCTGGAACCGGCAGGTTCCAGCCGCCTGCACATTTTTGCTCTCGCCACCAGGGGCCTCTACGGCAGCTATAACAACATTGGGGTGAGCGATGACCACCTGCCCGCCCACGCCAATTTCGACAACGCCGGTCACAGCTACTCGCTGCAGGCCCTACAGCAAGCCGGGATCAATCCCGGCGATAACGCCTTCTACCGCGGCGTCTCCGGCGTGGTTTTTCAGTGGCCCAACGCGGCAGCCGGCCAACTCAACAACTATATCGCTGCCGGGCAAACGCTGCCAGTAGCACCCCAGAAGAACGCCAGCCTGCTAGCCTTTCTGGGCGCCGCCTCGGGCGGCCCCTCCTACGGTACAGCCTATGTCAACTACAGCGATGGCAGCCGCCAGCCGTTCACCCTCGGCTTCAGCGACTGGACCCTCAATGAGGGCAAGGCCCGCGGACCAGCCTTCGGCAATGGCATCTTTCTGACGCTGCCGTACCGCAACCAGCCGACAGGGCAGGAGTTTATGAAGACCTACATCTTTTTCGCCGAGGTGGCCCTACAGAGCGGCAAGACGGTCAAAAGCGTGACGCTACCAGCCAGGGTTAATCAGGGCCTGCTGCACGTGTTTGCTGTGGCGACCAAGACGGCGGAGGAGACACCTTACAATAATGCCGGTACAAGCGATGACAGCAATCCTCAGGCCGCCAACTTCGATGGTACGGGGGCCAGCTACTCGGCCCAGGCCCTGGCAGCCGCTGGGGTTTTCCCCTGGCAACCATTAGTCTACAATGGAGTGACCTTTAGCTGGCCGAATATCGCTTCGGGAGCGAACAATAACTACCTGGCCAACGGACAGACCATTCCTCTCTCCGGCAGCCCTCACGGAACCATCCTGGCTCTGCTGGGAGCGGCAGACCACAGCGATCCCTCGGGCGCCCACGGCCAGGTGCTGGTTCGCTATAGCGATGGCTCGCTTCAGGCCCTGCCACTCTGCCTGAGCGACTGGACGCTCGGAGGCGGCTCCTTTAGTCCGAGCTGTGGCAATAGCATCGCCATCGTGACGGCCTACTATAATCGCCCCGGCGGTCCACAACTGCAGCCAGCCTACGTCTTCTACGCGGAGCTGCCCCTGGACCCGGAGAAAACGGTCAAGAGCATTACGCTGCCGACAACAGTGCTGGGCGGCCACCTGCATATCTTCGCCTTCGGCTTCAAGTAGCTGGACGCAGCGAGCACGCGTCTCGTCGCTCCTGGCTCTCACAACCCAGCGGCGGGGTGGGACTCATCCCGCCGCAGACGATGTAGCGGCGCGCGGGCCTTCTCCAGGCGGAGACCAGCCCGCTCAAGAGCCGCGGTCGCCAGGGTCCCTTGCCGACGCAGGAGGGTCAGGAGCAGCTGCTCTCCGCCCACAAAGCCAGGCTGGCTGCTCCTGGCACACTCCGTCGACGGCCAGAGCAATGGCCCGCTCAGTGGCCGCTCGCAGCAGAAGCAGAGCCAGGTCAACCTCCAGTCTCTTCAGCAAGCTGGCAACAGCGGTGGAGGTACCGCTTGCCAGTCCAACAAGAAGATGCCCTGAAGCAATGTAGCTCTGCTGATGTCTTCCTGCAGCTTCCTGGGCTTCGCGTAGGGCTAGCTGGACATCACTGGTAAAGCCTTGAAAACGACCCTGAACGCTGCTTCGCCCGCCTTTGCGGCCAAGCAGCAGCAAGTCAGGCCGGGACAGCTCTTGCTCCCGCTTCTCGGCCTCAATGAGCGGCTCATTGCTGTGGCTTTTGCGGTCCAGTCACTTCTAACAGAAAGAAATGCTTCTCCCGGTAAGCTCTCTTGCTCCTCCCTTCAGTCCCTTAGACGACCTCAGGCATGCAGGCACGAGCTTCCCCACTATGACATTTTGCAATGAGGAGAGCGGGGGCGAAAAATCGGGACTCAAAGCAGGCCGGAATTTGTGTTATAATCAGACCCAGGCTGTTTTTTGTTCTGACAGACTCCTTTGCGGGACCGCAAGAAAGGGGTGGTAGGGGCTATGAAGCCACTTGTCGCCATTGTAGGCCGACCGAACGTCGGCAAATCTACGTTTTTCAACCGCATGATCGGTGAGCGGCGCGCCATCGTCGAAGATCTGCCTGGGACGACGCGCGACCGCCTTTATGGAGATACGGACTGGAATGGTCGCAGCTTTACCCTCATCGACACCGGCGGCCTGGCTCTTGGTGAGGCCACTCCGCCAGGCCAGGTCGGCTTGAGCGGGATCAGCGGCGATCTGATGGAGCACGTGCGCGCTCAAGTTCGTCTGGCTATCGAGGAGGCCGATGTTATCGTCTTTATGGTGGACGTGCGCACCGGCATCACGCCAGCCGACGAGGAGGTGGCCGCTCTCCTGCGTCGCACCAACAAGCCGGTGATCCTGGCTGCCAATAAGGCCGATAACGATCGACAGAGCCAGCATGCCCCAGAGTTCTACGCCCTGGGCCTGGGCGAGCCGATCGACATCTCAGCGCTGCACGGCCTGGGCACCGGCGACCTGCTGGACAAGATTGTCGAGTCCCTCCCGCCAGCCACGCCCGACGAGCAGGCCGAGGAGGACGAAACGGAGCAAGTCCGCATTGCGATTGTCGGGCGCCCGAACGTCGGGAAGTCCTCATTGCTCAACCGCATTCTGGGCTACGAGCGCTCCATCGTGAGCGAGGTTCCTGGCACGACGCGCGACATGATCGATACCGAGCTGCTCTTTGAGGATCGCAAGCTCGTGCTCATCGACACCGCAGGCATCCGGCGACGTGGGCGTATCGTGCCGGGCATCGAGAAATACAGCGTGATGCGCTCGATGCGGGCCATCGATCGCTGCGATGTGGCCCTCTTGCTCATCGATGCCGTCGAGGGACTGGCGGCCCAAGATACGCACATCGCGGGCTACGTGCACGAGCAGGCCAAAGGGATCATCGTGGTCGTCAACAAGTGGGACGTCGTCCAGGAGCTGCGGCGCGCCTCGCGTCGGGGAGAACCAATCAGCCTGACCCGTGAGATCGCTGAGGCCGAGGAGTACCGCAAAATTCTGAGTGCCGGCCTCAAGTTCATTCCCTATGCTCCGGTGGTTTTCGCCTCGGCCAAGACCGGTTACCACGTGCAGTCGCTGCTGCGCAAGGCGATCGAGATCGCCGACACACGCTTCGTGCGTATTCCCACAGCGCGCCTGAACGAGGTGGTGCAGGAGGCGGTCCGTCGTCATCATCCAACGACGCTTCACGGGCATCAGCTGAAGATCTTTTATGCCACCCAGGTCCAGGTCAATCCACCAACCTTCGTCTTCTTCGTGAACAACCCGGACTACCTGCACTTCAGCTACGAGCGCTATCTGGAAAATCGTCTCCGCGAGGCTTTCGGTTTCGCCGGCACGGGGATCCGCCTGATCTTCCGGGCCCGCTCGAAGGTGGAGCTACCTCGCCTGGGCTAGGCGAGAGGGTCTGTTGCGCCTGTCCGCCTGGCCCGATTCGGCAGGGGCCTCCCTCTGGTCGCGCCTGTCCTATCCAGGCCCAGGGGCCGGAACTCACCTTTGTCTTCTCATCCTTCTTTTCCGTTCTTTCTTCCTTTGCCTGGCCGAAGGCAGCGGGACCCCCGGCTGCCCCCGCCGTCGGCTGCGTTGCAACGGCAGAGTCTCCTTGCAAGGGGGGGAATGCGTGTACCTCTGGGTAGAGCAGTCTGTGAGGGATGGGAATGGGAGATGTTGCTCTGCCCATCGTTGTCTTTGCTTCTTGACCTTTGCAAAGGAGGTTGCGATCGATGCAAGGGACGAATCTGCAAGGTATGCGCGTGGCCATCCTGGCAACGGATTACTTTGAGCAGGTCGAGCTGACTGAGCCTAAGAAGGCGCTGGAAGAGGCAGGAGCGCGCGCGGTCATCGTGGCGCCTAAAGAAGGGCAGATCCAGGGCGTGAACCACGTCGAGAAAGGTGACAGCTTCCCGGTCGATCTGACGTTGCAGCAGGCCAAACCAGAGGAGTTCGATGCGGTCCTCCTGCCTGGCGGAGCCTTGAATGCCGATGCGCTCCGCGTGCTGCGCGAGGCCCAGGAATTCGTACGGCGCATCGACGCCGCCGGTAAGCCCATCGCGGTCATCTGCCATGGCCCGTGGCTGCTGGTCTCCGCTGGCCTGGTACGTGGACGCACTTTAACGAGCTACCATACGATCCAGGATGACATCCGCAACGCCGGCGGCAATTGGGTCGATCAAGAGGTCGTGCGCGATCGCAATTGGGTGAGCAGCCGCAGCCCTCGCGATCTTCCCGCTTTCAATCGGAACATGGTTGAGCTGTTCGCCCAGAGCCGGGTGAGCGCCCGTGGCTAAGGGTTTTTGAAAGTCAGGCGAGCCGCTTCTGTCGGCACGAAGTGAGGCGCCTGGAGAGCGACGCAGCAAAGCTCAGTCGAGCAGCGCCCTCTCGCAGGCGCCTTTTTCATCCGTCTGTCAGACCAGGCCGGGCAAGGCTGCGCTTCTCCGGTCTGAGGGTAGCCAGCCCAGCCAGCAGGCCTGGCCGCGAGGGCTGACCGCCACTTATTTGACAGCTACCGATATTCAGGCTATTGTAAGGTATGGGTCAAGGATTGCAAGCCCGCTATCAGGCAGCACCCTCATAATTTAGCCTGGCATTATCTCGCACGCAAAACGAACAGGGCACCGATGAGCAGCGAAACGCTACCGGTTAATGACAGCCCCGCGACGGCCAACGAGCTGGCCCTGGCACGACGCAGACGGAAACGTAGCATCGCAATTTTTGCGATTGTCAGCCTGCTGAATGTGGCGCTGCTGGCTGTGCTGTGGTCGCAGCTGCTGACTCCCGCCCCAGGGCAGAGGACGACCAGCAGTGGTGCGGCCCCGGCAGGCTTCAGCGGACCAATGGTGGGGAAGATGGCTCCAGATTTTCGCCTGCCTCTCTTGGCTTCAGGCACCGGGTCGAATAGCTCGATCTCTCTCTCCGATTTTAAGGGGCAGGCCGTCGTGCTCAACGTCTGGCAGTCCTCCTGCGAGCCGTGCCAGCGCGAGGCTCCGGTCCTCCAGGCAACATGGCAGCGCGTACAGGGCCAGGGTATCGTCTTTCTGGGCCTCGATTTCCAGGACAACCGCAGCGATGCCCTGAGCTTCTTGCAAGCCCACGGCATCACTTATACCAATGTGAGCGATAGCAACGGGGCCACGGCCATCAGCTATGGGGTTGCCAATCTGCCGACGACCATCTTTATCGATCGCCAGGGCAGAATCGTAGGCTGGCATGAGGGCGAGCTGACAGTCCAGCTTCTGGAGCAGGGCCTGGAACTGCTGAACCACTAAGGGTACGCCAAACGCTTGCCAGCAGGAGCCTGGCCTGGCTTGGGGGCCAGGCCAGAGGCGATAGCCAGGCCAGGCAGGCAAATCAGGCAGAAAGGAAAACAACTGGAAATTGGCTCAGGAGGATAAAGGAAGCTGGCTATGGACTGGCTGCCGGCTCTGCTGCCCCAGGGGCTGCTCTTGATCATGCGGGCGATCCATACGCTGGCCGCCGCAACCTGGGTCGGCGGTAGCATGATGTACTTGCTGGTGGTGCAGCCGGCGCTGCGCCTTGCTCCTGCACCTGAGCTGGCCGCCAAGATCGCGGCGCGCTTCAGACGCCTGGTCAATGGCTGCGTTGGCCTGCTCCTGGTGAGCGGGGCCTTTTTAACGGTCGATCGCCTGACAGAGACGGATCTCGGTTGGCCCTATGTGCTGACGCTCAGTTTGAAGATCGCTCTGGCGCTCTGCCTGTTTGCTCTGGCTTTTTATCTGGGGCAGAGTCCGATCCGTCGACTGGCTCGGCGCTCGTCTCGTTTTGCTCAGGTCGCTCCTCGTCTGATGTTGGCTCTGGGCGTGGTGGTCTTCGCCCTCGGCGCCCTGCTCAATATCCTGTTCGAAGCTAGCCTTACAAGCCGTTAGTCAGGCGATCAGCTTCGGCCTGGCTCCTGGCTCGCGCTGTACCGCCGGTAGCGCTCAGCTTTCTTCTCGCCGGCCTGGCAGCCGGCCACAGAGAGCGGAAGAGCGAGCGAGCGAGCGAGCGAGTTGACACAGAGAGCTACGAACCGAAGGAGAGACGTGCGGGCCGCCTGTCTGCGGGCCAGGCTCGCCTTTGAGTTGTGTGGAGGTTCCTTTCGTGCAGTCGGCTGTGGTTTCTACTCAGACCGAGAAGGATACCGTCCAGATCCCAGCGCGCAAGCGCCGGCGCTTTCCCGCCGGGCTGCTGGTTGCTGGCCTGGCAATTGCCGCTGCCGTCACCTATTTGATTGTGGCGAATACGCGCTCTAGCGCTGTGTATTATATGACAATCGCCGAGTTGAAACACTGTACGACCTGCAGTAGCCAGGCGGTACGAGTGATGGGCCTGGTGCAGCCCGGCTCGATTACGCGCCACGATCAGACGGTCAGCTTTGTGATTACGGACAATCGGCAATCGCTGCCAGTGGTCTACAGCGGCGTGGTGCCCGATATTTTTCGCGCGGGCATTCAGGTGGTAGTCGAGGGCTACTACCATGGCCAGGGCGCCTTCCAGGCTCAGACGCTGCTGGCAAAATGTCCGTCGAAGTTCCAGGCCGCGACGCCAACGCCCAGCAGCAGCTGAGGCCGGGTCCGGCAGCGGTAGTACTTTGTTTCTGCCTTAGATTGATCTCTGCCTTCTCTACCTACCCCAGCGGCAGCCCGCCAGGATGAAGGAAGAGCTGGCTGCCCGCCTGTGGGAGTGCCTTCGAGGGAGAAGAGAGCTGTGTACGTTTCTGATCTGGGCGCGAGCGCTATTCTGTTGGCGTTGCTTTTCGCGATCTATACACCGGTGGCGGCGGTAGTCGGCGCCTGGCGACAGAGTGAGGCTCTGGTGGCCAGCGCCCGCCGGGCGACGCTGGCGGTTGCGGCTTTCTTACTGGTGGCCTCGGGGTCGCTGGTGGCCTCCTTTCTGCTGCACGACTTTGGTGTGAGCTATGTGGCCCAGCACTCTAGCCTGAGCATGCCCTGGTACTATGTGACGGCGGCTTTCTACGGCGGACAGGAGGGTTCGCTGCTCTACTGGGCTTTGACGCTGGGGCTGTTTTCGGCCCTCTTCGTGTTGACCTCGCGTCAAGCCCCGGCGGCGCTGGTCCCCTATGTCCTGGCCACCTTGATGGCTATCGAGACCTTCTTCCTGGTGGTGCTGGCCACGGTCTCCAGCCCCTTCGTGCGCCTTGCCCACCCCCCCGCTGATGGCATCGGCCTCAATCCGCTGCTGATGGACCCGGGTATGCTGCTGCATCCACCGCTGCTGCTGATGGGCTATATGAGCTTCTCGCTGCCTTTCGCCTTCGCGGTGGCCGCCATGATCACCGGTCGTCTCGATAGCGAATGGCTGCGCGCGCTCCGACGCTGGATGCTGGCCGCCTGGACGATCCAGAGCGCCGGCCTGCTGATGGGCGCCTGGTGGGCCTACCACGTGCTGGGGTGGGGCGGCTACTGGGGCTGGGACCCCGTGGAGAATGCGGCCCTCCTGCCCTGGCTGACGGCAACGGCTTTCTTGCACTCGACAATGGTGCAGGAGCGCCGTGGGATGCTGAAGGTCTGGAATCTGGCCCTGGTGATCGCTTCCTTCGCTTTGTCGATTTTCGGCACCTTCGAGGTGCGTAGCGGTATTATTAGCTCGGTCCATTCCTTCGCCTACTCGTCGATCGGCTCCTATTTTCTGGCCTTTCTGGCGCTGGTGATCGTTTTCAGCCTGGGCCTCTTCTTGTTCCGTCTGCCCCGGCTGCGCGCCGAGCAGGAATTCGATTCGGTGGTTTCCCGCGAGGGAATCTTTCTGGTGAACAATTTGTTGCTGGTGGGGATCGCCTTTGCAACGCTGTGGGGAACGCTCTTCCCCCTGATCTCGGCTTTTGTGCGCCATGAGGAGATGAGTGTGGGGGCACCTTTCTATAATCAGGTGACTGGCCCACTCTTCCTGCTACTTTTGCTGGCTATGGGGGTTGGCCCGCTGCTGGCCTGGCGCCGAACCTCGTTCCAGGCCCTGCGTCGCAATCTCGGCCCTCCTGCCCTGCTGGCGGCCCTCTGTGCGGCTGTTCTCCCCCTGCTTGGGGTCTCGTCTTTGTGGGCCAATGTGGCCTTCTCGGTCTGCAGCTTCACGGGCTGCGCTATTCTGTATGAGCTATGGCGCGGAGTGCGGGTGCGCCACCGCCACGGCGAGCCGTATCTGCAAGCCTTGCTGATGCTTTTCGCGCGCTATCGCCGCCGCTACGGGGGCTACCTGGTGCACCTCGGTCTGCTGATTCTGGCCGTGGGGGTGATCGGCTCTCACTTTTTCCAGATGCAAACCGATGCGACCCTTAAGCCTGGCCAGCAGGTGAGCATCGCCGGCTACCAGCTCATCTACCTGGGCAACATCGAGAACTTCTACTCCGAGAAGGATGTGGTTGTCGCTCAGTTTCAGATCTGGCAACATGGCCAACTCCTGCGCTATATCTATCCCGGACGCCAGATCTACCATAACTTCAGCGATCAGCCGGCCAGCATGATCTCGATTACGACCTACGGCCTGACAGATCTCTACGTCTTTCTGGAAGACTGGCAGGGAGCGGCCCAGGCGACGGTCCATATCTATGTGAATCCTTTGACGGTCCTGGTTTGGTTGGGTGGGCTGGTCCTGATTCTGGGCGGCCTGGTATGCTGGTGGCCGGAGCCTCCCGCTCGCGCTCGCTTCAGCCGGCAGGGAAGGCCTCTCCTGGTCGCCGAGGGAGGAGAGAGAGCTGCGAGCCTGGCCTTGCCCTCGGGGGTCTCCCAGCGGTCAAGCGGTCCCGCCCCAGGAGCGACCGGTCAGCAGGAGCGCAGGGAGCAGGTGACGGCCACGGCGCCAGTCGACGAACAGCCGGCTGCCGTCAGCCCATCCTCGTCTGCCCCCGCAGAGCTGCTGCCGGCACGGCCTGAGGAGGAGGCAGGCAAATGAGAGGGCCCTCAATACGAGCACGAACCCTGGTCCCGGTCCTGGCCCTGCTGCTGGTGGCCGCGATTGCCTTTGTCTGGTGGTTTGCCTATCTTTCTCATCCAAGGACGACGACCCTGGACCAGCGGGTGGCTGAGGTAGCCTCTCAGCTGCGCTGCCCAATCTGCCAGGGCGAGTCGGTCCAGGACTCACCTTCTGAGCTGGCTCAGCAGATGCGGGCAGTCATTCGCCAACAGCTCCAAGAGGGCCGCTCAGAGCAGGAGGTGATCCAGTACTTCGTGGATCGCTACGGAGAGACGATTCTCTGGAACCCGCCTCGCCAGGGCTTCAGCCTGCTCGTCTGGCTGCTTCCACCAGCCGCACTCCTGGGCGGCGTGGTCCTGATCTTCTTCGTTCTGCGCGAGTGGCGCCAGCGCCGCACGGATGACGCTCGTCCGGCTTCGTCGCCCGAGGAGACGGCCCTCTCACTCTCGGCCCCAGAACTGGATGAGGAGCTGGAAGGCTACCGCAGAGAGTTGGAGGCGGAGCTGGCCGCCGATGATCCGCTCTTTCAGCCGCTGCATGCACGGAGGGAGGCCCGATGATCTTGCCTGCTTCGCCACTGGCTTTGCTGGTGGCCATCCCCCTGGGACTGCTGGCCCTGGCCCTGGTGCTCTATCCGCTGGTACGCCCGATAGACCAGCAGGCCGCTATCTCCACCGATGGCGGATGGGAGCTTGCTTCGGCCGCCGAATCGGTCCCTTCTGAGGAGGAGGCGGCGGCACGCGCCGCCCTTCATGAGGTTGAGCTGGAGTATCAGCTCGGTAACCTGGCAGAAGCTGATTATCGCTCCTTGCGCGAGCGCTATTTGCGACGGGCGCTGCTCGCGCTCAGGGAGCGCCACATGCGCGAAAGGGCACTAGATACTTTGATTGAGGAGCGCTTGCGCCTATTGAGGGAGGAAGATGCCGGAAGAAGCAATGGAGCCTAGCGGTGGACCTGGCCGCGGTCGCCCTTCCCTGGCTCGGGTGTTTGTGTTTGTGGTGTTAGCCCTCTTCTGGCTGGTCTGGCTCGGCTGGCCAACTGCTCTGAGCTGGGCCGCGAGTGGGGCCAACACGGGAACGATCCGCGGTCATCTGGTGAATGGGACTCATAACAATGCTCCTGTGGCAGGGCAAAGCGTGACACTACAGATGGCCCAGGATGGTTCGGCACGCGACCTGACAACGGTCAAGACCGATAGCCAGGGGGCCTTTCTCTTCTCTGGCCTGGCGACGGCCAGCACGGTCAAGTACGCGGTCTATACCCGCTACCAGGGCGCTCAGTATGTCTCTGATCTGCTGGACCTCAGCAAGCAGCCAGGGCAGGAGATCGAGCTAAGAGTCTATGATGCCACCAGCAGCAGTGCGGATCTGGCAGTGGTCCAGGCGACGATTCTGGTGCACGAGCCAGATGCCAGCAAGGGGACCTTCACGGTCTCGGAGATCTACTTCTTCCAGAACGTGGGGAAAACGACCTATGTCGGGTCGCTGAACGCCAGCCAGGGGCGTCCCAATGCGCTGCTGTTCTCGCTGCCCCAGGGGGCGCGCAATGTGGCTCTGGCCCAGGGCTTTAACGGCGTCGAGGCCGTCCAGGTTGCGGGCGGCTTCGCCAGCGATGCCGCGGTGCCGCCGGGAGAGACGCAATTCTCTTTCTCCTTCGAGGTGCCTTATCAGAGCACCAGCTATGATTTTGCCTATACATTCTTCTATCCAACGGTGCAGCTCTCGGTGTTGACACCGCCCGCCCTGCAGGCCACTTCGGGTGCTCTCCCCTCCAAGGGATTGATGACAGCAAACAACCATCCCTACCTGTTGCTGCAGAACCAGAATTTCCGCGGCGGCGACCAGGTCCACATCAAGTTGCAGGGCCTGCCCTTGAGCGCAGACCAGAACGAGAGCCGCGGCCTGCTCCTGGTCCCAACCTGGGTCTGGCTGGTCGGCGGCGTTCTGGTAATGCTGGCGATTATCGTCCTCTCTTCGCTGTTCTATCACCTCTTCCAGCGCTGGCGCGAGAAGAAGGGGCGAGATCGTCAGCATGCCCCGAAGCGCCCCGCGGCCGCACGGGCAGAGGCAACGCATCCGAGCAGGGAGAAAGTGGCAGCGGCGAGCAGCGAGCAGGATCTGCTGCTGCGCCAGTTGCTGGAGCTGGATAAAGCCTTCGAGGAGGGACGCCTCAAGAAGGCTGAGTATACCGAAGAGCGCGCCAGGATCAAGGAGCGCCTGCGCGTTCTAATGAGCCTTGAGCAGGAAAAGGGAGAGCGGCGCCGAACGGGAGAGCATCAGACGGCTGATACCGCCCGCTCCTCGTCTCACTCCAAGCGCCGCCCAGAGAAAGGGTAAAATTGGCGGAGTGCCAGAGATGGCAGCCAGGAACCTGGCCGGCCTCGCTGATGAGAAGAGCAGAGCCGTGATCAGGAGCAGATGGGGATCACAATGATAACCACTGGCAGCAATGAGCGAGCCGACAAGCGCGAAAGCAGTCGGACCAAAGGGGAAGTGCCTTCTTTGACCGCGGAAGCAGGGGAACAGGAGCGGTTGCCTCACTCAGCGGGCGGGCGACCATTAGTAGAGATCCAGGGGTTAAGGAAGAGTTTTGCTTTCCGCCCGGTATTGCGCGGCATCGACCTGAGCCTGCAGGCCGGGGAACGGCTGGCTCTGCTGGGAGCTAACGGAGCCGGGAAAACGACGCTCCTGCGGATATTAGCCTGTTTGACACGCCCTACGGCAGGTCAGGCCCTGATAGCGGGCCTGGATTGTGTGCACGATGCCCAGGAGGTGCGGCGCCTGGTGGGCTTTGTGGCGCATCAACCCTATCTCTATGAGGAGTTGACAGCTCTGGAAAATCTGCTCTTCTTTGCGCGCATGTATGGGGTGACCCATGGGCGCGAGCGGGCCTCCTTGCTGCTGGAACGGGTCGGTCTGGCCCGAAGGGCGCGCGAGCGCGTCGGCTCGCTCTCGCGCGGCCAGCTCCAACGCCTGGCCCTGGCTCGTGCTCTCTTACATGCACCGCCCCTGCTCCTGCTCGATGAGGCCGAAACGGGACTGGATGAAGCCGGCACTGCCCTCCTGTCCGCCTTGCTGGCCGAGCAAACGGCTCGTGGTGGGGCACTCATCTTAACAACCCACCGGCCAGAGTTCGCTCTGCAGCAGGCAGATCGCCTGGTCATGCTCAAGGGAGGGCGAATCGTCTATCAGGAAAGCGCGGCTGGCCTGGAGCTGGCTGAGCTGCGCCGAGTCTATCAGGAGGTGGTTAGCTGAGATGGGTGCGCTGAGCAACTTCCGCCTTTTTTGTAATCAGGTGCTGGCAATCCTCGGAAAAGATATTCGTTATGAGCTGCGCAGCAAGCAAACCTGGCTGGGTATGGGCCTCTTCGCGCTGCTGGTCTTTGTGATCTTCAATTTCGCCTTTGACCTGCGCGTCGAGAATCGGGCCGCCGTGGTCCCTGGGGCGCTGTGGGTAGCCTTTGTCTTTGCCAGCCTGCTTGGCCTGGGCCGCACGATCGCCGCGGAGCGCGAGGGCGGTTCCCTGGACCGCCTGCTTCTCTGCCCGGTGGATCGCCGCGCCATCTACCTGGCGAAGCTGCTTGGGAATCTGCTCTTTATCGGCGTTGTCGAGCTGGTCGCTTTGCCGATCTTCGCCGCCCTCTTCTCGGTTCCTCTCTTCAGCGGCGAGCTGTTGCCGATCGTACTGCTCGGCACACTTGGCGTGGCCATTATCGGCACTCTTTTTTCGGTCATGACCGCGGCCACGCGCGCCCGCGAGCTGCTGCTGCCCCTGCTGGTCTTCCCGCTCATCGTGCCAGTCGTCATCGCGGCGGTACGGGCCACGGGAGCGCTGATGATCGCTGCGCCCGCTGAGCCGCCCTGGCTGGGACTGCTGGCCGCCTTCGATGTGATCTTTCTCAGCCTGGCACTTCTGACCTTCTCCTACATAGTTGAAGAGTAAACAAGACGTGAGCAAGCTTTTGATAAGGGTTGGTGGGCCGCCCGCCCGCCAGGAGGAACGGACCGTATGGCTGTGATCAATAAGGGTGATGCGGCTCTACGCGAGGCCGCCATGCCGACAAAAAGGCCGCCCTTGCCTCTGGTGTCGCTGCTGCTCGGCGCTCTGGCATTCGTGGGCATGATGATTTCCATATGGGCGATCTTTCTCTACGCTCCTACCGATGCCATCGAGGGCCTTTCACAGCGTATTTTCTACTTTCATGTGCCGGTGGCCTGGCTGGCCATGCTCTCATTCGTGATCGTGGCGCTCGGAGGAGCCGTCTATTTGTGGCGCGAAGACGAACGCTGGGACTGGCTGGCGCTGGCCGCGGCGGAGGCCGGGGCGGTCTTCACGACGTTGACGCTTGTGACAGGCTCCCTCTGGGGCCGGGCAACCTGGGGAACCTGGTGGACCTGGGACGCTCGCCTGACAACCAGTTTGATTCTCTGGTTTCTCTATATCGCCTACCTGATGCTGCGCAGTTACCTTGGCAAAACACCTACCAGCGCACGCGCCGGCGCGGTGCTGGCTATCCTTGGCGTTATCGATGTCCCTATCATCTACGAGTCGGTCAATTGGTGGCGTACCCTTCACCCGGCGGCCGAGATCGGTACCCCTGGCGCTCTGCCTCCCTCCGTCGTGCTGGTCTTGATGCTCGCTTTGACCAGCTTCACGCTCTTTTATGGGGCGCTGCTGATCCAGCTCTATCAGATGGTGCGCCTTCAATACCTGACCTGGCGGCTGCGCGCTCGCCTGCAGGCAGCCGATTAGAGAGAGGAAGAGGAGACTTGAAAGGCGCTTGGGGAGTTGGCTCATGAGCCTGCTACAGGCTCAGAGCAGAGGAGGTTTCAATCTATGGTATATATGGTCATCGCCTATGCCCTGGTTTGGGCTGGACTGTTCGCCTACCTGGCCTTTGTCGCGCTGCGCATTCGCGCCGTGCGCACGGAGCTGGCAGCGATCGAAGAGCTGGTACGCGAACATGAGGCAGGCCGGGAATAGCTGCCGCGCAGACCTGCGCGGCCAGAGCGGAGCGATATTGGCCCCTCGCTTTCCTCGGCCTTGTGATATGATCTACCTACGAGACAAACTGTTTAGGAGTAATGGAGTAATGGCAGCAACGGAGCGAAATCTGGAAGAGCCTGGTCAGCAGTCGTCGGCATCGTCCCCCACTTCTCTCAGGACAACGCCCGGCTATGTAATCAACCTGGTGATCGGGGACGTGCTGGTCTTTCTACTGTTTGCCTTTGTCGGCCTGACAAGCCATCATGAGCTGAACTGGGGGGCGCTCCTCTCTCAGATCGTGTCGGTGGCGCTGCCTTTCATGCTGGGGTGGTTTCTGGTTGCACCCTGGCTGGGAGTCTACCGGCGCAAGTTAGAGACGAGCACACGCCTCATGACCTTCTACACCTTGCGCGCCTGGATCGTCTCCTGGCCGGTGGCAATGGGTCTGCGCTGGCTCTTCGTTGAGCGTGAGCATCCGGTCTCCCTCGATGCTTTCCTGACATTCTCGCTGGTGGTTTTCTTCACTGTTCTGGTGCTCCTGATGGTCTGGCGCTGGCCCTTCGCCTGGTATCGAAGCGGGCGGCTTCGCGGCCTCCACTAGTTCCTCATCAGGGGCAGAGCTGACCAGATCCTGGAGACTCCTGTTGGTCTGCCATTCCAGCAGCAGGCGCTTGTTCCCCTCCGATCCGCTCCCCAGTCCAGAGGGAGCGCAGCAAAGGTGCCTTGTTGGGGTCCTCCGCAGGCCCACAGTTACCCGCTCAGGACCCTTCGGGAGGCATCTATTGCAATCTGGGAGTCGATAGGCTATCCTCTCCGAAAGGGAGGAGGGTGGGGTATCCACTCACTTATTCGTTCGCTCATCCATAACTGCAAGCTGACCCTGGCCCGACTCAGGCTGTGGCCGGACGGGCGTCCGGCCAGCGACCGCCTCCTCACCGCTATCAGCCGCCGTAGTCGCGCCGCAAGCACGGCAAGCCGAGGTCCTGGGTGAGCAGATGGCAGCGTGGGAGACAGGTTCGTTGACTGATTGATTGATCGATCGATCGCGTGGTCCGGTGGGTAGAGAGCTGGTCGATTTGACCCCAGAGATCGCGGCGGACTCTTCTAAGCGGCTCCATGGCCGCTAGATACGGCTGAGGGCATAGGGGCGTTTTGCTCGTTTGCCTGTTGGCATCCAGCGGCAGTCACCAGTCTCAGAGAAGACACAAGAGGAGAGGAGAGGAGAGCGCCATGACCCAGGTGCCATCTGATCACGAGGCAGAGTCGCAAGAGGCTCTGGTCGATCTCACGAAGAAGCTGCGCAAGCGCGAGCGTCGCCTGCTTCAACGCCTGCAGAAGGCTCAAACCGCTCGGGCGAAGGCGGTCGAGCGTCTGAATCGGGCCCAGGCCCGCCTGGAGAAGAGAACCGCGCGCTTACAACGTCTCGAAGAACGGCTCTCATTGGTACGCCAGCAGCTTCAGACGCTGGAGGGGCTGGCTGAGCGGACGCCGGCGCCTGTCGCCCAAGAGGAAACCGCGTCTGTCTCCAGCTCCCAGAGGCTTGAGTTCCCCACGGCGCAGGCTGTGCAGGAAGAGACGGCGTCCCGGGAAGACCTTTCCCCTGGTTCTTCGCCTTCGCCAAGAGAGGCAGCGGGTTTGCCAGAGGCCAGCGATGCTGTCAGGGGTAACCCAGCGCTCAGCGAGCTGCAGGCTTTGGCTCACTTGCTCCTCGAGGAGGGGCGTCGCGAGGAGCAGCTCCGGGCAGGCTGGAAGCAGCCTGAACACGCTTCTTTTTCGCTGCTAGAGAAAGCAGAGACAGCGGAAGTTTCTTCCAGCGAACAGGCTTCGGCTGCCCCTGCGCCAGAGACGCCCGGCTGGCCAGCCTTCGATCAGACGGCAGAGCCTGGGGAGGGGCGTGAACCGGAGTGGGTGAGTCAACTGGCAATCGACGAGAGCGGACCTGCCCCAAAGGGGGACGAGCCAGAGCTACAGACCAGCGCTGAGCGTTCGTCCGTCTCGCCAGCCGAAACAGAGCAGAGCGGGCAGCAGGCCCCAGCAGCAAGGGAGGCACGTCAGCAGGCAATGACCACAGCAGAGCGTCCGCGTCAGGCAGCTCTCTACGGCTTTGACGAGCCTCCCGACCTCCCCGAGTCCGAGGATTCCAGCGCTGAGGAGGCCGATTTTCTGGGGATGAACCCCGCCGCACTTGCCTCCTCGTTGCTACCAGCCTCACCTGCGGAACTGGTGCGCGAGGCCCGAGCAGCGGCGGAGGCGGCAGAGGAGGCTGCCAGACTGGCGATCGAGCGCGCCGCTCAAGCGGCAGCCCGCCTTGAACTCCTGCCGTCGGGCCGCCACCTGGTCCAGGAGCTGGCCGAGGTCGAGCAGGCGGTAGCTCAGGCTAGCCATGCCGCCGAGATCGCTCAGACGACGGCGCGCGCAGTCGAGCGCTGGGCTGGGGCGATTGCCCCAACAGCCGATACATCGCTCCCCGCCCAGAGCACTGCCGAGAGCCAGTTGGTCCAGCCAGCCGAGAGCCAGACAGAGTCAGTCAGTTCTTCCAGCGAGCCAGCTCCCTCCCCCACACCTCCAGAGGAAGCGCTCTCTCCAGCGGCAGCGGCCTCTGCTTATGTGGACCTGGAGCCGGTGACGACTGCTTCCAGCCCGGAGGGAGAACAAAGAGCGGCGCGCTCCCCCTCAGACGAAGAGCAACCCGATCCTGCCCCAGCGTCTTCCGCTCCAGAGGAGGAGAGGAGAGAGCCGACAGCATCAAGAGCGGAGGCAGAGGAAACCTCGAACCTCAGCAGGACGGCTGCAGCGACCGAGTTCTCAGAGGAGGCAGTGCCCGCCCCTCAGGAGGCTAATGATCAGGCAAGCGCAGAGGGGCGGGCCACCAGCAAGACCGTCCATTCCCCTCCAGAGTCGCCGTCGGCCCTGGCAGCTTCACAGGAGCCAACAGAGGGAGAAAGCAAAAGAGAAGACCAAGAAGAGACGGCAACAAGAACGTTGAGCACATCACAAGCAGACGGCACACTGGGAGAAGGGGTCAGACCATCGGAAGTGGCAGAGCCAGAAGCGAGCGCAGAGACCGAAGCAGAGCCAGAGGAGGGAACGGTAGTGCCCACCGAGGCAGCAGACCACCCACCGATCAAGAGGGAGGAGGCACAGGCAAACTGAGAGGGCGGCTGGCTGATGCTATCTGGTTTGCCGCTACAAGTGAGCATAAGATGGCGAGAGGGGAAAGAGATGAGGAAGAGATTCACGGCAGAAGAAGAGAGCCAGTCAAGAGGTAGATTTCGGGAATGCAAGAGGAGCGCAAACGCTTCGGGCGCGCTCACCGGCGATCAGAGCGCGAAGGGGAGCAGCGGTTCCGGTCTGAGCGAGGATGAGGTGGCGCGCCGCTGGTGGGCACTCCCACCAGGTACGTCGCTCCCTCTGAGCACGGGGGGGTCGCTGCTCTTGCTCTTTCCGGGGCGCCCTGGTGGACGCTGCGGGCCGGATGTCCGGGATGCTGTCTTCTACGACGGAGGGCAGGAAGTGGTGGGCGATGTTGAGCTGCACGTGCGAGCCAGCGACTGGCAGGCCCATGGCCATTACAACGACGCACGCTATAACAACGTGGTGCTGCACGTTGTGCTGATCTGCGACCAGGCCAGGCCGTTGCGGCGTCAAGACGGCAGTCTCATCCCGCTCTGCTCACTCTACGATGCGGTGATCACGCCTGCCGATCTTCAGCTCTTTCCTCCGGCTGCCGACGGCTCACCAGCGCGGTGGCCCTGTCAGCGTCTCTGGCCTCAGATGGCACCCGCCGAGCGCGCCCACCTGCTCACCCTGGCCGGTACCCTGCGCTTCCAAGAGAAGGCCGAGCGCTTTGTGACAGCCCTGCGGCAGACAGAGGCCCATGCCTCCTTCTCTGCGTACGACGTCTGCCTGATTACAGCCCTGGCCGAGGGCCTGGGATACGGGCGCGACCGCCGCTTTTTCCGCGCCTGTGGTCGGCGCCTGCTCGGCCTGGCCACGGCCCTGCCCGAGCCAGAGGGACGAGCCTGGAGGCCGCCCCGACTGGAGGCCACGCGCCTTCGGGCGCTGGGCTTGCTGGTCGCCCGCTGGTCGGTGACGGGCGCCTGGGCGACCCTCCTGCCGGCTCTGGGCCTCGAGCTACCCGGGAGGGCGATCGCCGGGTTACGGGCCGCACTGGCTCCTGTGAGCCGCTCCCGCTGCGACATCCTGATCTGCAATGTGGTCTTACCTTTTGCCTACGCTGTCGCTCTGATCGAGGGGAACAGGGCACTCGCCGACCAGGCTCAGCAGCTCTACCAGCATTATCCGGCCCTGCCATCCAACCAAATCACGCGCGCCATGTCCCGGCAGCTCCAGCTCCCAGGCGAGCCACGGCTCGCCTGTCAGCAGCAGGGCCTTCACCATATCTATCAAGAAAGCTGCCGCGCCAAACGCTGCGGCCTTTGCATGGCAGGGAAGCAGCTGCTATGAGCACTTCAGCAGGCAAAGAGCGTCTCGCTCGTTTTCTGGCCCATGCCGGCGTCGCTTCACGTCGCCATGCCGAAACGCTCATCTTCAGCGGGCGAGTGCAGGTCAATGGGCAGACGGTGACCACGCCAGCAACGCGCATTGATCCCGCACGCGACACGGTCACCGTCGATGGCCAGCGCATTCAAGCGTCGAGGCGTCACCTCTACCTTATGTTACACAAGCCAGCGGGCTATGTCAGCACAGTGAGCGATCCCCAGGGGCGGCCCACGGTGCTGGATCTGCTGCCCGAGGAGCTGCGCCGCCTGCGCCTCTATCCTGTCGGGCGGCTCGACCTGGACACCACAGGGCTGCTGCTTCTCACCAACGATGGCGAGTTCGCGCTGCACATGATGCATCCCCGTTTCTCTCCTGAGAAACGCTACCGGGCACTCGTGCGAGGCTATCCCTCTAGCAGCACGCTGGAGCGACTTCGCCAGGGAGTAGTGATCGAAGAAGACGATGGGCGTCCCTACCGCACTGCGCCCATCGGGGTGCGACCACTACAGCGAACGGCAGCCGGCACGTGGCTGGAGCTACGCCTGCACGAGGGGCGGAAACGCCAGATTCGACGTATGCTTGCCAGTGTTGGCCATCCAGTCATCGAGCTGCAACGGGTGGCCATTGGTCCTCTGACGCTGGGCGACCTGGCGCCCGGAAGCTGGCGCCCGCTGACCAGGGCCGAAATTGCTGCCCTCCAGGCCCAGGCTGCGCCAGCGCGCTCCAGATCGGCAGAATGGAGGAAGGGATAGCCCTCCCGCATAGGCGGCACTGACCCACAAAGGCCAAGAATCTTCCAGAGCTGCATCGCTCTCCCAGATTGCAGTCCTTCCGACTCCCTAAACGGCACTTGGGCTTTTGAGACTAAGCTTCCATCCAGGCAGCAGCGTGACTGCCACCCTATCTCATCTCTTGTTCTTAAAAGAAGCTCTAGTCGACTCTCGCAGTCCAGACCGAAGGTGCCTGTGTCACCAGACCGCTCCCTGGTCGGCCAGTGCCGGTCTTCTCACGGCAGCCGTCGGGTTCTCCCTCCTGGCTCCTTACCAGCAAGAACCTACCCGCCAGTGGCGGCAGAGACTTCCTCTTAACATAGGAAGACATGGCTTGTATCTCCTGGGTATGGTAAGAGGAGCAAGAGTAGAGCATGCCAGGGCAGCCAGCAGGCCGGCCTCAGCTCGCAGCCGGCGCGCTCTTATGAGGCGTCACAGCACTGGACCGGGAGAGAGACCTTCTATGTTCACAGCGGAGAGGCTTTTACAAACAATCCGGCGTCTCCAAGACCTGCCCGAGCCGGACGGGCGACGCCTGCTCCTCAACCTGCTGCGCAGGGGCAGCGCGGCCCGACGTGGCCTGCTTTTCCTCATCGCAGAAGAGGCTGGGCAATTGCGCCTGCTTGAGAGCAGTGGCCGTCTGCCGCCGTGTCCGCTCCCTCAGAGCGAGCAGCGGCGGGGAGAGAGCGCCGTCGATCTGATCCCCTTGCACGGCCTCTTTGGCAGCACTCTCCGAGAGCCTGCGGCCCGCTTCATCCCCTCCATCCAGGGCGAACCGCGGGCCTTACCCATCGAGCGCTACTGGAGCAGCGCCGCCGAGCGCCTGCTCCTCTGTCCCCTGGGCCTGGCTGGCCGGTCCCCCAAGGCCCTTCTGGTCCTCTGCTTCACCTCCGAGCCGGCCGGCCAGCCAGCAGCCCAGCACGACACCCCGGCGTCCCTGCTCAAGAACGACCTCTTCCAGTCCTGCCTCCTGCTGCTCGCGAGCTACCTTCCCTCCTCCTTCTCCTTCACAGGAGCCAGTGCCGATGAGCAGGCAAACGAAGGCCGGCCCCAGAAACGCCGGAGCGCAGCAGCGGCAGTGGCTCCCCTAGCAGCCAGGTCCCTGCCGCCAGGAACGGCGATCGAAGAAGAGCGGGCGCGCATCGCCTTCACTCTTCACGACGGTCTGGCCCAGGAACTAGCACATCTCCTGCATCAACTAGAGATAGCAGACTCGCTGCAGGAAAGCCAGCCAGAGGAGGCCCGGCGCGCCCTGGCGGAAGCCCAGCAGCAACTGCGCCAGAGCCTGGAGCGTCTCCGCGAAACCATTGCCACCCTGGCACCTGCCCCACTCGGAGAGATCAGCATCGAGCTGGCGCTGCGCTCGCTACTGGCTGACTTTCAAAGAGCGGTGCCCACCATCGCCCTGGAAGAAAGCATAGAGCAGCCCCTGACCATGCCCCGCGCCCTTGAGGCGACGGTCTTCCACGTAGTGCAGGAGGCACTCAATAACGTGCGCAAGCATGCTCAGGCCAGCCGCGTCAAAATTAGCATCAGCACCCTACGCCGGGAGAAGACACTGCTGGTGAGCATCGAAGATAACGGGAAGGGTTTCGCGCCAGACCGCCGCGAGAGCAGTCTGGCGCGCCAGCTTGGACTCTACTTCATGCGCGAGCGCGTCCAGCGAGCCGGCGGCAGCCTGACCATCCAGAGCGCCCCCCAACAGGGCACGCACATTGAGGCACGTTTCCCCCTGAGAGTCGCCGTCTCCCCTCTCACCGCTCGCGAGCGCCAGATTCTGGAGCTACTCAGCAACGGAGCCAGCGACCGTGCGATCGCTCAGCAGCTCGCATTGAGCGCCGAGGCTGTCAGAAGGCATATTCAAACCATCTTGCACAAGCTCAAAGCCCACAATCGAACTCAGGCCGTCGCCAGCGCTCTCCGCCGCCGCTGGCTAGAGTGAAGCGCCTCTATCCCCATCCCACCCACCCAGATCCGAGCAGACTCCGGGCAGCAGAAAACAGCCCGAAAGACGGTCCTGAGGAGAGAAACAGCCGTGACTCACCAGCAAATCGGCGGCAAAGCAGCCAGGACAAAGAAAAAGCAGAGAGACTGGAGGGCTAGCGTCGGCGGTTACGCTTCAAATCTCTGCCGACCTGGAGCACATCTTTGACCCGCTCCAGGCGAGCGATGATACGCTGGAGCTGCTCGAGGCTTTCGATCTCCAGGGTTGCATTGATCACCGCCAGCTCGCGCGCACCATTAGTACGGGTAGACAAAGCGGCCATATTGATGCCCAGCTCGGCGACCGCACTGGCAATATCGCGCATCAAGCCTGGACGATCCCGCGCCGTCACCAGGATGGGCGCCAGATAGCGGGACTGCTCCACGCCAGCCCAGCTCACCGCAATCAAGCGTTCGCTGTTATGCTCGCGATAGCGAGCAATGTTGGGGCAATCGGCCCGATGGACAATCACGCCGCGACCGCGGCTGATAAAGCCCACGATCTCATCGCCGGGCAGAGGGCAGCAGCAATTGGCCAGGCGGGTCAGCAAGCCGGTGACCCCGTCGACATAGAGATTGACCGCTGGCGCCTCTTTAGTGCCGCTGGCGGAGAGCAGCGGCTCCCCCTCCTGGTGAGTGCCATTCTCGCGCTCACGCCCATCGCGCTCGCGGACCTGCAGATACTCGCCCAGGCGCACAGCCACCCAGTGCTGACGGATCTTATCGCTGCCGATGGCCGCCAGCAGATCCTCAAAGGAGGCGAGACGAGGCTCCCGTTGCTCGCGCTGAGCATTATACTCTTCCACCAGGCGATCCTGCAGCTCCTCCGTCAGCACCTCCAGGCCCCGCAGGCCAAGGGCCTTCAGCTCCCGATCGAGGCGCTCACGTCCGATCTGGATATTGATATCGCGCTCGTGGGCCTTCAGATAGCGGCGAATGTGGCTGCGAGCCGCTGCCGTGCGCGCGAAATTGAGCCAGTCGCGGCTGGGATGAGCCGTACGACTCGTCGTAATATCGACAATCTCACCATTCTTCAGCTCATAGTCCAGGGGAACCATGCGCGCCACCAGCCGCCCCCCCTCGCCATCGTCGATCTCGGTAATGATGCGGGCGCCGGCGCAATGATTGCCGATCTCGCTATGAATGCGATAAGCGAAATCGATCGGCGTCGAGCCAGCGGGCAGATCCTTGACCTCGCCCTTGGGGGTGAAGACAAAGATCTGCTCGGAGAACGGATCGCTGCGCGAGGTCTCGGGCAACTCAGGCATACCACTCTGGGTAGCTCGCAGCTCGCGCTGCCACTCGGCCAACTGGCGCAACCAGGTCAGCAGCTCTTTGGCCGAAGGCGAAGCGCGATCTCCCGCATCCTTATAGTGCCAGTGCATGGCCACCCCATACTCGGCGAGCTGGTGCATCTCAAAGGTGCGGATCTGAATCTCCACCAACTGCTCGTCGAGGCAGAAGACCGTCGTATGGAGGGCCTGATAGCCGTTGGGCTTAGGATTGGCAATATAGTCCTTAATACGGCCCTCCTTGGGCTTCCAGAGACTATGGACATGGCCAAGGGCCAGATAGCAGTCCTGGGTCGTCTCCACCAGAATGCGGAAGGCGATCACATCGTGGATCTGATTCAGGTCCAGGCCGCGTTTCAGGTCTTCCAGGCTCTCGGTGCCGAGCAGGCTGGGCTGAGTCGGCAGGCCAGCGGAGCGCAGAATCTTCTTGTAGAAGCTAAAGAGGTGCTTAATGCGGCCAGAGACCTCCACATGCTTGAGGCCAATAGCCGCCATCTCGCGGCGCAAAATCTCACAGACCTTCTGCACATAGGCGCCCCACTGCTTCTTCTCGGCCTCCATCTGGTCGCGGACCCAGGCATATTGCACGGGCTGCAGGATCTCGAAAGCCAGGTCCTCCAGCTCGCACTCCACGCGCGACATTCCCAGGCGGCCCGCCAGCGGGGCATAAATCTCCCGCGTCTCCCGCGCCATCGTCAGCCGCTCCTGGGGATCGTACTGGAAAGCCGGATCGCGCAGCATACGCATCGCATGCAGGCGGTAAGCCAGCTTCAGCAGGACGACGCGCGGATCATCGGACATGGCCAGGAACATCTTGCGCACCGTCTCGGCCTGCTGATGCTGTAGCGCGTCGCGGTTGCGTCGCTTGCGGCTCTCGCGGCTACTCTCGACCTCAACGCGGCCCGTGGCGGGCAACAGTTGGGCACCAACCTGCTTTTTGCGCTCCAGAATGTTGAGGCGCAGCATGCTACTGACCACGCGCTCCACCGGGCGCCCCAGCTCCTCGCTCAGGCGCTCCAGAGAGAGCAGCTCGGCATCCACCGCTTCAAAGACCAAACCGGCGGCGACGCCAATGGCATCGATACGCATCTCGGCCAGAATCAAAGCCACGCCCAGGGCATGTTCCAGAGGAGGAAGGGCGCGCTTTCCCCTGACCCCACGACAGCGCTCCTGAGCCAGATTCAAAGCATGCTGCACCAGTTCAATCTCGGAGGGGGACATATATTCCTGAACACGAGCCAGCAAGGCTTCTGCCGCACGCTCGTCGGGGGGTTTCTCTCCAACGGCAGTGGTCAGACCTCCGCCGGCCTCCACTTCCCCCAGCGCTCCCGAGGCAGACACAGATGAGCGCTCGCCCAATTGTCGGTCTGACTCATGCTCGATCGTCATCTCGACCATGTGCACATTTCTATATTTCATGAAGAAAATTGCAGGATACAGCCCAGTGCGGATTCACTTATCGCTCTTCCAGGGTAACTTTGCAAGAATCGTCAGCGGCCCCGCCACCTTGCTTTTTCACCGATGTGCTCCTTCATTCTCGCCTGGCAGCATCCCGGGCCTAGCGTTTCACAGGTTCTAGCAGTACATCCTTTCAGATTATAGACCTTGCAGATAGCCTTGTCTAGCTGCCCCAGGCAGCGGCAGACAGCGAGGAAGCGGCCAGCAGGGCGCTCAGAGCTGGACTAACGTAGCCCACAAAGTCCACACGGCCCTCAGCCCAACCCCAGGGTAAAGAGTACCACCGGCGAGGAAAGGGCGGGCGACTGACAGTCCTACCAGGCCAGCCGCTGCAGAAAGGATCACCACACGCTGCTCAGCGCCAGGCCAGGCCCAGGCTGCCCGGCGCGGCGCTGCCACCTGAAAAAAGGGTGCTGCCCACGCCCGAAAGGAGGGGGTCGCCAGCGCACGGCCAAGGCAAGCGCGCCATCCAGGGGGAAGACGAGAGTTCTGGCCCGCGCCAACGGCCACCAGCTCCGTCCTTGACTAACCCGACTCCAGCGCAGCAGCTCAGCTCAGCGGCTCTGAGAGGGTGCTCTCATCAGTCGCACGGCTGCTCCCCCTGCTACCCTGGCCGGCTCGATAGCCCAGGTTGCGTCGCACACTGACGACGCTCTTGACCTGCAGCAGGCGTTTGAAAATGCGCTCAATCTGATCTACCGACTGGATCTCCATCGTTGCCGTGATCACGGCCTTCTGGAGAGCCGGGTTCGTCGTTGAGGAGACCGCCGTCATGTTGATGCCGGCATCGCTGACGACCGCCGCCACATCGCGCAGCAAGCCAGCCCGATCGCGGGCCACAATAGTGATGGGGGCCAGATAGGACTGCGTTTTGACCTGCGACCAGTCCAGATCGAAGATACGGCCTTTGACGCGCTCGCGGAATCGCTGCAGTGTACGGCAATCCTGACGATGAACAATCAATCCCTTGTTTGGACTGAGAAAGCCAGCAATTGCGTCCCCCGGCAGGGGACAACAGCAATGGGCGAGGCGCGTGGCCAGGCCGGAAGTCGGATGGCGCTCGTTGGCCTGCGTCGGGTACGGCGACGAGCGATGTCCGTTGAGAGCAGGAGCAGCAGCCACGGACAAGGACTCGGAGTCGGGCAGCCCGGCGGTTGCTCCCTCCTGCCGCAGCGCTCCACGCTCGCGCAAGAGCGGCAGAAGCTCCCCGACCAGATCCTCCACAGGCAAGTCACCCCGCCCAAGGGCCACGTAGAGGGCCTCCACCGACGGATACTTGCGCGCGCTGACCAGCGGCAGCAACTCCTCGTCTCTCAGAGCCTCAAGTCCCGCCGCGCCCGCAGCCTTGAGCGCCAAATCCAGCCGCTCGCGCCCAAGCTGGAGGTTGATCTCGCGCTCGTGGTTCTTCAGGTAGCGCTTAATCTTAGTGCGAGCATTGGCCGTACGCACGAAGGAGAGCCAGTCGCGTGTTGGATGAATCGCCTGATTAGTCACAATGTCGACAATTTCGCCGCTTTTCAGCTCGTAGTCCAGCGGGACCAGGCGCGTTACCAGGCGCTCGCTATCGCCCAGGCTGGTAATGATACGGGCTCCGGCGCAGTGGTCGCCAATGTCGGTATGGATGCGATAGGCCATATCAACCGGAGTTGATCCGCGGGGCAGATCTTTAATCTCTCCCTTGGGGGTAAAAACAAAAATCTGCTCTTGAAAGATATCGCCTTTGACGGCCTCGATGAAGTCATCGGCGCTCTGTGGCAACTCGCGCTGCCACTCGCGGAGCTGCTCGATCCAGGCGACCATCTCCCGATACGAGAGGCGGGAGCCGCCGCGCTCGCGCAGATACCAATAGCTGGCGATCCCGTAGTCCGCCGTACGCTGCATCTCATGGGTGCGGATCTGAATCTCGGCGAGGCGATTATCGAGGCAGAAGACCGTCGTATGGAGGGACTGATAGCCGTTGACCTTGGGAGTAGCGATGTAGTCCTTGATACGCCCATCCTTTGGGCGCCAGAGAGCATGGATATGGCCGAGGGCCAGATAGCAATCGTGGTCGCTACCGACAAGGATACGGAACGAGACCAGGTCATGCAACTGGCTGACCTCGCCGCCGCTCTGCAGCAACTTGCGGTTAATGCTGGCCAGATGCTTCTGCCAGGCCAGCACCTCGGCCTGGATCTCGGCGCGGCGCATCTCCTCCTCAATGGCAGCGCAGACCGCATCGACATAGGGCTGACGTTTGCGCCGCTCCTCCTCGACCTCGCGCGCCAGGCGCTGATAGCGTTCCGGCTCCAGATAATAAAAGGCCAGATCTTCCAGCTCGGCCTGCACCAGACCCATACCTAACCGTCGTGCCAGCGGAGCGTAGATCTCACTCGTCTCGCGAGCGATGATCTGCTGCTTGGCCGGCGGCATAGCGTTTAAGGTACGCATATTATGCAGGCGGTCGGCCAGCTTGATAACCACCACACGCGGATCCTCGGCCATCGCCAGGAGCATCTTGCGCACCGTCTCGGAGCGAAGACGGCTCTTGAGGTCGCGAGCGGCCTCCTCGCTGTGTTCAGGATGGGAAGCGGAGCCAGGCAGTCCGGCCCCAGAACTGGAGCCGTTCCCGTTCGCGGGCTTGCCGGCCAGAGCCTCAAACTTAGTCACGCCATCAACGATGGTCGCTACCGCCGGACCGAACTGGGCCCGGACCTCCTCCAGCGTGTAGTCGCTATCCTCGACCACATCGTGCAGCAAGGCGGCCACAATGCCATCGGCGTCGATCCGCATCTGGGTGAGGATCAGCGCCACCGCCAGCGGATGCAGAATATACGGCTCGCCTGAGCGGCGCCGGACCCCCATGTGAGCCCGATTCGCCAGCTCGTAGGCCCGCTCGATCTTCTCGACATCCTGCGGCGAGAGATAAGCGCGGGTTTCCGTCAGCAACTGCTCAAAGGCATCGCCCTCCAGATGCCCATCCGAAGGCTGGTAGGGATAGATCACCGTCCAGGTTCGCTGTCGCCGCTCGTGCCGATCCTGATCCTGACTGGCGGCATCCGGGGCTGCAGTGATCAGCGCATCGGTGTCCACGCTCATATTGGGGGAAACCACCGAGGCCACGGGTCGGCCATCAGTTCCCTCTGGCCCCATCAGGGTACCCGCCTCATGCCGGCTGCCATGTTGTTCACGTGAGTCCATATCTGGGTACCCGATCCTCTGCCTGTGCGTATACTGTTCAACAAATTTAGCTGGCCGTTGAGAAATGTTAGACACCTGTCTGTGTATTACCTTGTAATTATAAGGTGCGAGGCATTACTGTCAAGCAGTAGACGGCGAGCGCCAACAAAGAAAAGAAAGAGACAAGGCCAAGAGCAGACCTTGGTCTTGTCCGCGAAGCAGATAAATTGCTACGACTACAATGATTCCTACGTCTCAGGATCACCTTCCCTCACAGGAGCGCGAGCCACAAGCAGAGCCGCGCAGTGGAGGGAGGCCAAACGGGGGTGACGCTGTGCTTGTTTGGTTGTTTGTTTGCTCGCTCGTTCGCTTGCTACCCCGCTCTCCTGCGGTCCTGGTAGCCAGCCATCTCACAGCCCGAACGCAGGCGCCGATCAGAGCGGCCTGGCCCGTTCGGTCAGCGTAGCGGCTGATCCATTCGTTCCTTCAGGGAATGAGGCAGGCTAGCGTCGCGCCACGCGCGCTTTATCATAGCAGCTACTGCAGTAGACAGGCCGGTCGTTGCGGGGAAGGAAAGGCACGCGCGCCTCCTGCCCACACTCGGCGCAGATCACCGTGTGCATCTCGCGCGGCGCGCGCTCGCTCCGGCTGCCTCCTCCCGCTGCCTGGCGCCGCAAGGCCCGACAGGACGGGCAACGCGCAGGCTGGTTCAGCAGGCCCTTCTGCTGGAAAAACTCCTGTTCCCCCGCAGTGAAGACGAATTCGTTTCCGCAGTCACGGCACTTGAGAGTCTTGTCGACGAAGCTCAACCAAGGACCTCCTTAGTGGTATGGTCGGTATCCTCTTCAGGTCCATTCCTGGCCTCTGTCACCAGTCTGTTCGTCGCCCTGAGCAGCATGGGACCCATTCCTGATGGCACTGTGCGCAAGACCAGTCTCGGATTACCGCTTGAAAGCATACACCAACTTTTGCTGTTTTTCAAGTGATTCTCGTCCCAACCAGTCAACGTTTTGATATTTTTACGCGCTTTTCATGTGAAGTGGACCGCCTTACATTGGTTTCACTATGTTTCTCTCTTTGTCAAAAGGATTCAGTCGGCCAGCCAGGCCCTCTCCGGCTAGCAGAAGGGCGTTGCATAAACCTCGGCGATTCGCTATACTGCTCTTCAGCAGAGGAGTCGCGTCCGGCAGGCAGGCAGACGGGCGGTTTGCAGGCTGGCCGAGCCGACTTTGAGCCGCTTTATTCCGACAGGGGGCCTTGCCCCCCTGCCTGGCTTGACAGCGGCGCGGCGCGCCCGACTGGGCTGGGCCGTCCTCCTCTCACCAGGCACGCTTGCTGTCAGGAAGGGAGTGGCCAGTGAACGCACTCGCGGCACGTTCTGGCGCCTTTGCCTTTACGATCGACGTTGAGTATCCTCCGGTGCCATCGGCCCCCACCTGGGCCCGCGCCTGTACGCTGCAGACGCCTCACGGGACGATTCAGACCCCAATGTTTATGCCCGTTGGCACCCAGGCCACAGTGAAGTGCCTGACGCCCGAGGAGGTACAGGCCGCCGGCGCGCAGATTATTCTCGCCAATACCTACCATCTGATGCTGCGCCCCGGCTCGCAGCTGATCGACAGCTTCGGGGGCCTCCACCATTTTATGCGCTGGCCCGGTCCGATGCTGACCGACAGCGGTGGCTTCCAGGTCTTCAGTCTGGGCCACCTGCGCAGACTGAGCGAGGAAGGGGTAACCTTCAAGTCGCATCTAGATGGCTCGCTGCACTTGCTGACTCCCGAGCGCTGCCTGGAGATCGAGGCCGAACTGGGCGCCGATTTTGTGCTGCCCCTGGATATTTGCAGCGGCTACCCCTGTACACCCCAGGAGGCCCGCCTCGCTATGGAGCGTACCCACCGCTGGGCACTGCGGGCCTTGGAGGCTTTCCAAAAACATCCACACCGTCCCCAGCGCCCCCAGGCCCTCTTCGGCATCGTGCAGGGAGCCTTCGATGCCGGGCTGCGCCAGGAGAGCGCCCGCTTTGTCGGTTCCTTGCCCTTCTTTGGCCTCTCGATCGGAGGGCTGTCGGTCGGCGAACCCAAGGCCCTGATGTGGGAGCTGCTGCGAGCAACCACCCCAGCTCTGCCGCGCGAAAAGCCACGCCATTTACTGGGCGTGGGTTCGCCAGAGGACCTGATCATGGGGATCGATCTGGGTATGGATCTCTTCGATTGCGTGCTGCCAACGCGCGTGGCCCGCCACGGGGGTCTCTTCACCCGCACCGGGCGAGTCAATATTAAGCGCGCCCGCTTCCGCGACGAGCATGGTCCGCTCGAGGAGGGCTGCGATTGCTATACCTGTCAGCATTATAGCGCCGCCTACCTGCATCACCTGGCTCGCGCGGAGGAGCAGCTCTACTATCGCCTGGGGAGCATCCACAATCTGCGCTTCATGCTGCGCCTGGCCGCCGAGGCGCGGGCGGCGATTCTGGCAGGGACCTTCCCGGCTTTCCGCGACGCTTTCCTATCCAGCTATGTGCCGGCCTCGGAGACAGCCCGCGAGGAACAACGGGCAAAGTGGCTGGCACGGGCGGCCGCGCGCGCGACGTCGTCCTGAGCCTGCCAGGGAGAGAAGGATCAGAGTTTATGGCCGAGACCTTTCGTTTTCTCAATACTGGGATACACGACGCAGCCCTGAATATGGCGATCGATGAGGCGATCCTGCTACACCACCTGCGCGGCGAGGTGCCGCCTACGCTGCGCGTTTTCCGCTGGTCACAGCCGGCGATCTCGCTGGGCCGCTTCCAGAACGTGGAGCGCGAGATTCTTAGCGATCGCTGCCAGGAGCGCGCTGTGGCCCTGGTGCGCCGCCCGACGGGAGGGCGCGCCGTCTACCACCGCGACGAGTTCACCTATAGTATTGTGACGAGCCGACGCTACGGGGCACCCTCTGGCGTGGTGGCCGCCTATAGCTATCTGGCCCGCGGCCTGCTGGCAGCCCTGGCCCTGCTGGGAGTGCAGGCGGAGATCAGCGATGGGCGCGTGCATAAGCATCCTTCGGCAGCCTGCTTTGCCTCGTCGACCCAGGCCGACCTGACCAGCGGCGGCTATAAGCTGGTGGGCAGCGCCCAGGTCTGGCGCGAGGATGCCCTGCTGCAGCAAGGCTCGCTGCCGCTCGATGATCGGGCAGCGGAGTTCTACGCTCTGCTGCGCTTCCCCGATGAGGCCGCACGAGCTGAGGCCCTGTCCCTCTACCGCCAGAAGACTCAGCCGCTGCACGCTTTCGCGCCCACCGCGACCTGGGAGGAAGTGGCAGAGGCTTTTCGCCAGGGCTTCAGTCAGGCGCTGGAACGGGAGTTTGTGCCGGCAGAGCTGAGCCGCTCAGAGCTGGAGCTGGCCGAGCAGCTCGTGGCCGAGAAGTACAGTAAGCTTGATTGGCGCAAGGACCGCCTGACGCTGGTCTGAGCAGCTTCCGCCAATCCAAGCAGCTTCTGCCCCGCCCTTCAGCAGCATCAGAAAAGGCTGAGCTGGACAGGAGCGCTCTTATGAACTCGAGAGATCTTTGGCGGGTAGAACACGCCAATAATAATAAATGGATTCGGGCTTATCCTATGGTACCGGCGGGTCGTCCCTAAAAAAAGATAGATATCTCGCGCCGCGCAAAACTCTTCCAGGTACCTGCGACGGACCAGACGATTGGCCTCCGCTTCATCGCCATTGGCCCTCGCCAGGCAGTTCCAGTACAGGGCCCCAAGCTCCCAATCTTCTATCAGGAGTTTATGCGGCCTGCTATCACCTGCGCTTAGAAAGACGTAGGAGTACTTGTAAGGAAGCTTCTTGATAGGTATCCTTTTCTTTGCCTCTCCAGCGGCATCTATCTCAAACAGATTATTCTGCAGGTAAAAATCATCCCACTTCTTTTTCCAGCGGCGACTTGTTGGCTCGATTGTGAAGTCGACGATTTCACAGGGCTTGAGGACAGCCAGCGAACGTTGCTGAGGGCCTTTGGCCAGGCCAATCACTTCTGACATCGAATCGAAGACTTCCCGAAGCACATAGCTCTTTCGCTCTTCCCAGCCCTCGGCGCTGGCCGGTATATGGCCATCGAGCGCGATCCGTTCATCCAGCCCCAGGCGGGGCCGATAGCTCTCTGGCCGAAAATCTTTGGCATTTCTGACAAGATCGAGACGAATCCATTCGAATTTACGGTATTGCTGATCATAAGGAAGATTCCGGAAAGGGATGGGATAAATTCGTAGCCATTTTCCATTTTCAAGCACCCCCGCCGTACAAACCAGCTCTTCGTACCTATTGGAGGGAAGAGGATAGGCTTTGACAGCGATCAAGACACGAGCATCGGGAAGTGTCTCGGGCAGATACATCATGGCCTCCTTCTTGAGCGAGGGCTGACTTTCTCCCTCTTCAGGCCAGAGCCAGCCAGCCGTCAGCGCTCCGACAGGAGCAGCGGGGGGTCTGTCGGCTGTGACTATCCAGGGGCCTGCAGGAGTTGATGAGAGGCAGCCTTGCTTGCCAGATGAACAACAGGGGCATCGATATAACCTTGCTCGCACAGATACGCGGCCAGCACAGCACGATGGCAGTGGCCGGGATCGGCCTCAAAACAGGTCAGGGCCACCCGTCTCTTCTCAGCGACGAGCGCAGCCAGCCGCTTGACACTCTCGGCCGCCTGCGGAAGCAGGTCGTTAGCGTAACGAGCAAAGAGCGCGCGATAGGCTTCCTCGCTCTCCAGGTCCCGTCGCAACTCAGAGGGCACTCCCAGGGCCGGCAAATGGAGATAGGCAATCCCTACCTCGTAGAGGGCCTGGGCCAGACGTGCCCTGGCAAAGCCGAACTTGCGCGAAAACGGATTGCGCCGCACGTCGACCAGAGCGCGCACCTCATGAGCCAGCAAAAGAGCCAGGTAGGCGTCCAGGCTCAGCCCCTCGTAGCCCACAGTGAAGAGACAGGCAGCTTCCTGCGACTGAGCCGGGGCCGTCTCGGGCAGAGAGAGGGCCGCGAGCTGGCGGCTAAGTCTCCGCCAGGTCCGGCGTCGATCAGCAGCCAGGCGCTGACCTTCCTCCCAGACCCGCGCCAGCCGGCGGCGATCCTGCTGGCGGAGCTGAGCCAGGAAAGAGGTCTGGCCAGCGGGTGGGAGCAGCGCCACTCGCGGCGGTGGCGTCAGCCAGCGCCGCAGACGCAGTGTCTGCAGGTCATGCTCAAGCACAAAGCTGCGCACCTGCTCGCCCCAGACGACGAATTGATAAGGAGCCTGGCCCCGCTCGCGCTGAGCATGGAGACAGAAGAGCATGATCAGCAGCAGAGCCGTCTCCTCTTCCAGCTCTTCTCCGGCCAGCTCAGCCAGGGCTAAGACCAGCCGTTGGCGATAGACTATGGTCATGGGTCGGAATCTTCCTCTCGTCTCAGCATCTTCCAGCTACTAAGACGAAAAGGCGACCACTCAGCGACACCCTGGCGGCAAGAGTCCCAGGGACGCCGGCCAGGCCAGCGCACCCCGATCACCCTCCAGGCTCATCTTCCCACGATCTTTATTCTACTTCATCCAGAATATTTATTCAACCATCCGTACCGGAAACAAAGCAATCGTTCAGCACAACTCAGATTATAAACGTTTTTCATTCAAATACATGTTAAGTTGCTCATCCTCATAATAGCATAAGAAAGGCAAGGAGAGCTTTCTTCTACGGTGTGAAGAAAGGCGGTAATAGCACCTGTAGCCACATATCTAGAGAAAGGATATCTAGCGCAATGAGCATTTCGTCCCTGGCACAAAGCGATTCCAAGGATACGGAGGCACCGGCCAGGGCGTCAGCCCTGTCCAACGCCGACGCCGTCGCTGTTCCACGCAGCCTCTCGATCGTGCTCCTGGTCCAGAACGAGGAGGCCAGCATCGAGCAGGTTGTGCGTTCGCTGTTGAGCGGCCTGGAAGACTGGGCCACAGACCTGGAGATTCTTGCTGTTGATCGTGGAAGCCACGATCGCACAGGCATACTGCTCACACGTCTTGCCGCGGAGGAACCGCGCCTGATTGTCCTACACCAGCCCGCGGGCTGCGCCTATGGCCAGGCCCTGGTTCGGGCTTTGGGTCTGGTCAGCAAAGAGTTCGTCCTCCTCACGGAGGCTCAACCCGGCCTCAATGTGGACCTTCTCAAGCGCAGCTTTGCGCTTCTGAGCGATTACGATGCCGTGCTCGGCTTCCGCCAGCGTCAGGGCTGGCAGCGGCTGACCGCGCTGCTCTGGCGCTGGCTGCTCTCTTTCACGCTGGGCCTGCGTGTACGTGATCTCTACTGCCCCTTCAAGCTCTACCGCGCCGAATTTTTCCGGCAGCCAACTCTGAAGCTGGAGGTGCAAGGTCCCCTGATCAACGCCGAAATGCTCTATAAATTCGTGCGCGCTGGCTACGTCTACACCGAGATCGCCATCGGCGCAGAGAGAGCAAGCAAGCCGGCCAGGCCGTCGCTGTGGCGCAAGCTTGCCCTGTGGTGGGAAGCGCTCTCTGAGCTGAGCAACTACAGCGGTCGCTGCTATCAAGAAGAGCATGGATGTATTTGAGCAGTATCACTGGAGGAGTGTGGAGGAGAGGAGTAATGGCGTCCGGTCTTCTAACAAAGGAATCTCCCGAACTAAGCGAGCTGCACTTTCGTAACCGCGTGGCGCGCTATCGGCGCTGGCTAGAGGGCAACGTTGGTCCCGGCACGACGCGCAGCAACAGCCGCGAGCTTGCCGAATACCAGCGTGCGGCCTGTCGTCCGATCCTGATTCATGGCAAGGAGGTGACCGTCTTTGCACCATTCCACCCCGAGCATGCGGCCCTGCGCACCTTCAGCCGCGCGCAGCTTGTGCTTCTCAGCGGCCTCTTGCTGGCCTGGGGCGGAGCGTTGGTCTGGCAAGGGCCAGGACTGCTCGTTGTGGCCACGGCCCTGATCACCCTGCTCTACGTCGCCCATCTGCTGCTGCAGTTCGCTATTCTGGGGACCCATCTGCTGGCCCCCGCCGCGGCCAGCGGCGACGAGCGCATCGATGACCACCTGATCAGCGCCCTCAATAACGCCGACTGGCCGCGCTATACTATCCTCTGTCCGCTCTACCGCGAGGCTGCCGTCGTGGGCCAGATGGTGGCCGCCCTGCGTGCTCTGGACTACCCTCGCGATCGTCTGGAAATCCTGCTCTTGACAGAGGAAGATGATGTCGAGACGCGCGCTGCCCTCAAGCAGCTGGCCCTGCCCGCCCATTTTCGGGTCCTTGTTGTGCCGCGGGGCTATCCCCGCACCAAGGCACGCGCCTGCAACTACGGTCTACTGCACGCCCGCGGCGACTATCTGGTCATCTACGACGCAGAGGATATCCCCGATCCTCTCCAGTTGAAGAAGGCCGTGCTGACCTTTGCCCAGCACGATCACTCGCTGGCCTGCGTGCAGGCACGCCTGAACTGCTATAATCCCGCCCAAAATATCCTGACTCGCCTCTTTACCGCTGAGTATTCCCTCTGGTTCGATCTGGTGCTGCCGGGCCTGCAGCGGCTCGGTCTCCCGCTGCCGCTCGGTGGCACCTCGAACCATTTCCGCGTCTCGGTGCTGCGCGCTGTCGGCGGGTGGGATGCCTTCAATGTCACCGAGGACTGCGACCTGGGGCTGCGCCTCTTCCAGCACGGCTTCAGGACCGTGATTCTCGATTCGACCACCTACGAGGAGGCCAATTCTCGCCTCAGCAACTGGCTCCGCCAGCGCTCACGCTGGATTAAGGGCTATATGCAGACGTACCTGGTCTACATGCGCCACCCGCTGCTCTATCTGCGCGAGCGGCGCCTGCGCGAATTCTGCAGCGTGCAACTGGTGGTCGGTGCCAGCGCCGCCAGCCTGCTTCTGAATCCCCTCGTTTGGGCACTCTCCATCTTCTACGTCTGCACCGGTGGCCGCTATCAATCCTTCTACCACCTGCTCTTCCCCGGCCCCATTCTCTACGCGGGCGCCTTCTGTCTGATCTTCGGAAATTTCTTTCATCTCTACCTCAACCTGCTGGCCCTGCTCCAGCGCCGCTACTATAGGCTCGTGCCCTGGGCTTTGCTGATGCCCTTCTGCTGGCTATTGGATAGCCTGGCCGCCTACCTGGCCCTCGCCGAACTACTCATCCGTCCCCACTACTGGCAAAAGACGCTTCACGGTTTCCATCTGCTCAAACAGCAGAAAGCTCCTGAGGCCCTCACGACGTCGGGTGTTCCCATCACTCCAGCGCGCGGACCGGGCGAGATCGAGGTTGGCCTGACCCCTATTCGGCCAGGCGCTCATCTGCCTTTCAGGCCACTGCGCCTGGTGCTGACGCCAGAGACGACCATTCGCCCCTTGCCGCGCATCAAGCGATCGCAGCCCCACGATCTGGGCGCCCTGGTGACCCTGCTCTGCGCCTGCCTGAGCAGCGTCTCGGCCTGTCTCTACTTCTTTCTGCATCAGGAAATCCTCCTCTACGGCGATGCCTACGCCCACCTACGCATTGCGCGCAGCGTCTTCGATAGCGCCACTCCTGGCCTGGCCCAACTCGGCGGCGTATGGTTGCCGTTGCCCCACGTCCTGATGCTCCCCTTTGTCTGGAACGATTTTCTCTGGCACTCGGGGCTGGCGGGCAGCTTTGTCTCCATGATCTGCTACGTCGTCGCCTCTCTCTACCTCTACCGCGGTGGCTTGCGTCTGACGCGCGACCGCTGGGCCGCCTTCCTCTGCTCTCTGGTCTTTATGCTCAACCCCAATATCCTTTACCTGCAGTCAACGCCGCTCACCGAGCTGACCTTGATCTGCATGATGACAGTCGCCGGCTACTACTTCTTGAGCTGGGCCCAGGAGAATCGCCCGCGCTACCTGGTATTGGCTGCGGCCAGCACTTTCCTGGCAACGCTCTCGCGCTACGAAGGCTGGTCCTTCTTTGTCTGCCTGCTACTGTTGGTTGGCCTGACCAGCCTGCTTAAACGACGCTCCTTTGCTGAGACCTGGGCCTACATGCTGGTCTTCGCCCTCCTGGGAGGATTCGGCATCGCTCTCTGGCTGGCCTGGAACCGTATCATCTTTGGCGACACCTTCTTTTTCTTGCATGGCCCTTTCTCCTCTGAGATGCTGCTCTCTAGCTTCGCGCGGGCCGGCCGCTTTTACACCTACCACAACGTTAGCCTTTCTCTGCTGACTTACCTGCTGCTCTCGGTGAAGACCTTCGGGCCATTCCTGCTCTTTCTCTCGTTACTTGCCTTTGTCTTCTTTCTGCTGCGCCACCAGTTGAAGCCGGAGACGCTGGCCCTGATCGCCTTTATGGCCCCGCTCGGCTTTTACATACTCTCGATCTACAGCGGCCAGGCGCTGATCTTGCTGCCCGAGATCGGGCCGGGCCACGACCCAGGGCGCCTGTATAACGACCGGCACGGCGCGGCGGTTGTGGTGCCGGCAGCCCTGCTGCTGGCAACGCTGATGAGCAGCGGGCTGCGTCTGTTGCGCGGACGCCTCCATCTTCTGGGGCGCCTGGCCTGCGCGGCGGCGATTTGTGGCCAGGCTTGCTTCATTGCTGCCACCGGCATCGTGACCCTTCAGGACGGCCTCTACGGGAACTCTTGCACTGGGACGCATCCGGTCAGCATCTACCTGGCCAAGCATTACAACGGTGGTCTGATCCTCGAGGATGTCTCTCCCACCAATTTCGATGTTTCGGAAGCCGGCATCAACTTCCGCAACGTGATCTACGATGGTTCGGGCCGCCTTTGGCAGCAGGCCCTGCGCGATCCTGCGGCTAGCGTCGATTGGATCGTGCTTAATCCTCGCCTCCCAGGCGATCGTGTGGCGCGGGCCTTGCCGCCGGGCAGTCCCTTGCTGCGTCAGTTTGCCCTGGTGCTGGTCGATCCGCGCAGCGGCATGCACCTTTATCACCATCGCGGGCGCCCGCCGCTGCCGGACCGTCCGATTCCTCCCGAACTCCTGACCGCTCACCGCCTCTGTCCTAACGACTGAGCGAGGGCCTATCACTCGCCTGCTGGCTCGCAGCCTTCCTCGTCGGGCAAGACAAAGGTCATGAGGTCACGCCCGACGAGGAGGCTGCCACGATAGCCTTCGGCGCGGGCCTGCTCCTGCAGGCGGGCCGCGTCCAGCTCGCGGTAGAGATGCGAGCAAACAAGCGTCCTGACCTGGGTGGCCGCGGCCAGTTGGACAATTTCGTCGTCGCTGAGGTGCCCGGAATCGATGACAGCCAGGTCGCAGCCTTGCAGGAAGAGACGCTCCTGCTCGTGAAAGGAGGAGTCGCCCGTGACAGCATAGCGCTGTCCCTGCCAGGTGAAGCGGAGACCGTGATTGCCCGCGGGCGGCAGCTCTATGAAATCGAAGCGGTAAGGTCCGACCTGGAAGGTCTCCTCAGCGATCTCGTGGACCAGGATCTGGTAGTGGGGCTGGCGGAAGCTATGGGGACTAAAGAGACGCATGAGACCGTCGACGAGGCGCTGCAGGCCGGGTGGTCCGTAGAGATGGAGGTCCTGTTTGCGAGGTTGCCGCCGCGACCAGGCTCCGGCATGCATGAGGGGAATAAGGTCAGAGACATGGTCGGGATGGAAATGAGAGATAACGATGTGCTCCAGGGCATTGGGGTGAAGGCCCACTTCAAGCAGGCGCTGGCAGATGCCCCGCCCGCAATCAAAGAGAATGGGCAAGCCCGCTAGATTGAGGAGAACGCTGGAGGCGCGGCGCTCCAGCTCGATCTGGCAGGTACCGGTGCCAAGCAGCATGAGATAGCTCATTGGTGGTCATCCCTCTTCTTGACAGACGAACGTTCTAGATGCTATCATGCAGGAAGATCATTGGTAGCATGCAGGACCAGCAAGCAATGCAGGGTTCCTTCCTTCTTTATTGTGACATATGCGGAGCCGCTAATCGTCCCCAGGCCCGTTTCTGCTCCACCTGTGGTCGCCCACTGCAGAATGGCGCTCAGGCTCAATCTGCATCAGCGCCCAACCCTGTCCGGACAGCGCCCTCCACGCCTTCGACACCGAGCGCGCCCCCTACCACTGGCCTGCCGCCCTCCAACACCCCGCTCCGGGGGCGCTACCGCATCGACACCCAGGTCGGCAAGGGCGGCTTCGGTGCCGTCTATCGGGCGACCGACCTGCTCCTGGCCAACCGGGTAGTAGCCATCAAGGAGATGAGTCAGCAGCAGCATCTGAGTCCCCGGGAGCTACAGGAAGCCACCAGCGCTTTCCAGCAAGAGGCTCTTCTCCTGGCAAGATTGATGCATCCGAATCTACCGCGCATCTACGATCACTTTTGCGAAAACGGGCGCTGGTACCTGGTGATGGACTTTATCGAAGGGGAGACCCTGGAGGAGCGCCTGAGCCGGATGCCCAACGGGCAGCTTCCCCTGGCCGAGGTCTTGCGCCTGGGCATCCAGCTTTGCAACGTCCTGGGTTACCTGCACAGTCGTCAGCCGCCGATCATCTTTCGCGATCTCAAGCCAGCCAACATCATGCTGACCGGCGACGGGCACCTCTATTTGATCGACTTCGGGATCGCACGCCTTTTCAAACCTGGTCAGAGCAAGGACACGACGGCCCTCGGCTCTGCCGGCTATGCCGCCCCCGAGCAGTACGGCAAGGCTCAGTCGACGCCGCAGACCGACATCTATGCCCTGGGGGCCACGCTGCATCAGCTTGTCACCGGCCAGGATCCCTCGCTCTCTCCCTTTACCTTCACCCCCTTTCCGCAGCAGGATGCCGTCCATCGCCGGCTAGAGGAGCTGGTGATGCGGATGGTACAGACCGAAGTCAGCCGACGCCCGGCCAGCGTCCAGGAGGTCAAAAGCGAGCTAGAGGGCCTGGCCTCCCAGCACCTCCAGTATCCCGCTCCCCAGGGCGGCCGGGGAGCTTCCCGCAGTCGGTCCGCCCCCAGCCCAGCGGCCTCGGCCAGCAGCGGGGCGAGCGTCGTCACGTCCTCCTCCGCGGCGCCGCTGATCGTGCGCTGCCTTTACAAAGGTCATCAGCGTAACAGCAGCATCTACGCCCTGGCCTGGTCGCCTGACGGGCAGCTGCTGGCCTCCAGCGGGGCCGACGGCAGCATCCAGATTTGGGAAGCGCTCAGCGGGCAGCGGCTGCAGCGCTGCGAGGGACATCGCGGCCCCGTCTACGGTCTGGCCTGGGCGCCGGACGGGCAGCGCCTCGCCTCGGCGGGACGCGATGGCAGCGTGCGCCTTTGGAGCCTGAGCACGGGCGTTGAACTCGCACGCTACCAGGGCCACACCTCCTACGTCTACAGCGTGGCCTGGGCACCCGATGGTCAATTGCTGGCCTCGGCCAGCGATGACGGCACTGTTCACGTCTGGGCTGCAGCCAGCCCCTCGGAGAAGAACGTCTATCAGGCTCATCACAGCAGCGTCAAGGTTGTTGCCTGGGCGCCGGACGGGCAGCGCCTCGCCTCGGGCGGCAGCGACAGCATCCTGCGCATCTGGCCGCGCCCAGTGGGCAAAGGGCGCAGCTTGCTGACCTCCTGGCTCTTTTCACGGAAGCAGATCAACTGCTCCGGCCAGCGGCGGCGCATCGATGACCTCGCCTGGTCGCGCGATGGACGCTACATCGCTGCCGGCAAGGCCGGCGGCTGCGTCGAAATCTGGGAGAGCCATCACGGAAAGGCCCAGAGCAGCTATCGCCAGCACAAGGGACCAGTCTACACCCTTAGCTGGCGCCCCCGAGGCTCGCTACTCGTCTCTGGCGGGCGCGATGGCCTCGTGCATTGCTGGCAGGCCATTGACGGGCAACAGCTCTTCGCCTACAACAGCCAGCAAGGCATCCTCTACTCCCTCGCCTGGTCCCCTGATGGACGCTACCTTGCCTGCGGCGGCCAGGACGGAAGCGTCTACGTCTGGGAGGTCAGCTGGCGGCAGGACAGCCCGGCTCTCTTCTCTCCGCTCATCCGGCAGGGGCAGAGCAGGACCAGCCAGAGCCAGGGGAGGAAAAGATACCAGCGGTAGCGAGAGCCAAAGCACAATTGGCGAGGCCGCTGGCCCGGCCAGATGCCCCATGGCAGCCACTAATCGCCGACGGTAGCCCCAACCACAAAAGCGTCGACACGCGAAGCCTTGCCCCGCCAATAGGGGACCTTGAACTTGTGCCCCCCGCTGAGGATCGTCACATCGCGCATGTGGATGTAGTGGTAGACAATCGGTAAGCCCTCCGGCCCATACTCCGGCTGATCGGACGGCGGCACCAGGGCCGTATAGTACCTGCGCAGCGCATCGGCAGTATCGGGATCGTGCTCACGATGCGTTTCTTCATTGAGATCGATATAGAACTGAGCATAGTGCGCCGTACTTACCATCACCCCGAAAATGAGCAGGCCGTGCATCTGAAGCATCATCTCAATTTCGAGATCGTGCTGCTCTACAAGCTGGATCCACATCTGAAGCGCCACATCCTGCTCACCGTACTCCCTGAGCCAGAGCTGGCGACGCTCCATGCGTGTCAGAGGACGAAAGCCACTCTCTAGCGCCTCGTTGAGTTCCCTCTCCTCGGCGGCAGAAGCCGGCGAGGAGGAGGCAGCCGCACCGGCATTATTGTTATGAGCGACTGACGGCTGCGGCTGCTGCGGACCCTTTTTGTTCGCTTCCTGCCCGGATTCGTTACCCATTGAAAGAGAAACCTCCACAATAAGCCATGTTGCAACATCCAGTACCCTTCTCTGCTCTTCTTATGATATCACGGAGCGAGGGAGAGAGCCGTCAGGAAAGGGAGAAGAACAGGAAAGAAGGAAGGCGGCGGCACTGCTCTCGGTGCCGGGCAGAGGATCAGAGAGCAAGCAGTGCCGCCAGGCTGGGCTGGTGCTGGGACCGGCGAGGGATAGCGAAGACCTGCCTGTTGGTCGTAGCTCAGGAGGTCGTAGGCAGAGTACCGTCAATAAACCAGTCGGTCACCGTCGGATCGCCTGCGCGAGGCAAGAGGCCAGTCAGAGCAGAGACCGTGCCCAGGTGCACGTTGGCAGGCCGGATAAAGTCCTCGGCCGGATAGTGATAGCGCTGGGAAGCATACTCCATCACATCGTGCCAGATGGGGCCGGCACCCGTAATACCGATGACATTGTTCATCGCGCTGTTGTCGCTATTGCCAGCCCAGACGCCGACAGCCAGATAAGGCGTATAGCCGACGGTCCAGTTGTCGCGAAACGTCTGAGTCGTGCCAGTTTTGGCGGCAGCCGGGCGATCGGCCAGTTCCAGAGGGTTACCCGGGCCAAACTCGTGGTAGCGGGAAGCCTTATCCGAGAGAATGCTGCTGATCAGGAAGGAGACATCGGCTCCCAAGGCTCGCACCCCATGTGGGTGGGCGGCATCGTAGCGATAGAGAGGATGACCCAGGCTATCGGTAATCTCGAGGATGGAGACCGGCGGGACACGCACCCCCTGATTGGCGAAGGTCGCATAGGCCCCAGTCAGCTCCAGCAGCGAGACCTCCGCCGTTCCCAGAGCGATAGAGGGGAAGAAGCACTGCTCTGGCGTCGCCTTCGGCGCATTGTAATTCTTGCGGCAGGCTTGCAAATCGGCGCTGTCGATCGAGGTAATGCCCAGGCGCTTGGCCATGTTGAGGACGTTATCGAAGCCAACGTACTCGACCGTCGTCACCGCCGGAATGTTGAACGAGTTCGCGATGGCGTTGCGAATCGTCATCGGGAAGGTCGTGTGGAACTTCTCATCGTAGTTGTTGGGCGTATAGTAGCCGGAAGGCGAATTTGCATCTTTCACCGGATAGATCGTGCGATGATCCGGGACGATCATGGCCGGGTACCAGCCCATCTCGAAGGCGGTGGCATAGACGATGGGCTTAAAGGCCGAGCCGGGCTGGCGCAGAGCGAGAGCCGAATTATACTGGCCCTGGACCTTCGGACTCTGGTTATTGAAATCGGCGCTGCCATCCATTGCCAGAATCTCGCCCGTGGTTGGACTCATCACCACTACAGCGGCATTATTGACATTATTTGTCTTATAGAGCGGTCCCTGATACTGTCCCAGATAAGAGTCGTACTCGACCGTATAGAGGTGATCATGTACGATCTGCTCCACCTTCTTCTCCAGGGTCAGATCGAGGGTCGTATAGACATTGTAGCCCCCATTGAGCAGATTCTGACTGCCGAGCAGGGTGGTCAGTTGATCGATCACATACTGCACAAAGTGGGGGGCCTGAATATGATGGGTCTGGCTGTAGGGCTTAAAGACAAACTTTTGGCTTTCAGCCTCTGCCGCCGCCGCCTGTTGGGGGGTGATCATCCCCAGCTCCACCATCGACTGCAAAACCACCTTCTGGCGTGCCAGCGCCGCCGGCTTATTGAGCGTCGGATCGTAGTAGGAAGGACTTTGCGGGAGGCCAGCCAGCAGCGAGGCCTGCGCCAGATCCAGTTGAGCCACCGCTGGCTTGCAGCGCGTCGCCGTACACTTCGGCTGCAGATTGAAGTAGTTCTCGGCCGCGGCCTCGGCGCCGTAGTTGAGGTCGCCATAGTAGACCGTGTTGAGATACATCTCCATGATTTTCCACTTGGGATACTGCTGCGTCAGGCCATAGGCCAGCACAGCCTCTTCGGCTTTGACCGCCAGCGTGCGCGGCTGGTTGCTGAACAACTCGTTCTTAATGAGCTGCTGGGTAATCGTGCTTCCGCCCTGAACGACGCTCTGGCTCTGCAGATTCGAGAAAACGGCCCGCAGGATGCCCTGCAGATCGACCCCCGAATTCTCCCAGAAGGTATGATCCTCGGCGGCCACAGTGGCGTTGATCAACAGCGGCGAGATATCAGTATAGCTGACATAAGTGCGATGACCACGGTTGGCGCTGTGATCAAACAACTCGTAGAGCAGCGTGCCGTTGCGGTCATAGATGCGCGTCGTCTGAAAGAGCGCGTTATTATTAGCAATATTTCGTAGGAGAGGCAACTGAGATTCGTAATAGGCGTAAACGGCGCCGGCGCTACTCGAAAAGAGGGCGATACCGAGCAGCGCGGCCACGAGAAGGATGATAGCCCAGCGCGAAGCGTGGCGGGGGTAGAAGCGTCGTCGCCAGCGCTTACGCAGGAGAATACGATTGGCGCGCCAGCGGCGCAGCGGAGACCCTCCACTACCGCCGCTCGGAGCAGAGCGGGCAGCTAGAGCGGGAAGGTGTCCTCTGGCTCCGGAGAGGCGGCGAGCCGGTAGCTGCAGGCCCGGGACCCGCGGACCGAGCGCAGCGCTGCGCTCAGGTCCCCCTGCGCGTTGACTCTCGTGGTGATCCATGCTCTCTTCCTCTTCTCGCTTGCGAGCAGATGTGGTGGTGGCCAAACCACCAACGCCCTCTTCGATCTATAGAACGATCGATGTGTTTTCGCGTATCATGATAGGTAATTCAAGACCACTCTGCAACCCCCATAGACCCTTTGCGTATCCTATGGTAATAGATCGTTCCTCGCAGGAGCTTTGTATCGTCGTGGTCAGAGTCAGGGAAAAAGGGGCCAGAGCCAGCAACGAGTGAGCGAGTGAGGGCAGCAAGGAGCGAGAGCTATGCAGCAGCAAGAGCAAGATAAGCAAGGGCAGCAGCCTGCTCCAAAACAAGCCGACTGGCAGGGAGGCACCTGGTCAGAGGGAGAAGGCAACCGCCGGCGTTCTTCGTTCGGGAATCTGCTGAATCGGAAGCGCGGGCGTGACCGGAGTCACTGGCTCCACCAGGAGCCGCCCGGGCACTACGCAGAGCCGCTGCATGACTACAGCTATCGGCGCGGCTACCCGGCGCAGGACTATCCGCATCGCGAAGAGGAAGAGTCGGCCCGGGCGGTTTCCGGGTCGTCGGACGCTGCCACCTGGCCGAAGGGGACAGACGAGAGCGGGTCAACGGCGGCCTCGGTGCAGGCCGCCGGGCGGGGAGGGAGGTCCTCTGGCGCGGAGGCATCTCAGCCAGCGGGCTTCGGTCCAGGTCAGTCCTGGCGAACCGTCCCTCCACCGGTCTGGTCAGAGCCTCCCTGGTGGGCGCGACCTCAGCCGCAGCGGGGTCATCACCTCATCTGGATCGTGCTCGGGCTGGCGCTGCTGGTCCTCTTATTCAAGCTAGTGCCCTGGGTTGGAGGACTGCTCCTTGGGCTGTTGCTAGGAGGTGTAGGCCTCGTCGTAGGACTGGTCGGCGGCCTCATCGCGCTGATCGTTGGCCTGCTCGGCGCCACGATCGGCCTCATCATTGCTGTGATCGTGGCGGGTCTGCTCTGTCTACTCCCGCTGGCCATCGGCGGTGCGATCGTCTGGCTGCTAGTGCGGGGAAGCTCCAACCTGAGCGGGAGGTAAGGGCACTCAACGATGGCCACAGAGCTGGATCTGACAAACCCTCACACTCTCCGTGCGCTGCTCCAGCAGCATGGCATGCGTCCATTGAAGTCGTTCGGGCAGCATTTTCTGGTGGACCGGGGGGTGCTGGCGCGCATCGTGGCGGCGGCAGAGCTGGAGCCAACAGACCTGGTGCTCGAGGTAGGAGCAGGCACCGGCGTTCTAACACGCGAGCTGGCCCGCCGTGCAGGCCGAGTGGTCGCAGTGGAGCTGGAGCGCTCCATGTTGCGCCTGCTCGCCGAAACCACTGCGCCCTTCGGGAATATCGAGGTGGTGGCCCAGAACCTCCTGACGGTTGATCCAGGCGCCCTCTTTGGCCAGCAGCCCTACAAGCTGGTAGCCAACCTACCTTACTACATCACGGCTCCAACCTTCCGCCATTTCCTGGAGAGCGAGCTTCCCCCGCAGCTCATCGTTGTAATGATTCAGTACGAGGTTGCCCAGCGCATCGTAGCCGCTCCCGGCGACCTGAGCCTGCTGGGCGTGAGCGTCCAGTTCTTTGGGCGTCCGCAGCTCATCGCCCGGGTACCGGCGCGGGCCTTCTACCCACCGCCGCGCGTGGATTCGGCGATTGTGCGGATCCGGGTTCAGCCACGGGCAGCCCTGACGCCCGCCGAACGGGCAGTTTTCTTCCGCCTGGTCCAGGCCGGCTTTGCGGAGCGACGCAAGCAGCTGCACAACACCCTGGCGCGCGGGCTGGGTTTGTCCGCCGAGACTGTCGATGCCTGGCTGAGGAAGGCTGGTATCGCCCCACAGCGGCGCGCCGAAACGCTCAGCCTCGACGAGTGGCTGCAGCTCTGGCGTAGCTTGCCATCCGCGGCGCTCAACAGCCAGGAGCCAAAGTCGACCCCGAGTCTCCACCCTCCGGAGCCCTCGGACCAAAAGTAAGCTGAGCAGCAAGATGCGAGACTGGCCAGCTCAAGAACCGCGAGCAGGCGGCAAGGTCCAGGGTCCTGTTCTCAGGGCGATGGCCCTGCCGGAGACCGTCCGCTGGCAACCTGGCTAACTGTGCTATGATATAGGATGGGTGAAGAGTGCGATGCGATGGCCCGCCCGCCGGTTGGGACCGCTGCAGTTCGAGCCTGAGTGACGAGTTTTTTTATGACAACGCAGGAGCAGGAAGTCTTTTGTGACCGCTGCGGCATGGCCAATCCTCCAACGGCGCGCTTCTGTCAGCACTGCGCCGCTGCCTTGCCGTTCCAGCATACCACTGGCACCCTTACAGAGCAGACGCTGTTAGCCGGGCGCTATCAGCTGCTGAGACTTGTCGGCCAGGGAGGGATGGGAGCCGTTTACAAGGCCGCCGATACACGCCTCAACAATCGTCCGGTCGCCGTCAAGGAGATGAGCAAAGCCGGCCTGACGCCGGCCCGCGTTCAGGAGGCGGAGCAGGCTTTCGAACGCGAGGCGAACCTGCTGGCCGAGTTGCGCCACCCCAACCTGCCACGCATCTACGATCACTTTACCGAAAATGATCGTTCCTACCTGGTCATGGACTTTATCGAGGGCGAGTCGCTGGAGGAATATCTGGCCCGCCAGGGTGGCAATCCGCTGGCAGTGGAACAGGTGCTGAGCTGGGCCGAGCAGCTCTGCGACGTGCTCGGCTACCTGCACAGCCACCAGCCACCGATCGTCTTCCGCGATCTCAAGCCCTCTAACGTGATGATCGATAGCGGCGGGCGCCTTTACCTGATCGACTTCGGCATCGCACGGCTCTTTAAGCCGGGCCAGTCCCGCGACACCACGGCGCTTGGCTCCCCCGGCTACGCGGCCCCGGAGCAGTACGGCAAGGCCCAATCGACCCCTCGCTCGGATATCTATAGCCTGGGGGCCGTGCTACACCACCTGCTCACCGGTGTTGATCCTTCAGACCAGCCGTTCTTTTTCCGGCCCGCCTCCGAGCTGAATCCCGCCGTTCCCCGCGCCCTGGAGGCCCTTCTGCAGCGCATGCTGGAAATGGATCCGGAGAAGCGCCCGGCCAGCACCCAGGAAGTCCTAGAGGTACTACGCGAATGTCGCCAACCGTCTGCATCGGGCACGGCACAGGGAGCCTCCGATGCCGGTCGTCTGATCGAACAGGCCCGGCGGCTACGCACGCAAGGTCGCCTGACAGAGGCCCTCGAAGTCTATGATCGCCTGCTTGCCCGCGACGCCTCGCAGGCCCTCGCCTGGCAGGGGCGTGGCCTCACCTACGGGGCTCGGGCCCAGCATCGCGAAGCGCTCGAGTCGTTTAACAAGGCGCTCAAGCTGGACCCCACGTTGGTCACCTCCTGGATTGGCAAGGGCACGGCACTCAACGCCCTTCATCGCTATCAGGAGGCCCTTCAGGCCTTCGAGCGAGCGCTCCAGCTCGATACGCGCAATGCCACCGCCTGGAACGGAAAAGGGGCCGCGCTCTCAGGTCTGCATCGGGAGGCAGAGGCGCTGGCCGCCTTTGAGACCGCCCTACGCTACGATCCGAGCATGGCGCGCGCCTGGTACAACAAGGGGCTGCTGCTCAATCGGCGGGGACGCCTGGAGGAGGCTCTGGAGGCTTTTGACCAGGCCCTGCGCTACGATAACAGGCAGGCCCTGGCCTGGTGTGGCCGGGGGCAGGTTCTCCATGAGCTAGGTCAGGTGCGCCAGGCTCTTGACGCCTTCGAGGAGGCGACCAGGCTCCAGACCGACCTTGTTCCCGCCTGGGCTGGCAAGGGAGCGGCGCTTTACGACCTTCAGCGCCCTTCGGAGGCCCTGGGAGCCTTTGAGAGAGCGCGCGCCCTCGACCCTCATTACGCCCCTGCCTGGTATGGCATCGCCCAGATCTACTACGGTCAGCACCGCCTACGCCAGGCGCTGGATATGTTAAACGAGGCCCTCAAATACGATCCGGGCTATGTCAAAGCCTGGGTACGGCGCGGCGCGATCCTGAGCGAGCAAGGCAACCATGCGGCCGCCCTGGAAAGCTACAATCGTGCCCTGGCCCTTGACGCCAACCACGCCCAGGCCTGGCAAGGTAAAGCGGCTGCTCTCTACGCCCTGGGACGCTACCCCGAAGCCCTGCGCGCCTACGAGCAGGCCCTGATACTGAACCGCAACATGCCCCTGTGTTGGAACGGGAAGGGGAATACGCTCTTCCGCCTCGGCTACCATCGCCAGGCCCTCGAAGCCTATGATGAGGCCCTGCGCTGCGATCCTCAGCTTGCCTCAGCCTGGCACAACAAAGCGCTGCTCTGTCAGGAGCTGGGCCGTTACGAAGAGGCCCTGGAGGCCGCCGAGCGGGCCATCCAAATCGCGCCCGACGACCCCGACCACTGGGAACGCAAGGCCGAGGTCCTTAAAAAGCTGCGACGTAAGCACGACGCGCGTCAGGCCGAAGCAGAGGCCGCGCGTTTGCGTGAGCAGGCCACGGCGGGGTCACGGCCCTCCTCGCGGCCCTTCTGAGCGAGGTCCCGCCCTACCCGCCGCCCCCCTGAGCCGTGGATCTCCTCCGTCCACCGCTGTCGGTCCCAATCCAGCCGGCCTTTCCTTTTCTTTTCTGTCTGCTTGCTTTCCCCTTGACAATGCTTTCAGGCCCGAGATAGCTTCTGAGGCCAGAGCTGGTCGGGCCCAAAGTGGCCGTCATCAGCAGACAAGTAGGAGAGCAGAAACTGGACCGTTATCCTCCTCAGGCGATCAGACGAGCAAGAGAGAAGTCGGCTGCTGTCCCACTGGTCGCTGTCGGGCGGGCATGGTATAATAACCCGTAAATTGCCCCTGCCATGTCAAGCAGGGAATCACCGCCAGAGAAAGGACGGCGCAGGTCCCCTGCGTTTGCCCTGCTCGATCGAGGGCCATGTTTCGAAAGATCCTGATTGCTAACCGAGGCGAAATCGCCCTACGGGTTATTCGCGCCTGTCGCGAGATGGGTATTCGTACGATCATTGCCCATTCAGAAGCCGATCGCGATTCGCTGCCGGTACGCATGGCAGATGAGCGCATCTGCATAGGACCGGGACCAAGCGGCAAAAGTTATCTTAATATTCCAAATATCATCAGTGCTGCTCTTATCTCCGGGGCCGAAGCTATTCATCCCGGCTATGGTTTCCTCTCAGAGAATCCCAGCTTTGCCCAGATCTGTGCAGATGTGAATCTGACTTTTATCGGTCCTTCCGCCACGGCGATGGCGATCATGGGCGATAAGGTCTCGGCTCGCGAGGCGATGGCTGCCGCCGGACTGCCGATGCTACCGGGCACGCGCGTCCTGCGAACTCTCGGGGAGGCGCGAGAGGCTGCGCGCGAGATTGGCTTTCCATTGATGCTCAAGGCTGCTGCTGGCGGAGGAGGACGCGGCATCCGCCTGGTCAACAGCCCCGACGAATTCGAGCGCGTTTTCACCCTGGCTCAGAACGAGGTGCGCGAGGCCTTCCGCGACGACGGCCTCTATCTGGAGCGCTACCTGCCGCGTGCACGGCACATCGAGATCCAGGTACTGGTCGACCACCACGGCAACGGCGTTCACCTGGGTGAGCGCAACTGCTCATGCCAGCGTCGCAACCAGAAGGTTCTTGAGGAATCGCCCAGCCCGCTGCTTTCTCCCGAGCTACGACAAGAGATCGGGATGAAAGCCATTCGGGCCGTGCAGCAGATCGGCTATACCAATGCCGGCACTCTGGAGTTTCTGCTCGACGAGCAGAACCGCTACTATTTCATGGAGATGAACACGCGCTTGCAGGTCGAGCACCCGGTCACAGAAATGGTGACCAGCGTCGACCTTGTCAAGGAGCAGATCCGCATCGCCGCCGGCGAGCCGCTGCACCTGAGACAGGAGGATATCCAGTTCCGCGGTCACGCCATCGAGTGCCGGATCACGGCGGAGGACGCGGAGGCCGATTTCCGCCCGCAAACCGGGGTGGTGGAGAAATACCTGCCGCCCGGCGGTCCTGGCGTGCGCGTCGATAGCCATCTCTACGCCGGCTACTCGGTTCCTCCGCACTACGACTCGTTGCTGGCCAAGCTGATCGTGTGGGCTGAGGATCGCGAGGCCGCCATTGCGCGCATGCAGCGCGCGCTCGATGAGTTTGTCATCGAGGGCCTGCCCACGACGATCCCTTTCCACAAGCGTCTGCTCAGGCATCAGATCTTTATCCGCGGAGAAGCCTACACCCGGTTCCTCCAGGAGGAGGCTGCCTCACTTGGCATCTGACCGGGTTCGCACTGGGTTCGCACCGGGTCCTCGCTGGGTTCTCAGCGGGCCTCTCCTTGCCGCTCCGCGCCCGCTTTCTGCTGTCCGGCCAGTCTCCGCGGCGCATCTCTCTCGCCTGCTCAGCAGGCAGGTAGAGAGCCAGCCAGCCAGTCAGTCAGTCAATCAGGGCTTGTTAGCGGAGCAGGTCTCCAGGTGGCGCATTGGCTGCTGGCCCGTGAGCGGTTAAGGGAACCCGACTACAGAGGAGGTGACGTAATGAGACGTGTTGTTGTAACCGGTTTAGGGCTGATTACTCCCCTGGGGAACGACGTGGCGTCCTCCTGGGAAGCCCTCTGCCAGGGGAAATCTGGCATCGCCGAAATCGTCGGCTTCGATACCAGCCCCTTCCGCGTGAAGTTCGGGGGCCAGATCAAGAATTTCGATCCTTCGGCCTATATGGACCGCAAGGAGATCCGCCGTACTGACCCCTATCAGCATATCGCCATTGCTGCCACCAAGCAGGCCCTCGCTCAGGCCCACCTGGAGATCACCGACGAGATCGCCGACGATGTGGGGGTCTACATCGGCAGCGGCATCGGCGGCCTGGTGACGCTCCACGATCAGTTTCGCGTGCTCTTCGAGCGGGGACCGGACCGCATCAGCCCCTTCTTCATCAATATGATGATTATCGACGGCGCCCCAGGCATCGTCTCAATCATGACGGGCGCACGGGGTCCGAACTGGGCTGCGGTCTCGGCCTGCGCCACCAGCGCACACACCATCGGAGAAGCCTGGGAGACCATTCGGCGCGGAGATGCCAGGGTGATGATCGCCGGCGGCTCCGAGCGCGGTATCACGCCGATCGCCATCGCGGCCTTCGACAATATGCATGCCCTCTCGCGGCGCAACGATGATCCCCAGGGTGCCAGTCGGCCTTTCGACGCGACTCGCGACGGCTTTGTAATGGGCGAGGGGGCCGCCGTGCTTATTCTGGAGGAGCTGGAGTTTGCGAAGGCCCGCGGGGCTACCATCCTGGCCGAGATGGTTGGCTACGGCGCAACTGGTGACGCCTATCATGTAACCGAGCCGGCCCCCGGCGGCGCCGGGCTGGTGCGCGCGATGCAGATCGCTCTGCGCAAGGCCGGCCTGCGGCCCGAAGATGTTGACTACATCAATGCTCACGGCACCTCGACGCCTTACAACGATCGCACCGAAACCCAGGCCATCAAGACCTGCTTCGGTGAACATGCCTATCGCCTGGCGATCAGCTCCACCAAGTCTATGACTGGCCACACCCTTGGGGCCGCCGGCGCCGTCGAGGCGGTCATCAGCATCATGACCCTGCTGACCGGCATCATTCCGCCGACTATTAACCTGCAGCATCCCGACCCCGACTGCGATCTGGACTACGTGCCCAATCAGGCGCGCCAGGCCCAGGTCAAGGTGGCGATGTCTAACTCGATGGGCTTCGGCGGCCATAACGCCTGCCTGCTCTTCAAGCGCTACGAGGAGGGCCAGTAGAGGGCAGCCTTTCGCCTCTGCTTGCTGCCGGCTTCCCTCCTCCCCACCGGCCTGAGCAAACCGGGGCCAGGGAGACTAGCCAGAGGCGTGCTCTGCCCACGCCCGGGGGGCTTCCCTCGCTCGCTCCGGTTTGCCCTATGTCTTTAGTCCAGGCCAAGAGCCATAGACCCCACGGCTCAACCCAGGCGAGGGCTTGCGGGGAAGCTTGCAAGCCCGGCTCTGACCAGCCCAAGCGGCTGAGCCGAAGGACAGGGCGAGGAAGCCGCTCCGTCGTCGGCAGACTAAAGACCCACTCCGTGATGCTTCCCCAGTCCCGGACCCTGGAAGCTCCGGCTGCAGACAACCTTCGGGGTGTGGGCGAAACGGGCCGGAGCAGATGGCCGGCCGGCGACTTGGGTGAGGGGAGCGGTCCAGGAGAGTCCGCCTGGGCCCGTTCCCGGCCCCGTAAGGGGTCCGAAAGGAAGGGATGGATCATGGGTGTTTGTGCTGGACAAGAGCAGGATGCGTTCCAAGATGGTGCGCGGATTTCGCACGGGGGATCTGGTGCGTGCGGCAGTTCCGAAGGGCAACTACACCGGCGTCCAGAGTGGCCCTGTGGCCGTGCCCGCCTCTGAATCCTTCCGGGTGGGACAAGCGGATCGGATGGGGTTTCGTGGAAGTGTTGTCGCCTGCTTCAGCGGGCAGATGGATACGGGTATGCGAAAGGAAGGCGCGGCGCCTCCTCCCCAGGCGGGAACGCCGGGGCTTCCGGCGCCGCATGATTTGGTGAGAGTAACGATGAGCAACAAAGAAGAAGATCGGAAGACAGCCTGGATCGAGCGCCTGGAGGAACTGGTCCACGCCCTGGAAGGCAGCTCGGTGGCAGAACTGGAGCTGAGCGAGAACGATCTCGAGATTGTCATTCGCCGCCAGCCCGGCATGGTGCTGGTGAGCGCACCAGCGTTCACTGAGACGGTAGTGACAGCTCCGGTCGCTCAGGGGCGCAGCCGCAGCCAGGGAACGGCCAGGCGGCCCGCAGGCCCTGGCAAGGCCCCGGCGGCTAAGAGCCGCGACGAGGAGCGCACACTTCCCATCGTGGCGCCGCTCTCGGGGGTCTACTACGCAGCTCCCTCGCCAGATGAACCGCCCTTTGTCTCGGTTGGCGACGTCATCCAGGTCGGCCAGACCGTGGCCTTAATCGAGGCCATGAAGTCCTTTAACGAGGTACCTTCCCCCGTCGCCGGGCGCGTGAGCAAAATCCTGGTCGAGAACGGGGCCGTCGTCCAAAAAGACGAGGTGCTCATGCGCATTGAGCCGGTCTAGCCGACGCCAACCAGCCTGGCAGGCCAGGGAAAGAACAATCTCCACTGCGCACCGGACTTCCAGGCGCCGGCCATCAGGCATCTGGCAAGGGCGAGGGCGAGCGCGGACGACTACCCCTCCATCGAGGTTGGCAGACAGACAGACAGATAAACAGGCAGGGACCCAGGGTAAAGCGGAGGCTTCCGGTATGGCCAGCGAGCCTGCGGGTTCCTGTCTTTTCTTCTCTCCCGAGCATGAGTGGGCAGTGGCTCGGGAGACGGCCAGACGAGATAAGGAGAACAAGGTCTATGATTGAGCAGCACAACGTCCATCGGCCCCTGCGCTTCGGCGTTCTCTCGCACAATACAACCCCCGACTTTGCAGCTCTGCTGGCACAGGCTCAGCGTGCCGAGCAGCTTGGCTACTCAACCTTTTTGCTGCCCGATCACATCGGTGACCAGTTCGCGACAACACTGGCTCTGGCCAGCATCGCCGCCGCTACCACTCGTCTGCGTGTGGGCAGCTACGTCTTCGCCAACGACTTCCGCCATCCGGTCATGCTGGCGCGCGAGGTGGCCACCCTCGATGTTCTTTCGGGCGGGCGCTTCGAGCTGGGACTGGGGGCCGGCTGGATGGCCAGCGAGTACCAGCAGTGCGGTATCCCTTTCGCCTCCCCCGCTGTGCGTATAGAGCGCCTCAGCGAGTCGCTGCAGATCATAAAGGCCCTGCTGGCCGGCGAACGGCTCTCCTTCAGCGGCCAGCACTACCGCATCGAGGGCCTGGCCCTGGCTCTGCCACCACAACAGCGCCCCTACCCGCCGATCCTGATAGGTGGCAGCGGAAAACGCCTGCTCTCGCTGGCGGCGCGCGAGGCGAGCATTGTGGGTTTTTCTCCACGAACCCAGACTATCAGCGTGGCCGGCCACATGAACCAGAGTCTGGACCTGGAGGACGCCCTGGCACCGGCTCTGGCCGAGAAGGTGCTTTGGGTTCGTCAGGCCGCCGGCCCGCGCTTTGCCTCCCTCGAGCTGAATCTGATCGTCCTCGAAGTCATCCTGACCAGCGAGCGCCAGCAGGCCCTGGCCGAGGTTGCCAGTCGCTACCATCTTGCTCAGGAGCAGGTCGCCAATACACCTTATTTCCTCATCGGTAGCCCAGAGGAAATCTGTACCCAACTGCAACACTATCGCCAGCAGTATCACATTTCATATTGGGTGGTCTGGGAAGAATACATGGAGGCGCTCGCTCCCGTCGTGGCCATGCTAAGCGGCCAGTAATTACCAGGACTTATCTCCAGATGAGTCTCTTCCATCTATTCTAGTAGACTCTTATCGATTGTCTCGAGGTATTACAACTATTGCATTTGTGAGACAAATGCATTGACATGTATGGAAGTATCTGCTATGGTGAAGGCATGTGGGAACTGCAATCAGTCAAGGAGGTTCCATGATCACCAGTAGCCGGTCACAGGGGGAAAGACCGCCACATGCCCTAACCTCCGAAGAGTATCCAGGCAAGGTCATGCCAGCCGTACTCACGAGCTGGGACCTGATGACGCTCTATGTTTTGCTGATTTTCTTTCCGACCAACGTCTCTAACGCCATTGCCGGGGGGGCGGCAGGCATTACCTTTTGGCTAGTCGGTGCGCTCCTCTTTTTTGTGCCCTGCGCCATTGCCACTGCCCAGTTGAGCATCATCTTTCCGCACGAAGGTTCTTTGTACAACTGGGCCTATCGTATCTTTGGCAGCTACATGAGCTTTTTCATGGGCTTCTGCGTCTGGCTGCCAGCGCCCTTGCTCTTGATGGCCACCAGCGACCTGGCGATCAGCTATATCCCGGGTCTCAACAGTAGCTGGCTGACCGCTCCCTGGCAGCAAGGCCTGGCTCTCTGCGCAGTGATCCTGATCTCGGGCTTCATGGCAACCCAGCCACATCGCGTGGTACAAAACATCACCAATGCCACCTTTGTCCTTTTAATGATTGCCAGCGGCCTGGTCGTGGCGGCGGGCCTGGTCTGGCTGATGACGGGCCATGCGCCGGCAACCAGCTTCTCGCGGCTCTCAGACTGGCTCATTACCTGGGACCCTAAGACGGGCGGTAATTTTGGCCTTTTCGGAGTGATTACCCTGGGATATCTGGGCGTCTATCTGCCGATCACGCTGCAGGCCGAGACCATTGCCCCCAACTCAGAGACGCGCCGCCATCTGATCCTGCGCCATCTCCTGTGGGGGACGGTCATCGTGGTGCTGGGTTATGTCCTCGTTACCTTCTCCGTGCTGGTCGTCGAGGGACCTAAGTCCGCCTACGTGCTCTTCGCCCTCGTGACCACCGTCGATACGGCCCTGGGGAAGTTGGCCGGCAATGTCGTGGCTGTCTGTATGCTGGGCGTCTTCTGCCTGGTCACGATGATCTACAACCACATCTACGCTCGCTTCCTCATGGTAGCCGGCTTTGACCGGCGCATTCCGGTGGGCATTGGCCTGCTCAACCGCAATCGTCAGCCGGCGCGCGCCATTGCTATCCAGACCGGAGCTGCCATCTTCATCACAATCCTCTTCTTCATGGTGATCCCCTATCTGTTTGGCAGCAATCCGGCAGATCTCTCGCTGGAAGTCTACTTTGTCGGTATCGGGGCGGGAACCATCCTGTGGGCTTTTTCCACGATCTTCCTGTTCATCCTGATCCTGGGACTGTATATCCGCGATCGCCGCGCTCTGCTGCTGCATCGAATTCTGCCGATGCCTGTCCTGCTGGTGAGCGCGGTCATCGGCTTGATTACCGGCATTATCGCCATCGTTGATACGGCTCTCAATTCGTGGATCCCCCTGCTGACCAATCAGCAGTGGAGCCTGATCGTGGCCGGTCTGACAGCAGCGACGCTGATGATCGGCGCTATCATTAGCATGTTTGCCACTGGCGAGGCAGCCTGGCAAGAGATCGAACAAGGGGCTTAGCGTAGCTGGCCCAGCAAGCGCGTTGACAGGGCGTAGCTCTGCTGCTATCGTTGGTAGCAGCGGCAGCCAGGCGGCTCTGTCAGCGCCGCCCGCGGCCCATCTTTCATTCTGCGGCCGATCGCTTTCGCCCGGTCAGCCTGCCTGTCTGCAGACTTGCCCGCTGACCGGCCAGCATCCAGCGTTCCCTATATGCTCCCTGTTCCTCTGTCTGCCTGGCCAAAGCAGAAGAGGGGGACAGAGAGAAGAGCGCGGAGGGGAGCTATTTCCTCGAAGAGGAGAGAGCAGCGCTCAGGAGGGTGAGCGCTGAGCGAGCGCAACGGTGGGACGCCGCTGCTGCAGTGGCGCCCTCATGTAGGAGAGCACCAGACCCAGGCTTAACGTTCTTTCAGCAATCAAGCGCACTGCAGATGACCGGTCTTCAACCGCAAGACCTGAACTGGAGGTGATTTATGGCATCTCAGGAAGAATTGGTGGGGCAGACGGCGCCTGGCGCAGCACTTCCCGAGGGAGATATCGCTCTGGAGCAGCGCCAGGACCTTGACAAGCTGCACATCAATGCCATCGGTATGCCCAGCGTCATGTATTACTGCTTTGCTGGGGCGGCGCCGATCGCGGCCATGTTCTTTAACGTCCCCAACATGGCGGCCCAGGCCGGCGCCAGCGTGCCGCTGGTCTTCCTGCTCTCGGCGATCGGGCTGTTGCTCTTCGGGGTCTCGATCGTCTATTTCTCGCGTCGCCTGACCTCGGCGGGTGGCTTCTATACCTGGGTACGGCATGGCCTGGGGACTGGCACAGCTTTCCAGGCGGGCTGGCTCATGCTCTTCGGATACGCTATTTTCGAAGCTTCCTCTCAAGCGGCCTTTGGTGGTCTGGCTGACATCAATATTTCCACGTACCTTGGTTTCCAGATGCCGCTGGGCTGGGTGACCTATGCCCTGATTGGCTGCGTCCTGGTCTTTCTCCTCTCCTTCTTCGACATCAAGTGGTCGACCTGGTGGCTGGCCCCCTTCCTGGTGCTCGAGATCGGTAGCCTGGTACTGCTCGATCTGATGATTACTATTCGGGGCGGGGTTGCCGGTCACGACCTGCTCCATACCTTTACGCCAGCCGGCGCCGACCTCAAAGGGGTGGCTCCGGGCGGCGTCCTGGGCATCGGCGTCGCTATGGCCCTGGGTATCTGGTCCTGGATCGGCTTCGAGGCCGGCGCCGTCTATGGCGAGGAATCGCGTAACCCGCGCCGTGCCGTGCCGATGGCTATCTTCTCGGTCATTCTGATCATGGCCCTGCTTTACATCTGGACCACCTACAGCGCTGTCATCGGCCTTGGCTGGCAGCACGCCGGCGATACCCTGGGCAACATCAGCATTGCTCCCACGCCTTACTATAATCTAGCCGATCACTTTGTCGGTGGCTGGCTCAAGGTCCTGATGATCATCGCCGTCACCACGAGCAGCTTTGCAGCCTGTCTGGCTTTCCACAATGGCATGGTGCGCTACTTCTACGCGATGGGTCGCGAGGGCATCCTGCCGCGCCTTTTTGGACGCACGCATCCGCGCTGGAAGAGTCCTTACTATGCCATCATCGCCCAAAGCCTCTTCACGCTCCTGGTCATTATCTTCCTGGCCTTCATCATCCAGAAGAACAATCCCGACGGGAGTGTGAGCTATGCTCTGGGCATCGCCGATGGCAAGGTCTACACTCAGACCAGCGGCATCACCAGCTATGCCTGGCTGGCGACGATCGGTACGATCAGCTTCCTGGTGGTCTATATTCTGGTGAACCTCTCGCTGCCGGCCTTCGCGCTGCGCTTTGATCGCCAGAACTTTAATCCGCTCTTCCACCTGGTGGCGCCAATCGTGAGCTGCCTCTTCTTGCTCATTCCTCTGATCTCGTTTATCATGCCGCCGCTGCCGGTGATCGGCGACTTCTTCACCGGCCTGGGCTTCTTCCCAACGCCGTTCCCGCTGAACATCCTGCCACTCTTCGTTATCGGCTGGGTGATCATCGGACTGCTCTACGCCTTCTATCTGGCACGGCGCCATCCTGAACGCTACGAATTTCTGGGCCGCATTTTGCGCGCCGACGTGTAGCCCAGGACGGGTACGCTGCCTGTCCCCGGCCTGGCGGTGAGCGATCCCGGGCGCGCGTTTCAGGCAGTCAGACGGACGGAGAGGGAGATCGGCGCCTGCCTGGTAGCGAAGACCAGATGGCCGATCTCCCTCTCCCTTTTTATTTTTTTATTGTATGGACCGATAGCTGGCGGGGGCCAGGGCATCAAGAGAGAGTGGGAGTGGAAGTGGGGGGACACAGCCCGCACGGCTAGCCAACTGTTCCCGAGCGCCTTCCTCGCCCGTCTCTGGGCAGGAAGGGCGTTCTCCCCTGCCTGCCTGCCCGGTCTGATCCAGACGGGTTGGCCGCGCGCGGCGCCTTAGAAGTCGGCCAGATACTCCTGCTCTTCCCACTCCAATTCGGCCGCCTGCAGACGCTGACGCACGTAGTCGCCGCGGCGCTCCAACTCCTGGCGCTTGGCCTTAATAAATATTTCAGTAAACTGCATGCCGAGCAGATCGCGCAGGGCGGTATCGGCCTCCAGATGCTGGAGAGCTTCCTCCAGAGTGGCTGGCAACGGGGCAAAGGCTTCGTGCTCTTCCGCCGGGCCGTCGGCCAGGGGGGGAGGCAGCGTCTCCTCTTGAAGGCCAAGCAGGCCGGCGGCGATGGTAGCAGCCAGCGCCAGATAAGGGTTGCTCATGCTCGAGGGGGCGCGGTTTTCGATGTGGGTGCTGGCATCGCCCGTATTCTTGACGCGCACCAGAGCTGTCCGATCGTCGAGGCCCCAGCTGAGATTGACCGGCGCGAAAGAATGGTGCAGGTAGCGCCGGTAGCAGTTGGGAGTTGGGGCAAGCAGGGCCAGCGCTCCCGGCATGTGTTTGATCAGGCCAGCGATGAAGCGGTAGGCCAGGGGCGAAAGGCCATGAGGATCGCTGGTATCAAGAAAGGCATTGCGGCCACTGGCATCGCGCAGGCTGAGATGAACATGGGCCCCCGAAGAGGACTGATCGAGGAAGGGGCGTGTCATGAAGGTGGCGTGATAGCCCAGGCGGCGGGCGATCATCTTGACCCCATTCTTGAAGGTATAGCCGTAGTCGCCGGCCACCAGAGCCTCCTCCGCTTCGTACGTGATCTCATACTGTCCAGGGCCGTACTCACAGTTACAGGTCAACATTTGCAAGCCCAATTCGGGTAGGAGGTCCATAATCTGTAAAGGCACTGGACAGGCGACATTGCGCTGCGTATGGAAGATATGCAGGCGATCAAAGACAGGTTCCTTGCTCAAGAGGTCCTGCAGCAAATAAAACTCGTATTCGATCGCGGTATGGGCGCGGTAGCCCAGAGCGGCCAGGCGCTCCAGGACGCGGCGCAAGACGTAGCGTGGCGCCGACTCCACGGGCGAGCCATCGGGCCAGAAGGCATCGCAGATCACGCGGGCGCTGGCATCGAGCCAGGGCACGACCGCTGCGGTGCTCAGATCGGGGCGCAGCACCGCATCGCCGTAGTTGCGCTCCTCGCTTTGATAGGTGCCGGGCACCAGATTGGTACCTGAGTCCACCGTTGTCATGACACCGATCATGCGCAACCCATCGCGGGCGAACTGCTCCCAGCGGCTCAGAGGGACAATCTTCGAGCGGGCCATGCCATGCATATCGGGCAGCTCGAAGACCACATGGCGAATACCTCGTTCCTGCCAGCTCCTGCTCAGCTCCTCAATGGTTGACAGATCGGAAATAGACTTTGCTGTCATCAGATCCTCCCAATACAATTGCCTGGGACGCTGTCCGGCAGGCAGCTTGCTCACCTCAGCCGTCTGTCTTCCAGGACAAACTTTATTATTACTGATCCAGCCGATCTTGACAACGCCCGCCCAGTCAAGCGGCCATTTTGGACGGTCCCAGTTCCCGCTCCTCCCACCTCTTGCGGGGCCAGGCCGCCGGGGGTCGTTAGGGCCTGAGACATTTTGCATTGTTTGATCATTTCTGTTTGATAAGAAGGAAAGGAGCAATCCCTTGGGCGGCGCACGATCCTTGCTCAAGGAGTCTCAGAAGAGATACAATACAGGCTAGTTCCTTCTTGCGCACAATGGGGGTCCGGTCTGGTCGACCGGTCAGGGCAGCAGCCCGGAAAGGAGACGCATCGGTCATGAGTACGACTCATGTCGCTGCTCCACTCTTCCAGCTTCAGCAGCTAGACCTTGAACTTGAGCGCCTTGCGGCGGAGCGACAGGGGATCAAACAGGCTCTGAGCGATAATCGCCTGCTTGCCAGGCTGCGTCAAGAGCTTGCCAGCGCTCGACAGCAACTGCAGGCGGGACAGCAGGCCCAGCAAGAAGCGGAGTGGACGCTGGAGGAAATCAACCGCCGCCTGCAGACCCTGGAGCAGCGCCTCTACAGCGGCAGCGTGACCAGTCCTAAAGAGCTAACCAGTCTTCAGCAGGAGGTGCAGCATCTGAGGGCGCAGCAAAGTCGCCAGGAGGAGCGTACCCTGGAGGCGATGGATCTTATCGAGACCCTGCAGCGCCAGCTTGTCCAGCGGGAAGAGGAGCTACGGCGAGCCGAAATGGACTGGGAGCAGCAGAGTGCGGCTCACCGCAGCCGCCTTGACCAGCTAGAGCAGCGTCGCCGCTCTCTCGAAGAGCAACGTGCCGCGCTGGCCAGCTCCCTCCCCGCCGACCTGCTTACCCGCTATGAGACCCTGCGGCGCACCCGCCAGGGTCGAGCGATCTCGCGCGTGGAGCAGAACGCCTGCCAGTGGTGCCGCGTGCTGCTGACCTCCAGCGAGATGCAGCGTGTGCGCCTTGGCACCGAGATTCAAACCTGCAGCAACTGCGGGCGCATTCTCTTTTACGATCGCTAAGCGAACCGTTGCTGTTCGTCCGGCTTTCATTGGCGAGGCAGTTGCGATGAGCGCAGAAAGCCGCCGCGCTGGCCAGCGTAGACAGGACAGGGCAAAGACGAAGCGGGAACCGGCTCAGGGCGGGCAAGCGATTTGAGTCAGGTGACAGGTGAGGCGAGTAAGGCGAGTAAGGCCAGCAAGTCAACCACTCCACGGCCGTAGCCTGGGGACCTGACACCAACCAGGCAAAGAAAGGTGGAGAAAGAAAGAGAGAAGAACAGGGTTGGGCCAGCCCGAGCCGGAACAGTTCGGGCGAGGGGAGGGAAGCGGGCACTCAAGCCGGGCTGCGCGCTCCGCTTCCCTCCCCTCGCCCAACCACGAGACGAGCTTTTGCAAGCACAGCTGCCAACGCAGAACTTGTCAGCCAGAGCGCCTGGCAGCTAGTTCGACTTGATAATGACGGTTGTCCCCACGGGTGCCCAGTTATAGAGCCAGGCCGCCGCCTTCACCGACATCTCTACACAGCCATGTGAACCCCAGGTCCAGCCGGCCACAGGGTCATAATGCCAGCCGTTCGTACCAGGACCAAAGACCCCATGCCACCAGGCATCGTGGAGGAAGTAGCCACCCCAGTCGAATTCGAGAGCGTAGTTGATGAACGTGGGCGGATAGTAGTAGGGCGAGCCTGGCGGCCAGGGCGAGTAGAAGGTCGTCGGATGCAGCTTGCGCAGCACATGGAAAGTCCCCGTCGGCGTGGATAGCGAGGGTCGGCCCGAAGTAACCGCCGTATTGAAGACCAGCTTACCATTGTCATAGGCATAGAGCCACTGCTTCGATAAAACGACGACAATCACCTTGCCGCTGCCCGAGGGGCTGGCCTGGCTGCTGCTCTGGGCCTTGACGACCAGGCCGCTATAGATGTAGAGTGGGGCGCTAGTAGGGGAACTGATCCGATACCAGTAGGGGCTGCCCCAGACATTTTGTCCCACAACGCTTGCATAGACTGTTACACTGGTATTTGGCGCATAAACTTTGGCAATAGCATATTGAGTGCTCGGGCCTCGACGCACGTTCGCCCAGTTGATGGTAATGCCCTTCCAGGTGGTTGCGGCTTGGGCGGTCGCACTAGCGCCAGGGAAGGGAGCCAGAGAGAAGGCCAGTGCTACGAGGAAGGCGAGCAACGCGATAAGAGCAAGATGTTTCCGAGAAATTGCTCGCATCGTATCCTCCATCTGTAAAGAGCAGCTGTGCTTGCTGCCTTCAGTATACGAGAGAGACAGCTCACCAGCAAGAGTGAGCAGATCATTATGTATCAAGGTATTACAGGACCGGTACCTTGTGGTCAGGAACCCTCCTTCATCCCCTGGAACAGTTGAGGAGAGGAAGGAAGGGAGGGAGGGAGGCAGGGGGAGGGGGGAGCTGAAGCGTCTCGGGGACCAGGCCAAACCAAAGAGGAAGAGACGCTACGCCGGGGGCCAGCATAGAGCAGGACGCCCGCATTGGGCGTCCTGAGGAGCTGCCATTGCCCTGCTTTAAGGTCTCCCGCCCAAGTCGTCCGCAGAGGGAGCCGAGCGGATGGGGCGGGCGGCGGAGTCGGATGTGGTGAAGAGGAGCGAGCGGCCAGCGCTGCACTACTAGAAGAGCGAGAGCTGCTGTGGCGGCTCCTCCTGGGGGGGAGCTGCCTGGGAGCCAGCCGCTCCAAGTTTCCCCTCAGCGGCCAGTCGTTCGGCCTCAGCCAGCACCACCGGGATCTTCTTAAAGTCCTGGCGAATCGTTTCTTTCAGGCTGGCCTGATGGAGACCAGCCGCCGGATGATACATCGCCATACAAATATAGCCGTCCTTCTTCTGAGCCTTGCCGTGAATGGCGCTAATCTTGGCGCTGCCGAAGAACTTGGCCATCGAATAGCGTCCCAGCGTCACAATCAGCAGTGGCTTGAGAGCGGCGATCTGGCGATCCAGATAGTCGTTGCAGGCGCTGATCTCCTCCGGGAGGGGGTCGCGATTATCGGGCGGACGGCACTTCACCACATTAGTGATAAAGACATCCGAGCGCTTGAGCTGAATGCTCTGCAGCAGCTCATCGAGAAACTGGCCGGCAGGTCCCACAAAAGGCCGCCCTTGCTTATCTTCATGATATCCAGGCCCTTCACCGATGAAGAGAATGCGGGCATTGGGGGGACCTTCGCCTGGGACAGCCTTCGTGCGTCCCTTACAGAGGCCGCACTTAGTGCAGACAGAGACCTCCGCGGCTATCTCCCGTAGAATCTCCTCTGGCGACATAGATACCTCTCTAGATAAGATGCTCTTTTCGGTTGGCGTAGGTCACTTTCTGGATTGACAACCATTATGGAGTGTTTCAGTCCTGGCTGCAAGAGGCTTAGGACCAGCAGGTACGCTCGCCTCGGCCAGGCCAGGCCATCCGGTGCCAGGGCCATCGGCGAGCGTCAGGCGAAGGTCCACTCGGCGGCTCGTCGTCAGTCGAGCCGGCGCTCAGGCGGGCGGGCGGGCGGCGAGCCAAAAGAGAAGAGGAGGGCAGCCTGCTGGCAGAGCCATCACCAGCGCGGCCCCCTCCTGCACCGGATGCTTACAGGACCTCTCTATCTCTAGTCTAGCAGCCAGGCGCGCCAGGCCGCTGAAGTGGTGGAAGCGAGCAAGCGAGCTACCACCGACGCTCATTGGGGCGAGGGCCGAAGCCACTATCACGCCGAGGGCCACCCGGGCCGCGGCCCGAGCCACCCGGGCCCATCGGGCGGCGCTGCCCACCGCCATAGTTGCCGCTATTGTAGCCAGACGAGCGACCGCCACCGCCGCCGCGCTCCGAGTAGCCACCGCGGTCGCGTCCGCCGCCATAGCCGACATTGCGCCCGGGAGCGGTCAGATCGCGCTCGCGTCCGCCGCCATAGCCGCCGCCACCGCGGCCAGAGCCGCCACGGTCGCGTCCACCACGGCTTGCGGCCCGATCGCTATCCAGCTCGGCCTGAGAAGGCAGCTCGCCGCTGAGAGCGGCGCGACGCGAGAGATTGATGCGCCCCTGCGAATCGACCTCAATCACCATCACCGTAATCTCATCGCCCACCGAAACCACATCCTCGGGACGCGACACCTGATAGTCGGCGAGCTGAGAGGTACGGACCAGGCCCTCCTTGCCGGGCAGGATCTCTACAAAGGCCCCGAAGTCGACCAGGCGACGGACCGTGCCCGTATAGATGCGACCGACCTCCACCTCCTCGGTCAGAGCGCGAATGGCATCCATGGCCTGCTGCATCGACTCGCTGGAGGTGGCTGCGATATTGACCGTACCGTCGTCCTCGATATCGATCTTGGCGCCGGTCTCATCCTGGATCTTGCGCACTGTCTTGCCACCAGGGCCGATCACCGCGCCGATCTTATCGGGGTTGATCTTCATCGTCTGGATGCGTGGAGCGAAGACCGACAGCTCGGGCCGGGGAGCATCGAGAGCATCGAGCATCTTCTCCATGATGTACATGCGGCCCTCGCGCGCCTGCTCCAGGGCCTTGGCCATAATATCGTAGCTGATGCCTTTGACCTTAATATCCATCTGGAGAGCGGTCACGCCGTCGGCGGTGCCGGCCACCTTAAAGTCCATATCGCCCAGGGCATCCTCGATCCCCTGGATATCGCTGAGGACAGCCCACTTGCCGGCGCGCTCTCCCTCGCCGGTCACCAGGCCCATCGCCACCCCCGCCACCGGGGCATGAATGGGCACACCGGCATCCATCAGGGCCAGGGTGGTGCCGCAGACCGATCCCATCGAGGTCGAGCCGTTCGACGAGAGTACATCGGAGACGGCGCGAATGGTATAGGGGAACTCCTCCTGCGAGGGGATCACCGCCAACAAGGCCCGTTCGGCCAGAGCGCCGTGCCCAATCTCGCGGCGGCCCGGGCCACGCAGCGGCCTGGTCTCCCCAGTCGAGAAGGGCGGGAAATTATAGTGGTGCATAAAGCGCTTGCTCTCGCTGGGAGTCAGGCCATCGAGGATCTGCTCCTCGCCCGGCGAGCCAAGCGTCACCACGCTCAGCACCTGCGTCTGACCGCGCGTAAAGAGGGCCGAACCGTGGGTGCGCGGCAGGAGGCCAACCTCGCAGGTAATGGGGCGGATCGTCTTCAGATCGCGGCCATCGGGCCTGATCCCGTAGTCCAGGATCTGATTGCGCACATAGGTCTTCAGCTCCTTCTCGTAGAAGGCCATAATCTCCTTCAGGCGATCGGGATACTGGGCCCCCAGGGTCTGCACCAGCTCATTCTGGACCACGGTCAGGGCTGCCGAGCGCGCCGTCTTATCGGGATGATTGACCGCCTGCTCCAGGCGCGGCAGCACGAACTCAGCCACCTGGCGCTGCAGCTCCTCATCGACAGGTGGGGCCTCGAAAGGCCGTTTGGCCACGTTGACCACCTGCATCAGCTTCTCTTGCATCTTAATGATATCCTGCAGCGCCTCCTGGCCGCGGATCACCGCCTCCAAGAGGATGTCCTCGGGCAGCTCCTTCGCCCCAGCCTCGACCATCATCACAGCATCCGCCGTGCCGGCCACCACCAGGTCGAGGCGGCTGCGGTCCATCTGCGACTCCAGCGGGTTGATCACCAGCTCATTATCGATGTAGCCCACCCGGACCGCGCCAACCGGGCCAGCGAACGGGATATCGGAGATAGAGAGGGCGGCAGAGGCACCAACGATTCCCAGGACATCGGGGTCATTCTCCTGGTCTACAGAGAGCACGGTGATGATAATCTGCACATCGTTGCGGTACCCTTTCGGGAAGAGGGGGCGGAGAGGACGGTCGGCAAGGCGGCAGGCGAGAATGGCGTGCTCGGATGCCCGCCCCTCGCGCTTGATAAACCCGCCGGGGATCTTGCCGGCGGCATACATACGCTCTTCAACGTCAACGGTCAATGGAAAAAAATCGATGCCTTCACGAGGCTCTTCACTGGCTACAGCGGTCGCCAGAATGACAGTATCGCCATAACGCAGCAGCACTGCGCCATTGGCTTGCTCAGCTACTCGTCCGGTTTCAATGCTCATGACGCGACCGCCAATGACAGCTTCTTGACGATGGATCATAGTTCCTCCGACTACTGTACACCCCTTGGCTGGACCGTAGACCTGGAAACTTTCCTTGCTTCACGGGGACGTAACGGGGTGCTTGTGAACAGACAACTGACCGACTACTACTACTACTACTTCTACTCTTGCTCGCAACGATAACCTGAATAGGATCCCCTGCCTCTGCTCTTTCTTGCTTCACTGGTTGCCTGATTTCCTTCCGAACCGCTACAACGAGCGAGCGAGTAAGTAGATGGAACAAAACCGTGCTGCTTTCAGCCCCTGAGTATCTCAACTCAACGCGACCGCCCGATCGAGCAAGCGACCGTCGGTCATTGACGCAACATGTGCAGATTGCCGCTTCAGCATTGCCTTCTCTCTCTGTAGTACCTGTGCCTCTCTTCGGGCCAGCCAGCCTGGCGCTGGCCGACAGGCAGCCGCTGCGCTACTCCTGATCAGGTTCCATCTTCCCGCAATAGCAAGCGGAGGGCGCTGTGCCTGGTGGGAAAGGACGTGCTGCCGCCTTCTTACCTTCTTTCTTTCCTGTTGCTTTCTCCGGCAAGCGAGATGAGGCGAGACGAGAGAGCGCTCCCGCGTGTTGTGCTTGTGTTCTGCCGCCTCATCCAGGCTGATCCCGACCTGGCGGGCTTAGCGGACGGTGACAGGTGCTTTCGCTCCTCGGAAATCAATCGGAGACGGTCACCTATGATCCCGGACAGCGATCATAAGACGCCCAACATAGCCTTGAGTACTTAACCCGAACCGAAACGCGAAGGGACGAGATACCAGCGCTTTCCATTCCTGCCCTGCGACAGGCGCTGGGGATAGTCAACAAGCGCCTCGCACGGAGGGAGCGGATCTCAGCGCAGACCAGGCTGGGCAGGGCTAGCATAGAGCCTGCTCTTCCTATCCCCCCGAGCGACCCGCGCCGATCCTATCCTTGCGCAGCTCTGCCGCCCAGCGAGCGGTCGGCAAGCACCAGACAAGCCAGACACCATCTCTGCTCGCCCCTTCTCCGGCTTCCTTGGTGCTGGCTTCTGCTTTCGCTCTCACCCTTGCCTTGATCCACAGAGGGGTCTCTGCGAGACGAAGTGAGCTGGCGGAGAAGGGGACCAGAGGCCATGCCAACCGACCGCCTGCGAGCTGGCGGCCTGCGCCTCGCTTAGTGGCGCAGGCCGAGTTTGGCAATCAGCGCGCGATAGCGCTCCGGGCTTTTGCGGCTGAGATAAGCAAGTAAACGACGCCGCTGGCCCACCAGCATCATCAGGCCACGGCGGGAATGGAAATCATGCTTATGGATCTTCAGGTGCTCGGTTAGCTGGTTGATACGTGCCGTCAGCAGCGAGACCTGGACCTCGGGCGAGCCGGTATCGGCCTCGTGGACGCGAGACGAAGCAATGATTTCGGCCTTATCCTCGCGAGTCAATGCCACCCTCTGTTTCACCTCCTCAGCAGGCTCAGGTGAGATGGTCGATAGTTGAGCTGGTATGAAAGGATGTTCTGACGAGAGCCTCTGAGCCTGAGTAATCTACTAACTAACCCTGGATAATACACCCATGCATTATATCACGCTAGTTTGCCAGCGTCTAGATAGCTCTGATACCGGCTGCCTTGAGCGCTCAGCCGGGCAGCAGAACGTCTGGCTTGGGGGCCGAGAGCGGGCTTTCCCAGATCACCGGCACAAGGGTGGCCGGTTTCTTCTCGGTCAGCTACTCAGGCCGGGGATCGAGCTGAAGCCTCCGGCACCTGTCGCGCCCAAGACGGCCACTCGCAGAGCGAGAGGGGGAGCCAGGCGCCACCGCGGCGCCTGCCTGCTGGCCTGCGAGCAGCGCAGCAGGCGCGCCCTCTCTGCTCTGGGTGAGGCCGGAAGTCGGCCCTGCCTGCTCTCTTACTTGATCGTGACCTTGGCGCCCACTTCCTGGAGCTTGGCCGCGATCTGCTGGGCCTCCTCCTTGGAAACGCCTTCCTTGACGGGCTTGGGGGCACCCTCGACCAGCTCCTTGGCCTCCTTGAGGCCCAGGTTCGTCAGCTCGCGCACCACCTTAATGACCTTGATCTTCTCGGCGCCAACCTCGCTGAGAATGACGTCGAACTCGGTCTTCTCCTCCTGCTGAGCCGCGGGGGCGGCCTCAGCTGGGGCCGCTGCCGCGGGGGCAGCCGCTACCGCCACGGGAGCGGCGCTGACGCCCCACTTCTCTTGAAGCTGCTTGGTCAGCTCGACCAGCTCAAGAACGTTAAGCTTCTCAATTTCAGCAATGATGCTCTCAACGGACATGGAGCAACCTCCTCGGATTCGTATGATCTTAGACTCAACTAGCCAGGCAACGGATTCTTGGATAGGCCGTCAGGCCGACGGCTCTTGCTGCTGTTGCTGTAGCTGCTCAGCACGCGCCTGCAGCACATAGCAGAGATCGCGCAGGGGAGCAGTCAACAGGCTGTAGGTCGTCGACAGCGGCCCTTGCAGGCCACCGACCAGTTGGGCCTGGGCAGAGGGCTTACCGCCGGTGATCCTGGCAAGAGCCTCGACGCGCTCCGGCGTCAGATGGCTGCCACCCAGGATAGCCGCCTTCAGCACCACCAGGTTCGAGGTCTGCAAGTAATCGGTGATTGCCTTGGCGGCCGCCACCTCATCGTCGTAGCCAAAGGCTACCGTGGTCTGGCCCTGAAAGATGCTCGGATCAACGGCTTGCAGCTGGTTGCGCTCCACGGCCAGGCGCAGCAGGGTGTTTTTGGCCACCTGCACCTCGACATTAAGCGGGCGCACCTTGCTGCGCAGCTCGTTCATCTCCTTGACCGAAAGCCCCTGCGTCTGAATCAGGATAGCGATCCGCGAGCGCGCCAGCTTCTCGGCCAACTCCTCGATCTTGGCCGCCTTTGCCGGTGTGGGCATTCCACTCTCCCCTCCTTTCTTTCCTTTTTTCGCTTCTCTTCTTTCTCGTATTGTAGGTCGCTTTAGCGCTGAAGGGACACTTAAGGCAAGAACCCCGGGCGACCTGCCGTTCCGCTTTCCTTCGGAGAGGCGTCAGGGCGCCTGGACCAGGCCGAGCAGGCCAGCCAGAATGACTGGAGAATTCTCCCTAAGCAAGCATGCACAGGGGTCGGGCGGGCCGGCCTCCGAACAAGAGGAACGGGCCACGGCACTGGATCACCGGCGGCAGAGCCTGGCCGCCGGCGCGTGCGCTCGGACAAGAAAAAGGGCCTTCAGGGTAGTACCGAAGGCCCGGAGGCAAGCTTACGTTGGCAGCAGTAACGTTGGGTGGAGTGGCACGTGTGTGCAGAAAGCGTGAGGGCGACCCGGCCAGCGCCAGGTTGCCAACACGGCCCAGGTGGCACGCGCGTTGCTACCCTTCCCCTCTGCTTGACTCTGCCCACGCCCAGTGATAGCCTACCTGTCTACTGGCAAGGGGCAGAGCGCGCTCCTCGGCAAGCTGATACCGTACGGTATCATTTAGATGCCCCGGGCATACTTGCTGTCTTCGGTCGCCAGGGTTGCAGGCTGCTCAGATTATAGGTGAGAGAGGGGTAGGCCGTCAAGCTGGCAGCCCGAGAGCCAGCAAGCCGAGGTGTGTTCGCCCTCAGGCTCGCCGCTCCCTCCAGGCCGGCCAACCGACCAGCAGGTGGAGGTGGCCAGTCAGCCCGTCAAGAGCAGCCCAGGGCCGGGCGGCCTTATCCCCTGACAGGCTTAGACGCGCAGGGACAGAGCCGACTGGAGATCCAGCGGCACGCCCGGCGACATCGTCGAAGCCAGAACGATATTGCGAATGTAGGCGCCTTTAGAGCTGGCAGGCTTGGCCCGCATCACCGCATCAATAATGGCGGCCACATTGGAGAGCAGGGCCTCATCGCTGAAGGAGAGCTTCCCCGCAGGCACATGCAGGAGCGCCGTGCGGTCGATGCGGAACTCCACGCGCCCGGCCTTGACCTCATTGACGGCGCGCGCCACATCCATCGTCACTGTGCCCGTCTTGGGGTTAGGCATCAGGCCACGCGGACCCAGCTTTCTACCGAGACGCCCGATCTTCGGCATGACATCGGGAGTGGCGATGGCGACATCGAAGCCCAGCCAGTCGTTTTCAATCTGCTTGATTAAATCGTCGAGGCCGACAAAATCGGCACCAGCGGCCTCAGCCTCGCGCGCCTTTTCGCCCTGCGCGAAGACCAGCACCTTGACATCCTTGCCGGTACCCGCCGGCAGCAAGGCCACCCCGCGCACCATCTGGTCGGCATGGCGCGGATCAACCCCCAGGCGCATATGGACCTCAAGGGTGGGATCAAACTTGACATAGTTCATCTTCTTGAGCAGGGCAATGGCTTCCTGGGGCTGATAGAGTTTTCCCGGCTCAAGCAGCTTCAAAGCTTCAAGATATTTCTTTCCGTGTTTTTTTGGCATGACAGTCAGCCCTCCTTGTGGTAGTCTACCGCAGTGACTGGCGGGCAGATACTTTCTTACTTCCTTCCTGACCGACAACTGCCGCCTCCCTGGCTGGTTCTTCTGCCAGCGCTCTGGCGAAGAACCTTGATGCGGCCAACCTGGCCTGGTTCTGGTTGACGGGCAGCAAGAGCGGCGGGTAGGTTCCCCCTGCCCTGTCTGGAAGGCATATTCCGAGCCAGGCGGGAGCCGATCGACGTTCCGGCGTTGGAGACGAACAAGAGCGCGACAGTGCTAAACGATAGTGATACCCATACTGCGGGCCGTCCCCTCGACGATGCGCTCAGCGGCCTCGATATCATGGACATTGAGGTCCTTCATCTTCAGCTGAGCGATCTCACGCAGCTTAGCGCGGTCGATCGTACCGACCTTTGTTCGGCCGGGGGTACCAGAACCCTTCTCGATGCCCGCCGCCTGTTTCAGCAAGAACGTCGTTGGCGGCGTGCGCGTTACGAAGGTGAAAGAGCGATCCTCGTAGATCGTGACCTCGGCGGGGATGATCATGCCCCGCTGGCTCTCCGTCCGGGCGTTATACTCCTTACAGAAGGCCACAATATTAATGCCCTGCGAGCCAAGCACCGTACCGACCGGAGGCGCGGGCTTGGCCTCACCGGCAGGCAGTTCTAGCCTGATGACAGCCTTGACACGTTTTGCCATTGTAACTCCAGCTCCCTCAACAAGCGACAATCGCAAAGTGAGTGCATCGTTATACTCATGCCAGTCCCGGCCAGGGCAGAAAGGCGAGAGCCTTGCCTGACAGCGACTGGCATTGAGCGGCGACGCCAGGGCCGAGCGGCAGGGGTCACCGAGGCGCTTTCGGCCAGAGAGCCGGAGCGCCTGGTAAGCCTGGCAGGGCAGCCCGCTGAGCGTCGCCATGCCTGCACGCGCGCGCATGCAGGCATGAAAAAGTGGGAGGTTTAGCTCAACCTCCCGTCTTCGCGTTGATGGCTAAATCTTTTCGACCTGGAGGAAGTCCAGGACTACCGGTGTCTCCCTTCCGAAGAAGGAGACGAGCACCGTGACTTTATTGCGATCCATATTGATGTCGCTGACGGTCCCAATGAAATCGGTGAAGGGGCCGTCGATGACGCGCACGCTCTGACCTTTTGTGAAGCTGATTTTCGTCTTCGGCTTCTCAGCTTCCTCAGAAACCTGCTTCAGGATCGCCCTGACTTCATGCTCCTGGAGAGGCACCGGGCGCGTTCCCGATCCGACAAAGCTGGTAACCCCCGGCGTATTGCGCACCACATACCATGACTCCTCGGTCAAGATCATCTCGACCAGTACATAGCCAGGGAAGACCTTGCGCTGTACCGTCCGCCTCTGCCCCTGCTTGATTTCCACCTCTTCTTCCATTGGCACGACGACCCGAAAGATCTTATCGCGCATGTTCATCGAGGCAATGCGCGCTTCGAGATGGCTCTTGACCTTATTTTCGTAGCCGGAGTAGGTGTGGATCGCGTACCAGGCGCGCTCTCCAGCACCAGGGCTACCTGACTTCGACAACGCGGCACTAAACCGCGTTTCTGAGCCAGCCCGTTCCTTGGGGTTTGGGTCATCAGCAACCATGGTATACTTCCCTCTTGCTTATTGCCCAGCTAAAACCTGGCAACCCAACCCACTGGCCTTCCACCCTTTGGCCACTGGGAGGGTCCCCATCCTATCCGTCCAGTCCATTCCACAGAAATTACAACACAGAGGCGCGGGTATGTCTGCCCTCTCACTCTCCCCCACTATAGAGGCAGGCGTTCAATCGATCCGATCGGCAGGACAGCGCCCCAGCCTGACTTCAGTACGCATATTCAGGTTTAGGAACAACTGGCCAGCGCCTCCGCCACGAACCGCCCTTCAGGATCTGGAGGCCGGGCCAGGCCCCTGCAGGGTCCCGTCCTTCCTTCCTTCCATGCCTCCTTGCCTATCTGTTTGCTTGCCTGCTGGCTGATGCCGGGGGCCAGCGGTCAGGTCCGCCTGGGCCGGCAGGGGTTACCCAGGCCACCAGCGCCAAAGGCGCACGAGGTTCGCGCGTGCCGGTATCCAGCCCATGCGGCCAGATCGCCATTCAGCCTGCCACTCAGCCCGCCAGTGCCAGGTCGCTTGCCTCCACCTCTACAGAAGAGGACAGAGCCGATCACCGGCCGTATCTATCAGTCAGCAGCCCGTTCGTGCCGATGAGGAAGCGAGCGGGCTAGCGGGCGGAGCCAGTAACCAGGCGGAAGAGCTGGAAGAGACCAATATCGACCAGCCCCAGAACGATGCCGAGAGCGAGGGAGAGCGCAATCACCGCGATGGTCATATTGCGCGCCTCCTCAAACGTTGGCCAGGTGACCTTATAGCGCAGCTCGTAGTAGGCCTCGTAGGGGAAGCGAAACAGCTTCAGCTGGAGCAAGCGAGCAAAAACGGACGGCTTCTGTTCGCGGCGTACCTCCTGCTGACGGCCCTCGCGTCGCTGCGTCATCTGCTTTGACTCCTTGCGGGCAGGAGCATCCTTCTCGCCGCGGGGATTGGCCTGCAGAACCTCGCTTGAAGCGGAAGTAGCCTTTTTCTTCTCGGCCATTTTATTTGCCACGTTGACCCTTTCTCGATCAGGAGTGATCGTTGCCCGGCTATCATCTGGTCTCGCGATGGATGGTATGCGTGCGACAGGTTGGACAGAACTTCCTCAACTCAAGGCGTTCCTGATGAGTGCGCCTGTTCTTCGACGTATGGTAGTTGCGATGCCGGCAATTGGAGCAGGCAAGAGCAACAATGATGCGATTCTCTTTGCTTTTGCTAGCCATAGTTCTCTCCGTTCAGGGATGCTACCCTCCTCTGACGGCAGTAGGAGAGGTCGCTGACCGTCAAATCACTGCGGTTCAGGGATGTGCGAAAGTCAGGAAGGGAGCGGCAGGCGAACGGGCAACGCTGGCGTTGCCGGCCAGGCGGCTCTCGGTTGGCGGCGCGCTCAGCCGGCAGCGGACTTCCCTTCCCGACCCAGACAGACCATATATGACGAGGTCATTGGCAGCCGCCCGCACTCCGTCAGGGCCTTGAGAGCGCGCTCCTTTCGGGAGACAGCGGCCCGCAGCAGAGGCGGTCAGCAGAGACGGGCGCCAGCCAGCGACCGGCAGGGAGGCAGCCAGGCCTGGCCAGGCCGTATGCTTATTCGAGCACCTCGGTGCAGACGCCCGCGCCGACGGTGCGGCCCCCCTCGCGAATGGCAAAGCGCACTCCCGCCTCCATCGCCACCGGATAGATCAGCTCCACCGTCATGTTCACATGGTCCCCCGGCATCACCA
>NZ_JBHOQV010000066.1:0-10999 GCF_042408735.1 Thermogemmatispora sp.
TGGAATCCCGAAAGGAGGTTGTATGCAGATGAAGAAACCGATACGCCTCTTAGGGATGGTGTTCCAGATTGACTAGGAGCGCCCGTAAAGGCGGGCTCTCCGAGCCTCTGAGCGCTGCGCCATCGATCTGACAACCGCTGCAACTAGAGGTTTAGGGGCGGTCGCGACGACGGGGTGACCGTCGGGTCCTGGCAGGCGTAAACAGAGGGTTGCGGGGCATACGTAAGACCTATTTATGCCCCGTCCTTTTATTTTTTTGGAGACTAGTCCCCTTCCTCTTTGAGGGAGAGCACGGCCATAAAGGCTTCCTGGGGAATCTCAACGCTGCCTACCATCTTCATGCGCTTCTTGCCCTCCTTCTGCTTCTCCAACAGCTTCTTTTTACGCGTGACATCGCCCCCATAGCACTTAGCCAGCACATCCTTGCGCAAGGCCCTGATGGTCTCGCGGGCGATCACGCGCGAGCCGATGGCGGCCTGAATGGGCACCTCGAAGAGTTGACGTGGGATGAGCTTATGCAGCTTCTCTACCAGCGCCCGCCCGCGACGGTAGGCTTCACTGCGGTGCACAATGATCGAGAGCGCATCGACCGGTTGCCCGTTCACCAAAATATCCAGCTTCACCAGATCGGCCTCACGGTAACCGGCAAAGCTGTAGTCCAGCGAGGCGTAGCCCTGCGTTCGCGACTTGAGCTGGTCGTGGAAATCCACAATCAGCTCGGCCAGCGGCATACTATATGTCAGGAGCACACGGTCGGCCTCGATATACTTCATCTCCTTGAAGACGCCACGCCGGGCGGTCACCAGCTCCATAATCGGACCGATATAGCGGGCCGGCGAGAAGATCGATAGCTCCACCCACGGCTCTTCAATCTTCTCGATCTCTCCCGGCGAAGGGAAGGCCGAGGGATTATCGACCTTGACCACCTCGCCGTTGCGCCTGGTGACGTAGTACTCCACGTTGGGCGCCGTCGCAAGAATACGCAGGCCATACTCGCGCTCCAGCCGCTCCTGGATGATCTCCATATGCAGCAGGCCCAGAAAACCACAGCGGAAACCAAAGCCGAGGGCCGCCGAGGTCTCCGGCTCAAAGGAGAGCGAGGCATCGTTGAGCTGCAAGCGCTCCAGGGCATCGCGCAGCAGCGGGTAGTCCTCACCATCGACCGGATAGAAACCGGCGAAGACCATCGGCTTGGCCGGCTTGTAGCCTGGCAGCGGCTCGATCTGGCCGAGGGCCTCGGGGATGGTCGCTGTGTCGCCCACCCGACAATCTTTGACGTTCTTGAAGCCCGTTGCCAGATAGCCAACCTCGCCCGCGCTGAGCACCTGAGTCGCGACCAGGCGCGGCTGAAAGTAGCCGGCTTCGAGAACCTCGGTGACGCTCCCCGTGGCCATCATGGCAATGCGCTCGCCGGTACGCACGCTGCCGTCCACGATGCGCACATAGGCAATCACGCCCTTGTAGCTGTCATAGTGCGAGTCGAAGACCAAGGCCCGCAAGGGGCGCCCGAGATTACCATGCGGCGGCGGGATGCGCTCAACGATGGCTTCGAGGATCTCGCTGATGCCTATCCCTTCCTTGGCCGAGGCCAGCAAGCATTCGCTTCCCGGCAGACCGATCACCTCCTCGACCTCCTGACGCACGCGCTCAGGATCAGCGCTTGGCAGGTCGATCTTGTTAATGACCGGGATAATGGTGAGGTCGGCCTCCAGGGCAAGATAGAGATTGGCCAGGGTCTGGGCTTCGATCCCCTGCGTGGCATCAATGACGAGTAAGGCCCCCTCACAGGCAGCCAGGCTGCGAGAGACCTCGTAGGTGAAGTCAACGTGTCCCGGCGTGTCGATCAGGTTCAGCTCGTACTGCTCGCCACTGCGAGCCGTGTAGAGCATGCGCACAGCCTGGGCCTTGATGGTAATGCCTCGCTCCCGCTCCAGCTCCATCTGGTCCAGCACCTGCTCGGTCATTTCCCGCCTGGAGATGGTCCCTGTATATTCGAGGAGACGATCGGCCAGTGTCGATTTGCCATGATCGATATGGGCAATAATACAGAAGTTGCGAATATGGGCTTGATCCGTCATGCTTCGATGATGCCTCCGCACAACACTTCATCGCCATCGGCGCCACCATAGAAGACCGCGCCCTGCCCCGGCGTCACAGCCCGCACCGGCTGCTCCAGCACAACAAGAGCACGCTGTCCCTCCAGCGGCGTCACGCGCGCTCGCTGCTCGCTGGCCTTGTAACGGATGCGGACCGCAGCCTCAAATGGTTCTGCCGGTACGTCGCCGCTGAGATAGTGCATGGAATGAACCGTAAAGCTGGTGCGCTCCAGAGCCTCTGCCGGACCAACAATCAGCGCATTGCGCTCGGCATCGATCTTGAGCACATGGAGCGGACGGGACGAGGTCAGCCCGAGACCACGCCGCTGTCCGATGGTGTAGAAGGCCAGACCTCGATGCTCTCCAAGCAGGTTGCCCTCCCGATCATAGATCGGCCCGGGACGCGGAACCGGCAGAGCAGGACCAAAGCCGCCGAAACCGCCGTCTCCTCCCCCGCCCCCGGCTACTCCAACAGCGGCCCGGCTGGCCGCATAGCGCTGGATAAAGCCGCGATAGTCGTCGCGAGCTACAAAACAGATCTCCTGACTCTCAGGCTTGCTGGCCACAGGCAGGCCACGCTCCGCCGCCATGGCACGCACCTGCTCCTTGGTGTAGGTCCCCAGTGGAAAGCAGGCCCGTGCAAGCTGCTCCTGGTTCAAGACATGCAGGACATAGGATTGATCCTTCTGCCGATCGATCGCCCTCAGCAAGCGATACTTTCCCGTCAGGGGATCACGCTCAACACGAGCATAATGGCCAGTGGCCAGATAGTCGGCTCCCAGGGCCAGCGCTCGCTTCAGCAGCACGGTGAAACGGATAAAGCGGTTGCAGACGAGGCAGGGATTGGGCGTGTGGCCAGCCACATACTCCCGATAAAAGTAGTCGACGACTCGCTCCTTAAATTCTTCTTCGACATTGATCAGATAGAAGGGGATGTCAATCAGACGAGCTACGCGCCGCGCATCATCAACCGCTTCCAGCGAGCAGCACTTGTTCTGCACGACACGCTCGACGCCATCATCTTCCTCGCTGCCAGGCTCCGCCCAGAGGCGCAGCATGATGCCGATGACCTCGTGCCCCTGCTCCTTGAGAAGGGCAGCCGCCACCGAGCTGTCGACGCCGCCGCTCATGGCGACCACAATTCTCGCCATACTGCCGCTCCCTTCTCGCTACTTTCGTTCCTCTGAAATCTTCCAAAACTGCCAAAAGTCATCCATAGCTTCTATTGCGAAATACTCGCTCCAGGCGTGCTGCAGGCTGCCTCTGGCCGCCAGTCGGCGCCCCACCACCGATTGGAGCAGAGGGCCTGTCTGCTCGAGTGAGCGAGCGCGCTGGCGACGACCGCCGGTGGCTGCGGTGAGCGAAAAAAGACTAGCCCACGAGGATGGCTAGCCTCGGCATGTTGACAGCGTTGCTCTTCTGCGCGTCTATGGTTCCCCGATCAGGCAACAGGGACAGGCAAAAGATGCCTTCTTGCCTCTCCTGCTAAGCGTAGCACAGGCGTCGTCCTTTGTCAAATGGAGACGGCCCTGCTCTGCCAGACTCAGGCCCGTGGTACGCTCCCTGGGAAGGTAAGAGCTACCTCTCGACGAGATGGCCGTCTTCGTGTATAATAGGCCCAACCAACGTCAACGAATGGACCTCGCAGCCGGCGGCTGTCGGGCGCCAGATTGGGCGAACGTTGCGCTCTGGCAGCGGAGCAGCCCGAGCCGGTAAGCCATCGTGTTGAGTAGCAGAAGAAGCGAAGAGTAGCCAGATTGGCTGCGGTGAAGATCTTGCGGCGCCGCGCGGACCGCAGTGTCTCCTGTCAGAAGGGGCAGAGCGGAGAGAGACCTACAGCTGCGGCAGCGGTCCCGTATTCACAGGAGTGAGTCAGCATGGCTAAGAAAGCAGGTGCACGCAGCGGGACACGCCAGAAAGCCCGCGCGCAGAAGCACGTCGAGCTGGTTCGCCAGGCCAGGCAGGGAGAGCCAGGCCGCGTCGCTCCATCGGAGAGCGGCTCAGTAACCGAGAGTAAGCAGCATCCCTCTGCCGCTGTTGCCGCCCAGGCACGTCCGGAGGAGAGACGCGAGCAGGAACGCCCCGTGCCCTCCGCCGAACCCTCCCGTTCCACCAGCGCGGCTAGCAAATTGGCAGCCCGCCGCCAGGCGGGTCGGACAGCAGCGCGCAGTGCCGCCCTGGTTACTCCAGAGCACTATGCCTACGTCCGCCGCGACCTGGCACTGATCGCGATTCTGGCGGCGATCATGTTCGCAACGCTCATCGTCCTTCATTTCGTGCCAGCTATCGGCGGTTAGGTCAGGCTTTTGCACGGCTTCCTTCTTGCAGTGCGTGTCGGCCGGCAGGTCAGCGGTCCAGGCGGCGCTGATCCTGTCTCTCCCTCCGCTCCGTCCTTTTGAGCCTTGGTCGGGCAGAGTCAGACCTGATCAATTCCTGGGACCAGTAGCGCCAGAAAAGAGCAGAAGCACCGAGGTTGCGCCTCCTGTCCTCAGTGCTTCTTTCTTTGTTTTTTCCTGCCCTTTAGCCTTGAGTATCTTGCATCCTGGATAGCTTGCCGAGAGATCGCACAGCCATCTGGAGTCAGATGACCGGGCGAGATAAGGGCCGTCTGCAGCTCACGCTGTTTTGTCCCTACCCCACCACGCTAGTGCATCAGGGGGCCAGTGTTAAGGCCGGCGGAAATACCCTGGCGGTGTTCCGCGGGGATCGTGACGCCCAACACGCGCTGCATGGCCATCGTGTGTGAGCAATGTCCCCAATCCTGGAAGAAGCGACAGGTGCAGTTCCAGACTCCATGATCGTAGTTGGTGGTATGGACATCGTTCTCGCCGCGGAACCTGGCCTCGAAGCGTGTGAACTGGATACGCTCCGGCTCTTCCGCGTAGCGCTTGGCTTTTGCAATTTTGCTGATCATGCTTGAATTCACGGTCGGTACTCTCCTTCGGGTATAGCAAGCAAGCAACCACTTCGCATACAGATCAACGGCAACTGTCTCACGAGGCGGGGACAACGGCAAGGCCAATGGCTATGGCCTATCCCATCCCATCAGCAATGTTCTCGATCTACAAGGGGCTGATGGCCCGAGAGCAAGTCTCACCCTCCTTTCACGCGAAGTCTCGCCCCGGAGCAGAGGGACGAACAACTACCAACACTGGCCCAGTCACTCCTCTTCGCCATCAGATACGGAGGTCACCAGCGCCTGGGAGACATCCCAGCGGCGCATTCAGCTGAAGAATCTGCGTAGAGCCTGGTAATGAGTGCATGCTGACCGTGACAAAGGAAATAAAAAACACCAGGGCTGAATCTCCCCAGTGTGTATCATCGCTAACCGTTGGCAGTATGGGCTGACACGCCTGCCTTCCACGACGTAGCTCGTGCATCCTCTTTCTCTGAGTGCATAGGCGGCAACCCTCGTAATTGAACTCTTCCCCGTTGAAATTCTGTACCGTCCTGGTATGACAAAGTATACCACAGATTGGTATGAATGTCCAGGGGCGGGTCTGCCTCTCACGGACGCGAGAAGGAGAGAGCGAGCCGGCAGGGCAGGGCGGATATTGGGCCTGGGGAAGAGAATAGGATTCGCTCCTTTCTGATCTGATCGGCAAGGACGTGCTCTGACCGACAAGACAGATCACAATGGCAGTGTTAGTCACTTCACTGCAAGGGTTCCCCTCCCTCAGCTACACTTTTGTCTGTCAACAGAGGCTTTCAGACGGACCGCTCTGCGCCCGCTGTTCCGCAGCGAAGAGCTTCCCTGACCTCTACGGGCCAACCTTTACTCGGGCCTGAGCAACTGGCCCAGCAGAGCGAAAGAGGCGTGGGACTAAGCGGGACCCGCTTTTTGCCTGCTTGTAGTTGGGTCCGCTCGCTGGCAGGGCCGGCCCATTCAGATCGAGAGGAGGAGAGAGGATCACCCATGAGCAGCAATAACCAGCGTCATCCTGGCGCCCATCTGTCTCTGCGCAGAGGAACTTTTCTGATCAGTCTGCTTTTGGTGCTTTTGCTAAGCGCCTGCACTTTCCCGGGCGCGGGTTCCACGGGAGATCAAAGCCAGAATAAGGCTACGCCCACAGCTCCTGTCACCTTGCCCCGGCAGGCTCCCACCCCGTTGCCGGCCAACCATCCTGTGGTTGATCAGCCCGTCATCCGTCAGCTTCCCGCAGGACAACCCCTGCCTTCGAACCTGGTTTTGCCACTGACTATTAATCTGCTCTACAACGATGCTGCTCTGGAGCGCACGGTCGCCCAGATCTATACTCCCCACTCGCCTCTCTATGGGCGTTACCTGACTCCGCAGCAGATCCGTGCCAGCTTTGGACCTAGCCAGGAGCAGCTGCAGAGCGTGCAGCAGTGGTTCAGCGAACAGGGGTATCGGGTGGTGGCAGTCGATGACCTGGCCACCTCGCTGCAGGTCGAGGCTTCAGTAGCTACTATCGAGCGCAGTCTGCATCTACAGCTCAGACAGTATGATCTGGCCAGCCATCGATTCTTCCTGCCTCTTGGCACGCCCTCCCTTCCTTCCCAGATTGCCTCACTGGTGCAATCGATTATCGGTCTCAACACCTTCGCCATCCCTCGCATCTGGTCAGCCCGTCAGGCGCTCTCCGCGGCCGGAAGCGCCGCCGACTGCGGCAAGTACGGCGCTCGGCAGACGCTGACACGGGCGAAACTGGCAGCGGCCTATCAGTTCGACCAACTCTATCGGCGTGGCCTGCAGGGCCAGGGCATGAGTATCGGTATCCTGGAGCTGAACGAGCCGTTTGCCCAATCCGACGTGAATACCTATTTCGCTTGCGCGGGCCTGACTCCCCCTCAGATCGAGGTGGTGAACGTCGTGGGGCGCACTCCGCCGGGTCCGGGCGAGGGAGAGGCTGCTCTCGACATCGAGCTGGCCGGGAGCCTGGCCCCTCAAGCTCGTCTGGTAGTCTACCAGGCTAACCAGGCCACTATTGCGGCCATGCTGGCGATCTTCCGGCGGGTGGCCGCCGAGAATCGCGTTCAGGTCCTGAGCGTTAGCTATGGGACAGCCGAGGATAATCTGAGCGCCAATGAGGGGAGCAGCTTCAATCAGGCTCTGCGCATTCTGGCCGCCGAAGGCATTTCGGTCTTTATCAGCAGCGGCGACTGTGGCGCCTTCACCGAGCGCGTGCCCAACATCGCCGTGGTCTCTTCTCCCGCCAACGCTCCCTACGCGATCGCCGTTGGAGGCACGGTGCTGCAGGTCAATGATCACCTGGCACGCCTGAGCGAAGAGGGCTGGGGACGCAGCCCCAACTCAAGCGTGATCTGTCTGAACGATTGGGGTAGTGGCGGAGGAGTCTCTCAGGAGACCCTGTTCAAGCGCCCCTTCTGGCAGACCGGGCCGGGCCTGAAGACCAGCTACGACGGCTCTGCGGGCAATATTCTGACTCCCGATTTAGAGCCGGTCCGCGCCCCCAATGGCTTGCGCCAGGTGCCCGATGTGGCTGCGGCAGCTGACAATATCTCTATCTTCTGGCAGGGACGCTGGGTCAGCAGCGGAGGTACCAGCGCCGCCGCCCCCATTTGGGCAGCAGGCACAGCACTGGTCGACCAGGGCCTGCGCCAGGCCCATCGCCCACTTTTCGGTGGCGTGCCAACCATCTACCGCCTGGCCAACGATCCCCGCGGGGTCTGGCCATTCACCGATATTGTGAGAGGTGAAAACGGCTTCTATCGCGCAACTCGCGGTTGGGACTACGTCACGGGCTGGGGCTCGCCCAACTTTCTGGCAATCCTCCAGCGCCTGCAGGTGGCCTGAAAAGGATTGGGGGCAGGGCTTCTTTGCTGCCCTGCCCTGGGCCGCTTCCCAGGCCGGCGCCTATCAGCCTCCACCAGGGAGAAGACGCCGGCTTACACTTTCTCTCTCCCCCTTGACAGCACACCAGGCCATTTTCCGCCCACGTCCCGACTACAGCCTTGCAGAAACGACCTACCACTGCCGGGCCGTCGTTCACGGTATGGCTATGTTGCACCTGACACTGTTCAGCGGCAAGGAGCGAGATCTTGATCGCAAGGATCCGCATGAGCGCATTCTCCGGGGTCTGACCGCCGGCTTGCAGGGTTTCTGATCTTTTTTGCTCCTGTTTACCGAACGCTGTTCGTTACAGTTCACTTCGAGGGCAGCTTCTTAATCGGGTTAGGCATCAACCGCCCCTGGTCAATGAGCAGATGGTTGCCGGTCTTTCTGGCCAGGCCGTCCCTGCTCAACAAGCCAGCTCGCTAGCCCGAGTTTGGTCCGCCTGGCTATTATCTTCATCTCAGGTTCTCTACCAGCCTGGTTGTCCAGCATGGCCGTCTTTCGCGTAGCTGGCCGCCTACACAGGACAGCGGGACGCTCAGCATTGACCAGCCTGGGCTGCTTTTAATTGGCGTCTCGGCAGCAATAGAGCGGTCGGCATCCGGTGCGAAGCGCCCTGGGTCGAGGCCAGGGCACACGAAGGCATCTATAACAATAGGCCTCCCTTTGGCCTGGTCCGAACCGGCGAGCGGCGTCCCGCCGTGGGAGGCACATCAATGGCGGCGGGATGCCTTGTCAGAAGCTAGTGCACTTGCTATGCTACAATACACTGCAGCAATGAGGTCAGGTTTGAGCTTGTAGCGATACTAGTAGCCTACTTACTAAGGAGGCAGACCAGATGGCGGACCAGCTTGATGTCGCAACCGTGGTCTATGCCTACACACGGGGTCTTTTCCCTATGGCTGACTCCCGGGGATGTATCCACTGGTACGCACCTGACCCGCGTGCCATTCTTGAACACGAGCGCCTGCATATCTCGCGCTCGCTGCGCGCCACGCTGCGCAAGGGGATCTATGAGATTCGCATGGATAGCGCCTTTACGGAGGTAATGCGCGCCTGCGCGGCCCGTGAGGAAACCTGGATCAGCGAGACGTTCATCGAAACCTATACTCAGCTGCACCATCTCGGTCTGGCGCATAGTGTCGAAGCCTGGAGAGATGGTCAACTTGTGGGCGGCCTCTACGGGGTATCTCTGCGCGGGGCCTTTATGGGAGAGAGCATGTTTTCACGCGCTCCGGACGCCTCGAAGGTCTGCCTGGTAGCGCTCGTTGAGCATCTGAAGAGCCGCGGTTATGTTCTCCACGATGTCCAGTTTCTGACTCCTCACCTGGCCAGCCTCGGGGCGAGCGAGATCCCTCGCCGAGAATACGAGCGTCGCCTGCGCAGCGCTCTCCAATTGTCCTGCACCTGGCAGTAGAAGAGAAGAAGGACGCCTGAAGAGCAGAGAGGAAGCCAGCTATGCGTATTGTGATCGCTCCCCAGGCACTGAAGGGCAGTTTGACGGCTCCCGAGGCCGCCCGCGCTATTGCTCGCGGTCTCGAGAGGGTGCTGCCCTCTGCTGAGCTGGATCTGGTGCCGATTGCCGATGGCGGGGAGGGCACAGTAGAGGCCCTGGTCAGTGCCACGGGCGGCCAGTTGGTGCGGCAGACCGTTACTGGACCGCTGGGCGAACCGGTGGAAGCCACTTTCGGGCTGCTTGGCAATGGGCAAACTGCGGTGATCGAGATGGCGGCCTGCGCCGGCCTACCGCTGGTTCCCCCAGAGCGGCGCGATCCCCGCCTGACGACCACCTACGGCGTAGGTGAGCTGATTCGGGCCGCCCTCGACTACGGTTGTCGCCACCTGATTATTGGCATCGGAGGCAGTGCCACCAACGATGGTGGTGCTGGCATGGCTCAGGCTCTTGGCGTGCGTCTGCTCGACGCGCAGGGAGAAGACCTTCCCTACGGCGGGGCTGCCCTGGCCCGCCTGGCCCGTATCGTGCCCGATGGACTTGACCCTCGCCTGCGGGAGAGCCGCATCGAGGTGGCCTGCGACGTTACTAATCCCCTCTGTGGGCCCCTGGGAGCCTCTGCCGTTTATGGTCCCCAGAAAGGGGCGACGCCCGAGATGGTCCCCCTGCTCGACGCCGCCCTGGAGCATTATGCCGAGATCATTCAACGGGATTTGGGCCGCTCCGTGCGCGACCTGCCCGGAGCCGGGGCCGCCGGCGGGCTTGGGGCTGGCCTGTTGGCCTTTCTAGGGGCAACCCTCCGTCCTGGCGCCGCTCTGGTGCTGGAAGCCGTCGGCCTGGCTGAGCGTCTGCGGGGGGCCAGCCTGCTTATCACGGCGGAGGGACAAATTGATCGCCAGACCGCCTACGGCAAAAGCGTGGGCGCTGTGGCTTCGCTGGCTCGGAGCCGTGGTGTCCCTGTCCTGGCACTGGCTGGCAGCCTGGGAGAAGAGTACCAGGTCGTCTATCCCCTGGGGGTCGAGGCCATTATGACCCTCCTCCCGGCCCCCATCTCGCTGCAGCAGGCAATGGCCCAAGCCGCCACCCTGTTGACCGAGGCCAGCGAGCGAGCTGCGCGCCTGTTGGCCCTGGGCCGGCGTCTGTCACCCCTTGAAGGGTTTACTTTCTAGGGATATAATTCGTCTATACTAAAGGGAACAACTATCAGGGTCGGAGACGTGAAGAAACCGCCTCATCCTACCTGCCTGCCCGCCCGTCCTGTTGTCAGACCACCACGGCCTTCAGACAGGTTGGCAGCCGGCGGATTTCAACCGGCCACAAGGCAGGCTACGGAAGCAACAGGATCGCCACCTCTTGATTGCCACTTCCAGTTTCCCGCCTGAGAAATATTGGAAGGGCAAAAAGATGTTGTATCCTGTGAACGGTTTCAAGCGTCTCTGTAATTAAGCAGAGCGATAACAAGAGACGCTTGCTCAATCCGTTGGTAGTCCAGAATAGAGGGAGCGCCGTTATCATGCCGGACCGTCTCTACGCGACCGATAACGCAGACTTCGAACGCCTGCTGTCACTGGGATTCACAGAAAGCGAAGCCAAGCGGCTTCTCTATCTGCGAGACCATGTCGATGAGCAAGT
>NZ_JBHOQV010000200.1:0-1310 GCF_042408735.1 Thermogemmatispora sp.
AATGCCCTCGAGGGCGGCCTGCACCAGGTCGATGAGGGTCAGCAGCTTCTGTGCCCCCCGCAGGCGCAACGGCACCAGTGAACCGATGGCAATCCCCAGCGGGATGCGCTGCAGCCCCTCGGCCTCGCGCAGCGCAAAGACACGCTGTACCGCGTGGCGCAGGTCGTCGGGGGTCTGCCCGTGGACCGCCGCATACACGAACGGGGGAGGACCAGGCTGCTCCGCCAGCAGGCGCAGGGTGATCCCCACATTGGCCAGGCTGCGCGCCATGCGCGCCTCGGCCTCTGCGCGCACCAGTCCGGGTGGCAAGGGATAATCGAGGGTCGCGAGAAGACTGGCCCCGAAATCCTGCTGTAAGCGCAGAATGGTCTGCGGCGTGGCTTCCAGTCCATAGCGCGAAAGGTCGAGCTGACTGTTCCACAGCAGCCGGAAGCCTCCAGAGTCACAGAAGAGGGGCGCCCGATAGTGCAGCTCAGGAAAGGCGGCATGATAGTGCTCGCGCAAGGGACGCTGCCGCCACCGGGCAAGTTCGCCAGGACTGAGGGGGAAATCCAGGAAGTGGAGGACCTGGGTCATGATGGGCCTCTGCTGGCGCAGCAGCCCCTGTGGATGGGCATGGAGCACCCATTTCCAGATCCCACCTCCGCGTGGCGTGCCTCCCGTGATCAGGGAGGCAACGGGAAAGAGCGCCGGGGTGGAGATCTCCACCCCCTCTCGAGTCAGGATCTGCCCACCTCCCCGGGCACCCCTGGTAAACATCGGAGGAACCATCATGGCTGCTGCTCCTGCTGGCGCTGGCGCCAGTGGCGCGCGACCCGGCGAGAGGCCCGAGCAGAAGCCTTCCCGATCCCCTCCGCGGTACCTGGGTCTTCCAGTTCCCAGTCCTCTCTGACCCACTGCCGATACCGCTCCTCTCTTTCCTGAAAGTCCTGCTCGACCTGGCGCCAGTGGCGCCAGGCGGCCAGCACGTACCAGATGAAAACGCCCAGGGAGAGCGCGAGCAGTCCCCAAAGGATGGGGAAGAAAAAAGCGTCGTGCATGTTGGCTCCTTTCATCCTGATAGGCTCTTTCATTTGCTTCGCAGCACGAACGAACGGGGGAAGTGCATGGGAGGCAGGCGGGAACAGGATCTGCCGATCGGGAGCAGCGCCGTCAGGACCTGGCTCCGACTCGCTTGGGGAATAACCTGTAGTCTGGCCCTTCTAACTCGACCACGCGCGCCTCAGCAAGGAGCCGCGAGACGCCCGCGGCCCCCAGCCAGGCCAGGAGCTGATCCGGGCGATGGTTGGCCGTCACCACGGTCGCTCTCC
>NZ_JBHOQV010000201.1:0-7081 GCF_042408735.1 Thermogemmatispora sp.
CGGCTGGACTGGCCCGACGCCTCCTTCGATCTCATCAACGGGCGGCTGCTATGTGGCTTTATGCTGCCGGCGGCCTGGCCGCGCCTCCTGGCCGAATGCCATCGACTCCTCAAGCCCGGCGGCATCATACGCCTCACCGAGACCGAGGGGCCCTGGACCAACAGCCCCGCGACCGAGCAATACTGGGGCTTGATCTACGAAGCATTCAAACGGGCTGGCCAGAGCTTCTCGCCCGACGGGCGACGCATGGGAATCGTACCGATCCTGCCACGTCTGGTCAGACAGACGGGCTTTGAGGATGTGCGTGTACGAGCGAGCATCATCGAGTGGTCAATGGGGACAGAGGGCCACTACGCGGTCTTCAAGGACTATCTACTTGGCTTCGAGCTAGTGCAGCCATTTCTGATTAAGGTCGGGGTAGCCACCAAGGCGGAGCTGGAACGTCTCTATCAGCAAGCCGTCGCAGAGATGCAGCAGGACGACTTTTGCGGTCTCTGGCCCCTGGTGACCATCTGGGGACGTAAACCGGCGGCTGCCAGCCAGGGTCAGGAGGAAGAGACGGCCGAGCCGGCCCAGCCCGAAGCCTAGCCGCCATCCTTTCCCCAGGCCGGCTACAGGTCGGCAGCCTCGGGCAGGCCAGGACTCAGCAGGATAGGCGGCAGCCCTTCGCTCAGAGCCAGCCGGGCGGGGCTCACCCCTTAACGGAAGAGCCACACCCGGCATTCGAGGGGCGGAGAAGGCGGGAGCTTCGTCCCGCTGAAGCTCCCGCCCCCCAAGTGGAAGTCCTGCCGGCCCGATGAAGCCCGTCATGTCCCAGTTGCACAATTGCGCAGGGATAGTCAGCAGGCCCGGCCCTCTCTTTTCAGCGCAGCTCACGGCGCGCTACAATAAAGGGAAGCCCTCGGGCCATCTCTGCCACAGATGTTCCTCCTCGAAGAAGAGAAAGGCGGCCAGACAATGAAGCTGATCACTCCTGTTGTTGAGCGCTGGCTAGAGGAAGCGCGCGAGAACCCAGAAGCCTTCTGGGGCAAGGCCGCGGAGCAGCTTCCCTGGCTCCGGCACTGGGATCGCACCTTTGAGTGGACTCCTCCGACCTTCCGCTGGTTCATCGGGGGAGAAACCAACCTCTCCTACAGCGCCCTTGATCACCACGTCAAGCGCGGCTGGGGCGGCCATACAGCCCTCGTTTACCTGAACGAGCGCGGCGAGCGCCGCCTCTATACCTACGCCCAGCTCCTACACGAAGTCGAGCGCCTGGCGGCGGCTCTGCGCGGCCTTGGCGTGCAACGGGGAGATCGCATCACCATCTACATGCCAACCTTCCCCGAGGCCATCATGCTCATGCTCGCCGCCGTGCGCATTGGCGCCATTCACCTCGTCGTCTTCGCTGGCTTTGGCGCCCAGGCCCTGCGTGACCGCCTCGAAGCCAGCGGCTCACGTCTGGTTTTCACCGCCGACGTTACCTATCGCAAAGGCAAAGAGACCAATCTCAAAGAGATCGTCGATGCGGCCCTTGCCGCCGGCAACGGCAGCGTCGAGCATGTCGTTGTGCTTCAGCGAAGCAGCCAATCCGTCGCCATGCAGGCCGGGCGAGATCTGAGCTGGCAGGAATTCCTGTCCCGAGCCAGCGGACACAACGGCGACTACCTGGCACTGGAGGCCAACGAGCCAGCCTACATTCTGGCCACCTCTGGCACAACGGCCAAGCCGAAACTGGCCGTCCACGTGCATGGCGGCTACCAGGTGCACATTCACAGCATGGGCCAATGGGTCTTTGGTCTCAGGCCAACCGACGTCTGGTGGTCTACCTCAGACATCGGCTGGGTCGTCGGGCACAGCTACATCGTCTACGCCCCCCTCATTGCCGGCGCCACGACCCTGGCCTTCGAAGGGGCCCTGGACTATCCCACGCCGGAAGTGCTCTGGAAGACCATCGAGGAGTTCGCTGTCACAGGCATCTTTACCTCGCCGACAGCCGTGCGTCTGCTGATGAAATATGGAGAGGAACCGGCGCGCCGCTACAGGCTCTCTTCGCTGGAGCGCGTCTTCTGCGCCGGTGAGGTGCTCAACGCCCCGGCCTGGTCCTGGCTTCAGGAGACCGTCCTGCGCAACCGCGTGCCGGTCATCGATCATATGTGGCAGACGGAGACGGGTGGGCCGATTTTTGGCAACCCCTACGGCCTGGGCATGCTTCCCATCAAGCCCGGCTCGGCTACCATCCCTCTCCCCGGCATCGAGGCCCGCGTCGTCTCGCCGCTCGACGGCAGGCCGCTCGAGCCTGGCGAGAAGGGCGTCATGGTCATCACGCGTCCCTTCCCGGGCCTGATCCCAACCCTCTGGGGCGACGCCGAGCGCTATGCCCGCGACTACTGGGGCATCTTGCCCGGGGTCTACTACACCGGCGACTCCGCCCAGGTTGACGAAGATGGCTATGTCTGGTTCGCTGGGCGCGCCGACGAGATTATCAAGATCGCCGGCCACCGGATCGGCACCATCGAGGTCGAGACCGCTTTTCTCAAGCATCCCGCCGTCGCCGAAGCCGGCGTCACGGGACGTCCCGACGAGCTACGTGGCGAGGTCATTGTTGCCTTTGTAGTGCTCAAGCAGGACTACGAGCCGTCCGAAGAGCTAAAGCAGGAGCTTCTCAAGACGGTGCGTAGCGAGCTGGGACCTGTGGCCGTCATCGGCGAGCTGAATTTTGTCAATATGTTACCCAAGACGCGCAGCGGCAAGATCATGCGCCGCGTGCTGCGGGCCGTCACCCTGGGACGCGACCCCGGAGACGTCTCGACCATCGAGGACGAGGCTTCGGTTGAAGAGGCCCGCCAGGCCTGGCAGCGCTTGCAATCGGATATTTCCGCTCGCTGAGGCACAGAAGCATCCTTAGATAGATGAGGCAGTGTAGCCATCTCGGGCCAGGCCCGTGCTGGCACTGCCTCCTTTGCCCTCTGCGAAGCACAGGAGAGGTTTCAGTCTGTTCCGACGGCCATCATCTCCAGCTCCTGGCGCAACTGCTGAATATCGCGGGCCGGAGGCCGTCCAAAGAGACCACGGTAGTCGCGATTGAAGTGCGAGACATCCTGGTAACCAACGCGGAAAGCGGCGCTGGTGGCATCCAAACCTTCATTAAGCATGAGGCGGCGCGCCTCCTGGAGGCGCAGTTGCTTCAGGTACTGGAGTGGACTCAGGCCGGTAACGGCCTTAAAGTGATGGTGCAGACTGGAGACGCTCAGGCCCAGCTCGCGCGCCAGTCGCTCGACGCGCACTGGCTCGGCAAAGTGATGGCGCAGATATGAGACAGCGCTGGCAATTTCCGACGGCATGCCGCCCTGCAAGGCCAGGTGGCAGAGGCGCCTCCCCTGCTCACCGACCAGCAGCCGATAGATAATTTCCTGGGTGATCAGCGGCATGAGGACTGGTGCCTCCTCCGGCGTATCGAGCAGCCGAACCAGACGAACTACCGCATCCAGCAGGCGCTCATCCATGGGGCTGACGTTCATGGCCTGGGCAGAGCTGCGCCTGGGCACATAGCCAGCAGCCAGCAGGACCGCCGTGACCTGCGAGGGCACAAGACGCAGCGTCAGGCTCAAGTAGGGCTGCTGCGGGCTGGCTTCGATGACGCGGCTCAGCCGCGGCAGCTCGACGGTCGCCAGCAGGTAATGAAAGGGATCATACTCATAACGGTTGCGCTCTACGAGGACCTCTTTACGCCCCTGAGCTATGACGCAGAAGGACGGTTCGGCAACGCTGGGCAAAGGGATGGATGGCGATGAGAGACGCGCCAGCGTCAGGCCCTCCAATGGCTGGATGGTCCCATCGCGCGGAATAGCCCGCGCAATGCGCTCGGCCAGCTCCTCGCGGTGGGCCTGAAGCCTCTGCAGGTGCCGTTCATCTTGCTGGCGCTCGCGCTCTGTGAGAGCAGTGATAGTCATAAGAGAAACCTCCTCCACTGTGGCGTTGCCTCGCGGCATATGCAGAATCGGCCAATTCTGGACGAGGATTATTCTATCACCTCCGCCCGAGCGATCTCTATAATGCCGCTAGAGGAGAGGCTACCAGACCAGCAAGCAGGGCCGGCAGATGAGCGGCAGCCAGGGAACCGGCGTGGTTGGCCGGATCCGCCTGCGAGTGGAGCAGGTTCCCTCTGCCACGCTGGCAATCTTTCGGGCCAGGCTCTTGTCTGCCGGCTCGCGCCGCTGGCTACCTATAGAGCGGCGAACTTCTTCCAAGCAAAGCCGAGAAAAGAAGAAGAAAGGAGTAATGGAAGCGATGGAGATCAGACGCTGCGGCTCGCAGCCCTCAGAGAAGGGACCGGCTTCGACTTTTACCGGTGCGGTTCGTATCGATCGTTTATTCGAGGCGCCCGGTCCGGCGCGCGTGCGTGTAGCCAGCGTTACCTTTGAACCAGGAGCCCGCACAGCCTGGCACAGCCACCCGCTGGGTCAGACGTTGATCGTCACCGCCGGCTGCGGACGGGCCCAGCGCTGGGGTGGCCCGATCGAAGAGATCCGCCCGGGAGATGTGATCTGGTTCGCCCCCGGCGAGAAGCATTGGCACGGTGCCGCGCCTACAACTGCTATGACTCACATCGCTATTCAAGAGGAACTCGACGGGCGCACCGCCGACTGGATGGAGCAGGTCAGCGATGAGCAGTATGGGCAACAGCCCCAATGAGAGACCGGCCGGCGGCCAGAGCCGGTTGAGATGGTCAGAGACAGGCTCTGCCTGCTTCTACAGGCAGGCAGCAGAGAGAAGGTGATCCATTTCGCTATGAGTCGGCAAGAAATCCGCGCGGCTCTCGAGCGCCGCAGCGAAATCGATATTACAGTGAGGGGCCGCACAAGTGGGCGTCCCTATACCTATCCGGTATGGTTTGTCATAGAGGGCGATACCCTCTATCTGCTTCCCGTCCGCGGGGTCGAAACCGGCTGGTACAAGAACCTGCGCCAGGCCCCGACCCTGGAAGTGCGGGCCGGTCGGCGCACCCTCACGAGCGCGGTGCGCCTCATCGAGGATCAGGCTCAGGTAGCCGCCATTAGTGAGCGCTTTCGCAAAAAGTATGGCGCGCACCAGATTCAAGCCTACTATCCGCGTATTGACGCTGCTGTCGCTGTACCCCTCAGCGAGTAAAGCCGCGCCTCGGCTCAACCGAACCGCCCCTGCCTGCGCCGTGCCGTGCGCGCTCCTGGCTCGACGAGAAAGGGAGCATCCATCAGACCCAGAGCCTTTGCAGGCAGGCGGCAATCCCTGGCTGCCTCTGGCTGCCTGGCCTGTCTGGCCACGGCCCTGAAAGCCGCTGACGGGCCAGACCAGGGGCTTCAGGGGATCGAGACTGCAGGAACCGCGCTCTGCTGCCCGTCCACCAGCTCTGGTGGTGCGGGCCGGCAGAGTTAGCCGGAGCCTCCCAAGTCAGTGCCATTCTCCGCACCCCCCTACTCCGCTCGGCCCAGCCACACAGGCCCGGCCAGCTATAAGCTGGTTCCTCCTCCTTTACCTGCCAGCGCCCGCTTATCGGCAATCCAGCCCTGGGGTCTCCTCTATCCATTTCACACTCAACCCATGGCAGGCGCGCGACGCTCTCTGCCCCCTCCCCAGAAGTCAGGCAAAAGAAAGGCAGTGAGCACAACAAGAGCTAAGCCTTCTTTGCCGACACCGCTGGCACGACGAACTTCAGTCGGAAGCTTTGCCTTTCATACTCTTGGGGCTGTGCTTTTATCTTGTATATTGACATTCATAATTTTTTAATGTATCTTCTCAAGAAGAATAAAGGTATTCTGAGCAACCGAGGAGGAGAATAAGTTTTTGGACGATTCGATCCTTTATCCCCAGCAAACCTTAGAGAGTAGCGGTACTATCCAACAAAGGCGTTTGCAAGAAGCCTGGCAGACCCATCTCTTGCTGCTCCATCAGCAGATTCTGCAACCGGCGGCGCAGCTTGGCGATCAGGTTGGTGAGCCATTTCGTCAGTATATAAGCACCTGGCATCGGAATCTGGAAAGAGGCTATACAGCCCTTTCAGCCTTTGCCCGCCTTCTGGAGAGTGGTGGCAAAGAGATAGAGCAGCTTGATGTCGCCACCAGTCGGGCTTTTGAACCATCATCTGAGGCTGAATAGCTGGAGCTAGGCCGCAGCCTTGCTGATCAGGCCAGGCGAGCAGTGATCCAGCGGGCAAGGATATAACAGAAGGTCAAAGACACGATGAGTGATCCACTTGTCGAAGCGGCCATTCAAGGATTAGCCGCTGTTGGTATCGATGTGCCTCCCTCGGCTGAGGGCCTCATTCAGCTTTTGATCGAGGCGGGTGAGGACGTTGTTGCAACCTTACCCCGCCTGCTTTCGCTGATCGAGCAGTTGGGAGCAGAGACCTGGAGTACGCTGGAGCAAGTGGCGACCGGCATGCAGCAATACGGGTCGGTGGGCTATGCCCAGCATCTTTTGTTGCAAACCTTCAGCCCCCACGTCGAAACGATCCGGCAGATTCACCAGCAGAAGCGCGCGCTGCTAGAGCACCATCGCGCCCTGCTGACCAGCCTGCAGGCCGAAAGCCAGGCGCTGTTCACGGGCACATCGCCCTGGCAGGGCCAGGCGGCCGCCCAGGCACAGGAGCAGCTAGTCAATCTGATGACCGGGCTTGCGGCCCATCTTGATCTGCTCGAGGCCTCCCTGGCTGTCGATCAAAAATTCTTTGACGATTACCAGGCTGCCTACGATTCCGCCTCTGTGGCAGCGATTATCGTGCTCATCGTTGTTTGCGTGATCCTGTTGATCGCTCTGGCCGCGGCGCCCGTGAGCGGAGGCAGCTCGCTGGCTCTGGCCGGCGGCCTGGGGACGCTTGCCTTAACAGAAACGGAGTGCTGGATCCTTGCCGGCATCCTGGCTTGCTTTGTCGCCTGGGGCCTGGCACACGAACTGCTAGCCCACCCGCTCCGGCTAAGCTGGAATCCCTCGTTGCCAGAGATATCGGGCAGCATTCCCACGACAAGCCAGACCAGCGTCGGGTCGGCCTCTGCAGCGGGGAACGATGCTACCAGCATCGCTGCGGAGATTGCCAGCAGCTGGGGCCAGGCCCGTTTTTGGACGG
>NZ_JBHOQV010000203.1:0-1892 GCF_042408735.1 Thermogemmatispora sp.
TGGAGATATCGCAAAAGCCGAGGAGCAGCTCACGCAGGCATTCGAACGTCGCCGCGCAGAAAGGCAGCACAGGCGCCAGTGGTTCGGGGGCTACGAGGATCGACTGCGGGAGCGCCTGGCCCAGTGGCACCACCTCGGCGCGGACGGCACCGAGGTGCAACGAGCGCAAGATCCCCCGGGCAGAGAGGTGAGCAGCCCGTGGAGTGCCCCCCAGGAGGAGGGCCCCAGCGCCAGCATCGAGGTTTCCCCTCCTCCCGAGCCAGAGCCGGGTTGCCAGGAGCCGTATCTGGAGGAGCCGGACACCCGCAGCGAGACCATGCGTCCAGCAGAGGAGCACGCGCCGCCCTTGCAGACGCAGGCATCCCCTGCTTCGGCGGCCGAACAGGACCAGGTCCCGGCAGCAGCCTCCGTATCTGTTGAGCCAGAGGCACGCACACGCCTGGTCTTCGGGGACAGTGCTCTGATGCGTGCCCTGGCCGCTGCCAGACGACGCCGGCGCCTGCCTCGCGCGAGCAACGGTGCTACCACCATCGTCCAGAGAAGCCTCTGGGACTGGCCATGACCAGTCGTCACGTCATTCCATACCTCGAGCGGGCAGCTCTCGATCAGAGCTGCCCGGTTCCCATGCCAAGAGAAAGGAGACGTTCTCATGCGCTCATCTTCTTCAATCAAGGAACTTCCAGAGGTCGGAGCCGTTCACTGCCTCAGCCTGGAAGCCTTCAAGAGTCTGCTCGTTCCCTTCGAAGGAGTCTACTTGTGTAAACTCACGCGCGACCTGCTGGGTGGGAGTGACCCTTCCCGGCCACGGCAGCGGCTTTACGCCGTTCACCTCACTGCTCGCAGCGTCCTTGGGCCGATTCGCTTCTTCACGGCCAGGGCCGCCGTGGTGGCCGTGCTGGGTCAGCGCGCAGAACTGGTCTCCCCCTCCTCGCTGAGGGTGCGTGGGTCCTGGAAGGGAGTGGTCTCCCGAGCGGAGCAGCTGCAAGGAGAGCTGGCAGGCTGCCTGGGGCAGTGGCTCTCCAGGAGCTGCCTGCAGGTCCAGGTGGTGATCGATGCCCGACACTGGCTGCCGGACGAGATTGCCTGGGCCACGCCTCTGGGCACCGTGGAGTCGCTGGCTCTGAGAGAAGGTCACTGGCAGCTTGACTGGTCCGAGCAAGCATCTCGTGGAGAAGAGCAATAGAGCAAGATTGAAAAGAGAAGAGGAGAAGAGAGACAACATGCAAAAGGGCCATTTCAATCCTTGTGAACATCTCATTCGCATCGGCAGTGCAGGGAACGAAAAAGAGTATCTGCCGATCCAATGGCGCCTGGTCTGGTTCCGGGAAAGTTGCCCCCAGGGGACCATTGAGACGGAGATCCTCCACCTGGATCTCGAGCAGGAGACGGAGGAGGCGTATCTCGGCTATAACGGCGAGACCCGGCGCACTGAAAGGAGGGTCCGCCGCGCCAAGGGCTTCGTGATTTGCCGCGCTGTGGTCAAGGATGGCAAAGGGGGCATGGCCACTGGTATCAAATCGGAGAAAGCGGCCAGCTTCCCTGATTTTATCGAGAAGGCTGAGACCGGCGCCATCGGGCGTGCGCTGGCCGCGCTGGGCTTTGGAACGCAATTCGCTCCGGACCTCGATGAGGAGCATCGCATCGTTGATAGCCCGGTCGAACGGCGCTCCTCGCGCATCCAGCCGCAACCGACCGACAAGAGGGAAGGACCTATCACAACGGAGCAGCGGAGCCTGCTGAGCAAGCTCGCGAGCGAGCAGGGCATCAAGCTTCCTTCTCTTGACGGCTGGAGCGCGGCCCAGGCGGAGGCAGCGATCGAGCGGCTCCAGCGGCGTCGGGCTGGCTCCATCAGTCAGCGCTGATCGTCCAGCCGACGTCCCGTAGCGGTTGGA
>NZ_JBHOQV010000068.1:0-17458 GCF_042408735.1 Thermogemmatispora sp.
AGGGAGCGAGCCAGGTGTTCATCCCCCGTGAAGATTTCTAAGGTTTCTCTTCCATCTTTTTGAGAAGGGCCAAGCCTGGGGTATCCCTTTTACGCTTTGCGCTCCGGTTCATCGTATCACTCCGTTTCCTGATTCGGAGCAGGAAGCCCTTCCTGCTCATAGACAATGGCTGCGAAGGTATGAAGAGTGGAACGGCAACCTGCGAGAGTCTCCCTCGCCTTCCGGTTCGCCGTTCCCTCAAAGATCACGCTTCTGGATTTTGAGGAGCCATCGGATTAATTTCAGCAGGTCCTGTTTGCTTCCTCCAGCTTACACAGATAGATTTGCTTACTAATATCTTTTTTTATATTGTATAGAATATTCCGCCTCTTGTCTCACAGGCTTTGTCTCCTCCAGGCATCCGCTAGCGGTTGAAAGAGGCTCACCCTGTTTGCCTGTCCTGGATGAGGAGCACTCGTCAGCTTTTGGGGCATCGGATGAGGCAAAATGAACCCAGGGATGATTGTTTCCCGACCACTGCAGATGCTATATGCCTGGCAGAGGGAGCAAATAGCCTTTCCCCCTACACCTTTCTCACTCTTCGATGCAAGGAGGTGCATGTCCACTATGAAGATCGAGGTCAGCGGGTTCAGCGAGCATCTCACGATGAATCGCGAGGACTATTTGCATCCGCATGAGTTGGCAGAGTTTACAGTAGCGCCGGGGGTCTGCACTTCGAACGGCCACGGTACCAGCACATCGACGATTTGCTGCTGCGCAGCGGCTCCGGCAGTGCTGGCCACTGACAAGAGCGCCAGCTAGTCTATCCGCCAGGCTACTGTCCTGTTGGTCTGGCCAGAGACCTCCCTCCGATCGGAAGGAGGTCTCTGGGACAACAGAACGCGGAGGAAGAGCCTGAGCAGGAGGGCATGTCTCTGGCCTCCCGCGAGAGATCTCTAGCGAATCGTCGCAGAGCACGGCCCGCGAATCACTAGCTTAGGAATAAGCAACCCCCAAGGAGTGTATGGCGGTGTTTTATAGACCAACTGCTGAGGAGCAAAGAAGATGAGCATCGACAGCAAAGCTCCGGCCTGGGCGGACCCCACGAGCCGAGATCCTGATCAGGAGATAGCCGTCATCCACAAAGAGAATACCTTATCCCTGCCCTTTATGGTGAATTCCACAGTGAGGGTTGATCGCTGCGCGGACGCAACGGGATTTCGCACTCCCTCACTGCGCCACCGAAGTCTGAGTGTCTCGCATGATCAGCGAGTCACTGAGACCTTTCTGCTGAATACCCGTTTGTGCCGTCACGACTATGAGTCTGAAGTGGGGGTCCAGCTTTACTATACCGATACTGTGACCTATATGCTTGCCAACAATGGTATCGAAACCGTCGATACCACGATTACTATTCCTTTACCTTCACCTGCTCGTCTGGGCCTCAGCCTGGGTGACTGTCTGCTGCGTAGGCGCAGCAAGCGCCTCTTTATCGATATCCAACACGGGACCTGGCCTTCACCCTGGCAGTTGCAGGCGCCGGCCTGACCGCCCCCGGCATCGCCTGGGCAGTCTCCTGGGCGAACGGCCAGAACCTGCTTGGTCTCTTCACCGAGCATTTGCTGCTGCTGCAGCTGCCGGTCAGTGTTCTGCTTGGCTTGGGAGGGGCGTCGGTCTCGATGCTGCTTAGCTCGCTGGCCCTGGCCCTTTTCCGTCCGTGGCGCGAACGGCAGATAGGGCCAGACATTGTCAATGAGCTGCGCACCATCGGGCGAGCTGGCTGGGTACGAGCCTATCGCCAGACGCTTCAGATTTGGCCAGCTCCTGTCGGATGGGCAATTATTGCCCTGGCGCTGTTGGGCGAAGAACTCCTCTTTCGCGGCCTGGCAGTTCGTCTGCTGGCCCCCGAGAGCTTTCCTTTAGCGCTCGTAACCTCCACCCTGTTCTTTGTAGCTGTGCAGGCGCAAGGCATGCCTTCATGGTTTAGCGCGCTGCCGGCCATGTGCGGCGCGCTCGTGATCGGCCCGATCAACGCCTGGTTGTTTGTGACTGTGTCAAACATTCTTCCTCTGGTGATCGCTCGTCTCACCTTTCTTATAGTAATGATACTATGATCCCTTCGCTATGCTGCTGAGAGCCAGCCTCGGTAGCGGGGGGAAAGAAAAAGGAGTGGCATTATGGCTGAGGCCCTTGAAAGGCAAGGCATGCCCATGAAAGTAAGAGCAGAAGCGGCTGTTATCCAGTCTCAGCGGCCAGTGATTTTCCTGGATCAGGTCACGAAGCACTACGGAGCTGTCCAGGCGCTGCGGGGGGTGAGTCTGCGTATTGAGGCTGGAGAATCGGTGGCGCTGCTTGGCCCAAACGGAGCTGGCAAGACAACGACGATCTTCCTGATGCTCGGCCTGCTGCGACCATCAGCGGGGCGTGTGCTGCTTAACGGAGGCGACCCGACGATCCCCGCGGTCCGGCGAGCGGCGCGCCTGGGAGCGATGCTGCAGAACGCACGTGTGATCGATCTAGTGCGCGTACGCGAGTTGCTCGATGTCTTCCACAGCTACTATGACCATAGTCTGCCAACAGATGAGCTGCTTGAGATCGCGCAGCTACGCGAGAAGCAACAATGCTACACGCAGCATCTTTCGGGTGGAGAGCTGCAGCGCCTGCTCTTTGCTCTGGCCCTCGTAGGTGACCCGCGCCTTCTCTTTCTGGATGAGCCGACCGCGGGTCTGGATGTTGCCTCCCGGCGTCGCTTCTTGCAGCGCATCCGCGAGCTACATCGTGACGGACGCACTATCATCCTGACAACACATAATCTTGCCGACGTCGAAGGACTCTCCCAGCGTGTGATCGTGCTCAACGAGGGACGCGTTGTGGCAGATGGCTCCAGCGAGGAGATTCGCGCGGCGGCAAGCGGACAGCTCGTGAGCTTTCTTGCGGAGAAGGAGAACGACCAGCTTCTGGCGACAATCCCGAGCGTGCTCCGTATCGAGCGGCACGGGCCGCGAGTGGTCCTCTTCACCCGAGATAGCGATGCGCTGCTCAAAGATCTGCAGGGTCATGGGATCTCTACCCCACATCTGGAGATCCGCGGAGCCAGCCTTGAGGAGGCATTCTTAGCACTGACAAGGAGGGAGGAACAGGCATGACCCTGGTGGCTCTACGTGCCCAAAGCAAGCTAGAACTCCTGCGCTTCCTGCGCAATGGGCGCGCGCTCTTTTTTACCCTGTTAGTGCCGATCGGCTACTATCTGATTTTTTCCTATGGCTTCGGCAATACGCATGACTTGCAGCTTCACTTTGGTATTGCCATGGCCGGCTTTGGCACCATCGGTGTCTCACTTGGAACCCTGGGATCACGCCTGGCTCAGGAGCGCCAGCTTGGCTGGTTGCGTCTGCTCCAGACCACCCCGCTTACGCCTCTGACCTATTTTGCTGCCAAGGTGCTTGCCACCTTAAGCATGACCGGTATAACAATTATGTGTGTGCTGACGGTCGCCCTCCTGGAGGGATTACGGGTCGACAACTACTGGGCTCTGGTGGCCTCGGCCCTCTTTCTATGGGGCGGCTCTCTGCCTTTCATTGCGCTTGCTTTTGTCATCGGCTTCTGGACTGATGCCGAGACTGGCTATGTGGTCAGTATTGGCGTCTATCTCGTGCTGGGATACCTGGGAGGCTTGCTGCAACCACTCCAGCTCATGCCAGGCGTGTTGCAGAACATCGCTCGCTTTCTCCCTTCAGCACACTACTTTCTGCTGGCGCTGCGCCCCTTGCAGGCAGCCTCCTCTGGCTCAGCCCTCGAAGATGTACTGGTCCTGCTGATTTATACTGTGCTTTTTACCGCTCTGGCTATCTGGAGCTATCACCGCGCGGGAACGGCAGAAAGGTAGAAGGTGGGAGCTACCTCACTCTCCTGACCGCTGCAGGCAGGCTACATCGCTGATCCAGCCACGGGCCAGCGCCAGACGCAGTATCTCCTCCCTCCCAGCAACGCCGAGTTTCTGCTGGAGATTACGCATATGTGTCTTAACAGTGCTCGGACTGAGATAGAGGCGCTGCCCTATCTGACGGTAGGATAAGCCTTCAGCCAGAAGGCTGAGTAGCTCCCACTCCCGTGCTGAGAGCATGGCGCGCTGTTGCCAATGATCCTCTGCTTCTCGTAGGAGGTGCTGAAGACAGCAGGTGAACTGAGAAGGGTCAGCTATCTGGGGATCCCTGAGCGCTTCAAGTGCGCTCTCTAGCTGCGGGCGATGCTGATCCAGCCTGACCCCATAGGGAGCAAAGGCGACCTCCAGAGCCTTCAGCAACAGGGGAACCTGGACACCCGGTAGCGAATCGCGCTGAAGAGGACACCCGGCTAGCGAAGTGGCGTTCGGATCACGGTGCAGGGCCAGAGAGGAGCTGATCTGGAGAGAAGCACTCTCTGTGTTCCCAGCAGCTCCCCCTCTTTGCAATCCGCCCGGTTGGAAGGCGGGAGAGCCTGACTGGTGCAAGGAGTTGCTCTGGTTGTTCAAGATGGGAGACAGAAGGTACTGACGGCGGCTCAGCAGGAGATGCAGCGCCGCCGTCAGACTGATGAGCAATAGCCAAAGCAGCATCGAGAGCCAGTTGACTGGAGGCTGGTTGGTCGAGAGCCGGACAAGGACTATGACCACTTCGCTCCAGCTGAAGGTGAGCAGCACCATCAGAACACCTCCCATATCATACGCAGTTGCCCACCCATAGGCTGGCAGGAGAAAGGCGGCGGCGGCAAGGCTCGATGGCAAGGGAGCAAAGAGCAGATTGACGGCGACGCAGAGAGCGAGATCAATGGCTAGAGCCAGAGGCCACAGGCGGCCGGCCTGCTTTTTCCAGAAGTGAGCTACCAGGAGCGTGAGCAGGGCCCACGAGCAGAAGGTGATCCCCAGAATGAGAACCCAGGGTGCGAGGGGAGAAGAAATAACTCGCAATGAGAGCAGGGTGCCTATGCCGGCAATCGCCCGCAGGAACGTAAGAATGTAGCAGTGCCTTAGCTGCAAACATCGCTCAGGAATGCTCGTATGGTCCTGGCAGGGCATCTTTCCCTCCTGAGGTGAAGGAGTTGGAGCGTTCTCGTGTAGAGAGGGTGACCACAATGTCGCGAAAAGCAAAGCTTTATAATAACTGCTTCCACTGCCTGGGGGCCCAGTCAGATGGGTGGTGCTCGCGTGGAGAAGATCGCCGAGCCAGCTACCCTCACAGCCCAGCCCACACCCACGCGGTCAGGCCAGTCTTGCTCTGTCTGGAGAAAGAACGCCATTCTATCCTCGACCTTGTCCAGACGGACGAACTACATGTTTGCTGCCTGAATAGGATCGCTTCTTGATCCAGGTGTCTGTTCACGGATCCTTTCTGAAGAGCCTTCCTCTCCAAAGTGGTGTTCTGCTCCACTCCCATCCCGATTCCAAGCAAGCGAGGAGCTACAGATGAAGCCAGGAATAGTATAGCCAGTGGAAGGTAGTTTTTCTAGAGAAACCTTCCTTCCTGCCTTCCTTCCTTCCTTCCTGCCTTCCTTCCTTCCCACGGTCGGGAGCCGTCCAGCTCTGGCTGGAACAGCTACCGATCTGATGGTTGAGTGAGTACGCTCCCCTCTCGGATGAGGTGGCCTGGAGAGTCTGGCAAACGCTTGCGCTCCGTGTACGGCTCAGAAGATCAAGCAGGGCATACTGTTGCCAGTGTCCTGATACCCAGGTCAAAGAGAACTACTTGCCCCTATCCTGGCGCTTGCGCCTCTGATTGCTCATAGAGAAGGGTTGTTGCTCGATAGGAAGTCTGTCATCAGCAAGCATGTGAAAGGCCATGGGTGCCCTCCCTGGACTTAGAAAAGGCGTTGAATACAGGACGCAATCAGTCCGGATTGATCAGCCGAGCCGGGAGGAAGATCGCCTCAATGGTGCCCATGCGCCTCTCCGTGATGAAGCTGCGTCCAACACTGAGCAGCGCTCCATTGGCATAGATGTTCAAGGCGCTGCCAACCACAACAAAGGTTAGATAATCGCTGCTGCCGGTATAGCTTTTAAATGAACTCAATGTCTGTCCATGAAAAAGCCCGTCGTAGAGCAGGGTGGCAATCGCCACCGTGAAAATGGCATTTAAGAGGCGCACTCCGAAGACGCTCCAGGCATAGACACGCAGTGTCTCCAGCAGGGAGCGCCTCGTGGTGGCGAGGACGCTCTGTATAAATCCTGTCACCAAGCCGACCTCTTGCCTGTGGTTCGCTGTCTCCATCTGCTGTTTACTCCTCTGGGCAATAGCGTCCCGCGATCTGCTTTTGCGCTTGTAATGCAACCTGCCGCCCGAAACGGAGGCACTTTTGCGCGTAGGCCAGGACCTCCTGCTCATTAGCAGCGCCCTGCGTTTCGAGGGTCCAGTAGCGCCGGGTCAGTTCCTCATTGCCGAGCTTTGCCAGTTTTTGGAAGCGCCTTTGCTCTTTGCTCTTGATCTCTCCATACGCGGCGAGCAAGCCACCGACGGCCTGCTGCATGGCAAGGCGGGCTGTCAGCAGCGCTGTGCCATGTTGCTGAGAGATGAACGCGCCGGAGGCGGCCTGAGCTGAGCAGGAATAGGCGAGCAGGCTGCGCCGATGCAACAGAAAGCTGAGTCGTTCAAAGGAAAATTCGTGCTGAAGCTGGTAAAAATGCTCCTCGTGGAGGATGGGGGTATCAACCCGCAGCCGCTGGGTCGAGCTATATCCGCCCCGACCAGGCGCAGTACCCCGTAGGAATTGGGATCGTCAAAGTCAGCCTGGTTACTGCGCTGCGCGACGGAGCGCACGCCTGGGAGCGTCCAACTCTCGATAGCGAGCTTCCAGCGCTCGGTGAGTCAATGGAGACTATGTTGGTCTTGTGCCCCGGAAAGACCTCCACTAGCGAGGGGAATTCGTCCGGGTAGATCACCAAGGCATCCAGGTCTGATTCGGCGTTGCCATGGCCCTCAATGGCCAATCCACTCACATGGACGGTATAGGAGTCAACTGTTAGCGCCAGCAGACACAGCAGGGCCTTCGGGTCGACCTCCAGCGCTTGTTGACGCTGCTGTATGGTCTCTCTCATCTAGAAGTTCCTTCTTGTGGCTTTCTTTCACGTTGCTACGGAACGGTTCGACGACGCGCGGTCCATTGTAGGAGGCGTGACCAGGCATGCACCCGGCGAGCGAGTGCAAGAAGAGACTCACAATCCCCTGCCCCAGGCTTAAGGTGCCCTGCAAGAGCAGGTCTTTCTTGTCAAAAAAGCGCAGTGACTCCTCGTGCAAGAGATCTTCATAGACAAAAAGCAAGGCCGAGAGCACAATCGTCAGCGAACCGAGATGGGTAGCGAGCGCGAGCAGGAGCGCGCCGCGATAAAAGCGCAGGCGCCCTGCAGCGGGTTCGCGACTTCGGCGATGCCTTCTTCCCGCCCGAGCGGAGGAAGCAACTACACAGATTCTGGGTCGAGCGAAAAGCTCGTTTCGCGGTAGAGAAGGGCGAGCAAGACCAACGCCCAGGCGATCCCGACCAGGGTGTCCCACCTCCAGAGGTTGAAAGTGGGCAAGCCGGGCCAGGGCCAGGGCGACAGATAGGCCAGCATCTGAATGCCGCGACGGAGCATGAGCGCCCCCAAAAAGCCGCGAATTTCGGCAGGCGAATCCGCGGTTGCCCCAGAAAGAGGCCTTTGGTCAGACGAATCAGGAAGAGCTTACCTCTGGCGCAGGAAGAGAAAGAGAGCGGCAGTCAAGCCCACCGCGGTTAACGATAGCCATGAAAGCACGCGCAGCCGCTTCATTTCTGCAGAGATACTTTTGTCGATATTACAGATAAATCATTTATGATCTCTTTTTAATTGATAAAAGTCAATACTATATTCCTTGGTTATGCGAATGGTTGCCTGATCTACTGTACGATCTACATCATAAAGTTCCACATGAAAAATCTTACCTGATCTCCTGCGTAAGCTATATTCTGTCGGACAAGGAGATTTCTTCCGCCAAGGATGTTAGCTCGGACATTGAAGCGCTGCTCGGATCTATACGACACTGTGCCTGATGTTCTATGCAAAAAGAGAGAGGATTGCGATGTGACGGGGCTGTTGCTTCCTCATGATAAAGAAGTCCCGTCCAACAGTAAGACCATTCCTTCCTGATCAGAATGGTCTTACGCCTGGTCCTTTAAGGAATCATCGTTTATGATTAGGATTCTAGGAGAGCCACACGAACGCTCACCTTACCAATGCTGGCTTTGCGGTCCTGCTCCACTTTGTCGACTCTTCCTTCCTTAGAATTAGTCCGACCAAGAGAGCAGACATAATGATGATACACTTGAAAGACTTGCTTTGTCAATCCTTGCATCCTCAGCAGGTGGTTTCAGGAAACTGGCGTCGATGTGCTCACCTGCTACCTGCCCACCGGCTCAAAGGCCGCTGCGCGTGTATGCGGAAGCGGCGGTGGAGGCGGGTGTCGCCTTTGTCAGGGCCACGTCTGGACCGATCGATCGCCCGCGACCCAGCCTTCCAGGCTCGGTTCCTCGAAGCAGGTGTCGCGCTGCCAGACGACGACGTTAGAAGTCATCTCGGTGCGACAGTGCCGGATACCGCGCTGATCGAACTCTTTCGATCACAAGAGATCAAGATCGAAGGCATGTATCAACTCAACGTCCGGGGCAACGCCGATTTTCTCAGTTGACCTGATCAAGTCGTTCAGCCAGCCAACAACGCTCCAAACGCAACCCCTGGCAGTGGCGGGCGCTGATGCGAGTACCATCTCTGCTGGCCCCACTGGCCATGTCGCCTATCTGGGCGATACCAGGATCTGTTTGCTACGGCTGGAAGGCATCTCGTTCTCCATTCTCCAATCTCTCTTGCGCTGGGCCTCCAGGTGGCGGAGGGCCAACTCAGCCGGGGCCGATGGTGGATGCCCTGCGATGCGCGAAGGTCGTCTGAGGCGAGCGCCTGGCCGGCGTCATTGATGACCCCTGCCCCTTTCTCTTAATGTAAGGGTCCGCGCCGACGTGCCAGCGAATGTCAAGCCCTGGCCCTCTTAGGGCAGTTCTTTGAACGCTATCGTCTGCCTGCCCATGTAGCTCATCTGGGAGAGATCAGAGGAAACGATAGCTGCTCTGAGGCGCTCCTGCAGCTGATCATGCAGCGCGTGGATACTTTCGTCTTGTGACCTTCGGGCCTTTCTCGGGCATGGATGCGTCCGCATCGAGCGCTTCGCGCCAGCCTGGAGGGAGCACGTGAAAGGAAAACCATCTCATGGAGCAACTCGCACTCTTGGGCGGTTCTCCTGCGCCCAAGGAGGCGGTCGTGCCCGTCTGGCCGATCATAAGCGAGCGCGACATCGACGCTCGTCAGCTTGCTGCGTCGTGACAAAATCTCCTATAATATAGTCGACGTGAGGGCCAGGTGGCGCTGCTCGAAGGCAAATTCCAGCCCTATTCCGGCTGCCTCCATACCCTCTCGACCAGTTCAAGGACGACGGGCCCCCCATTCGGGCTGCTTTTGCATCGGCCTGGCAGCGGGCAACGAGGTGCTGGCGCCGACCTCTGCCTTTTTATCGACCGTGATACCGATCTTTACCTGTAAGGCAATCCCCGTGCTCGTCAATGCTGATTCTGAGACTGGTCTGCTCGACCCTGCTGACCTGGAGCGGCACATCATCCCGCACACAAAGGCAATCGTGGTGGCACATTTATTCGGCTTTCCTGTGCCGATGCGACCTGTAAAGGCCAACGCGCAGCGCTACGGACTCAAGATTGTCGAGGAGTGCACTCAGGCAATGGGCGTGCAATGCCATGGTCAGAAGCCAGGCGCCTTTGGGAATGTGGCTATTGTCAGCTTCCAGGAGAAGAAGATGGTCCTCGCGAGTGAAGAGGGCATGCTGCTCCCCAACGATCCCGAGATCTAGGAGCGGGCGACCTTGCACGGTCATTTCGCCGCGCGTTCCTTCGAGGGAATCTGGGGCGAGCCGTATCGGCCCTCTGTTGCCACCGGTCTCGGCTTAAATGTATCGCATCCACCCCCTGGGGGCGGCCCTGGCTCAGGCACAGTTTGAGCGCCTGGAGGAGTATATCGCAGTGCCCAATGAGAACTACGCCTATCCCCCGCCGCTCTTGCACGAGTGCGCGGGCCAGGCACATTGACGCACGCAACCTACTACAGTTACCGCCCACTCTCTTGTCCTGAAGAACTTGATGGCTTACCAGTAGAGGTCTATTTGCAAGCCCTCGGGAGTGAAGGGGTGTTCGTTGAGAAGCCGAAGGCGCCTCCCTTACACTACGAAAGCGTCTTTGGCCTATGCAACGTTCCCTGGAAAACCTATGGTCTTGCCGAACAGCTTGCCACGCGCCGCCTCTAGGCCCCCGGGGATTATTCCGGGTGATGAGCGCTATCATCGCCTGGTGCTGCGCCGGCCGACCTATACGCAGCCAGTGACCAGGCTCTTCGATCAGTTCGCACACGCCTTGGGCCAGGCTAGTGCCTAGATTGGATTGCTCACGATTAGGCGCGTCACCAGCAGTTTCTCCAGGAAGCGGAGCCGCGCTCCCAGGAGAGAGGGTCTAAAGAAAGGTGAAGCATCAAATGAAAACACGTCAATCAGCTCGTTTGATCGTCGTCAATGAGCAGCAACAGATTTTCTTGTTCAAGTACGAGGACGCGGTTCCGCTCGACCCGGCAAAGCCGGATCTGCGCGTCTACTGGGCAACGCCCGGTGGTGGAGTCAAAGAAGGAGAGACCTTTGAGCAGGCGGCGCTGCGCGAACTCTGGGAGGAAACAGCCATCTCAGAGGTAGACCTTGGTCCCTGCGTTTGGCTGAGAGAGCGCGAATTCGTCCTGCGTGGCGAAAGGACGCTGACGCACGAACGCTATTTCCTCGCCCGCGTGCGCACGAACACGATCAGTTTGCACCGTCAGGAGCGCTCGGAGATGGTCGCCTATCGTGGCCATCGCTGGTGGTCCCTCGAAGAGCTGCGTGCCTCCCAGGAAATCTTCGTGCCCGAGGGGTTCGTCAGCCTGGTAGCAGCCCTGCTCAGCGGCGCCATTCCAGAGCGGCCCCTCCTGATCGAAGGATAGCTCGAGCAAGGAGCCAGAAATGAGCAAATTTCATGGAGCAGTTGCCATTGTTAGTGGGAGAGCCAAAGGCGTTGGTAAAGCAACCTATCAGGCATTCGTCCAGCAAGGTGCGCGTGTCGTGATCGCCGACAATGATGAACTCGCCGGCAAGCAAACAGAAGCAGCCCTCAATCAGAGCGAGGAGGTCGCGCTCTATGCCTGGGTAGACATCGCCCTAGAGGAAGGAGTCGAAGCGATGGTGCGGCGCGCGGCCCTCCACTGTGGTCGCGTTGATGTCCTGGTTAATTGGGCTGCTGTCTTCATCATGCGCGGCATCGAGGCCACCGTCGAGGAGTGGCAACGCATCATGGATGTCAACGTCATGGGCCAGGCCCTCTGCGTGAAGCACGTCGTCCCTGAAATGATCAAGGTCGGCAAAGGCGCAGTTGTCAGCATTACCTCGATCTCGTCCTCTATCGCGCAGCCGCACTGTGTCTCCTATAGCGCAACTAAAGAAGTGATAATGAATATGAATATATTTATACCCCTTTGCCTGGCTGAGAAGATATTCGCGTTAATGCGGTCTCTCCTGGTACCGTCTGGACCGAAGGCAACGCGCGTTCGATCATGAGAAAATGGGGCTTGACACGGGTGGAGGCCGATCGGCAGCCAGAGATAGGAGACATCCACATCCTCAAGCGCACCGCGAACCCGGAAGAGATGGCCTCTGTCATCACCTTCCTGGCCTCCGACGGGGCTGGCTTTATCACCGCCGAAAATGTGATGGTCGAAGGCGGTTATACCGCTTATCTAGCCTGTTGCCATTGGTGGAAGAGCCGGAGGATCCACAGGCCCCCGCGCTGCGCTCACCCGCTCGTTCCTTCCAGGAGCGCTCCACATGGAGCCGGAAACGGTTCCTTTCGGCTGGAAGATCGTCTATACTCTGAGGAAAAAGATGAGGGCAGCGCGAGTCATGAATCGCACGGATCGACTGCTAGCCATTGTCCTGGAGCTGCAGGCCAGAGGAAAGCTGCGCGCTGAGGACCTGGCCGCCCGATTCGAGACGAGCAAACGGACCATCTATCGGGATATGCTGGCCCTGGGCGAGGCCGGCGTGCCTTTGGTCTCTATCCCCGGCCAGGGCTACATGCTCATGGAGGGCTATTTCCTGCCACCGCTGAGCTTCTCCAGCGAGGAGGCAACCATGCTGCTGCTGGGCAGCAGCGTCATGGCCCAGAGCTTCGATGCGCAGTACCGCCAGGCCGCGCAGTCGGCCCGCCGGAAAATCGAGGCCGTGCTGCCTGAGCGACTGCGCTCAGAGGTGCAGCGTCTGCAAAATGCCTTCCACTTTATCACGGCGGGACCGGCGGAGGAGAGCCCCGAGGCCAGAAAGCTGCAACAACTACGGCGGGCGATCATCGAACACCACACTGTTCGCTTCGTCTACCACGCACGCCATAGCGACGAGCAGCAGCCACAGATGCGCGAGGCTGATCCCTTGAGCCTCGCTTATGTCAACCAGAACTGGCACCTCTCAGCGTACTGCCATCTGCGCCAGGCTGTGCGCACCTTTCGCCTGGAGCGCATGGAGGCACTGGAGGTGCTGCCGCAAACCTTTACCCAGCCTGCTGAGTCCTCGCCAGCATGGTGCCGCTGCGGCCCGGTCGGCACCACCACGGTCCGCGTGCTTTTCGCCAGCGAGGTGGCGCGCTGGGTCCGCGAAGCTCGATCTTACTACCTGGTGAGCGAAGAAGAGAGGCCGGACGGCCTGCTGGTCACACTGCAGGTGAGGCAGGAGAGCGAGATTCTCCAGTGGCTGCTGAGCTGGGGCAGACATGTGCGCGTGCTCGAGCCGGAGTCGCTACGTACCTTGCTGGCCAGGGAGGCACGGGCCATGCTCGCTCATTGTGAGCAGCTCGCCTGATTCGCAACGCTACTGACATACTGTTGTCACAGGCATGGATTATACTTTGACCATCAAGGAGAACGATTTTTCTGGCAACAGGAGTAGCATCCCGGATAACCAGAGAAAAGGAGTATATCCATGTCGAGACAACCAACGCTGGACTTCGTCGTGATCCACGTCGCCGATCTCGAAGCCTCATTTCGCTACTATACCGAGAAACTCGGCTTTACGACCGAGCCCTCGGAGAACAGCCCCGGATTCCGCTACCTCAAGGGCGCGCCAGGAGGGATCGACTTCGGACTCATGCAGGCCAGCGGGGGGCGCCAGCCGGGTACGATCGTGCTCTACCTCAGGACCGGCGATCTGGAGGGTCTGCACCAGGAACTGCTCGACAAGCAGGTGGAGGTTTCGGCCATCATGCACCCACCATTCGGCGATACCTTCACCCTGTCCGCCCCCAATGGCGAGCTGCTGGCAGCCTGGCAGCCGAGAAGCTGAGAAGAGCGCCTCGAAAGCCAGAGGCGCCCAGGAGAGATGTTCGCGGCGGATCCCCCGGGTTCATCCCCATCCAGGGGCTCCGCTTGCCGCTCATCGCCTGGCCCATCATGCTGCCTGCATGAAGAACAAACCTTGTTCATTCTTTGAGAGAAGGAAGGCCCCACGGTTCACACCAGGATCCCTGGAAGCTGAGCAGCCGAATCAGGAGATACCGCGACCAACCCAGCGAGGATCCAGTGGAAGTGAGCCATATCCACCCCAGGCTGCTCGACAGGCCCCTCCAGGCTGCGCGATGCGATCAGCAGATCCTGATGGAGCAGCCCGTTGAGGCGTCCCTCCGGCGGCCAGCGGGAAGCCAGCAGGTGCGCTGCTCCACCTGCGCCGTTCCCGCCTCCCGCAGCCGGCGGTCCAGCAGGAAGAGCTGGGAGGCGTCGATGCCGCGGGCGGCGCTGAGCTGCTGCTACCAGAGGACGACTTGCTACAAGCGGGACCCCTGAGGCCAGCAGCCCAGACCCAGCTCGACCCAGCGGCCCCACCGCGTGAAGCGCGCCAGCTCCTGGAGGACGCGCGACCAGCCCTGGGTAGGAATGGCGGTCGCCAGCAGGCGCTGATGGACGTAGCCAAACGACTTGTCAGGGAAGGGCAGGCCCTCCTAGAGATTGCCCTCGACAAAGCGGTAACCGAAGTGTGGGCCGCGCGTGGGACGGACCGGCTCACAGTCGAGGCCAGTGACCTGGCAGTGAAAGAGCGATTGACCCGGGGTGAGACATCGAGCTGGCCGATTCGGTGGGGCTGACACTGCTGGTGGTGCTCGACAAGCCTGCTCCCGCCGAGCACCTCGTCTTCGTCCTGCACGACATCTGGGCCGTGCCCTTCGAGGAGATCCGCGTCTATTGCAGAGCGCTCGAAAGCTGTAGCAAGGCAACTGGCTAGTCGCGCATGTCGCCGGGTGTGGGGAGGAACAGCCATGCAGGATGTGGACCTGGCCGACCGCAAATCGAGAAGTGGTTGAAGCCTTCCCCAAAGCCGCGCGCGAAGGCTCTTTTGACACACTGCTTGTCCTACTTGCTTGATCCCGATATGCTGGCCCGGCTCGAGGCCCTAGATAGACCTACGGGCGTGCCAACAAAGATTCATGGTAGGGTGATTGTTGCAAAACAGCTTATAGAACATGCTCAGTTGTTCGGGGCCTGTCAAGCTGTGCTTGTGGACGGCTCGGTGGGAACCGTTCTAGCCCCAAGGGCGGCTGTTGGCTGTCGTCGGCCCCCTGATCAGGGGAGGCAAGGTCGCCGTGATTACCGCGATGAAGGATCCTGGGCGTCTACGCCAGGTACCTTGCAGTCCTCGACAACTGATGCATCCATCGCCCGTCAAAGGCCGCGCGCCTGTCAGGCGGTCGAGCCGGTGCCCACGCAGCTCGCGGACCACGCTGGCAAGGCTGGACCTTCTCGTTCAGACGTTCAGATAGATCGTGGGCAGGTGGGAAGAGCGTCACTTAGATGAGTGAAAGCTTCAAGGATGATAGCGAATTTTAGAAGTATAATTCTTTATTTTATCGCATTTCATTTTAACTTTAAAAAAATTATGAGATAGTATATTTTATTCAAAAGATGGTCACAGAAGGTAACAGCAATTGATAAGCTAAGTTCAAGCTGATGAAGCTCGTGAGGGACGGACGCGAGGCCTTTCCTTCCCTGTGTCAGCACGTGCTTCACGCTTTGTAGGGCCGGGCACTCGCCTGATCTAGCTCGTAAAACTCGGCACGGGCTCTGAGTATGCCCGGGAAGCTAGCCTTGTAGTCCAGGCTTCGGCTCCACCCCAGCCAACCTCAAGAGAGCCCAGCTCATGTAGTGCCCTCAACGTTCACTGCCAGTCTGATGAAAGTAGACCTGCTATGGCCTGGCTCAACAGATCGAAGATGTATTCTAGCTCATCTGACTCTGGCCGGGAGCGGGTTAGGGCTGACAATCCGTGAGCAGCAAGACATGCCAGCTCTAACCCAACATGAGCACTGATGCGTCGGGACTGCCAGCGGATCGTCTTCAACAACGCGGACCGGGCACTGCTCAGTGACTGTCCCAGCGCGCTTGGTGACGTTGCTCGTCTGTTCCCTTGCCGGTCGGTGTGGATCTGGACTACCGACTAAGATCAAGGAAGGCTTACTCCTCGCATGCCAGAATGCTCTCGATCAGCATCTGAATGCTTCCGATCAGAGTGATGGTGATCCCTGCTAAACCAACCCAGAAACCGCTGAGCACCCGGATAATGGTGAATCGCGTGGCACCAGATGGCGGGGAGCTGAGAGCCAACAGGTTACAGATCTGCGCCCAGCAAACCACCATGTGAGCCACAGCTGCCAACAAACGCGTGCGGGCTGGAGGCCGAGAAAAAACGATGATGCTGAAGACCAAAGAGAGTATGACCACGATCAGATAGGCAGACGTCCGCCAGTCCGATCCCTCGCCCCCCAGCAGTGGCGTCGGAAACAGGGGACTTATACTTATTGCGCCCTCTATGCTACCTATGCTACAGGAGGGCATCGTGATCATCACCAAGAACCAGGGAAGAAAGAAGGCGATAGACATCAAGATGCTTCCCAGAATGGCGACGCAGCTTCCAATGCGTCCGCTGATCAACCTCATCAGGCGCACCCACAGCGCTGGTGACTGGGCTGGCGAGGCGGCGGGCGGCGGAGTCCCAAGTAGTGCTCCCTCCATCTCAGGCGCCGATGTGGTGAGTCCTTCCCCGGCTTGCTCGCCTTCGCTCGCGACTGGTGCTGCCTCGGCCAGTTCGGTTACTGTCCTGCTTGCTTCGCACTTCTCTGGCCTCTGGCTACAATCTTCTGCCGCTTCCCCTCCACTGGCGCTGCTGCCTGGCAGAACAGCATTGCAGGCCGGGCAGAGGTCCAGGTTTCCTGAAATCTCCTGTCCACAGTGAAGACATTTCATCATCAGGTTCTGACCTCCTCTCTGTGCCTGGCAGGAGCGGCCAGTTGCAGATGGCGCTAGACCAGCACAGGTCCCGGCGTCAGAGGATAGGCATCGCCGGCCGCCGGTTGCTGAGGAAAGGTGCCTTTTTTCCTGCCAGGGCTTGTAGTTATCTCGCTTCCGTGACCTCCTGGCAAGCTCTTCATCTCTTGGTTACTCAGTCGAGTAGGTATTCCTCTCTCCATCTCAGAGAAACGCCAGCCAGGCCTACTTTTCGAGTCTTTGCTGCCACCTCGAGCGCCTCGCTGCTGACAATGCCCAGGCTCCCCATACTCTAGGGGTCCTCTGCCAGGAGGCTGTGACCAGCCTCCGTCAGATCGGTGGGAAACACAGCCTCCCAGGCGAAGGACTGCAGCATACTGCACCGCTAGGGCTTCTGCTGGTAGCCAATCTTGACTCTGAAGATCTCGGCACCGATGCCGAAGAAGGCGTCTACCATCAATACGAGTCATGGCCTCTTCCACCTCGTCGTTTTGATTAGGCCAGCGCCAAAGGTTATCGAGGGCCCAAACTAAACGCGGAGAGGTTGTGCGCACAGGTACGGTCGTTTTTTCAGACCACTCGCGCATCTTTGATTGCCCGAAGGTCCCACTTTCAGGATTTCCGTGATTGTGCCCGCTAGTGACAACTGAGCGCTGCCACCGTCAAGCATAAAAGCCGGTTCTACCTTCCTGACCTGGAACGTATTAAAGATCTGTGAAGAAAGCGAAAGGAGGCTCTTGACACCCCCACTGCGCATTGACAAGCAGCTACCATTTCTCTACACTCAACAGTGTTCATCGCTCACCGCGTCTCATTCCTCCCTTGGGACGCATGAAGTCACGCGAGAGGAGCAGTCATGCCCTGGTGGTTTAGAACCCGTCGACGCTCCGGCCCTGCCGCTTCCAGCCCCTCCCCGTCTCCTGCCACAGAGCAGGAAGGCGCGTCCGTCCGGGTCGGGGTCAGGGTCGGTGAGGTGGCCTTCCCTGGGCGCGCGGACGAGGACACGCGCCGCTATCTGGAGCAGCAGCCCTATCTGCTGCCCAAGGACCTCAAAGAGGTCAACCGACT
>NZ_JBHOQV010000071.1:0-30937 GCF_042408735.1 Thermogemmatispora sp.
CCGGCCACCCACCACGAGGTCGGTGCAAGCTGGCTGGCAGACGCCGCCCATACGCTGGCCCAGGCCCTGCAACTGGGCGCAACTCGCCTGCTCGATATTTTGCCGGGTGAGCTGCGCATCGGCTGGAACTACACGCCCGCCTCCGATGGAGAAGCGGCCGGCAGCAGTATCGACTTTTTCCTGTTCGACGCCCTGGCCGGTGGGGCGGGCTATGCCACCCAGGTTGGCCAGGAGATCGAAAAGTTGCTGGGGACAACACAGCAGATCCTTGAAGACTGTCCGGAGCAGTGCGAGCAATCTTGCTACCGCTGCCTGCGCAACTATGGCAATCGCCTGCTGCATCACCGCCTCGATCGCCATCTCGGCAGGCGCCTGCTGAAGGCCATTCGCGAGCAGCAAGCCCCCGCGGCCTTCAGCCTGGAGGAGCAAGAGCGACAACTTGTGGGCCTGGCTCAGCTCTTAACCCTGCAGGGCTATCGCTGCTGTCAGCCAGGCTGGCTGGACAGTCAAGCGGTCCCACTGCTGGTTGAGCGTAGCGGCAGCGGCGCCCAGCTCGCTGTCGGTACCTATCCCGTCGAGCAAGACTATAAGCAAACCGGCCATCCTTTGCAAGGGCTGGAGCCGAGGCTTTGCCTGGTGAGCGACTATGACCTGCGCTACGACCTGCCCGGCGCCTCCCAGAAGGTCGCTAGCTGTTTTCGAGCTTGAACTTGAGCATCCTTGTAGGGGATCGAATGGCTGGATCCTTGAAATCAGTCGCGACCCCGATCTTCCTGATCGGAGTACCGACGCTCTCATCTCTCGTCACACGACCTTTGACGAAACTCCTGCCCCTTACAGGGCAGGAGGCGCGTTTTTGCGAGAGGGGGCCTGCGAGTTGGGGATTGAGCTGACCGCGCGGCGAGCGGGCCTCACCCACCCTCTCGCCCTCACGCCAGCCTTACCACGGCCATGTCCGCTCTCCCTCCCTCTCTCCCTTCCTTCCCTTCTTTACCCGGTCTTCCGGCCCTCCCACCTCCTCTGGCGAGCGGAGCGAGAGGCGGGGGCAGCAGACGGCGCCAGAGAAGGTCAGCCGTCCATGCTTGCCCGCCCCCATCCGTCCAGTTGCCGACAGTCAGCAGCATCAGAGGTGCCCCCACCGTGATCTCCCTTGACCCTTCGCCCGGCCTGGCCCGGTCGGGTCAGGCCCAGTCCATCAGCTAGAGCGAGGTCTCCCCATCGTAGACCAGGGCATCCTGCATCCGTCGGGCCTGCACTATAAAGGAATGAGGATCCAGCTCCACATCATCGTAGGTCAGCGTCTGACCGCGCGCCACCGGGCGGCGCACACGAGCGCGGGCCGTCAGCCCCAATGGCAACATACGCTGAGCCCGGGCCACCTCAGCCCGCTCAATATTGCCATAGAGCGACGTTCCCCCCAAGCCCTCCAGCACCTCGCCCTCCTGCAGATCGCGCTTAGCCACCGCCGTCGTCTCGGCCACCGGTGGACCTGCCGGAGCCAGCGTCGCCTGCCCATAGAGCACCGCCTGAGCGATCGAGCGCGGCGTCTCCAGGTTCGCCAGATGATACGGGCGATAGAGGGCCCAATATGGTCCCTCGCCCAAACGCAGATAGCGCAGATCCTCGATCACCTTTGGCTGCCGCGTCGTAATCACCAGAAAGACCCCCGGCGCCACGCTCCCCAGAGCATAATCGACCACCCCACGTCGCTCAAGAATCCCCCCATCCTCACGCGGGCAGAAAATCTGCGCCAGCGTTTCCGGCGTGGCCTGTGGCCCATGCATCCCACTGACGTCCGGCACCAGCCCCGTCGCATTGGCCACCGCCGTCATCTCCACCATGGTCTTTGTCCCATCGACAAAGGACGTCAACATATGAGCGCTCATCTTCTGGCGCCGGGCCTGTTCGGCCAACTGCTGCGGCGTCGCGCTCCGATCGAGCGGATTATTCTTTCCCTTGCCCGCCGCCACAATCTCAAAACCCAGCGAGCGCGCAAAATCGTACAACTCCAAAATGGCCCCCGGCTCATCGCCTGCCGAAGTTGTATAGACCACTCCAGCGGCATCCGCCATACGCTTGAGCAAATAGCCGATCGTCGCATCGGTCTCCACGTTGAGCATAACGATATGGCGGCGGGCCAGGATGGTCCGATAGGCGACCAGCGCTCCCACGGCGGGCACGCCGGTTGCCTCGACCACCGCATCAAGTGCGCAGATATCGGGGATCAGCGTCGCGCGCGCCGTCACCACTCGCTTGCCGGCGCGTAGGGCCTCATCGGCCTCGCGGCTGCTGGCCCCCGGAGGCAAGAGCACCACCTCCTCTTCACTACAGCCACAGGCGCGGAAGGCTGCCACGGCGCGCTCAGTCTCGATATCGGCAGCCGCCACCACCTCCATCCCCTGCATCTGACTGATCTGGGCGATCAGACCCGCGCCCATCTGACCCACGCCCACCAGGCCCACACGGATGGGACGTCCCTCGCGCTGACGCGCTTCAAGTTCCGCAACCAGGTTCATAGGTCGTGGCTATCCTCCAATCTGAGCAATTCCAGCAAGGTCCCCACCGGGGGCAAGTGGAGCAAGGCCGGAGCCACCGAGATCGTTCCTGGCAGGGCCGCCTCCGTGGCCCCATCAAAGTGCACTACCAGGTGGCCCAGCTCGGCCAGATTGGCGCTGGCCACCTCTCCCACCGCCGTTACCCGATAGCTCAACACCCGGCCTCCGCCGCCACCCGCCTCCGCCGGCTCATAGAAGCGCAGCAGGTCACCCACCTCGATGCTTCCCCGCAACGCCGCCCCCGTATGCACCAGCGACACCTCGCGTAGCTCAGGTGGGGCCTGCTGCCCAAAGAAAATCAGAATACCATGCGGCAGAAACTCCACCACCTGGGAACCAATCTCCTGAATGACGGCCCGATACTTGACCACCATTCGCTCCCCGGCCCCCGCTTGCTCATGGGCGGCGTCCGACCCCGTCCCCTCCAGGCCGGGCCGCTCCGCCGCCCACTGGTTGAAGTACATCGCAGTCATCAGCGTCTGCCTCCGTCGTCAAAAGCAGGCAGCAGCCAGCCAGCCAGAGCTGCCTGCCATCGATGCCAGCTCTCTTCCTCACCGCTGGCGACCTCCGCTCTCTTCCTCCCCTCCCTCTCCCAGGCAGACAGGCAGCCAGCAAGGGCAAGGGAGAGGACCAGGAGAGAACCAGGGCCAGCACCTCCCTTTCCGGGCCGCCATCAAGACTCTTCGAGAAGCTGCACATCCTCGGGCCGCACCCCCGAGACAAAGAGCTGCTCCGTAATGAATTTCATCAGGGGCCCCGAGGGCGAACTCGGCTTGACATCAATCGTCAAGATCTTCTTCATCGGATAGACCCCAATGCGGGCCGTCCCGCCGCAGTCGATCACCACACAAGCGATCTGCTTCTCGGGGGCCGAGGAGCGAAAGCCATCAAAGGCCCGTCCCCCGCTCAACTCCGCAATGCGCTGGGCGACGGGATGGATACCGCCACCAGTCACGCAATAAATCAGATCCTTGCCAGGCTCAGGCTTCACAATCAACGGCCCGCCCCAGCCACCACGTCCGCGTGAAATCTTGACAGCACGATAGGGCATCGTCGCATCCTCCTTTCGCTACTCCTCAGCGGCTCAATCCAGGTCCAGGTCCCAGGTCGCTGCCAGAGGTGGCAGCGACCCTGACCAACCCTAAGGCGAGCTGGCCTGGAGCGGACTCACCGACTAGCCGACTCAAAGCCCTGGCCGCTTATCCGCCATCTGGCCTGAAGCGTGGCGGAGTCGGGATCGGGGCCAGGCCAGGCCGGGCCGGGCCAGACCAGACCAGCTCGATGCCGGCTCTCTCAGTGACCGGCGTACATCCCAAAGCTGGCCAGATAGGCAATCACTACCGCCAGCGGCCCAGTGATCAAGCGCGACATCAAGACCGCCGGCACGCCAATCTCGGTCGTCTCCGGCTCGGCCTCACCGAGCGCCAGCCCGACCGGAATGAAATCGCAGCCCACCTGGGGATTAATGGCGAAGAGGGCCGGCAAGGCATACTGTGGAGGAATATGGCCTAGGCCAATCTCGACGCCGAGCAGCGTCCCCACCACCTGAGCGATCACGGCACCGGGGCCCAGCAGCGGCGACAGAATCGGAATAGCGCAGATAACCGACATCAGCAGCAGCCCGAAGATGTTCGAGGCCAGCGGCGACAGGGTATGAGCGATGATATTGCCAATACCCGTGTACAGAATGATGCCGATTATCATGCTGATGAAGGCCATAAACGGCAGAATGTTGCGGATCACCTGATCGATGGTATCGCGACCAGCCTGATACAGGATACCGACGACATTGCCAACGGCCCGCCCAATGGCCTCCAGACCACGCGCAACAACCTGCATGACTACGCCTCCTCTCCGCTGGCGAAAGCCGCCCCACCGGTCTCAACGGCAGGCGCAGCTCCAGCACTCGCTTCCGATGTAGACTCCTCCTGCTGCCCTTCTGGCGCCGAGCGACGCGCCCACATGATGGCCGTGATGCGCTCCGTCACCAACCCACGAATAAAGATCACCAGCAGGCCGACCAGGAAATAGCGGATCGCCAGGTCGCCCAGCCCCAACCCGAGCTTTGTGATGCCGGCAGCAATGCCAGCCCAGACAAAGATCTCCCCCGGATTGGCATGGGGAAAGAGACCCAGAATGGGATGGACAAAGGATACCGCCGCGTCGTAGAAGGCCGGCTTCTGCTTCTCGGGCAAGAAGCGCCCCATAGTATAGGCCATAGGATTCGTGAGGAAGAAAACCGCCAGGAAAGGCAAAACCAGATAGCGCAGCAGAACGTTGCGGCTACTGATCATAGCCACCTTGTCGATGCGCTCGGGACCAATCAGACGGACGAGCGCATTGACGGCGGTCATCAGGACAATCAGCAGGGGGATGATGCCAGTGACCAGGCCAACGAAGGTCGTGCCCCCCTTCTGAAACATGCCGATGAAGCCCTCGGCAATACGGGCTGCGATCTCCACAAGATCACCTCCGGACAAATAGATGACAGGACGATCTTATGTCTGCTCTGAAGACTTCAGGCCGCCACCAGAGCAGATCAACGGGATGGGGAACAGCCGAGTCAGCCGACGCTCAAAGAGGCCGCTGCCTTCTCTCAGGGCTGTGACTGTAGGACTGGCAGGGCCGCCGGGCGCGCCTGCGATCCACTCCCGCTGCCAGCAGATGAGCCAGACCGAGGCTGGCAGGCTTCCCGCAAGGTACGGGCCGCTGCGCCAACCGCTTCCATCAGACGCGGCGACAGGCCCGCGGCGCTCAGCGCGGCGGGCGAGAGCAGCTCATCAAGAGAACGCCCCACAAGCTGGGGAAGAGGGCGCAGCCGCGCAAAGACGGTCAGGCCGCTGAGCTGCCTGGCCGCGATGATCGTCTGCTGCGTGGGGTGGGCCACCAGCACTACATAGGCGCGCCCGCGGTAGCGTCCTCCCGCCATAGCTGTCGCACAGCAGCCCAGGCGCCGCAGGCTGCTGACCTCGCGGTAGAAGCGGCGCGCCTGCCAGTAGGCCAGGGCCAGTTGCAGGCACCAGGCGAGCAGGGCAGCGATGGCAACTTGCTCGATCATATGAACCTCCTGATGTCATACTCAAACACGAGGGCAACAGCCTGACCCGAGCCTGCTCGGGTTAGAGGCAGACCTCGGCTAACTCGCGGGAAAGCTCGATCGGTTTATTGACAACACGTCGGGGCAGGCTGGAGACAAACAGCAAGGGGTCGGCCTGCGCCTCATGCTTCAGACGGCGCGCGAGGGCGCTGGCGCGCCAGGGGAGATCACGACAATACTGGCGGAGCAAGACAGCCGCCGGCTTCTCGACAACGTGGGCGCAACGATGGCAGACGATCCTCTTGATATAGAGCGAGGCATAGAAGACCGTGTGCAGCGTCGGACGACCGCAATAGAGGCAGTCCAGTTCAGTCTGGCAGGCTATCATAGCGAGCGACGCCCCCTCTTTTCTCGACTCGACGATCGGCCACCCTGCCGCTCGGGTCTCTCTCCCTCACCTGACCTCCGCAGGGAGGGCACAGGACGCCGGGCCTCGTCAGATAAGCGGCTAGATAGGTGGCCAAGAGGCAACTGGGCCTGAGCGCAGCGGCGCCACAGCGCGCCGCACTGCGCTGCACCCTCCACAAGGCCGTTGCTGGCAGGCACTTCGCATGCATGCCAACGAAGAAATAGATTCTTTCGAAGAAATAGATTCTTTCTATATACCCCTACAGCCTGAGCACTCAGCCAGCGGCGGGCAGAGCCGCACCAGAGACCTCGTCCTTCCTTCATAACCTGGCCTGGGCGGTACTTCGTCCAGGCCGCCCGGCCTCCCCGCCTCTTAGCCGTCTCTGGCTAAAGGCCGTAATGGCGACAGAGCCGCTCGGCCTGCAGCAGATCGTAGGCTGTGGTGATCTTGAAATTGGTCTGATCGCTCTCAACGACGGCTACCGGGTAGCCAATGCGCTCCAGAGAGGCCGCCGTGTCGGTGCCCTCAAAGCGATCCTGACGGGCACGGTCGTAAGCTGCCAGCAGCCAGGAAGCGCGGAAAGCCTGGGGCGTCTGGGCCCGCCAGGCGCGCTGGCCGGCAAAGCGCCGACAGATGGCTCGCTGCTCGTCAACTTCGACGACCAGCTCCTCTTCCTGCAGGGGCAGGGCCAAAATCGCCCCACCACAGGCCCGGGCCTTCTCAACCAGCTGCTGGATGCGCTCGGGCAGCACAAACGGACGGGCGCCATCATGGATCAAAATCAGCTCTATGTCGCCGCTCTCGATGCGGGCGCGCAGGGCATCCAGAGCACACTGCTCGGAGGCGTGCCGCGTTGGCCCCCCCTGGACGATGCGCCGCACTTTCTGACAATGCGCGGCCTGCGTCAGCTTGGCTAACTGCTCCTCTTCCCCCGCGGCAGCGACCAGCACGATCTCATCGACCACTGGACAGCGCTCAAAAGCCTCCAGAGTGTAGATGATGACCGGCTTGCCATGAATGGGCAAGAAGATTTTGTTGATCGGCAGCCCCATGCGCCGCCCCTGGCCCGCCGCCAGAACAACGGCCACTACCTGCCGCGCTGCTCTCCGCTGGTCGGACACCGTTTCACCTTTGTGCACATTCGATATTTTGTGCATAGTATACCCTGCCCTAAGGCGAATGTCAAGCCGGCAGGTCGTGGCAAGAGGAGAAGGGCCACCGCCAGCGAACAATTGTCCACGGACGCACAGGGTTGACAGGCCACGCTATGCTCAGGTACCATAGAAGCAAGCGCGATGGACAAGCTTGCAATCTCTGGACAATTGTCCAGACTCGCGCCAGGCAATACCCTGCAATGGCCGATGAAAGGAGGTGCCGTCGATTCAGCTGAGTGCCTGGGACCTCCGTGCGTCTTCAGCAGGGCGGACCCGGCGCGCAGCGAAGTTGCCGCAGCCTGCAGCCGGAGCGGTGCGCCCTCCATTCGGGGTGCGCCTGCTTCCTCACCTCGTTGCTTCTCCCCTTAGCAGCACAGGAGGGAACATCACAGAGCCGTGACCAGCCGGCAGGAGGTTTTTCACCCATGCCCGAGATGCGTATCCTCGTTAGCTGTGGCACCGGGATCGCCACCTCGACCCTGGCCGCAGACAAGCTCAAGCGCCTGCTCAAGAGTCGGGGTTTTAGCGTGACCACCGCCTCGTGTAAAGCCGCCGAAGTTGCCGGCAAAATCTCCACCTTCCGACCGCACGCCATCGTCTCAACGACCCAGGTCGCCGTCAAGGTCCCTGTCAAGGTCTTCAACGGTCTGCCGCTCATCAGTGGCGTAGGAGCCGAGCGGCTCGCCGACGAGATTGCCGCCTATCTGAAGACGCTAAGCGCCAGTTGAGGTCTCTGCCTGTCAGATAGCAATCGCTCTCTGGCTGGTCAAGGGGGCCAGCGCTGCGCAACGTACAAGCAGACAGGTGGATAACCTGACAGGCAGGCGAGAAGCCAGGAAGACGGGCGGGTAGACCGATCAACTCTGTAAGCAGTGTAAGCTGAAGGCCAGGCCATCGGGCGTGCACTCTTCCTGTTGCTCTGAGTCGAGTCAGGGGCCGGGCCGGTGCGCGCAGGGATGTCCTGTCTATCCTCACCACGGGTAGGAGGAACCAGCAATGTCCGCTGTTATGGCCGTCATCAACTACATCTTGAATCTCGGCCCCAGCGTCATGATGCCCATCATTATTTTTATTCTGTGCATGATCTTCCGCATGCCCCTTGGGCGTTCGCTGCGGGCCGCGATCACTATCGGCGTTGGCTTCATCGCTATCAATCTCGCTATCGGCTTGCTCGTCAATACGCTGGGGCCGGCGGCGCAGGCGATGGTCAACAATATCGGTATTCACCTCGACGTGATCGATGTCGGCTGGCCGGTGGCTGCCGCCATCTCTTTCGGGACCGTCTCCGTTGTCCCCTGGGTCTTTATCCTCGGCATCATTCTCAACATCGTGTTGATCGTCGTGCGCTTCGTCAAGACGCTCGACATCGACATGTGGAACTACTGGCACTTCATTTTTACGGCGGCCTTCGTCTATGTGATCACCCAGAATTTCTTTATCGCCCTGGCGCTGGCCCTGCTCACCGAGCTGGTGGTCCTGAAGCTGGCCGATCTGTCGGCGCCGATCGTTCAGGATTACTACGGCCTGCCCGGCATTTCACTGCCGCACAGCAGTACGGTTGATTGGTCACCGGTCGGTTGGGTGCTCAATAAGCTGCTGGACCGCGTTCCGGGGCTGAACAAGCTGCATGCCGACACAGGGACTATTCAGGAGCGCTTCGGCATTATCGGGGAGCCGATGATTGTCGGCCTGGTGCTGGGTCTGCTGATCGGCATTCTGGCCTACTTCCCAGGTCTGGCCAGCGATTTCAGCGGTTCCTTCGCAAAGATTCTGACGACCGGCATTACGCTGGGCGCGGTGATGCTGGTGCTGCCACGCATGGTGGCTATCCTGATGGAGGGCCTGGTCCCCCTCTCGGAGGGCGCGCAAGCTTTCATCAGCCAGCGCTTCCCGGGCCGCGAACTCTACATCGGTCTGGACGCCGCCATTGTGATCGGCTTCGCCAACAATATGACGGTCGCCCTCCTGATGATCCCCATTACGCTCCTGCTGGCTATTGGGCTGAGCTTCCTCGGTCTGAACCATGTGCTGCCCTTCACGGATCTGGCGGTGCTGCCCTTCCTGGTCATCTGGGCTACCACCTGGTCGCGCGGCAATGTGATCCGTGGGGTGATCATCGCCACGATCTTTATGGCCGGCATTCTGTCGGTGGCCACCTTCCTGGCCCCGATGACGGTCGTCCTGGCCAAGGGGGCGCACTTCGCTATTCCCAAGGGGGCCATCTCGATCTCTAGCCTGGATTCGGGGGCGCATATGATCTCGTTCGTGCTGGTTTTCTTCTTCGCTCTGAACGAGGTCGGTTCCTATGGGCCTGTCTTTCTGGCCTGGGCGGCGCTCTGGGTGCTCTTTACTGTGGTCTGCTATATCGCCTACTTCGTCTACTGCCGCTCGCATGTGCCGGGCATTGACGATAAGGCGCTCTATGTGCGGGAAGAGGCAGGGCCAGGGGAGCTGGCGGAAGGCGGCGCCGGCCCGATCGAGTCCGAGGGCGCTGGCGGTCAGGCCATCGCCGGGCAGGGTCAGTAGCCTCCGTCTCTGCTCTCCAGCCCTTCGCCAGGGAGGATCGGCGGGTGGTCAGCCGGCGCTGGTTTGGCCGACTGCCCGCCTTCGACAGCCAGCGAACGGCACAGGGAGCACCCGTTGACCGGTCTGCTTTCCTTTCAGGTCCGGCGCCGTGCCTGGAGAGAGCAGATCGAGCGGAGAGAAAGGTCAGCCGACGGAAGGGGGGAAGCACTCGATGATTGGCATTCTGGTCGATTATTTGATGGGGCCTCTGGGGCGGGCATTGGAGAGCGCCTATCTGAGGAACGCGCTGCCAGCCAGCCTGCTTCTGTTGACCTGGATGGGCGTGGTCTGCTGGGGCCTGCGTGGCGTCATTCGCCTGCGCCAGCAGCTACGGGGCTGGGTGCTGGAGCTGCTGCCGGAGCATGATCTCGCTGACCCGGAGACGCCTCAGCGACTCTTGCAGGCCCTGGAACCACGCTGGCAGGCAGCAGCAGCTCGCGTGCACTATATGCCGACGCGCCACGGTCTCTGGATACGCCGGACCACTCCCGAGGCCCTGCGCGCCGAGGTGGGCTTTACAGCGGAGGGCCTGGCTCGCCTGCTTCTGCGCCTGGCGCCCCTGTCTCAGTCTCAGCCGGTGGCAGGCTCAGGCAAGCCACGACAGCCACTGCGCCCTCTCCGTCCAGCGGGAGCTGCTAGCCGCTCGCGACGCTGAGGAGGTGCCGCCGCCCTGGGCCGGCTCCGGCTACAGGCAGTCCGGATAGCCCAGGGACAAGATAAGAGAGGAGGCGATCGACAACGATAGGGGAAAATATCGCTCGGGGACTGGAGCCAATCGAGCTGGAGCTGACTCTCAATGGGGTCACGATGCCGGTGCTGGTCCTGTGGGGCCTGACTGCGAGCAGCAAAGAGGAGCTGTTTGCCAGAGTGCATGAGGAGCTGTGGCGCCGCGGCCAGGTACATCCCAGCTACCTGGCGGGGGTACAGGAGCGCGAGCGGCAGTATCCTACGGGCCTCGACTTCGGCGAGTTCGCTGTAGCTCTGCCTCACGTCGACTTTGAACATGTTATCCGCCCAGCCCTGGTCGTGGCTCTGCTCAGCCAGCCGCTGCCTTTTCAGGCGATGGATGATCCTACGCGGCAACACCTCTGCCAACTGGCTATTTTTCCCGTGCTGACCTCGGGCGACACGCAGCTCGCCTTCCTGCAGGCGGTGACTTGCGCCCTGCAGCAGCCCGGTTTCTATGCGCGCTTGATCTCCCTGCAGACACCCCAGGAGATCGCAGCCTGCCTGCAAAGCATGCTCCTGCTCTCTTCCCAGGAGGACTAGCAAGCGATGAGGCGATCCCGCTGGAGCTACCGCCCCTCCGCCTCCAGCGGGATCATCCTTGCTGGCTGCAGACACCCGGCCCCTGCGAGCTGGTGCCCCTTCTGCTCCGGCAGCTCCGGCGCTCCCCTATCTAGATCGCCAGGGCCACGGGCTGCGAGGGCGTCGAGGAGGACGGCCAGCGCTTCCCTTCCCATCAGACTTAAGGGCCAAAGGCGCCATTCAGCCCTCTCCTGTCTTCCGCCGCCCCGAACAGCCGCCGGCCGGCCCCCCTCTCTGGCAAAGAGGGGAAGCACCCGCGCAAGCGCTGCGGCTTCTGGAATCAACCGCCCAGGAGGGCCGGGAATCGGCCCGGCCCGCCGCTCAGTCAGCCAGCCTCTGGCCTGGCTTGACGCTGCCCGCCTATTGACAGCCGTTCCTCCACATGGTACATTGAGTATGTGTGCAGGATTGAATATTTGTGCAACACAGCAGGAGACATCAGCCATGTCTGAAGCGCTTCCCCCTCTCTCTCCCGAGCAGATGCGCGGCCTGCTGCAGACCATGTACCGTATCCGGGCCTTTGAAGAGAAGGTTGACGAACTCTTCATGCGCGGCGAGGTACATGGGACAACCCATCTCTCTATTGGAGAGGAGGCCACCGCCGCTGGGGCCTTGCAGGCTCTGCGGCCCGACGATTATATCACCAGTACCCACCGTGGCCACGGTCACTGCATCAGCAAGGGGGCCGATCTCAAGCTGATGATGGCCGAGCTGCTCGGCAAAGAGACCGGCTACTGCCGTGGGCGTGGCGGCTCCATGCACATCGCCGATGTGGCGGCGGGCAACCTTGGGGCCAACGGCGTCGTTGGCGGCGGCATCCCCATCGCCACCGGCGTTGGCCTCAGCATCAAGATGCAGGGGCTTGATCGTGTTTGTCTCTGTTTCTTTGGTGACGGGGCCGCCAATGAAGGCACCTTTCACGAGTCGCTCAACCTGGCTGCCATCTGGGATCTGCCCGTGATCTTCCTCTGTGAGAACAACCAGTACGGCATGTCGATGTCCGTACGGCGGGCCATGCGCTGCGAGACCATCGCCCAGCGGGCCGTGGCCTACGGCATCCCGGGCGAGCGCGTCGATGGCAACGATGTCTTTGCCGTCTATGAGGCCGTCTCGCGCGCCGCCCTTCGGGCGCGGGCTGGCCAGGGTCCCACCCTGATCGAGGCCGTCACCTATCGCTACAAGGGCCACTCCAAGAGCGACCAGAACCGCTACCGCACGCGCGATGAGATCCGCGCCTGGCAGGAGCGCGATCCCATCAAGCGTCTGGCCACCTATCTGCGCGACCATGGCCTGCTCACACAAGAAGAGATCGAGCGCGAGGAGGCCGCAGCCTACCAGGCCATCGAAGAAGCCTATCAGTTTGCTCTGGCCAGCCCCGAACCTGATCCCGACGCTCTGCTGGAAGGAGTCTACGCATGACTGGCTCTTCTTCTCTTTCATCGACCGTCACTGCCAGCCCTCAAAGCCAGGCCCAGGCCCAGGCTGCTATCCCGCAGACGCAGGAGGCCGCCCAGGAGATGACCTACGCCGAGGCCATCCGTGAAGCGCTGCGTGAGGAGATGCGCCGCGACCCGCGCGTCTTCCTGATGGGAGAGGACATCGGCATCTACGGCGGAGCCTTTGGCGTGACCTACGGCCTCATCGAGGAGTTCGGCGAGGAGCGCGTGCGCGATACGCCTATCTCTGAGGCCGCTCTGGCCGGCTGTGCCATCGGGGCCGCCCTCACCGGCATGCGTCCCGTCGCTGAATTCCAGTTCAGCGATTTCATGGCCCTCGGCATGGATCAGATCGTTAACCAGGGGGCCAAGCTACGCTTCATGTTCGGCGGCAAGGCCCAGGTACCGGTGGTCTTCCGTGCCCCGCTCGGCTCAGGTACTGGGGCGGCAGCTCAGCACTCACAGAGCCTGGAAGCCTGGTTCGCCCACGTCCCTGGCCTCAAGGTGGTCCTCCCCTCGACGCCCGCCGACGCCAAGGGACTGCTGATCTCGGCCATCCGGGACCCCAATCCAGTGATTTTTCTGGAACACAAGCTGCTCTACCGCTACAAGGGACCAGTCCCTCGCGGCGAGTGGACGCTGCCTATCGGTCAGGCGGAGATAAAGCGTCCCGGCAAGGACCTGACAATCATCGCTCTCTCGATCATGGTGCCGCGCGCCCTGGCGGTGGCCGCTCGCCTGGCCGAGGAGGGCATCGAGGCCGAGGTGGTCGATCCGCGCACGCTGCGCCCGCTCGATGAGGGAACACTGATCGCCTCGGCGCGCAAGACTGGCCGCGTGCTGATCGTCCATGAGGCCGTGCTCACCGGCGGCTTCGGCGGCGAGATCGCGGCGCGCATCGCTGCCAGCGAGGCGTTCTATTACCTCGACGCCCCTATTCTGCGCCTGGGCGGGGCCGAGACCCCCATTCCTTACAACCGGACGCTGGAGCGGCGCGCTACCCCCCAGGAGGAAGATATCTATCAGGCCGCCAGGCGCCTGCTGCAACGGAGGCCGCTGTGAGCCAGCTCAGCCAGCGGGCAATCAGACATGCGAGCCGCCGATAGACACGGCAGAGGTGACAGCCCAATGCAGACGACGCAGACCCAGCCCGAGCAACGTACGCTCACCATGCCCAAGCTGGGCATGACGATGACCGAAGGTACGGTTGTACGCTGGCTCCTCGGTCCAGGAACCCACTTCGAAAAGGGTGAGCCGCTGGTGGAGGTGATGACCGATAAGGTCAACCTTGAGGTCGAAGCCCCCTGCACGGGCCAGCTCCTGCAGATTCTGGCCGACGAGGGGGAAACGCTGCCAGTAGGCGCGCCCCTGGCCCTCCTGGCCGCCGAGGGCCGTGATCCGGCCGCCGCTGCCGCCGCCGCAGCCTCTCTTCCCCCCTCTATCCAGGCAGCGCAGCCCAGGCCGGCGGCGGAGACCAGGTCGGCGCTCTACCCTTCAGTCCCGGCCCCCGGACAGGACGATTGGGAAGATCGGGAGGAACGCGTGGCCAGTACACCGGCGGCCAAGCGTGAGGCCGCCCTGCATGCCATCGATCTGCGCAGCATCGCCCAGGCCGGCTTTCCTCTTCCACTGACGCGCGCCGACGTGTTGGCCTTTATCGAGAGGCACCAACCGGACCAGGATCGCTCAGCAGTGCGGGCAACGCCTCTGGCACGCAAGATGGCCCGCGAGCATCAGTTGGACCTGGCCAGCCTGGCCGAACAAAAAGGCGGCGAGAAGGTGACGCGTGCCGATGTGGAGACCGCCCTGGCGCTCCGCCAGCAGCAGACGACGGCCCAGCCCAGCCCAGGAGATAGGGCCACCGCCCCGCTCCGGCCACAGGCACCCACAGCGCCCACGCCGGTGGCCGCCCTGGCGGAGAGCGAGGAGGCCGAGGTCGTCCCTCTCTCTCCTACCCGTCGCCTCATCGGCCAGCGCATGTTGGCCAGCGTCACGACAATTCCCCATATCTACCTCGATCTGGAGATCGATATGAGCGAGGCCGAGCGCTGCCGCCAGTCCCTGGCGCGCAGCCTGGCGGCCCAGGGCGAAGCAGCACCTTCCCTGACCGCCCTCATCATCCGGGCCGTGGCCGCTGCTCTGCGCACTCACCCCGAGGTCAATGCCACCCTCGACGACAGCGGCGGGCCTGGCAAGGAGGTCATTCGGCGCTGGCGGGCTGTCCATATCGGAGTCGCTGTCGATACTGGCCAGGCCCTGCTGACGCCGGTCATTCGTCACGCCGACCGTCAGACGTTGCCCGAGCTGGCGGGCAACCTGCGCCGCCTGGTCGAGGGAGCGCGAGCCGGCAAGCTCTCGCCCGATGACCTAAGCGGGGCCACCTTCACGATCTCCAACCTGGGCATGTACGGCATCGATACGTTCCATGCCATCATTCCCCCGGGCCAGAGCGCCATCCTGGCCATCGGCAAGGTTGCCCAGCGCGGTGTGGTCATCGCCGACGGGCCAACTAGCCACTCGCCTCGCCTGGAGATCCGTCCCATCATGAAGGTCTCCCTCTCCGCTGACCACCGCGTGCTGGATGGCGCTACCGGCAGCCGCTTCCTGCAGCGCTGCAAGCTGCTCCTCGAAAATCCCTATTTACTGCTCTAAGCTAAGAGAGGGGGAGGACCGAGCGCTGGCAGGCTGACTGGCTTGCTGGCCGCTTTCCGCCAGGGTCGGGAGGAGGGAGGGGGAGGTTTCTTCCTCCCTCCCCTGCGCTTTCTCCGTCCGGCTACCGTCACAGGTCCAGGCCGGCGCCGCCCGCGCTGGACCTCACGCGGCCCTGGCCAGCCTGGCAGGCGTCCAGGCCAGAGAGGCGACAGACAGCCAGAGAGATGGTACACTGTTCTCTGGAGAAAGACTGCTCCACCACCGACAGAAGGAGACAGGTGAATGCAGCAAGCCAAAACCATTGTGCGCAATGAGGTCGGCCTGCATGCCCGCCCAGCGGCGCAATTCGTCAGGTTGGCCAATCAGTTCAAGAGCAAGATCACCATTAGCAGCAAGGGCAAGAGCGTTAACGCCAAGAGCCTGGTGCTGATCTTGACGCTGGCCGTGGGGAAGAATACGGAAGTGGAAATTACCGCGGAGGGCGAGGATGAACAGCAGGCAGTCGCCGCCCTGGTTGATCTGATCGAGCGCGACTTCGCCGAGGAGGCCGTTCCTCCCTCTGCCTGACCAGGCGAGGTGCTCTATGCCCTGCGGCAGAGAGCGGGAGAGACGAGCGGCGAGCCGGAGCCAACGGCAGACGGCGCCCCGCCGCGCTCCGTCCCCCCTCCCTGCCGTGCTTTCCCCTCCCTCTATCGAGCCGGGCTGTCCGCCGCCCTCTTTGCCGAGCGAGATCGGGCGGGCTGCTAGCCGGGGAGCTGAGCCAGCTCCTGACTGGAAGCAAGCTGTAACAAGGCCCGCGCGCCCGGCTCGTCGGTGATGAGCACCTTGACCACACCGGTGCGCAGCGCTCCCAGCATGGCCTCCTGCTTGGCCGCGCCTGCCGCCACGGCGATCACTAGCGGCACTCTGCGCAAGGTCTCAAACGAGACGGTGACGGTGCGACAGAGCAGCTCCTGAGCGCAGAGGCGGCCCTCGATGTCAAAGTAGCAGCCACAGATATCGCCAACAGCCCCCTGGCTGCGAATGACCTGCAGCTCTGCCTCATCCAGATAGCCGGCGCGAAAGAGACCAGAAGCCTCCGGGCGTGCACCACCGATACCCACCAGCGCCATGTCCATCTGCTCCATCATCTGGAAAGAGCGACGCAGGCTACGCTCTTTGAGCAGCCCTTCACGGACGGTGGCATCGGCTACCAGCAGGGGGGCATGCAGATAGTAGCAACGCCCACCGTAGGCATCGGCCAGCCGACGCGCGATCTCCGGCCCGTCGATGTCGGGCCGCGTGGAGGTATCAACGCTGCCCATGAGCTGGATCACATTGAGCGGCAACCGCCGCCGCGGACGCAGCGCTTTGAGCAGCTCCAGCATCGAGGTCCCCCAGGAAATGCCGACCGTGCGAATGGGCCGCTTCCCCTCCGCGTGCGATTCCTGAATGCGCCGATCAACGTAGCGCGCCGCCAGCGCCCCAACGCGGTCCAGGGCTACCCCCTCCGCCTCCGCCGCCTGCAGCACCTGGGCATCCTGCAGACCAAAGCGCGCCATCAGCTCCTCCTGCAGGGCCGGTGAGGTGCGCAGTACCTGATGGACGTGAATGTCGACCAGACCCAGCTCCCTTGAGCGGCTCAGCAGACGGGAAACACCGGAGCGCGAAATGCCTATCATCTTGGCAATCTGCTCCTGCGTGTAGTTCTCTTCGTAATAGAGGCTGGCCACCTCGGTCAGGAGATAAATGTCATCGCTTTCCTGAGTCATACTGTTGTGCCCTTTCCCTGAGCAACAGAGATCGTTCGCACGCCCGTTTCGGCACAAACGCCGATCTTTGCACCAACGTGCAACCTTGAGAGGTATTGTAAAAGGCAGGCGCTCTCCTTGTCAACTGCGTCAGCCCCCGCCACCTGAGCCAGGCTCATCAGCACGTCCGTCCCGCTTGGCCCTATACGCTCCTCTCACCGTTCGACTACCAACAAGCCACCAGCGCACTCTTCACACCAATAGCGCCCACCTCTCTCGCCCAGCCCCCAGCGCTCCAGGCAGCGTCGTCCCAGCTCCTCCAGGTGGGCCGGCGTGAAGACCCGCTGGTGACCGTAGACAGGCTCGGGCTGTTCCTCATAGGGAACGGCCACGATCAGCCGCCGCCTGGTCGCCGCGAGCAGGTGCTCGAGGACGCGCTCGCCTTCCGCTGGGCCGAAATGTTCCAGCACGTGCAGCGCGACAACTGTGTCGAACTGGCCCAGGGCGGCCATCTCCCGAGCCTCCAGCAGATCAGCTTGCACATAGCGGACCTGGGACCAGCCCCGCTCTCGGGCCAGTTGCTGAGCAGTGAGAAAGACATCGGGCCGCAGGTCGAGACCAACGATCGCCTTCAGCCGGGGACAGTGCTCTGCCAGCAGAAGGGGAAGGAAACCAGAGGAGCACCCGGCGTCCAGCAGGGTGCCGTCGGCCGTGGCTGGCTCTTGACAGACTAGCGCGCAGACGCGACGGTAGAGGCTGGCGAAGACGGTCACCGGCCTTTGAGCTTGAAAGGACGACGCAGGCGGAACGCTCACCTGCCGGTTCAGAAGCTGGCGATAGCGCTGAAGGGTGTTCTCAGCGTAGCGACGCCAGGCCGCCACGGGGTCAGTGGGAGCGAAGGAGCCGACGACGCCGGCGAAGAGGCGCGCCAGGTCGTCGGGGGTAGCGAGCAGGCCAGGTGCACGCAGCTCCTCCAGAAAGCAGGCTCCAAGATCGGCATCGAGTTCCTGGGGCCGCAGAAAATGCACCAGAAGGCGCCGTGGCTCTTCTTGACGTTCGGCCACAAGGAAATGGGCCGTCGAGTGAAGGCTGTAGCCACCTTCTCGCAGACGCCGAGAGAGGGCCTCGCGTTGCGCCCGATGCCCATCGATGACAATCAGGTCGTCGACGCGCAAGGCCCGCTCGCGGATCGGCACGCGGCGCCGCTGGTCTCCGGCCTGTACTTGCTCGCTCACGTCTCTCTCCTTCTCTAGCGAAAAACCAGCTTCCTTGCTATTATAGCACTGCCTTGCCCATTTCTCTGGCGAAGTCCCCTTCTCCCTGACCTTCCCTGTCCAGCAGCGCCGTGCAGACCCCGATCATGCAGAGCGATCAGGAATTGCCTCGCGTCGAACAGGTTCAACGGCGCACCTTCATCGCTCTGCTCCTCGACAGAGAGAGCACTTGACTTCCTTTGGGCTGCCAGGGGGGACCCCATCCGAAGCCGATGGCGCTGCTCCCGGCGCCGGAAGGAGGATGGTCGAGCGGCCAGGCGCACACGCTCACCCTCTCACCTGAGAGGAGAAGGAGAACTCAGCTCAGACGTTGAGCAAGCAGGACGCTGAGAGGGCAGCCCTGTTGCTGTGAAGCCAGGAGAAGATTGAGCACCTCGTCAGGCCAGGCTCACCCTTCCTTCTGGCTACCAGCTCAGCAGATAGCTGGCGTATGGGGCCAGGGCAGGAGCCAGCCCCCTGGCGTGCTGTCAGGCTGGCCCGCGCCGTTAGGGAGTCCGCTCCTGCACATAGCGCGCCCGCAGCTCAGCCTTGAGAACCTTGCCCATAACATTGCGCGGCAGGGCCTCGGTCAGAACGATCTCTTTGGGAATCTTATAGCGAGCCAGGCGTTCGCCACAGAAGGCCAGCAGCTCTTCGGGACGCAGGCTACCGGGGGTCCGCGGCACGACGACCGCCAGACCGACCTCGCCCCAGCGCGGATCCGGTTTGCCGATCACTGCCGCCTCGGCCACACCCGGGTGAGAGAGCAAGACCGCCTCTACCTCGGCGGGATAGACGTTCTCGCCCCCAGAGATAAAGAGGTCCTTCTTGCGCCCAACGATATAGTAGTAGCCCTCCTCGTCGCAACGAGCCAGGTCGCCAGTGTGCCACCAGCCACCGCGCCAGGCTTCCGCCGTCTCCTCCGGACGGCGCCAGTAGCCCGAGCAGACATGCGGACCCGCCAGAACCAGCTCGCCCACCTCGCCCGGGGCCACATCCCCATCGTTCTCGTCGACGATGCGTGCCCGCGAATGGAAAACCGGGCGCCCCACAGAGCCAGCCTTGCGCAGGGCATCTTCGGGGGCCAGGCTGAAACAGTTGACCCCAACCTCGGTCAGGCCGTACCCCTGGCGTAGCAAGATTCCACGTTCGCCGTAGCCACGGATCACAGGCAAGGGACAGGAGGAACCACCCGTCACACAGAAGCGCAGCGACGACAGGTCCGTCCTGGCAAAGGCCGGGTGCTCTAGCATGAACTGGAAGACCGTCGGCACGGCGAACACTACCGTGCAGCGCTCCGCCTCAATCGTGTGCAGGATCAGCGCCGGATCAGAGGAGCGCAGCAAGACCACTGTACCACCGCAGTGGTAGAGGGGAGTCGTCAAGACGTTGAGGCCGCCAGCGTGGAAGAAGGGAGCAAAGGTCGGCGTAATATCGTCGTCGCGCAGCCCCCAACTGATTTGCGTGTTAATGGCGTTCCAGGTGAGCATACGATGCGAGAGCAAAGCCCCCTTGGGCACGCCGGTGGTACCGGAGGTATAGAGAATGAGCAGCGGCTCCTCGCCGTCGGCAGTGCGCCAGGGGCGGAGCCGCCCGGCCAGCTCCCGATCGTCGCCCGGAAAGGTCTCAAAGGAAAGCAGCGGCGGCCCCGCCTTGGAGGCCGCTAGCGCCTGGTGCAGCTCGCGCGCCCGCTGCCCATGCGCCTCATCGTGCAAGAGCAAGCACGGCTCACAGTCGCGCAGGATGGTCAGCAGCTCATAGGCCGTCAGGCGCCAATTGAGCGGTACCAGGATGGCCCCCAGCCAGGCCACGGCAAAAAGGGCATCCAGATACTCAGGGGCATTGTAGGCCAGAACAGCTACCCGCTCGCCCGGGCCAACCCCATAGCTCTCGCTCAGCAAAGTCGCAAGCGCCCGCGCTCGCACGTTCAGCTGACGATAGCTCAGCCGCGCCCCACTCTCGACATCGATGAGTCCCATCTTTTCGGGCGTGAGCTGCGCGCGGCGCTCCAGCCATTCGCCCAGCCCCAGAAAGGTCTTTTCCATCTCGTCTCGTACCTCCCTGCTGCAGTTCCTCAACGCTGAGGAGGCGCTCGCCACCCGCCAGGTCCGGCGCCAGTCTGCCCGCCCCAACAGGTGGGAGCGAGCGCTCAGCTATACAGGCTCTTTGCCGATATGTTAGAATATGATATATGACTCATATCTCATCTAGACCTAACTGTACCCGAGGTGGCTCCCAAAATCAAGCGAGTCACCTGGCCAGCGATCCCCGTTCTCTCACCTCTCTGGCTACCCACAGCCGTAGGGCCAGGCCGCCTCAGCGCGGCGACGAGCGGAGCGTCAGGGATAAGGTGAGCCAGAGCCAGACGACAGGTAGCCAGCCACGACCAGGATTGCCAGAAGCCAGAAGAAGGAGTAGTGAACAGCCTATGAAGGATGAAGCCGAGCAGTCCAGGGTTGAGGAGCAGCGCGAGCCTGCCCCAGCCATTTCCACCAGAGAAGGGCCAGCGCGCCAGGGCAAAGAGAGCGCCGGCGGTCTCTCGCGCGGCGAGATCACGCGCCAACGCATTCTAGAGGCTGCCGAAGCGGTCTTTGGCGAGCTGGGCTATTACGAGGCCAGCATCTCCGAGATCACGCGCCGCGCCGGCGTAGCCCAAGGTACCTTCTACATCTACTTCCGCACCAAGCGAGACATCTTTGTTGAGCTAGTCAAAGATCTGGGGCGGCGCCTGCGCGAATCCTCAGCATCGGCCACCGCCGGCCTGAGCAACCGCCTGGAGATCGAGCGACAAGGCTTCAAAGCCTTCTTCCGCTTCGCCGCTGCCCATCGCAGCGTCTACCGCATTGTCGAGGAGGCCGAGCGCGTCGCCCCCGAGGCGGCCCAGGAATACTACCAGAGCATCAGCCGTGGCTACGCACGCGGTCTGCGTGCGGCGATGGAGGCCGGCGAGATCCGTCGGATGGATCCTGAGGCCCTGGCCTACGCTCTGATGGGGATCGGCCACTTCCTGGCCCTGCGCTGGATCATCTGGCCCCAGGCAGCCAGCTCGCCAGATGAGGCCGTTGCGCAAGAGGGGGAACCATCATCTGGGGAGCAGATCCTCCCTCCCCACGTTTTCGCGACCCTGATGGATTTCATCGCCCACGGCCTGGCACCAACCCCAGGACTTCCCTCCGTCCCGTCGGCTGAGCCAGGAATCCAGCCCTCACCACAGCCAGAGCTGGGACCATCTCCGGCTCGGGAGTCAGAGCAGTCCCAGCCCTGAGTCTCTCGCGCCCCAGCACCCTGCCTGTCTGCCTGCAGCTCATTCCTCCCCGCTCTGCTCTGCCCTGACGGCTCTACTGAGCCGTCCAGCCGCAGTCGATGACCTGGGCGCTGCCCGTAATGCCCGCCGCTGCCTCGCTGCAGAGATAGCTCACGAGCTGGGCCACCTCCTCCGGCTCCAGCAGGCGACGGATCGCGCTACGGGCCGTCATGACCTCCGCCACTACCCGCTCCTCCGGGATAGCATGCTGACGAGCCAGAGCGGGGATCTGGCCCTCCACGAGCGGCGTGCGCACATAGGAAGGGCAGACGGCGTTGCAGGTAACGCCGTGGGGTGCACCCTCCAGGGCAGTGACGCGCGTCAAACCAAGCAAGCCGTGCTTGGCACTGACATAGGCCGCCTTCAGAGCCGAGGCCCGCAGGGCGTGTACCGAGGCGATATTGACAATGCGCCCCCAACCGCGTTCGTACATGCCGGGCAGCACGGCCCGCGTCAGCAGAAAGGGGGCCGTCAGCATCAGATCGATCATCTGACGCCACTTCTCGACTGGGAAGTGCTCCAGAGGCGCCACATGCTGGAAGCCAGCATTGTTGACCAGAATATCGATACGTCCCTCGGCGGCCAGTGTCTCCGCGACCAGGCGCTCGATCTCGGCCTCGCGCGTCAGATCTGCCGCCGCGAAACGCGCCCCCGGCAGCTCCGCCGCTACCTTCTGGCCGCGCTCCACATTCACATCGCACAGCGTCACCCGCGCGCCGTGCCCGGCCAGGTCACGCGCGATGGCCAGGCCGATGCCCGAGGCGGCGCCTGTGACCAGCGCCACTTTGCCAGCCAGATCTTGCATCAGTGCTTTACTCCTCTCCAGCTTCGTTGTGAGTTCCTTCATACACCAGGGGGGCCTTTCCCGTGCTCGTGCTCTCCTCCCCAGGCTCTTCAAGAGCCGCCTCGCCACCCAGATAGAGCCGCTGGATGGCGGGACTGGCCGCCAGCTCCTCTGGCCGGCCTCGCAGGACGACGCTGCCGCTCCGCAGGACGTAGGCCAGTCCCGCTACCTTGAGGGCCTTGCGTGCATTCTGCTCAACGAGCAGGATGGTCAGCCCCTCCTCGCGGTTGAGCTGAACCAGCACTTGCAGCACGCTCTCGACAATGGCCGGCGCCAGGCCCTGCGATAGCTCGTCGATGAGCAGCAGGCGGGGCCGGGCCATCAAGGCCCGCCCAATGGCCAGCATCTGGCCCTCGCCTCCGCTCAGGCTGGCCGCCGGCAGAGCCAGCCGCTCCTTCAGGCGCGGAAAGCAGGTCAGGACGCGCTCGATGTCGGCCTCGATGGCCGCCCGCCCGCGGCGCGTGAAAGCCCCCATCAGAAGATTCTCGCGCACGCTTAACGAGGAGAACAATTCCCGCCCTTCGGGAACAAGCGCCAGCCCCAGACGAACGCGCCGTTCGACGCTGGCGCGTTCCACGGGTTGCCCGGCAAAGTTGATGCTGCCAGCACGGGCCGGAAGCAGGCCCATAATGGCGCGCAACAGGGTAGTTTTGCCGGCCCCATTGGCCCCAAGGAGCGCCACCAGACCGCCCTCCGGCACCTCCAGCGAGACGCCATGCAGGATCTCCAGAGGACCGTAGCCGGTCCGCAGGTCCTCAACGCGCAGCATGATCGTTCACCTCCCGCTTCGACAGCCCCTCGCCCTCCTCTTCACGTCCAAGATAGGCCTCGAGCACGGCCGGCGCGCTCAGCACGGCTGCCGGCTCCCCCTCGGCCAGCTTGCGCCCAGAGTTGAGGACGCAGACACGCTGCGCCACCGCCTGGACAAAGTACATGTTATGCTCGATCAGCAGGAGGGTCAGGCCCAGCTCGCTATTCCAACGCCGAAGCTGATCAGCCAGGGCCGCTACCTCGCGCAGCGGCACGCCGGCTGCAGGCTCGTCCAGCAGGAGCAGGCGTGGCTCACCGGCCAAGGCCCGCGCTACCCCCACCAGCTTCTGTAGGCCCGCCGGCAACGATCCCACCAGACGCCCGGCATATGGCTCCAGCCCCAGCCAGGCCAGGATCTCCCGCGCCCGTCGACGCGCCGCCGCGTCCTCGCTCTTGGCCGGTCCCCAGGGTAGCAGTCCCTCAAAGAGGCCGGCGCGCAAATGAGCATGGCGCCCAATGAGCAGGTTCTCTAGCACGGTCATCGAGGCGAAAAGCTGCCCGTTCTGAAAGGTCCGTCCGAGGCCCAGGGCCGCCCGCTGATGGGGGCCCAGGGCCAGCAGGTCCCGACCAGCAAAGCGGATGCTGCCAGCCGTGGGACGCACAAAGCCGCTGATGCAGTTGAGAACCGTGGTCTTGCCAGCTCCGTTGGGGCCAACCAGGACGAGGATCTCCCCCTCTTCAACCCGCAGATCGAGATCAGCCACCGCTACCAGACCACCAAATCGCACCGTCAGTCCGCTCACCTCAAGCAGCCCTTCCCTCCGTGCTGCTTCCGCCGACCGCGCAAGCGCTAACTGATGACTCACGATATCCCTCCCTCCGTTCCTGCACTCTCCGCCGGCTGGCCAGGCCGAACAAACATGGCGCTCAGGCCACCGGGGAAGAAGATTAAGGCCAGCAGCAAGAGCAGGCCGTACAGCCCAGTGGTCAGGATGGCAATCGGCACTTGCACCGGCCCCACGATCAGAGGATCGGGCAGCTCGCCCAGCAAGAGCGGCAAGAGGCCCACGAAGAGCGCGCCGAGCAGCGAACCGAGCAGCGAGCCGGGACCGCCGACCACGATCATCGTCAGGAAAGCAATGGTCTGGTCAATGCTCGACATGTTGGCCGTAGCGGTCGTGCCCCAGGTGGCGTAGAGCACGCCGGCCAGGCCCGTCAGGACAGCGCTGACGACAAAGGCCAGCAGCTTGTAGCGCGTCAGAGCGATCCCGCAGGCCGCTGCAGCCACCTCGCTATCGCGCAGGGCCTTCCAGGCTCGCCCCACGCGCGAATGCAACAAATGAAAGGCGCAGAGGAAGATCAGGGCCACCAGGGCGAGCACCAGATAGTAGAGGCTGCGATCGTCAGTCAGCACAGAGGGCAGGGCCGTTAGCTCGTAACTCTGGCGTCCCGCGCTGGTATCCCACAGATTGAGCAGGGAGCCGGTCAGCACGACCAGGCCGAGGGTGGCGATAGCCAGATGGGCCCCGGAGACGCTCAGAGCAGGACCACCGACAAGCAGGCCCAGCAGAGCACAGGCCAGCAGGGCCACAAGAACAGCCAGCCAGTAAGGCTGCTGCAGGTCGCCGCTCAGCCAGGCCAGCAAGTAGGCGCTGACTCCGAAAAAGGCAGCGTTCCCCAGCGAGGGCTGGGCCGCATAGCCTGTGAGCAGGTTCTGTGCCAGGGCAGCGATGGCGAGAATGGCAATCAGGGTGACGCGGTGAAGCTGGAAGTCGGCCCCGTCGCCAAAGAGCAGATCGAAGAGGGAGGGTACGAGGATCAGGCCCAGCAGGAGGGCCGCCAGCGCCAGCCAACGCACCCAGGTGGGAGCCGCCCATATCCCACCCTGGCCTCCCCAGAGGCCTTTCCATCCTGGAGCCTCCTGGCGCCCTGTCTCCTTCTCCTCTCCCCATATGGGGTCACGGCTCCCAGGGCCGGAGGCAGAGACCGCAGATCGGCGGCTCCCAAGAGATGAAACCTTTCTATTCATGGCAAACCACCTCCGCCAGCTTGCCCTAGACACGCCGCAGCGCCGCCTCGCCGAAGAGGCCACGGGGACGCAATAGGAGCAAGAGGATAAAGCCGGCAAAAATCAGGGCCTGGCGGATGCCCGGATTGCCCAGGTCCAGGGCGCCAAGGCTGCGACCAGCCAGCAGGAGAGCCAGCAGGTTATCGGCCAGCCCAACCAGCAACCCCCCAAGGACCGCCCCCTCGAGGCGCTCGAGTCCTCCCAGCACTGCCCCGATAAAGGCCAGCAAGAGCACCGGATCCATGAACTGGACATCGATCACCGTCTGGCGCGTGGCGATCAGGATCCCCGCGATGGCTGCCAACAGGCTGGTCAACATCCAGACCAGCAGAAAGACCAGGCCCACCGGAATACCCATCAGCCGCGCCGCCTCAAGGCCGTCGGCGGTGGCCCGCAGGGCCATACCGAGGCGCGTGCGCTGCAGAAAGAGCTGAAGCAGAAAAAGAAGCGCCAGAGTCGTTATCAGGATCAGACCATCGGTCAGCGAGAGATAGAGGCCGCCCAGGCGCAGGGCATGGCCTTCGAAAGGCGTTGGGAAGTGAACCGGTGTCGTGAGCTGGGGCCAGAGCGCCTGGATGAGCGTCTGCAGAACCAGGGCCAGGGCCAGAGTGGCAATGGCCTTGGCCAAGATGGGAGCTGCTAACAGCGGGCGCGCGAAACCACGCTCCACTACGGCCCCCAACCCAAGAGCAAACAGCAGGCTCAGTAGCAGGGCAGGCCAGAAGGGGAGCCGTGGCCCCGTGAGCAGAACGTAGAGAAAACAGGTCGTGGTGGCCGCCAGGGCGCCGTAGGCAAAGTTGAGCACGCCCGTCGTGCGATAGATCAGAACGATGCCCAGCGCCAGTAGCCCGTAGAGGCTGCCGGTAATCAGCCCAGACAGCAGGACCTGCAGCAGTGCAAGCACAAGGGTGCCTCCTCTCTGGCAGCACAGCAAGATATGACAGGACAAGGCCGATAAAGCCAAACAAGCGGCAAGACAGCAGGACGCAGAGGCCGCCGGCCCTCTCTCTGCTGCCCTCCGCCTCAGTCAGGCCAGACAAGGAAGGCAGGCCGGAGGAGACCGCCAGCGGCAGCGGCGCCGGCTGTCGCCCAGGCAGGGCTGCCCCCAGGCGGCCAGCCCGAGTCAGCCCTGCCTGTCAGATCAGGTCGGGTCAGAACCGTGGCGTCTAGGACCAGACAGCACTGGCCTTGATGAAAGAGCTGACGGGCGTGAGCTGCCCCTGCTTAATCTGGAAGAACATGAAGTCGCTGACGCCTCCGTGCCGCTCCGGCGTCCAGGTCAGCGTCGGCCCGAAGCCCGTATCATAGTTGACAAAATCATGATCGAGGGCAGCGCGCAGGCTGGCGCGGGTCGGATTGCTGCCGGCCTTCTGCAGGGCATCAACCATGATCTTGGCGTTGATGTAGCCATAGAACTTGTAGGCGCTGAAGACAGGGTCACTGCGCGTGGCCTGCAGATATTGCCGGGCGACGGGCGTATCCATGCTGGTGTAGCCGCTGACATAGATGCCTTCGCCCGCCGCGCCCAGGACCTTGGCCCAGGAGTTGTCGGCCATCGGATAGTTGGCCAGGTAACCCAGCCGCGGGCGATACCCCTGGCCGGCGGCAGTGGCGACAAAGCGCGCCGTAGGACCAGGCAGGCCGTTGAGGACGATCAGATCGGGAGCGGCAGCTTTGAGGGTCTGGAAGGCCGCCGAGAAGTCGGTCTGGGTGGCGTTGTAGCCGACGGAGACGACAAGCTTGCTGCCGTATTTCTGCAGGGCCTCGCTCAGAGTGGTCTTCTGCTGTAGCCCCAGCACGTCGTCTTCGTAGAGCAGGCCGACGCTGCGCGCTTTCAGGGCGGTGGCGGCGTAATAGCCGATGACGTGCCCTTCGTCACCATAGTTGGGCTGCGTCATCCAGACCCAGGGCAGAGCCTTGCCGCTTTGATCGGTGTACTTGGAGCCGCCTCCGATAGGATCAATAAAAGGAATGCCGCGCGGGACGGTGTAGCTCTCGGCTACGTTGGCGTTGCCGGAGCCGCAGACCTGGAAGATGGCAAAGACGTGATCCTGCTCGACAAGCTGGCGCACGGCGTCGCGCGTGCGGGTGGAGTCGCCATTGTCGCTGACCTGGATAAATTTGATCTTGCGCCCATGCACTCCCCCCGCAGCGTTGATCTGATTAAAATAGAGCTGGTCCCCTTGTGCGTCCAGGGTGTCTGCTTGATAATTTTTGAGTTATAGGACTGCTCAAAGAAATCTGATAACGAGAGTCCTCTACTTCTGAGAAACTCTCTGTCTTCGTAGCAAAGCCCTTTGCCATCGACTTCCTCTGGGTCTGGGCTTTCGTTCGTCCGGCGGTTTCTCTTGATGCCTCTCAGTGAGGCGATCGATCGGATCGTCTCCCATGTCCGTCGAGGCAACGCCTTGAGAATCTCCATCTTCGGGGATGATGGATACAGCTCCTGAAGAAGGGCTAGCTCCCCTTCAGTCCAATCTTTGCTCCCTCCATATCTTCGGTAGAAGATAGCTTCTTCTGCCCCCCACCAGTCATATGCCCATTCTATCGATACCTCATAGAAATGCGGGGTGAGATAATTGACTGAGAGCTGCTTGATGAGGACATTCAGCAGCGCCTTTCTCTGCTGGAAAGGCTTCAGCGGCCAAAGCTCTTTGAGCTGCTCAAGCTCTTCGAGAGTGCCAGGTGCATTGTTGGAAAGCGTCTCTCTGAGCTGAGCTATTCGTTTCTCGATTTGTTCCCTGCGGGCAAGGCATCTGGTCATGCTGGCTTCAAGTTCCCTGATCACGGCGGGAACCTGAAGATAGTGCATGTTCTCTGCAATTGCCTCTATCCTTTCATTTACTAGTGATAGTTCTCGGGTCAGAGATGATATCTGTTTTCTGATTTCTTTCTGCATCTTCTGTCTTTCCTGAACTACTTCATCGATATCTATTTCCTTCAGCCTTTCCAGAAGACGGAGAACTACAGCCCCTTCCAGAACATCTGCATCGATGCAGAATATACTTTCACACTCCAGACCAAGAGGTCGGGTTTGTACGACGTGGTAGAACCACCCTTTTGCTGCTCCTGATGCCTCTTCGAATGAGGATGGCCAGTGCCCCCATCGGACTGATCCGTCCCTAGAGCGCGGGCTGAGTAGGGGCCTCCTCCTCTCTGGAGGTGTCTTTTTCTGGCTATAGCGTTTGAGCTGTTCCCGTCCGGTAGAGGTGCCATCGGGCCGTTCATCCTGAAGATGGTCATAGGCCAGCCAGAAAAGCTCTTCCGGAACGATTGGAGGGTGATTGTTCGCAATCACGATTTCCCCGTCTGCAGCCTGGAATCTGAATGTGCCAATGTAGACATCGTTGGTGAGCAGGTAGTGCAGCGCCTTTCTCGATATGCGGTATCCATTGACGCAGGGGGTGAGCTGGAAATTGAGAATAGTCCCGCCGGGATTCGACGGAAGTTTGGGGAAAACGGCGTCCATGTCTTGTACCTCCCTGCAAAGCGCCGCGAAATCGCAGCCAAGCGTAATAAAGCGCTCATAAAGCCAGCGGACCACATGAGCGTGCGGTTCGTATGGTACTAATTTTCTATAAAGAGGACTGTTCTTATCCTTGCAGACCATATACCCTATGGGCGTGCTGCCTCCTACCCACTTTCCTTCTTTTGCCAGCATTTCTTTTCTCTTGAGCAGTGTAAGCTTGATATAATTCGAGACGTACCAGGCAGCCATCTGGACTTCGAATCTGAATAGCGTAACATGCTGCTCGTTCCAGAAATTATAAGTCATCATCTTGCTGGCAATGTGAACGAGGCAATGGTGCTCCTTGCACAGCTTGATGAAGCGGTTGGAGTCAATGCCGTCCTCATCGCGGAAGAGTCGATCTACTGCCCACGTGATCACTACGCCGATTCTCCCTTCCTCAATCCAATCGCAGATGGTTTTCAATGCCGGTCGATGGTCAATTGGCCAACGTCCAGATGCGTTTTTAATGCTTCTCTGTCCGTCTGCATCGATTGCCTCATTCTCGATGAAGAGGTAGACTCTGCCTGTCGTCCCATCATCCTGAAAACCGAGTTTCCGCGCGTAGCTCAGCATTCCTACTGTCTGGGAGATGTGTGATTGAATATTCGTCACAACCTGGTTCTTATCTGACTGCCTGGCATAGATGCAGGCATCGCGGCTCAGATCGATCTGCGGATTGTGAAGCTCCTCAAGGCGGTACTGCTGCATGGGCTGACGGGAGCGTTTCCTCATCTGGTCTCTCCTCTCAGGCTCTCGTGTTATGGGTGCTATCTGCCGGTCACTGGTCTGCGCTCGGCCTCCCTGGCTTGTCCGGCGCGACGCGGGCAGGGGTGCCAGGGAGCCAGCCGGTCAGATCCCACTCCATCATCGTCGATGGCCGCAAACAGGGAAAGTTTTTTCCGGCTTTTTCCTTTCCTGATGAATATATTCAACTACCAGGAATCAGGAGAATCATGGAGGAGGCGCCGGCGCCGCCCTGGCCGGCACCTCCCAAGCCTGTGGGCTGGCCTGGGGACCGATCCCTCAGGGAGCCGACATGCCAGGATCGGGCGGCTCCTCAGCTCCGAAGAACGCGCGCGTCTCGGCGGGGCTGGCTGAGGCCCATTCGGGAAGCGGGGGCAGCCCCACCCGGCGCAGCAGGTCCACCACCAGCGGGTCGGGAACCTCGTCCAGTACCAGCGCGGCCACAAAGCGGCCTTGCTCAGGGCCGATTGCCGGCCTTCACCAACGCCGCTGCCTTCATTCAGCCCTCCGGGGCCGGTGCACAGCAGCCACTGCTAGCAAGGGAGATGAATCATGCTCCACCTCCTTCCCCGTCCTGCGACAGGCGCCGGAGGGCCAGGATGAGGGACACCCGGGCGCTGACTGGGGCCGCTAGATCGGGTCGGAGACCCTGCGGGCTGCTCCGACAGACCAGAGGGAAGGGCACCCTGGCAACCTGGACGATGAGTGCCGGGTGGGGATCACCGGGCAGGTGCCAGGAATGGAGGGGAGGGCCGGACCGAGCCAGCAGAGCCAGAGGGCAGCCAGCAGCATGCCGCAGAGGAACCAGCCTGTCCAGCGGCGCGGACCGGACGCACAAGACAGGGCCGACCCGGCTGGTCTGCTACTGGGGCGGTCTGGCTCCGGCTGGCTCGGCGTGGCAGTGCCTGGGCCACTGGCTCCCAGGCACGCGGGTCCGACTCAGTGGGAAACACGGCGGTCCTCCTGCGGCGCTCGGGACTGGTCGGTGAACAGGCCCAGCAACCACCCGACGAGCCATCCCGCCTCGAAGGCGGGGCTGTAGCAAGAGCGGGCTAGGGTGCTGCTGATCAGACATTCCAGGAACACATCGCTGAGAGGTACCTGGCGATAGTGAAGCTGGAAGTCCAGCAGACCGGCCTGCACGGCATTAACGAATTCGGGGCGATGGATCTGGATGATGGCCGGGCCATGCTAAAATAGACACAGACCCCACCTGGCAATGAGTAGGAGAGGTCGTCCTCTCTCTGCTTTCCCAGTCCTTGCTGTGGGTCGAGGCTGCTTCCTAGCTAGCCACTGCGCACCGGAGATCATCCCTCCTGAGATAGGCACTAGACTGTTCTATTTGCAATGTACTTTCTGCATGCGCTATAATCTAGCAACAGGAACATACCTCCTCTTGCTTTTGAACGTATGCTCATTTGGATCTCCTCTCTCTCCTTGGTCTGTTTGCTTGTTGGGTGGTTCTTCGTCTGCTCACAGCCAGCGTCTGCCTGTCAGGAGCAGACGCTGGAACTGCTGGGGGTCTTGGTGGCTCTGACTGCTCACTTGGTGGCTCTGACTGCTCACTTGCCCGGCGCGGCGGGGCTAGACACAGCTCAATCAACAGGCGCGTCACCA
>NZ_JBHOQV010000004.1:0-29069 GCF_042408735.1 Thermogemmatispora sp.
GGCTTTGGCCTCTCGGGCGCCTTTGGGTCGGCCCAGGAGCCGGAGCAGTTGCCGAGCAGTCTCCAGCGCCAGATTCTCGACCTGCTCTTCAGTTAGAGCAGCGGCGCTGGCTTCTCGATCTCGCGCAACCTGCTGCCCTCCGATCGGGCACAGACCATTGAGCCGAACAGCTCCGGCAGTTCCAACGCCATCCCAACTTACGTCTGGGACCACGATAGCCGAACCAGGTCTGGCTTTCCAGGCAGGCCCGGAGCCACGGCGTCATCCAGTTTTACGGCGAGGTCTGGAGCGCCCCGGGCTTCATGAAAATCAACGGCGACGAGGCCAACGGTGGGGCGCTTTGCGGCTCAACCAGGCACCAGTTGTCGCAGCGGCGATTGGCGCCTGGCTTACGCTCATTATCTGCTGCAGTACCAGCGCGACTACCTCAGCAACAGCATCCTGCTCAGGCAGATCGGGGCCTTCAACGAGCCGAATCTCTCAACCTGCTATTCGAGTATGGTTGTGAACCGCCCTGGAACTCATGGACAGATATCTCACGACACACGACCCGATTGCCTCCTGCCTTATCCAGCGGCGCCGGCCTTCGGCCTGCCACCTCCGATGTCCGCGGACGTCACTTCCCGCCGAATTGGCGGTAGCTGGCCGGCCCCTTACTCGGTCAGGGCAAGCGCAGGCAGGTTTTTGGCTCCATTTACGTTCCGGTCATGGTGCACACCACACCCGGGGCGCTCCTACTCCCGCACGTCCAGGGCAGCGATTCCAGCGCCTGCCCGCAGCAAGAGTACGTCTTGCTGCTCGGAAAATAGCGGTTCGCTTCCATCAGCCGGCTGCCACACCACGGGCACTTGTACGCCAGCCGCCGTCGGAGCTCGCCCCAGCCCATGTCCGCGCTGTGCCGCGCCAGCTTTGGGTTCTTCAGCAGCTCGCTCACGTTCAGGTCTTCCACCACGATCACCGCCCTGGTTTTCGACAGGCGCGTGGTGAGCCGGCGCAGCCGTGTCAGCCGCAGGGCTGACTTCTTCCGGCTCTTCGACCCTTTTTGCTGCTCGCTGCACCACTCGCTCTGCCGCCGCCACAACAGCCGCAGGGACCGCAACAGGGACTTCGGCGTCGGAATCCTGGCCACCATCCCATGGTCCTGCACCAGGGTGGCGAAGTGCCCCAGGCCCACATCAATCCCCACCGCCGGGCCTTGCGCCGGCTCCGGTCTGGCAGTTCCACTTCCACCGTCAGGCTCACGCGCCACCGTCCGTTTCCCGGCTCACCGTGGCGGACAGGATGCGGCCATGGGTCTTAGGCTCTTCCTTCATCCGAATGGCGCCAGGCTGCGGCAACTGCACGGCCCGGTCCAACACCCAGATCGAACCTGTCAGCCGGAATGGGTCATCTCGCCCCTTCTTCGGGAACCGGGGGAAGCCCATCTTCCGGCCTTCCTTCGCTCTGACTGGTCAAGGATAGCGAAGCCACAGCGCTCGCCGGCCGTTAGCTTCCTCTCGCAGAGCTGGGCTTGAGTCGGGCCCCCATCGCTCAGTACCTGCCGCCCTTCTTCAGCGCGTCTGATTATCAGAATATGATTCCCGTTCAAGTTTCGCGGAGGGTGAGCGGTATGGAGCAGGAAGGTCTGGCCGTGCCTTACGAGGATCGCCAACAGGTGATCCTCGGGGATGGCTTTGAGCAGGCCCTGGCCAACCTGGGCTGGCAGTTACGCAGTGCGCGCTCACCCTACAGTGATCCCCAGGTGCTGCGGCAGCCGTGGTTACGCTGCCCCAACGGCAGCCATTACCGGGAGCGCCAGCTCTACAATTTTTTACTGAGCACAAGCTGCCGCCAGGCACTGCGCCGCTTGATCGAGCGCCTCCCTTGCCCCGCAGACTTGTTGGTCTCGGAAGCCCGGGGCATGCTGCCCAACGCTTCATTTCTGCAGTTTCTCTTCGACCAGCAACTGCTCCTGCGGCAAGAGATGCTTCTCCGGCCCGGTCCTGGCCTGGCGCACCTGCAAGACCTGGGCCACACGCTGGAGTGGCTGATCGCCGAGTGGCTGCGCCTCTACGGCGTCGACCACTACGATCGCCTGGTTCCTGTGCGTCATGGGATACGTCTCTCTAGCCCCGCTATACCGGGAGACATAGACGTTCTGGCCTTTCTCGCTGAGGGTCCGCTGCTGATCGAGTGCAAGTCGCGCACCAGGACAATCGAGGAGGCCCACTTTATGCGCTTCATCTCGCAGGTGGACCTGCTTCGCCCCTTTGCCGCCATCTTTCTCATCGACATCGAAGGTCCCCTCCCGGCAGAGCGCGTGGCACAGTGCGCGCGCGTCCTCCAGCGGGCGGGGGCCGCCCCATTACAGGGCGCAGGCGGCTTCTACTGCACCGCCGAACGGATCTATCTGCTCAATGCCTCGCTGCGCTTCGATGAGCGCCTGGCCACAGCCCTGGAGGATGCCCGCCGCCGCTGGCGCAGGGGCGATCGCCGGCACTGGGCGGGCTGAAGGTCTGGCTTTGCCCTCGCCCTCCTTCTCTCCCCCTCGAGAGCAAAAGCGACCAGCGCCCCGGCCTCTTCCTTCTCTCTCCGCTGTCCTCCCTCCTGTCCCCGCCACTTCTCGGCTTCCTGTTCGCCCCCACCCAGATGGGCTACTGGGCTGACCTCCTCCGCCAGATCGGGACAGGCGAGCCACAAGGGATAGTAGAGGCGAAGCAGGCATCTCGACCGATGTCTGAATCGCGCGCTCAGGGGTGGTAAGGGCCTTGGGTGGAAACCTCTACTTTTGATGTAAGGAGCGATTATGCACACTTCGATGAACGAAGACGCTCCTATACAGGCCACTCAGCAGGTCACAGAAGGCCAGAGGACCGGCCTTTGGGCACTGCTGACTAGCTTTGTCTGCTGGCTTCCCAGGTCCGGCGAAGGATCCCGATCGGTCAGCAGGGTTGCCATGACAGGAAGACATGGCGAAGCGCGTGGTGGGGAGACCCGTCCCGATGTGGTTATAGGGGGCGTACTTCCACTTTGTTCATTTTTTCCCACTTTTGAGGCTTGCAAAGTAGTAGATGAGGAGTTCGCCATTCAATGGAGCAAGATGATCTTTCTCCAGAAATTGAAGCAGAGCTAGTCAGCCTGCGCCCCGCCCTGGAGCGCTTTTTCCAGCGGCAGCTACACGACTCCTCAGCAGTAGATGACTGTGTGGACGAGACCTACGCGCGCGCCTACCAGAGCTTGCGTCAGCGGGCCCTGCCCGTTCGCCACCCTCGCGCCTGGTTCTTTAAGATTGCGCGGCGTGTCTGCACCCAGTATCGTGCTGAGGAGCAGAAGCACCGGCAAACGGGTCAGATCCACTATTACTCGACAGCCGATGGTGAATGGCGCTCGGAAGTGGACGATCTGGCCGATGATACCGACCAGCAGCCGGAGGCAGTCGTGGAGCGGCGTGATCAGGCGCGTCTGCTGATGCGCGGCCTTCAGGCGTTGCCCCCCTATCAGCAGACGGCGGTAATGCTGCACTTCGCGGGCCAGTCAGCTCGCGAGATCTCTGTCCAGACGGGCCGTCCCCGGAGGACGGTCAACGACGATATCCGGAGGGGAATCATGCGTTTGCGTCGCCTGGTTCACAATACGGACTGAGACCGCTATGGGTTGTTGCGCTATATATGCAATACTACCGCTCGTATCAGCAAAGCGCTCACGATCTCTCGTCTCGACGGGCCACACCGCCAGGTGGCGCCAGCAGCGGCGCCCGAGGACGAGCATGGGGAGAGATGAGTACCTTTGAGAAAGACAGTAGGGGAGGATTCGCTTCATGTATCAGAACAGCGCTGAACCTCGCAGAGGGCCGTTGCGCGCTAGCGAGCTGCTCCTTGACCCTTCTGACAGCATTCGAGGCTCCACTTTCCTGGCACGTCAGCCGGCGACGTGCTCACTTTGGCCGGTAGCCGCCAGCGGGGACGATCAGGCCCAGATGTCAGAGGACGATACCGCTCACGACCCCAGCGATGCGGCGACAGGGAAAGCCCCAGAGGAGGCTCAGAAGACGAGCAGGCAGGAGCGGGAGGTCACCCAACGCCGGCTATGCCCCCTACCTGCTGATGGCGAGGCTTTAGTAAGCGAGCTGAAGACCGCCTTGGAGCGACAGTTGCTCTTGCCAAGCGGCCCGCTCCTGTTGGCCCTGGCACACTCTTCCTGGAATGTGCGCGCTGAGGCGGTGCGCCTGCTCGGCCTGAGCCGCGAGCCAATGATCGAGCTGCTGCTCAGCACACTGGGGCAGGAAGCTCATGAGGGGGTGCGTGAGGCCATCGTCTGGTCGCTTGGGCGCCTGATCCCCGCCTTGCTGGCCGATGAGCAGCTCCGCCGCACCTGGCTGGTACACGTGCGAACGACCTTGATTGCGCTGCTGCAGGCCGACGACTGCTGGCTGGTGCGCGAGGCGGCTGCCTGGGCTTTGGGTCGCTTAGGTTGGGCCACTCCTTTGGAGGCGTTGCGGCAGGCCCTCCTGAGCGACAGCGATGAGGAGGTCTGCGCGGCAGCGGCACAGGCCCTGGCTGCCTCGGGCAGGCGCCTGGCGCGTGCCTACCTGCTGGAGGCCCTGGAGAAGGTCGAGATGCCTTTTTTGCAGGAGACGATCCGCGAGGCCCTGGCGGAGCTTGACGAGGTTCTGGCTCGCAAAGAAGTCCAGGCGCAGCGGCCAGGTTCGCCGCTGCGTCAGACGCTGCTGGCCTTGCGCGATTTCCTGGAGGACCGCCGCGGCTCTCTGCTCGAGCCACGCCTCCTGGTAACGGGACAAGAGCCGGTCCTGGTACTGTGGTGTATCTATCAGGCGAAGGAGCGGCGGCTAAAAGAGGTGCTCGACGGCCTGCCACAGGACCTATGGGCAAGGGCTTTGATCGCACCACTTGAGGCGACGCAGCGCTCGAACGATCGGGTGCTGCGCCTCCTCGGCCAGCGCCTGGTCCAATATTGCCAGCAGCCTTCCTGCCAGGAAGTACTGATGCTCTCGACGACCATCTGTCGTCAGGCTCGGACTGAGTCGCTGCTGACGGAGCGGGGCCGTACCTGCCTGCGCGTCATCATTATCGGCGTGAGCGCGTCTGAGGTGGATCTCAACAAACCACCCGTGTTGCGGGAGCTGGCCCTGGCCTGGAAGGCGACTACACAGGAGGCGCCTCTCTGTGAGCAGGACCCGTGTGATCTGCGTCTCTGGTACCAGCCTTGTCCTAGTTGGGCCGGCCAGAGCTAGGGAGAGGTGGCCAGCCAGGGCCGGCTCAGGTGAGGCAGCCCTCCTGGCTACACCTCCTGCCACTTTCGCTGCTGTCTCAGCTTCATTCCTCAGCAAGCCGACTGCTGATCAGGGATGAGGTTGAGATAGCTCTTCCGGCTGCTCGGGATCAGCAGGGCGACGCAGACGACCAGGCTCCCGAATATGCTGCCGGCGCGGCTGCACCTGCGCAGTATGCTCCCGCTCGAAGAGCCAGAGGTCGCATAGATAGGCGCCAGAGACGGTAGTGAATATAGCCTTCTCACAGACAGAGCTTTTCGCTCAACCTGGGATCAGCAAGGGCAGCAGCCGGAGCACAGGAGCCGGCCAGCCCAGGCTATAATGAGCAGTGCCACCAGGATGGCGCCACTGGTGGCCAGCAGAAAGGAGTACCGATGACGACGGCGCGCTACCAGGAGGCCAACGGTCAGCATGCGCTTGAGCCGCCCACGCGCATGTCGCAGTGTATCTCGCCATTTGTTCCAAGGTGTCCAGAGAATCAAAGCCGGCTACAGCACGATCACGATGGCTCCCAGGAGCAGAGGCAGCAAGAGCACTATCCCGTCGAATAAAGCCAGATTGCTGCCTTCTTTTCACTCGTTCACCTGATGAGCCGGCAAGAGAGGGCCAGCGATGAGGTCTTCCATCTTCTAGGAAGGTCCGTTCTCCAGGAGAGAGACTGGTACTCTCCGACGTGGGCCGGCGCTGAGAGGCGGCTTCAGTCCCAATTGGCCGGCAGCTCCCCGAGGAAGGAGGCCAGCGTTTCGAGTATGCCGCCAGCCACCTCTTCGGCCAGAAGGCTGCGCTGCGCCGCTGGGGAGGTGGACCACTCTGCTCCTGTCCGAGCAGGAGGATGGAGGAGCTGAGAGTTATCAGCAGCAGCCTGGGCAGACCACCACCGGCGGCGGGAAAGAGCTGAAGCTGGCAGTGCTTCAGATGGGCAGTAGGACGCTGCCAGGCCGCCATCGATAGGCCCAAGAGGGCCGATTCTGCCTCCCGCTGGGGCGAGGGGCCAATTGACAGGTATAGCTGCTGGCGAGTGGGACCTCGCGTCGCCAGAACCAGGAGCAGCAGCGGCCAGTGGCCAGCAGCAGGCATAGCTCCGGCCAGCGGCTCGCACTATCGAGCCAGGACAGCGGCCGAACCGTCGCAGTCCTGCCATCGGTAGAGCCAGGATAGATCTTGACTGCAGGTTCAAAGAGCCGCTCGCCCACAAAGAGCCAGCTCTCGCTTCCGCCGGTCGCCAGGATCTGCGCCGGCCTCTGCCGATCCCGCTCAAAGCTGGCCAGCTCGACGCTCCCTGGGCACAGGACCAGATAGCTCCGGCTACGCTCAGGCTCTACCCACAAGCAGCGGCCGTTCACTGCGATCGTCGGATGCTTGTCTCTGGTTCCCTCCATATGTGGTGGACGGTGTCTGCTCGCTTGCTCTCCCTGAGTGAGGAGTTGACGCTCTTCAAGCGGGAAAGCGCCAGCTAGCCAATCAGTGTCAACAGACGCGAGAAAACAGGCAGGAAGAGCGCGCGCAGGTGCCTGTCCGAAGAGGCTGGCTGCTGCCGCAAGGTTTGCAGCTCTTCACAGCGCTCGCTTGCTTCGTCGAGGCGACCTAGAAGGGCAAGCAGGAGGACCTGACAACAGCGAGGTACGGGGTCGCCGGGCCTCATCAGAGCCAGGCGCTCGTAGACGGCAAGAGCCTCCTCTCCTCGGCCTAGACCACTGAAGAGCAGGGCCTGCTGATAGAGGAGGTCGCGGTCATCAGGGCGGCGCCTCAGCTTTTTCTGACAGGCCGCCAGGGCCTTTTCGGTTCGCCGGCGCAGAGTCGGCTGCTGCTCTGTCTCACGGGAGAGGAGCAGTGAGAGAGAGGCATGCGCTTTTCTATGAAGATACAGCGCCTGCAGCAGGGTCTCCAGGGACTGGCCATAGCAGCCCAATTGCGCCTGCACCCAGCTCTTTTGCAAAGCCGTTCTGGCGCTCTCGGGCTGGAGCTGGCAGGCGTAGTCACAGGCGTCCAGAGCCGCACGATAGCGCCCCAGGCACACGAGGACCTCGGCTTTGCTGGACGCCGCCCGGTGAAGGCGTGGATTGAGGCGCAAAGCCTCCTCATAAGCTGCCAGGGCCTCCCTATAGCGGCCCAGTTGCTGGAGGACATAGCCTTTGCCAGCCCAGGCCAGGGCAAAGTCAGGTTCCAGGCGCAAGGTTTCCTCATAGGCCGCCAGCGCTTCCCGGTAGCGCCTTAAATCTTGCAAAGCCCGCCCACGCTCAAACCACAATTCGGCGCTTTCCTCATCGCGCCGTAGTCCCTCTTCGACCGCCAACAGGGCCTCCTCCGAGCGTCTTAGCTGCACCAGTATCCGCGCCTTTGCTTCCCACAGGGAAGCCGCCTCTGGTTCCAGCCGCAGGGCCTCACTGCAAGCAGCCAGCGCTTCCTCATAGCGCTCTTGTCTCTCGTATATTTCCCTTTTACTGTTCCAAGCCCAGGCATTGGCGGAATCCAGGCGCAGGGCCTCCTCGAAGGCCGCCAGCGCCTCCTCATAGCGCTCCAGCGTCTCGAATGCCCAGCCCTGAGCCAGGTGCAGATCGGCCATCCTCTCATCGAGGAGCAGCCCTTGCTCGACTGCCCGCGACGCCTCTTCTGCTCTGTCGAGGGAGAGCAGGGCATTGGCCTTCTGAAGCAGAAAGAAGGCTTCTGATCGCAGCCTGATAGCCTCTTCAAGGGCCGTCAGCGCCTCCTCATAGCGCTCCAACGACTTGAGGGCTGTACCTTTGCCGCTCCAGCTCCAGGGATCGGCAGGGTCGAGGCGCAAAGCCTGCTCGTAAGCCTCTAGGGCCTCCTGGTGGCGTTCTAAGGCCTCGAGAGCGTCGCCTCGACATTGCCACAACCAGGCATTGTTGCTATTGAGCTTCAATCCCTGATTGCAAGCCTCTAAAGCTTCGCTGTATCTTTGCAGTCCCAATAAAGAGGCCACTTTTCCGCAGCAGGCGCCAAAGTGAGTGGGGTCAAGCTGTAGCGCCGCCTCGAAGGCCGCCAGCGCCTCAGCCGTTCGCTCCAACTCGCTCAAGAGGTAAGCTTTGCCCAACCAACTGTCCGCATCCCTGGGATGCAGGCGCAATACCTCCTCCCGCCAGGCCAGGGCCTGGCTGTAGGCGGTCAAGGCCTCCTCATGCCTGCCAAGCTCGTCGAGCGTAAGGCCAATCTGGTAGAAAAGCCGAGACAGCCCGTCCAGGCTGGCTGGGACCCTTGAAGCCAGGCGCAGCCCCTCATGAAGGGCTGCCAGGGCCTCTTCGCGGTGTCCCAGTTCGCGCAACGCAACCCCTTTGAGATGCCAGGGACTCCAGGCTGTCCCGGCCTCGCCCTGAAGTTTCAGCGCCTGTTCTGCCGCTTGTAGAGCCTCTCGATAGCGGCATTGGCTCAGAAAATGTTTCCCTCTCTCTAGCCAGCTCTGCCAGTTCGATGGCTCTTGCGCCGACCTCGCCGCCCCGGAATCCTGGCTCCTGGTCATCGGCGCTCCCCTTTTTCTCCGCTTGTTGCGCAGTCGCCGCCTGCTCAAGAGGTCGAGCGAGAGCCTCAACCGCTCATCAGCGAGGTCCGGCCAGAGGGCGTCTTCCCCGGAAAACAGGAGGCATCTTGAGCAAGAGATCACAGCGGGACTGGAGCCGAATGGCCAGCTCCGGTCTGATCGGCATCTCCAAGCCCGTGGTGACCTTGCGCGAGGGCAGCACTCGACTGCCCTCGCGCATTCCCCTGCCCCAGGCTCGCCGTTACCAACCATCCCGCCACCGGATCACGGTGCCGGGCCATAGAATGGTCGAAGCCCTCTCCCCCCACCTGCTGCTCAGTGTAGCTCAGGCTCGTCGGCCGGCTTCTCGTCGTGTCAAGACACAGTGGACCCAGAGTTGCATCCCAGCCTTTTGGAGCTGATCAAGCTCCTTAACAGGCATCCGCCGCCTGGGAGTGTAACAGGAACACCATTACCTGTCAAGTGTTATCGACTTCACTTCCAATTGAGCAGCACAGGGGCAAAGAAGGCAAGGAAGGTGAGTCCAGGCCGCCACTGAGGGGATCTTTGCTCTCTCTTCTCCAGCGCTCCTGTGAGCACTATGTCAGGAAAGATACGGGTAGATTTTTTACGCATCTATAGCGTATACTCTCTATAGAGAGACTTATTATTGCCTGGTTGCTCTAGTGATGCTCAAGGGGGTGAGAGAGGCAGGTGATCGGTCCGCGCCGGGCGCAGGCCGGCTCCTGGCCGCCAGAGCATCTGCTTCCCGCTTCGTTCGCCTGTTACCTGGCGCCGCTGGTGATGAGAGAGAGGCTTGGCCTGCTCTCGCCAGCCGTCTCTATCTCTTCTTGTTGAGAGACTGAGGCTTTCACCAGCTACGGGAGCGCTCGAGTTGTCTGTCGCCTTTTTCTTCCAGGAGAGGAGTGTGAGAGCCATATGCAGCAGACCGTGCAGATTCGTCCATCTGTCTCTTATCTGGTCAAGGGAAGCCTGGCCGGCGCCCGCGACTGTAGCTGTCCCTGTGATCCCTGCGACTGCAACCCCTGCGAGTGCCCGGGGGCCAGCCGCTGGCCGGGCTGGCGTCTGAGCCTTTACCACCTGCTCGAGGGCCACTACGAGCGGATCTCTCTTTATGGACACGAGTTGCTCCTGCTCTGCCTGGCACTCCCCCAGCGGGAGGCTGATCCCACCTCCTGGCAGGAGATCATCTTGACCGCTGCCTCTGCCAACCCGACTACCGTCCTCAAGCTGCTAGAGGGCATCGAGGAGCATCTGGAGGCGCTCCCCGCTGAGGTGCAAGGGCAGGCGCCCAGGCCAGGAAGGCGCGCCGTCTACGCCGTCCCTCTGGCCTATGAAGAACAGGGGTCAAGCCCAGTGCTGCGCGTGGAATTCTTGCCAGCCAGGGCTCGCCTGCTGCGGACCGCCGAGGCTGGACTCGCCTACCCGCCACCGGCCTGGACCTACAGCGGCCCTCTGGCCCGGCGCGGCTCTTTCCTCTGGCAATCTCCGCTGCGTTGAACTCACTCAGCCAACCCCTTGCCAACCACCTGGGGAACAGAGATGATCGATGGGGCCGTCGGTTGTCGACGGCCCTCCCCAGCGACTACTGCCCCCGCTCAGCAGGGCACTCTCCGGCCCCCGGGGGCAGGGTCTCCCTCAGCTCGCCCGGCATATGACCGCAGGCCCGCACCGCCTCGGCAATGCGCTCCGGTTCAAGCTGCCCGCTGGCGTAGCGCAGGGTCAGGGTCCTGGTCGGCAAGGCCGCGGCGATAATCTCGAGGCCCGGTAATGCCTCGAGGGCCGCCATGACACGCTTGAGGCAGCCCCCGCAGCGCAGACTTGGGATATGCAGCACAACCGTGGTCATCTCTTTTCTCTCTATCTCGCTCATTTCCTCCTCGACCAAACCCAGCATCTCCCGTTATCCATCTTCTCCACCAACGGCGAGAGCCGCCAGACAGACAGATCGCAGGAGCGCTGGCTACTACCACCTTGACTATACAGGAGACCTTTTTCCCAGTCATGAGGCTTTCACTGTATTTTTCTCTCAGGTCTTTTCCCGAGGACTATCTATCAGTAAGCAGAGATAGAATCTATCGCCGCCACATCTTTTAACTGTTAGATAAGTATAGTATTATATGATCATACAAAAATTCCATCGAGGGACTGTGCCTGGTGCGATAGGGCGTCCGGGTCGGTCTTCCTCAGCGTCTGCCTCCTGCGTTGTGGGCTAGTGCTCGCAGCTCAGCCGTTCTCTGGCTCGTCGACCCCTTCCTCCTCTTCGCAGGGGAAGTACAGATCCTCATAATTGGGATCCATGGCGACCTGAAGATCCCCAGGGAAGGACGGTCGCGAGATCTCCAGCCGCCAGATTCCCAGCAAGGCCGCCACGAGGAGCAGGCCACTGCCCAGCGCTAGCCAATCGTTGAGAGGCGTATGGGCCACAAAAGGATAGGAAATGCCCAATAGGAAGAGAAGAACGCAGACCCAGACGAGCATCCGCGCCCTGAGAGTTTCCACCAGGCCGGCCAGCGACGTGGCCAGGATACCTACGAAGGTCGTCATCAGGCCACGCTCGAGCTGATGGCTCTGAGCCAGCCCGATCGCTCCCAGACCGCAGGAGAGCACTCCCACCAGACCAGACAGCAGGCAGGAGATGGCCAGCCCCTCGCGCGGGTTCCTGCGGTAGCCCCAGCCCACAGCCACCAGTACCGGCAGGCTGCTGACCAGCGAAAGCAGCAGCGGCTGCCACCAGAGACCCCGTAGATCTGCCAGCCCAAGGAGCATCAAGAAGAGTACGATTCCGATACCCAGGAGCAGGCGCCGCCAGAAGCGCCACCCTCCTCCGCGGGCAAAAACTAGTGAAAGAAGTACTACTATCCATGGTGCCACAAGGAGGAGAATAACACGCTCAGCCAGGATAACGAGCAGCGCTACTCCACTGAAGCCCAGGCAGATGAACATGAAAACCAGGTAGCCTTCGGGCACGATCGTGCGCCCGGGCTGTTCCAGATTCAGGCTGACAATAAGCGGCACGAGCAGAAAGATGACCAGTCCGCAGCTCTGGCGGTAGGAGGCCGCGGGCATGAGAGTGCTGAAGACCACAACGATCGTCACTGTCAGGAAGAGCGTGACCATGAAGGCCACGAAGGCCGCGTGGTTGTCGCCAGCAGGAGCTAGCCGGCGCGGCCCTTGCGGTCTGCCGAGCATGGGTGGCGAACCTTTCTCAACCAGGGGCAAGGCAGAGCGAACCGGCTCCTTGCCGCAGAGCGCCAGCATCTGCTCCGCCGCGAACGTTGGACTATACCGTTCCTCTGTTCCCTCACAGAAGACCTACCTTCTGCCAGGCGCAGTGTAGCAAGCGCGCGCCTCTCCTGTCAATTCAAAGGCGGCGGGCAACTACCGCGACTTGCCCGCGGGCTGACCTCCCTCTCAGGTCTGTCAGAGAGCCAGCAGGATCTGCCCCAGTGCCTGCGACTCTCGCTGCTGGCCCATCCCCAGTTCGCGAGCAGCGCCGAGCCGGGCCGGACCTGTCCGCAAAGCAGGATCCGCATGTTTCTCTAGGTCTTTTTTCCAGGGCAGGCTGACAGGCCAGCCGGTTGCTGAGAACAGCTTGCCTGGCCTCTTTCTTCCTGCGCGCCTTCCCTGGCCAGCCCGTTTTGACAGCTGGCTTATATGTCCATATAATTCTACCCGTAGGAGAGTGATGCGCGAATGACTCATCTGAGACAGCCATCATCATTGCTTGCTCGTCTGAGCTGAGCGCCCCTACGCATCAACGAAGAAGCAGAGGGAAGACATGCTGAGGTGGTTTCGCCGCAAATCTACGCCATCCCGTCAATCTACCGCCAACACCTTCGACTACGCCAACAGGCCCACCAGCCTCACCGATGACAATGTACCCGTGCCATACATGCTGCCCAAAGATGACCGCGAGGTCAATCGTCTGGATTTCCAGCACTACATGCTGCGTTACGCCCTGCGCAGCAACTATCTGGCCCCCATCCTGGCACCGAAGCGCATTCTTGACGTCGGCTGCGGTACCGGGCGCTGGCTGGCCGAGATGGCCCAACTTTTTCCCGACGCCCACCTGGTCGGCTTCGATCTCAACCTGCCGCCCGCCACACCTTCGTTCCCACCCAACTGCACCTTTCGCCAGGGCAATCTCCTCGATGGCCTACCTTTCGGTGCCGGCAGCTTCGACTTCGTCCACCAGCGCTTGCTTGTTTTCGCCCTGCCCGCGGAGCGCTGGCCGCTCGTGATTCAGGACCTTGTGCGTGTGACTCGGCCGGGTGGTTGGTTGGAGCTGGTCGAGGTTGATCCGCTCTTCCAGCGCAGTGGCCCGGCCACGGCCCGCATGCTGCAGCTCATCGTAGCCGCCTGCCAGAGCCGCGGGATCGATCTGAAGATGGCCCTGCGCCTGGAATCGATGCTGCGCGAGGCCGGCCTGCTCCACGTGACGGCGCAAGTGGTTTCGATTCCCATCGGAGACTGGGGTGGGCGCCTGGGCAACATGGCCCGTACGGATTTCGCCGCCGGCAACCAGACCATCGCCCCGCTGGTCTCCGCTGCTACCGGCGTCAGCGCGGAGGAGTACCAGCAGCTCGCTACGGCCTGGCTCTACGAGTGCGAGCAGTATCGCAGCTATTGCAATTTCTACGTCATCTACGGTCAGCGCCCCCAGTAGAGCCTGACTGGCCCGGGCGAGCAGTCAGCCGGGGACATTGCTTCTCGCTTGAGCTAGATGCTATCGTAGAAGAGAAGAGCGCTACGAGGAAGATGCTCCGGCTGGCGTGGGCGCCCTATCCGGCTCGTACCTGGGCCGGCAGTTGCCACCTAACGAGACTACCAGGGAGAAGCTGATGCACTTTGAGAGCGAGCTATTGGTCGCCTCCCTACTGATATTGTTAAGCGTGCTGGCCTGGAAGATCGCGGGCCGGCTAGGCATTCCTGCCCTGCTCCTTTTCCTGGGCCTGGGCATGCTGGCCGGCTCGGATGGTCCGGGCGGTATCTATTTTGACGATGCCCAGCTCGCTCAGGAAGTCGGTATTGTTGCTCTGGTGCTCATCCTGTTTGCCGGAGGATTGGAAACGCGCTGGACGGTGGTGCGCCCAGCGCTCGGCGGTGCCCTCTTGCTTTCGACGCTGGGTGTGCTGCTGAGCGCCGTAGCCGTAGCTCTGGCAGCGGTTTGGCTCCTGCACGCCTCGCCGCTGGAGGGTCTCTTGCTCGGCTCCCTGATCTCGGCCACCGATGCCGCAGCGGTTTTCAGCGTGCTGGCAGCTCGCAATCTGCGCCTAAGCGGCCAGCTTCTCCCTTTGTTAGAGCTGGAATCGGGCACCAACGATCCGATGGCAGTCTTCCTGACCCTCGGCCTGATCCGCTTGTTGAGTGAGCCTCAGACGTCGCTCGCCAGTGTGCTTCTGCTCTTCGTGCAGCAGATGGGGCTTGGTCTGCTCCTCGGGCTGCTGATTGGATGGCTGGCCACCTGGTTGATCGCTCGGCTGCACCTGGATGTGGAGGGCCTCTACCGGGTTTTGACGATCGGCCTGGCCCTCTTTACCTACGCGGCTACGGCCCTGTTGGGTGGCAGCGGCTTCCTGGCAGTTTATCTGGTCGGGCTGCTGCTCGGCAATAGCCAGGTGGAGGGTATCGAGCGCATCGGACGCTTTCATGATAGCCTGGCCTGGTTGATGCAGATCGCGATGTTTCTGATTCTGGGCCTGCTGGTCTTTCCCTCGCGTTTACCTACGGTGGCCCTGGCTGGACTGCTGATCACGCTGGTCAGCGTCTTTGTGGCCCGGCCAGTGGCGGTGCTCCTGGCCCTGCTGCCATTGCGACGCATGCCCTTGCGTGAGAAATGCTTTGTGGCCTGGGTGGGACTGCGCGGTGCGGTCCCTATTGTGCTGGCCACTTTCCCGCTGCTGGCCGGGCTGCCGCGTGCGGAGCTGCTCTTCGACCTGGTCTTCTTCGTGGTCCTGGCCTCGGTGCTCTTGCAGGGAACGACGGTGCCGCTGGTGGCGCGCTGGTTGGGGGTGGCCCAACCAGCCAGCGCTCAGGTCCAGGCTCAGGTCAGGGAGGCCAGGTCCAACGGACCATCTTAGGCCCGGGCCAGAGCCTCTTCAAAGGCCCTCGTCGAGAATGGGCCTGCTGACCAGCCGGGCTCAGGTGAAAGCCTCCATCACGGGCACCTACGACGAGCACTTCGGCGGCCTGGCCAGCTCTAGCGAGCTGGTGATGGGGCACATAGAGGAGTCGATGGCTACAGAAAGGGTAGCCGCTGAAGGCAAGGCCATCATCCACCGACTGGGCGACCGGCGCCAGAATGCCGCTCACCGTCGCCAGCTTGCTGGCAATCCCGAGACTGCTCAGATCCTGCCAGAACCCGGTCTACGAGATCGCCAGCCAGGCCCCACTTTGGCCACCACTGTTGCTGCCTGCCTCCACAACACAGGCACCGCTATCGCTAGCTCACCCAGATCCTCAAAGGGCGAGCAGGCTAGCGCCAGCATCTCCTCTCCCGCTCCTTGTAGAGCATAGGGTTGACGAGGCCGGTGCCGGCATACGCGCCATCAGCAAGGCTTGGCCCGGCTGGAAGGACGCCACTGGGACGGAAGTTCCTGTCCGCGCCGCGTTGGGCAGCGCTCAGACAGCGCCAATTCCAGCCACAGCTATGGCTGCGCCGGCCTGGGCCGCGAGGGGAGTAGCCAGAGAACCAGCACGGCGGCCAGCAGGCAGCCGAGACTGCCAAGCGTTAAAGCCCAATTGAGGGCGAGAGGAACGCCGGGACTGGCAAGGAAGAAGGAGCAGCAGAGAAGTAGCAGGACAAGGGTCAGCCAGAGGCCAAGACGGTCGCGGATACCAAGGGCGGGCGGCCCTCCGACGGTACCGAGATAGCAGCAGAAGAGAGCAACCAGGCCACGCGGCAAGTCTACGAGCTGTCCCAGGCCCACCAGAAGGGATAGCAAGACCAGCAGAAGGGTTGCCGTGAGGATGAGGCGAGTAATCACCAGGCGCCTGGCTTCCTCCAGGCGCGGAAGACAACGGACAAGGAGAACGGCCGGGACAGCCAGGAACAGGGCAACGAGCGGGGGCTGCCACCAGCGCGCGAGCAGGTCGGCACAGCTAATCATGATGAGCACGGCCACCAGCGCGAGAGCCTTGAAGCGCTCCTCCGCTCCAGCCTGCTGCGCCGGCAGCGAGGCACAGCGACTCAGTCCGACAAAGGCCAGCGGGCAGAGAAAAAAGAGCCAGCTCTGAGCGATCAGGGCAGTCTGCAGGGCCGCCAGATAGAAGGCTAGCGCGATGAGCATGGCCACCAGGCAGGCCCCCAGGGACGCGCTCAGCCCCACAAGCTGAATGCCAAGCGCCAGGAGAAGGAAGAGAGCCACCTGCTGGGCGTCCTCGAGGGCCGATCTGGGGATGAGCGGACTCAGATAGGCCGAAAGTGCGATCAGGCCACAGCTGACTGGTATGATGGTCAGCATGAGGTTGGCTAGCAGGCGTAGGCCACTCGCGTTCCTGGTTGCTCTCGCCGAATCGGGCTGCATCGCCTGGCCTTTCTCGCCGGGGCGCTTATCTCACCGCCGAGCCGAGCCAGCGCGGGCCAGCTCGGATCGAACCAATCTCGCTCCGATTTTCCTCCTACTATCAGCGAGTGTAGCAAGGAGGAACAGTTCTGTCAACGCTGCCTCCCACTGAAGCAAGGTGAGTCGGCCAGGTCAGGCCAGAGGACTGGCGCGCAACACCTTTCTTTCGCTGGTCCGAGAGAGAGCCAGCAGGGTAACCTGGCCTCTGAGATGAGGGCGCGGCCACGCGCTCACTCATGACCAGGCTCCCTAGCTGCGCCAGGGTTGGGAGGGCGGCGACACCGGCCATAACTCTGCCCCAGACCGCAGGGCATCCGTATCGCCAGCTTTGGGATAGCCGCCTGTGGGATAGCTGCCGCTCTGAGCCGGGGGTCTGAGAGCACCTCGCTTCCCCGGCGCTGCCAGGCTCTGGAACTGGGGAGCAGCCGCAGTTGGGACAGGGGACCGCCGGACCTGCTGGGCCTGGCGGGCCTGCAGGCGCGCCTGGGCCTGCGCCCGCTCCTGCCTGCTGCGCCGTGTGGCCTGCAGGCGCCGCCAGAGCAGCCAGCCCACAGCCCACAAGCTACCACCATAGAGAGCCAGCGCCCACCAGCTTTGGGTATCGCTGCCGCTGCCCAGCCCGTGTAAGGTGGCCAGCCCAAAGAGGAGCAGAGTCAACAGGTGGAGCCGGCGCCACCAGCGGTAGCCAATATGGGGACGCAGCAAGGTGCTGATACCAATAGCCAGACCCAGATAGAGGGCGCAGATGCCCAGGGCTACCCATAGAGGCCGATAGTGGCTGGCCAGAGGAATAAGAATCTCGTTCCAGCCGAAATGCGTAAAGGGGTCAACCCAAACGGCCACGATGTGAATGCCAACGAAGATGGTAGCCAGCAAGGTCAGAAAGTTATGCAACTCATTGTTTACCAGCCGCGGCCAGCGCCTCGGCGACTGGAGCTGACCCGAGAGGGCCAGGCCCGCACAGACCGCCAGGGTCAACAGCAGATAGGCTGTCAGACCGCCCGCTCGCGCCACATTCCAGGTCACACTCTGCCAGATCGTTCCCATAGAGCTTGTCTTCCTTTTTTTTCATACCCCGTAAGAGGATTGGTTCGGTCTATACTCTTCCCGCCGATGGCCAGGTCAGGCCAGGCTGGCGAGGAGGTGTGAGCGCCATTGCGGCCAACCAATCAGCCAGTCGACAGGGAAGCAATGCCAGGCATCGGCCTGATTAGAATCTCTCGTTGGCCTGGCCTGGTAGTCCGGCGCTCTTCCCCTCTTCTCTCTCCTGCCAGCCGGCCATCAGTTGGTCAGGCCAGGGGGCGACGCTCTGCCAGCTTCCATCCTCGTGAACGAAGAGGCCGGCCAGAGCGTGACGACGCAGAAAGGCCGGACCCGCCTCGGGACCGAGAATGAAGGCCACCTTGGCCGCGACCTCAGCCTGCTCGCAGCGATCAGCGACGACGGTCACCGACCACAGGCCATGAGCGGCGGGCAGGCCGGTGCGCGGATCAAGCAGGTGGTGACGCAGGCGGCCATCACACCACCAGCGTCGGCGGGCGATGCCCGAGGTGGCCATCGCGCCGCGCCGCAGGGGCACTGTCCAGCCGCCCAGCCGTCCCGGCACGGCAATCGCCCAGTGCTCGCCAGCGGGCGGCACGCCAGCTACCGCCAGGTCGCCGCCGGCATTGACCAGAGCCGGGACTATTCCCCGCCGGCGCAAGGCCCCCAGGGCCGTATCCACAGCCATCCCTTTCGCAATGCCTCCAAAATCAAGCTGGACTCCCGCCGGCAGTCGCACCTGCCGCTTGACGGGATCAAGCTCAATTCGCCGCCAGGCACCCCCAGATGGTCGAACCTGACTCTCCCCCACGAGTGATGCTGCTCTTTCTGTCATAGACACTTGCCCGGCCCGCTCTAGTAGCTCAAAGCTGCGGTCATAGCCAAGCTGCTCGAGCTGCCGCAAGAGCGTTGGGTCATAGAGGCCCTCGCTGGCGGCAGCCGCCTCCAGAGCGTGCGTCAAAACGACATAGAGCAACTCGCTTACCGCCACCCACTCACCGGCCCGGCGGTTCAGCCGCATCAGCTCGCTCTCAGGGCGAAAGCGGCTCAGTGTCTCCTCCCAACGCTCAAAAAGATCCCTGATCAGCTCGCCGCCGCGCTCGCTGGCCTCAGCCGGCAGCAGGTAGCTGACCGTCGTCCCCATGGCCCGGAAGCTGCCGCGCCTCATTCCCGGTGGAGTCACATACTCAGGAGACGCCACTTCCACTGTGCCCCTGTCCGAAAGCTGGCTGGCTGCCAAAGTTATCCCCTCCTTGCTGATTGAAGTAGCCGCTGTTGTCTTGGGACGAGCTGCTGTTTGCCGGGCTGGAGGACGACGATGAGCTGCTTCCAGCCGAGTTCGTCGCGCTGGTCCCTCCGGAGTGCGTCGACGACGATGAGCCGCTGCTGTTGGACGGCGTGCTGGTCTGGGAGCTGGACGACGACGATGTCGTCGAGCCAGTGCTGTTCTGGGTGGCACTCGCGCTGGCCTGATGGAAGGCCACCAGCCCGCTGAAGGTCCCAAAACCCGCCACGGCCAGGGCGACGGCCCAGCGCTTCAAGCGCCGGGCCAGGCGCTGGGCCTGCTCCTTAGGCATGCTGGCCCGTTTGGGCTGCCGTCCCGACCCCGCCGACTGCGGCGAGCGGGCGACAGGCCGCTGCTCGGTTCCGGCTCCTGATGCCCTCTGGGCAGAGAGTGGCTGCCGCCAGGCGCCGTCCACTGAGGGCATGGGCACCGTCTCCCAGCCTGTCGGCCTGACATACCCCGTCCCATAGGGCAGATCATAATAAGGGGAATAAGGAGTAGCGGCAGAGCTGGCCCCGGGAGCACCCGCCCTAGCGGGGTAGCCGGCCTGGGTACTGCCGTAGATCCCGTAGTTTCCATGATAAGCGCCATAGGTGCTGCCACCGGCGTCTCCGGCCCCAGCGGCAGCACCGTGCTCTCTTCTCTCATCGCGCACGCTTTCACCTCTCGTGTGTAGAGCTTCTCTCGAAGATAGAACATCAGCTACGAGCAACCTGACCTCTCGCCTAGTTTAGCAACCGTGTCTTGTAGCTGCATTGGAAGAGCATGAGAACCTTCTCATCGGCAGAGACCCTCTCCGTCCAGGCTCTCCCAGTCCGGGAGAAGGGGCGGCGGACGCAGCATAGCTCACAGGGACCGGCCGCCGTCCTTGTTGCTTCCCTTGCCTCTATTAGCTATGCCACGCGCGGATGAGAGTTGCATTTGATCCAGATGAGAAATCTCTCATGAAACTTCAAGAAACCAGGCCAGGGGAGGGGGCCAGGGAAGGCCAGGAGAGGGATCAGGAGGCGAGGAGGAAAGGCAGGGGGAGAGGACAGGCCAGCAAGCGCGAGCTGTACCGGCTCGGGGGCCTTGCTCTGCCGGTACAGGAAAGCCTAGAAACTTATCAGCCAACACTGTCCGATGAGCGGCTCATTCCGGGATCAAGCCGCCGGACAGAGCGGACAAGGCTGCGCCGTAGCTCAGCTCAGGCCACGCTGCAGCTTGCCCCGTTCACGCTGAAAGCGGTCGGCTTTGCGTTCGCGCTGGTCCAGGTTCCATTGAAGCCAGGCGAGGGGGTAACGCTGGCTCCGGCGGCCACGCTGCCGTTATAGGAGGCGTTGGTCACCGTCACCGTACTGCCCGACTGGCTGAAGGTACCGTTCCAGCCCTGAGTAACCGTCTGACCAGAAGGGAAGGAGAAGGTCAGTCGCCAACCGTTCCAGGCCGCCGTACCCGTATTGGTAATCGTCAGGCTGGCCGTGAAGCCGCCCGGCCACTGAGCCGTCACCGTATAGCTCACGCGGCAGCTTGTGCTGGCAGAGCTTGTCGGTGTGGGGGTCGGCGTGCGTGTCGCGGCAGCCGTCGGGGTCGGCGTCGGGGTACGCGTCGCGCTGGCCGTTGGAGTTGGCGTCGGGGTCGCTGAGCCGCCGGAGCCTGTGCCGCTCACCACACCCACACCGGAGTAGGTAGTCACCTCATTGATGACATCGCTGGTCGGATCAAGGGTGTAGTTGTAGGGTGCCGCCGTGAAAGTGCCGACCTGGGTCACATCGACCTCGGCCCCGCCATAGTCGTTGCCGCGCTCATTGGCAAAGCCATCCTGGGGGCTATCGCCGGTCGTCGTCAGAGCCACATTCACGTTGCGGAAGACGTTGTTCTCAACCAGGACCTGGGCGCCCATGCGGGAGTGGATAGCGCTGCCGTCCACATTCTGATAATAGTTGTTGTAGATGTGGCCGGTGCCGAAGCGCAGGCTCGGCAGGCGAGAATTGACGCTATAGAACCAGTTGTGATGGTACGTCACATGGAGATGGCCCGTATCCTCGGAAGCATTGGAGTCGGAATGACCCACCAGCGAGACCTTGTAGTGATCGTGCAGGCGGTTCCACGAGACCGTAATGTAGTCCGAGGCATGGGTGATGTCGATCAGGCCATCGTAGTAGTCCTTGCCGTGATCCATGTCTGAGAAGAGATTGTTGTGGTCGACCCAGACATGCTGCGAATGCTCGATATGGATAGCATCCCCGCTGGTATTGCCGTCAGCTCGCACAAAGGAGATGCTCAGGTTGCGAATGATGACATTGCTGACGTCGTCAAGCGAGAGGCTGATGCCGACCAGGGAGGCCGTGGAGCCAACGCCAATAATGCTGGTGTTGGAGCCGACATCAACGTCGGTGTCGCCCGTGATCGTGCCACTGACATAGACGATCTTGGGCGAGGAGCCCTTGACAGCATTCTGGAGAGCAGAGAGCGAACTAACAGTGGTCACGCTCCCACCAGCCCCGCCGGTGGTACCAGCGCCATAGCCCACAAGCTGATCAACGGGGGCCGCCGCCGCCGTGTGCGTGCTCAGCAGCACGGGCACGAAGGCTAACCCACCACCGACGAGGACGAGCAGCGTGATCGTCGCCACCCAGAATAGCTTCCTGCTGAGAATACGCTTCATGCGTACCTTCCTCCTTGACAGGTAGTTGATGAATCAGGAGCCTTCCTCTCCTTGCTGCAGCACAGGACGCTATCAGGGTTGTCAGATCGGGCACCGCGGTTCATCAGTATAATTGAGGCTCTCGCCCTAGTGCCACAGCATAGACAATATCAAATGTGCTGTTTCACAATAACAGATCGTAGCGCTCCCGTCAAGATTGCGGCCTTTTTGGCCTTCTCAGCGAGGGATCTTGACACAGACACTTATCGCGCGAATCCAGTTCTGGACTCGTTTCCGACTACAAAGCTCATGTATTCTCAGATAGTACCAGAAAGTACCATTGGAGGGAAGTCTGTCGCGCCAAAGGAGCCAACCTGAAGCGGATCAGCGGACCTGGCCCGCCGCTGGTAGGCGGGCGCAGGTCCGCTGGAACAGGATAGGACAGGACAGGTGGATAAAGGGAGGGCGAGAGGGAGCTGGCTCTCTCCGCGGGAGCGAGACGCCCCCTCTCGTGGGAAATCTGCTTAGCTGCCAGTGTACTCGTAGAGCTGGCCACCGCCACCGAAGCCGCCGCTGCTCGCACCGGAAGATTGCCAGGCGCTGCTGCTGACCAGCTTACAATGCTGGGTGATCCAGCTCACCAGGGCACTCTGGCCACCGCCAGGCCCACCACCTGTGCCGTTGATCAGGAAGAAGCGCACCTGGCCACTTTCCGCCAGGGCTGCCAGCTTGGCAGGGGTTAGAATAGGGTCGCTGCCAGAGAAGCCGCCCATAGCCATGACGGGCTGATTGGTAGCCAGAATGATTGAATCAGCCTCGTTGGAACTCATGACAGCCACCAGGTACTTGGCGCCGTTACGATGAGCCTCCAGGTAGTTAATCAGGGCCGTATTGACGGTCAGGCCCTCAGAGCCACCGGCGCGCTGGCCACCCTCCCCATTGACAGGGCCTTCGAAGTTCTCAATGTAAGAACGGAAGCGACGAGCAGCGTTCTCGCTGGCATTGCTGCCAGAGGAAAAGGCCCTGAAGCCACCAGTCCCAAGGCCGCCGAACTGGTTGCCCGGTCCGGCTGTAGGCAGGCTAGCCGCTTCACCGCGCAGGACAGGGATAAAGGACCAGACCGCCGGCGTGAGCTGCAGGGCAATCAGGGCTACCACCAGGGCAGGCACGAGCAGGCGTGCGCGCTCGCGCAGGAAAGGCAGAAAGCGCGCCATGAAAAGCACCAGAGCTGCCAGAGCACAGGGCACGGCAATGAGAGGAATGAGCCAGGTTCCCCAGGCCGGATTGCTGGTGATGATGTGCAGTTGCTCCAGGGCTGTCAGCAGGAGAGCCAGGGGCAGGAGCCAGCCACGCCAGCCATGACGGCGGTAGTCGTGCCACATAACTACAACGCCGATGCCGAAAAGGGCCGCCACCGCAGGGGCCATCGTGGTCAGGTAATACTGATGGAAGAAGCCAGCCACTGAGAAGAAGACAGCGGTGGTCAGGAGCCAGATGCCCCAGAGAACCAGCCCTTGCTGTTCAGGATCGCCACGGAAGCGCGGGCGGCGCTGCCAGGCAACGGCTATGATTCCAAGCAGGGCAAGCGGCAGCAGCCAGACGATCTGACCGCCGAGTGGCTCATTGAAGAGGCGGAAGGGACCAGGCGTCCCGGTTCCAAACATGCCGCCGCCGCCACCGTTACCGCTGAACGCGCCGCGCAGACCTTCGGGGCCCTGACCGGTGTTGCCCGGCAGGGTTCCATTGCCTGGGCCAGTGGTGGCCTCGGGCGTGCTCGCCGCACTACTGGAGTTGCTGCCATTGTCGCTTCCGCTGGTGCCGCTGCCAGGTACAAAGGGCGTGCCCTCCTGGTTTCCACTCGTGGGAGGGGCTCCGTTGCCCGGGGGAGCGCCTGCGCCGCTGGCGGGCTGCTCTCCCGGCTGGAAGTAGCCTTCGGCTGGCGCCGCGCCGCTGCTGGCGCCGTTCGTCCCATTACTGCTGGCGCTATTGCTGTTGCTATTACTATTGCTGCTGCCAGAGGAGCTGGAGCTATTGCGCTCGAAGGTGGGAATATTGCTGTTGCCGCGCGCCCCGGGACCAAAGCCGAAGTGGCCCAGCAGACGCTGGATGCCGTTATAGCCCAGGGCCAGGCTGATTTCTGAGTTATCCTGACTGGAGCCGACGTAGGGACGGGCAGAAGCCGGCGTCAGGTCCACTGCCAGGGCCCAGGAGAAGGAGACGGCCAGCATGAGCACGGTGGCCAGGGCCAGGTGTCCGATGCGCACGAGGATGCGCCGCGGGGCGGCCAGCAGGTACAGCAGGCCGTAGGCCGGCACTACTAGATAGGCTTCGAGCATTTTGATGTTGAAGCCCAGCCCAATGCAGAGGGCACACAGTAGCAGCCAGCGGAGCTTGCCCGTCTCGGCGGCCCGCATGACGGCCCAGGCGCCGAGCAGCATCACCAGCACAAGCGTACTGTCGATGGTGTTATTGCGATTGGTGACGACGCTGATCGGGCTGATGGCCAGAGCCAGGGCGGCAAGCAGGCCGGCAGTGGTACCGAAGTGGCGCCGCACCAGGTGGTAGAGCAGGAGGACAGAGAGCACGCCCGCCAACGCCTGGGGTAGCAGGACGCTAAAGGGCGTGAAGCCAAAGATTTTGGCGCTGGCGACCTGTAGCCAGAAGCCTAGGGGTGGCTTGTCGATGGTGACAAAGCCTCCAGGATCGAAGGAGACGAAGAAGAAGTTGTGCCAGCTATCGAGCATGCTGCGGACGCCAGCGGCGTAGTAGAGGTTGCCAAAGCCGTTGGCGCCGAGCTGGTAGAAGTTGAGAAAAACTGAAAGCAGAGCAATGGCTGCCAGGGCGAGGCGCCTCCAGAGCGGCGGCCACTCCCACTTCGCGCTTGGTGTTGGCGTCGCATCGGGGGCCAGAGGTCGATCGATCTCCGGCAGTGCCGGAGTCGGGGTCGGTGTTCCCATCATAGCGTTTCGGGTCCTTTCCGCTTCCACAGGCTTTCTTCGTGCGGTGTGACTGTTGCTGGGCCGTGACCGTCGCTGTCATGGGCTTTGCGAGTGCCATAGATAGGCCACGGCTTCCACTGGAAGTAACGCCGGTCCGCGTTGGTTGGCTGCGCCCCCATCCCTCTTAGGCCAAGGCCAGGCCGGCCCTGGACAAAGACCCAGAGCCGGAGGCCCAGATAGGAGATGAGGGCGGTACCGCCAATGGCGATGATTTTGGCGGCGTTGGTCCAGAGTGTCGGATTGATCAGGATGTGTTCCAGCGCCAGCCCGGCCAGCCAGAGAATGCCGCTGCTCCACAGACTGCCTCCTACGGTGATCAGGGCAAAGCGCAGCAACTCGCCGCGCGTGATCGGCTCGCGCCTGCCAAAGGTCCAATATTTGTTGAGCAGGAAGCTGTTGACGGCGCCCGCACAGTAGGCGACAATGTTGCAGGTCAGCAGGAGCGGCGTGCTTCTGACGGCCAGAAGCCAGACGAGCGCGTTGAGAACCAGGATATCGATCAGGGTGTTGAGGCCACCGGTGATGACAAAGCGCAGGAGCTGGCCAAGGCCACGGCTCAGGTGCCGGGCGGAACGCTGGATCGCTTCGTTCCTGGGCGCCGGTCCAGGCTCAGGCACTTCCGGCGGGCCTACAGGCTGCTCCTGGTCGCGACTGCCTGCCTCCGCTCCCGCCAGGATGGCCACAGGATCAACGGGGCCTAGTGCCAGTGAAATGGCAGGACCAGGCTGTGACTGGCCCAGCCGGTAGAGCCGCGGGGGCCGCAGAGAGCGCGGGGACCGCAGGGACTGCTGCGCCGGGTGCAGACGGGTCCGCACGCGCCTGCCTGTCACTGGTCGTGACTCGGGTACGACGGGAGCCTGCTCTCCGAGCCTTTGGGCGGTTGCCTGAGTAGGGCCACCCTCGGGTTCACCGGCTGACCGTTCTACTAACAGGATCAATGCGTCTCTCCTCTTTTCGGTCGTTCTCTGCTTCGTGTGCTTCTCTCTTTTGCTTGTTATCTATATGTGATATCTATTGCTTTCTTTGCGTGCTCGCTTCGTCGCTGAGATGGCGCCAGGAAGAGCCGGTCGAGCAGCAACGCTAACGCTGCCTTTCGGTACCTGGTTGGCCTGACCTGGTCAGGTCTTGACCAGCGGAACAGGTGACCCACCCATCCGACTGCCGCTGTGTTGGTGCGCTCCGGCCTGGACGATGCTGAGCCGAGCCGGCGCCAGCGCTCGTCCCCAGGTCCCACCTGTCCCCTTTAGCATAGGGGCCTTTTTTTGAAAGAAGATTGGAGAAAGATGAGAATTTTCTCATATGAGCCTGGCCTGCTTGCCGGGGTCGCCATGCCGCCGGCCTTATTGTGCAGCGGCGCCGCCTGGCCAGCTTTCCAGAGGCGGGCCGATCGGGAGCCATCTTCCGGGGCAAATTCCTTGATCTACAGGGAACCGATATAGTACCAGTGGTCCAGGTCAAAGGCCGGCGACGGGCCTCAGTCGGGGGAAGAGGCCGTCAAACTGAGCGGCAATTGGCCAGGAGAGCCGCCCCGGTGGCAGAGGAAGCCGATGAACCCTGTCTCTTCGCCAGAGGTCCTGGCCCCTCCTGGCCAGCCTGCTGTTCTGGCAGGGGCCAAGAGCCAGCGCAACGCCCAGGTGACCTGCCCAGCCATCCGCCTGATAGTAGCGGCCTACCAGAGCGCCTGTAGCTGGTCTTCTACCCTGTTGCGGCCCTTCTTTCAACGCTCTTGCTGACTGATCGCCCTCGCGCGTCTCATGGCGGTCTGGGCTGCGGACCAGCGGCGCGCTCTTTCTGTGGACAGGGAGGGATGCAAGCGCTTCCTCTGTCTGCACCGTCTCGCCGCGACTGGGGCGGGGGAAGGCGTTCGAGAGCCTGGCTGTGATGGGACGTGACGGGCAAGTGCTGGGACGCGCACCGATCACCAGACTGGCGATGCCTGGCCCTCCAGCAACGGTGGTCGCCAGCGCTGTGGCCGGAGAGAGGGAAGGAGGGGCACCTTCCTGGCTGGAGCCAGGGGTTCGTGTTCTTCAGATGAGATGGACAGATATAAAACGCTTGATCGCTTCCCTGGCCCTGGCTATACTATAGTCGATCCTTCCGAGTGGGACCTTTCCAGAAAGATAGGAGATGGCCTGGCAGGTATCTCGCGCTCCTCGTTCATCAAGTTTAACTGACGAGGTCTTTTTATGCAAATACAGTCATCCGAGCGCTTCTGCGAGACCTGTGGGGCGGGTAACTCCAGTCAGGCAAGCATCTGCTGGTACTGTGCCACCCCTTTCTCATCAAGCTCCAGCTCTCCGCCTGTCCACCCTGGCGCTGGTCCTCTGCTGGCCGGGCGCTATTTGTTGTGTCGTCCCATAGGTCAGGGCGGCATGGGTAGCGTTTATCTCGCCCTTGACCAGCACGACCGGTATCGGCGGCCCGTGGCCCTCAAGCAGATCCACAAACGCGGCCTCAGCGCCCAGGAGCGCGCCCACCTCGAACTCTCTCTGCAGCACGAGGCCGAGTTGCTGCAACGACTCACCCATCCCTGCATCCCCAGGCTCTACGCCTACTGGAGCGAACCCGACTACAGCTATCTCGTTCTGGACTACATCGACGGCGACACCCTGGAGCAGCGTCTTCAGCGCCAGCGAGGCCAGCCGCTAGGCCTCTCCTCTGTTCTCACCTGGGGCCTGCAGATCTGCGACACGCTCGCCTACCTGCACCAGCAGGAGCCACCCATCATCTACCGTGACCTCAAGCCGTCCAACATCATGCTGCGCCGGCAGGATGGGCAGCTCTTCCTCATCGACTTCGGTATTGCGCGCCGCTTCCGGCCCGGTCAATCCCGCGACACCAGCGTCCTTGGCTCGCCTGGCTTCGCCGCCCCCGAGCAGTACGGCAAGGCCCAGACCACACCTCGCAGCGACCTCTACAGCCTGGGGGTTCTGTTGCACAGCCTGCTCAGCGGCCTCGACCCTAGCGAGCAGCCCTTTTGCTTCGCGCCTCTGCGTCAGCTCAATCCGGCAGTACCCGAGCCGTTGGAGCAGCTCATTGCCAGTCTGGTCGCCCTGGATCCCCAAGAGCGTCCAGCCTCCGCCGAGGAAGTCCGTCGCCAGCTCGCCGCTCTCCTGCGGCGACCCAGCCGGAACGAGTCAGCAACGCCGCCAGCCGGCGGGGTTGTTCCGCCTCCGGCCGGCCAGTCCTCCGCCGTGCTGCCTCAGCGCGGCGCCATCAAGCGCCGCCATCTCCTGCGCTCCGGTCTTGGTCTGGCGGCAGTCGCTGTCGCCATCGGCAGTCTGCCAGTCGCAAGCCTGCTCTGGTCCCAGCTCTCCCAAACAGGTGGCTCCGGCGATCTCCTTGCCACCCTGCCCCTCGAGAACCTCCGGGCCCTGGCCTGGTCGCCCGATGGCACCCGCATTGCTGGCGGTCAGTGGCTGTCAGAAGAGGCCAGTATCGCCTTTCTCTGGAGCGCCAGCCTTGATGAGACCCTGCTCACCTACAACGGCCATCGCGGTGGCATCCTTTCGATGGCCTGGTCGCCAGACAGCCACTGGGTCGCTACCGGCAGCAGCGATCACAGCGTGCACGTCTGGGACACCAGCAACGGAAAGCTCTTCATCCCCTATCACGGTCATCGCGATAGCGTACAGGCGGTTGCCTGGTCGCCGGACGGCTATCGCATCGCCTCAGGAAGCGCCGACCGCACTGTCCAGATCTGGAAAGCTCTCAGCGGAGAGCCGCTACTCACCTACAGACTTCACCAGGAAGAAGTCCTCTCGCTCAGCTGGTCACCCAACGGAAATTGTATCGCCTCTGGCTCACTAGAGGGGACCGTCCTCGTCTGGGAAGCCGCCACCGGCCAGACCCTGTGGAACAGCTCCATCAGGCTGGCCGTTCCGATAGTGGCCTGGTCGCCAGACGGGACGCGCCTGGCTATTGCGGGAGATAAGGGCAAGGTTGTGATCCTGGACGCTGCCACAAGCGCACAGCTGCTGATCTACGATGGTCACAAAGGCCCCGTTTACAGCCTGGCCTGGGCACCAAACAGCCGCTGGCTAGCATCGGGCGGAGCGGACAACCTCCAGATCTGGAACTCTCAGACGGGGCGCCTACTCCAGAGCTACCCACACGAGAGCGAAGGTATTCGCGCCCTGGCCTGGTCACCCGATAGCCGCAACATCGTCATGGCCGGAACCAGAGTCGTGAAACTCTGGCAAGTCAATCTATCATGATCCGCATCGGTCGGTCCTGGTCTCCTCCCTCTCCGCGGCCAGCCGTCGCCACGGCCAGACCCCAGCAGGTGCGCCGTCCACTTTGCGCAGACATGCGCCTCATGCTATAATTGTCACCACTTCAGGCCCAGGGCGAGCCTGGCCTGGCGGCGCCGATCGTTCTCTGCGCCACCTTTCGGAACAGGGCTGTCCTCGCGGGACAGGCAGCAATCGACTATTTCCTTCCGTCTCTTGTCCTGAGCACTCATACGAGTTCAAGCGGCCAGGCCGCTGATTATCCGGTCTCCCAGGAGGCGGATTATGCAGGCCAGAGCTTGAGTTCCTTCGAAGAGCAGGGGGCAACGATGAATCAGATCAACGATCAACAGATCTATGATCTCTCGGTCATCGCCGATGAGCTTGGGAAGCAACTGATCCGCTACATTGAAGCCCAGTACCCTATCCGTCACAGAGACGTTGTGCGGGAGCGCCGCCAGTTGCTGGAAACAAAGGGCGTCATCGCGCGCGAACCCTATATCGAGAGCACCCCTGGCTATTCGAGCGGGTTGCCTTACCATGCGCTGAAGCT
>NZ_JBHOQV010000007.1:0-5451 GCF_042408735.1 Thermogemmatispora sp.
ACCAGCGGAACGATCCAGCGCAGATTCTTCTTCAGCATTGCAGAACCTCCTATCTAACTGAATATCGCAGCTTCAGCAAGCAAGCGTATTCATCAACCTTAGTTCGTAGATCAGCGACGTAGCGAACGCGACCAACACAACGGATCTCACCGGAACAGGCGACACGACGAACTCACCTGGCAGCGCCGGCCCGAGTTGGTCGTCGATGGCGCGCGGCGGATCGCCCTCCTCGCGGAGGAGCAACCAGGACCCAACGAGACGTGTGGCGCGTCCCATCGTCCAGGTGCCCAGTCCCCCGGCCAGCAAGCCAGACCTGGCAAGCAAGTGCTGGTCAGGCGAGCAGAGCTGAGCTGATTCGTTTTCGGCTACCTGCCCATCAATGGCCACCGGCCACCGTTCAAGCCAAACCGATCACGATTGTGTTCTCTTCCCTTTTCCCGCAGCCTGGCCCTTCATAACCTGGGGATCACTCTGTGGCAATGATGCACTGGCATAGGACTGGTTCAAGCGACTCGACCGATCTGAACGACTGACAGCAATCCCCACGGTTACGTTGCGGCCCGACAGGAGCAGTCAAGAACACAGGCTGGCGTGGCCTGCTCAGCCGGTGCGTCCTCTTATGGCTTGAGCCAGGCCTGATCGGCCCGCTCTATGGGCACTCCCTGGGACCAATGGGATGGAACCCTTCGCCAGCGCGGTGCGCAGTAGCTGGGGCAACCCCCTACGAGGAGGGCGATCCCGCCGCGCCACCGACGACCAACCTGCAAACTGAGCCACAGCGATGCAATCGTCTTGTTCAAGGTACTCTGGCTCTGGCCTGGCCCGCCAGCCCAGCTATCCCGAGCGGGTGGGGCAGCCGCATCAAGGATGGCCTGGCTGCACCCTGGATAGCCGACCTGACCGACCAGCACGAGCGGTCCGTGAATTCCCCACCGGCAGACCCGGGCCGCTCTGTCCTTCCTGACAACCTTGCGTATCGTTTTCCCGATACGCACATCTCTCACACTCGGGAAGATTACCCGATGATTCGCCAACCTTCAGGATCTCCCCCAAAGAATCCATCCAAAGTACTATCCCCTTCACGAAGAGTCTTGAAGAAGACAACTCAGCCCCCGCCAGCCCACCCCGTCGTCCTCTCAGGCCCCGTGAGCGCTGCCAGCGGTGCCGTCAAGGCCCTCAAAATAGCGAGGTCTGAGAGGAGATAGCCATTGCCGCTGTCGGAGTAGCGAGCAATTTGACATAGCGCGGGCAACTGTGAGCTGACCAACAGTACCGCCGTAAGCTGGCTCATAGCTCTGGGCCTCTGCTGCTGCTAAACGAAAGAGCAGGTTGAAAGACTTGCTCTTAGTGGCTCGGACAAGGTCCAGGTTGACCTGCAGAGGTGAAGCCATGAGCATCATCGCACGGAGCCCAGCCAGACAAAGTATCTGGCTCCTGGCCTTTCTCTCTCTGATACTGGCTGCCTGCAATGCTTCCCTCAGTGTCTATGGTGGAGGTGGCTCTGGCCGGGACCAGGCCACGGCAACACCCACCTCCTCAGCCCAGCACTCGACACCTCGGCCCACGCCAGGTCGAAGTGTGCCCATGCCGCCGACTCAAACCTCCTGTCCCGCCATCTCCCCTGGCAATCCCTTTGGTACCCGTCCGGCGGTCATACGCCCATTGATCCTGGCGAGCCATCCAAGCCTCATCTACATCTACAACGAGACCCGGCCCCAGACCTCCGGTCACCTGATGCGCTACGACGTTGCTACCGGCCAGCGCGCCGTCATCGCCACCAGTGGCGTGCGCATTCGCCAGGCCCAACTTTCGGCTGATGGAGCATGGATCATGCTCCTAAGCGTTCCTGATCCTCGGCGTGATCCGCTGCATGTCGCCATGCTCCAATTGGTGCGCCTGGATGGCCAGGGCCTGCAAACTCTCTACTGTTTCCCCAGGTTGCCCTATACCCCCGATGGAACGTTCAGTGCCTTCGAAGGGCGGGGTGTCATCAGCTACGACAGCTATCCTCCGCTGCGCTTCGTCTGGTCACCCGATGAGCGCCAGGTTCTCCTCTCTACCGATCTGCAAGGAAATATCAGCCTGATTACGCTCCTGGACATCAAGACGGGGAACCTGCGACCGCTTGTACTGCGAGCCGGCTCCTACCTCTCCAACCCGTCAATCTTTTGTTCGATAGCCATTCCGCTGACCTGGCTCGACGACAGCCACGCTTATATCGTCACGGAGAGCCGTCTCTCCTGTGGCTCGCCGCCCTTACCGATGCAGCTCTACCTGCTCAATGTGGCGGAGAATGGCAGCCCTGGCAATCCTGCCTGGACTCCTATCCTGAGCGAGAACGTGCGCTACAGCGACGTTGCCCTGGATATCGCCCCCGACGGGAGGCGTCTCCTGGCCTCCTCGTGTGACTGGTCCGGCCCGCCTCGCTCCTCGATCCTCGAGGAGCCAGCCTACGGCGGTACCCAAACCCTCATCTACCAGCTTGCCTCAATGCACAGTCTCCAGAGCTGTATCGAGGATATACGGGTGCTTACCGCCAGCGAGGTGCTAGTGCTGCTGCGTGATGGAAATCCCTACCTGCAATGCGGTGGCCCCCCCAGTCCATACCAGGCCAGCTTTCGCCTGGCCCTGCTTACCCTCGGGAACGATGGCCGTCGTCAGCTGACTCCCCTGACGGATCTGGCTCAGGGGAACAACTACGATCTGAATCCCGCCGTTCCATTCGTCTGGTCCGTGCTCTCACGCGATGGCAAGCTCTATACCATGACGGCCAACAGGGAGCATCCCCTCTGTCAGAGAGCGACGACAGCGGTTTACTATGGACGCTTAGGTGGAGGCCCCCCGGTCCTGGTGGCGGCGGCTGGCAATGGCGAGGTTGCTTCTGTGGGCTGGACCTGGTCGTTGAGATGAGCAAGGGCAAGAATGGCTCCTCTCCTCTTCTCTCTGGAGGTTCTTCAACCGAGGGTGGTAGACTTCCTGAGCTGGAAGCCTACCACCCTCGGTTCTCCCCCTGTCTGCTTCTGAGCGTGAGGAGAGAAAGGCGCTGTTGCCAGGGCTAGCCAGGCCCCTGGAGAGGGCGATAGAGGTTTGGTCCAGTTCCTTCTTGGCCTGAGTTCAAGGTTTCTGTCCGTAGGCCGCGATGAAGCAGTAGTGGGTCTGCAGCGAGTCCCACTCTTTGCCCGCCTGCTCTATGGTATCGTATATCTCTTGCTCCGGAATCTTGAAATAAGCGGCAATAGGAGGCGTCATAGCTTTCCAGGCCTCGCGGATGTCTAGAGAGAGCAGAGAACCAAGGCGGCCAGCCCATCCGCCGATAGGCGTATCGATGAGGCGGCGCTCGACATTGATAAGGCCCGCCTCTCGGAGATAGAGATCAAGCGAGCGGGTCAGTACCCCCTGCGTGTCGAACCCGCGCAGTGTGGCCACCTGGCTAGCCAGTCGAAAGAACTCGCGTGTGGCCGGTCCAATGGGAGCAAAGTCGTTGGGATCAGTACTTAGCTCGACGAGTTCAAGCCAGCCGCCCGGGGCGGTGACGCGGGCCAGCTCCTTGACCGCGTCCGGCCAGGCGTTCAGTGGGATGGCCAGGAAGAGCAGGCGTTGATGGACAAAGTCAAACGAATTGTTTTCAAAGGGGAGGCCCTGCAAGATGTTGCCCTGTATGAAGCGATAGTTAGGTGGGGGAGTGGTAGCCTTGACCTGTTCGAGATCGAGGCCGATCACTTCAGCCTGGGGGAACTGGTGAGCCAGTTCGAAGGCCCACTGGCCAGTACCGCAGCCGACATCGAGGATGCGACGAGGCTGGCCAATGGGTGCCAGATAGTTGCCGCGCAGAACGGCGCGCAAAACATAATGCTGGAAGTCGAGACGGTTGACCTCACCGAGGTCCTTGGGGAGCATGTAGGGCTGTTCATCAAGATAGCGGCGCGAGTCATGGGAACGAGGCTGCGGGAGCGTCTCCGCGGCGGGCTTGCTCTTTGGCATCTGTGCCGCGAGCGCTGGTGAGGAACGTCGCCGACGGAAGAACCACCACGGCATAGGATCATCTCCTTTCTTTTCTGTAAAACTATTATCAACAACGATCTGCTCGATAGGCCCTTTGCCAGAAGAGGCAAAAAGGGCTTCCTCTCATAACTGGCAAAACTTGTCTAAGCCGCCAGAGATTCTGGCCATAAGTCAGAGCCTCTGGAAGGCAGAGATCTCTCTTTCGAGGTAATAGAGTAGAATGTGAGCAGTCGGCTATGGATAAAACCATATCGCGAGATCTGCCGAGTCAAAGTCGCTGGCCCTGGTCCTGAACGGGATGAAGTTCAGCCAGCCGCCGGGGACGCAAAGCCAGGTCACTTCTTGGACCGGATCCCGACCGGACAACGGCGAGATAGTGCCCGCCGGAGGAGACTGGCGAAAGTGTTGTTTGTGCGGCGGGGGCCGCGTGGGTGAGGTGCTGTCGCCTCGTCCAGGTGCGGGCGATCCTAAGAGGGTGTGGTTGCAGCAGAGAGAGGCGGAAGCGGAGCCGCGAGAGCGACGACGGAAGAACCACCACGGCATCGGTTACACCTCCTTGCGAGTTGGTGAGAGACAACGACGAGACTGGTAAACCTGTTGTGGTCATGATAGGGGTGGCTTCTGGCCGTAGGCCGCGGCGAAGTGGCAGGAGGTATGGAACTCGTTCCACTCCTGGCGAGCCTCGTCGATAAGAGCGAGTACCTCTTGCTCGGACTTGCCAAAGCGGGCGGCAATGGGAGCACTCACCGCTTTCCATGCTTCTTGCAAGTTCATGGCCATCAAGGAGCCGAGACGCCCGCCCCACTCTCCAAGAGGGACCTCGAACGGCTGATAGTGGACATTGCCGAGGCCGGCCTCCTCCAGGTAGTGGGCCAGAGAGCGGAGCACGAGGCCTTCAGTATCCAGCCCGCGTAACGCTGCCAGGGTGCCCCCAAGCCGACACAGCTCCTGTGCAGCAGGTCCAGAAGGTAGAAAATCCTGCAGGGCCGGACTTGACTCAACCAGCTCGACCCAGCCGCCGGGGGCGGTGACGCGGGCCAGCTCCTGGACGGCGCTGGGCCAGCCCGAGAGAGGAATAGCCAGGAAGAGCAGGCGCTGATGGACGAAGTCGAAGGAGTCGTTGTCGAAGGGGAGGCCCTGCAGGAGATCGCCCTGAACGAAGCGGTAGTTGGCGGGAGGCGAGGAGCTGGTCTTGGCGGGCTCGAGGTCGAAGCCGATGACCTCAGCCTGAGGGAACTGGCGGGCGAGTTCGAAGGCCCACTGGCCGGTGCCGCAGCCGACATCGAGGATGCGGCGAGGCTGCTGGATGGGAGCCAGATAGTTGCCGCGCAGGATGGCGCGCAAAACATAATGCTGGAAGTCGAGGCGGTTGACCTCGCCCAGGTCCTTGGGGAGCAGGTAGGGCTGCTCCTGCAAATAGCGGCGGGAGCCGCGCAGGCGGGGAAGGGC
>NZ_JBHOQV010000011.1:0-17619 GCF_042408735.1 Thermogemmatispora sp.
CGATCTCGTTGGCGATAAAGACACAGACCTTCTCTAAACGCGCCAGGGGATCGAAGGTCTCCAGAAGATCCTGCTGCTGGACTACATCGCTCACCACATGGGCAGCCAGCATATCGGCAAGACGAGCCGGCGACTTAATAGCCACAATCGAATTGATATCTTCGACCGAGAAGCGCCGGTTGAGCTGGGCATAATGCTCGAAGAGGTTAGTGGCATGACGCACCAGAGCATCAGCCTGGGGACCCTGCACCTGCGGCTCAGGAGGCACCTCCACGCTCACCCGCATGAACGGCTCCAGGTCCTGAAACTCCAGCAGGTCACACGGCGCAGGCCATTGAGCAGCACCTGCAGGCTCCCATCGGCCTGACGATGAACGGTCACGATCTCAACCAGCGCGCCACAGCCATAGAGGTCCGCAGGCTGGGGATCTTCAATCTCCGACGAACGCTGGGCGACCGTCACCAACATGCGGTCAGCCCGTAACAGCGCCTCCTCTACAGCCCGCACCGACTTCTCGCGCGCAATCGCCAGGGACATGCGCGTGCGCGGGAAGACTACCATGTTCTTCAGCGCTACCAGCGGATAAACCTCTATTGGCTCCGGCTCTACCGATGGGCGTTGCTGCTCATTCATGAGTTCCGCCTATCTACTATGACTATTAGTTCTGTTCTCTATATAAACTATACACAGAATAATTGCTGATTTTTGCAAGAGCTTTCTCAGAGAGAAGCAAACAGCTCTTCATTCAGACGGAAGCGGACCAACGGCAAGGAGGGCGCTGGACCTGACAGGCGCGCGGCCTGGCCTGGAGCCGCGACTCCTCTCTGCCGATCTCTCGTCCATGCTGCCCGGCTGTCTCTCCGTCTGCCTGCCTGGCGGCTTGCAGTCAGGCGGGCAAGCGGCTAGCCAGCCAGAGCAAGAGAAAAACAGATGAGTCTGCGTTATGCAGACTCATCCTCGGAATAGGCTGCGGTGCGCTCACTGCGCGTCACCAGCAGCGGTTTGTGCCGCTGGGCAATAACGTCGCCATTAATGATAACCTTTTTCACATCGGCGCGCGAAGGGATCTCGTACATCACATCGAGCAGTACATCCTCGATGATGCTGCGCAGGCCGCGCGCACCGGTCTTTCGCTTGAGGGCACACTCGGCGGCGGCCTCGAGGGCGTCGGGCGTAAAGACCAACTCGACGCGATCGAGCTGGAAGATCTTCTGATACTGCTTGACGATAGCGTTTTTCGGCTCTGTCAGGATGCGGATCAGCGCCTCCTTATCGAGGTTATCGAGGGCCACCACCACCGGAAGGCGTCCGATGAACTCGGGGATCAGCCCGTACTTGAGCAGATCCTCGGGGATGACCTGAGAGAGCACGGTCTCCTGAGCCCGCTGCTCAGGCTCTGCCACTGTTTTCTTGAAGCCGATGGTGCGGTTGCTGCCCAGGCGCTGCTCGACGATCTTATCCAGACCCTCGAAGGCGCCCCCGCAGATAAAGAGAATATTGGACGTATTGATCTGGATAAAGTCCTGATGGGGGTGCTTTCGGCCACCCTGGGGAGGGACGTTAGCGATCGTGCCCTCGATGATCTTGAGGAGGGCCTGCTGCACACCTTCGCCGGAGACGTCGCGCGTGATCGAGGGATTATCAGACTTGCGGGCAATCTTGTCGATCTCATCGATGTAGACGATCCCGCGCTCGGCGCGCGCTACATCGAAGTCGGCGGCCTGAATCAGGCGCAAGAGGATGTTCTCCACATCCTCACCCACGTAGCCCGCTTCCGTCAGGGCCGTGGCATCGGCAATGCAGAAGGGAACATCGAGGATCTTGGCCAGCGTCTGCGCCAGCAGGGTCTTGCCGCAGCCAGTGGGGCCGATGAGCAGAATGTTGCTCTTTCCCAGCTCTACGTCATCGATCTGCATCCCCACGCTGATGCGCTTGTAATGGTTGTAGACGGCCACCGCCAGCGTCTTCTTGGCCCGCTCCTGCCCGATGACATACTGGCTGAGTTGCTCATAGATCTTCTTCGGAGTCGGGATCTTCCCCGTCTGAAGACGCGGCTTGCTAAAGGTGGCCTGCTCCTCCTCGATGATCTCCCGGCACAGGTCGATGCACTCGTCGCAGATATAGACCCCCGACGGGCCGGCAATCAGCCGCTGGACCTGATCCTGGCTCTTGCCGCAAAAAGAGCAGCGATAGGTTGTCCGAATATTCTTAGAGTTTGCCACGTCCGTTGTTACCTTTCCCTCAATGACGACGCTTGAGTCTTGGCTGGAGTCTCTTACTGCTGGCCGCCGGAGTCGGCAGGTGCCTCCTGGTCCTCTACTACTATTGTAGCAGGAGCGGAAGGCGCTGCTTCGCCGCTCTGCCCGGCCTCCGGCTCCGGCCCCGGCGTTGCCTCCGCCGAGGACGCGGCGGCCTCACCCGGCGCCTCCTCCGACTGCGCCTGCTCTCCGTGCACTTCTCCCTCTTGCTGCCCTTCTTCCACCGGACGTGTCGCCAGCTCGACCAGGCGCGACAGGGCCTTCTCTCGCCGCAACGTGATCATCAGCGCCCGGATCTGCCCTTCGCTGCGCTGCAGCGGCTGCCCCGCCTGGGCATACATGCGGAAAACGCTCTCGATCTCCTCTGGCGTGACCTCGATCCCCTCCTGGCGAGCAACCTCATCCAGGACGAGCTGCTGCTTGACGCGCCTCTCGGCATCCGGCTCCAGCTCTTTCATGTACTCTTCCCGACTCTTGCGCATCAGCAGCAGGTACTGATCGAGCGACATGCGCTGTCTCTCGAGCATGTGGGATAGCTCATGCAGCATGTCCTCGACCTCTTCCCTGACCAAGACCGGGTGGAGCACGATCTTGGACTGGGCCACGACGGCCTCCAGCACCTTATCGCGCAGCTCCTGGCGCTTCTGGCGCTCCTTACGATCCTGGATAGCGTCGCTGATGACCTTGCGCAGGTCCTCCAGGGTCTCGTACTGGCCGACGCGCGCGGCAAAGGCATCGTCCAGCTCGGGCAGCACCTTCTCCTCGACCTGATGGAGGGTCAGCTCGTAGTGGGCCTCCTTGCCGGCCAGTTCCTCATTGCCGTAGTCGGAGGGGATGGTCAGGGTGAAGCTCTTGCTCTCGCCGGCCTGCATCCCGACGATCTGCTCATCCATGCCGGCGAAGAGGCCAGGTCGCTCCGCGGTCAGCTCGAAGGGATTATCCTTATAGTCGGAAATAGTGCGCCCCTCAACGGTCAGCTTGAGGTCCACCGTCACGCGGTCCCCGATCTGAGCTGGGCGTTCGACCTTCTGCCAGCTTGCCTGCTGGTTGCGCAGAGCCTCCAGCTCGCGCTCTACCTCTTCGGCTGTGACCATTACTTCTTCATCCTCGAAATGCAGGGAGCGGTAGTCTCCCAGCTCCACGGGGGTCAGGATGGGAACCTTCAAGCGGAAGTGGTAGGGCTGCCCCATCTCAAACATGGGAGCATCCAGCTCCGGCTGCGCGAGCGGGGTGAGATGGTGCTCCTGAATCGCCTCGCGGTAGGCCTCGCTGATCAGGTCGTCAAGCCCTTCCTGATAAATGTACTCCTTGCCCAATTTGCGCTCAAGCAAGGAGCGGGGAGCCTTGCCCCGACGAAACCCTTGAATATCGACTTGCTGCACCAGCTTACGATAAGCCTTATCCGAAGCCTTCTCTACCTCTTCCCAGGTGAGATCTACCTCTAGGACGGCTTCGCTGGTCGGTAGTTTCTCTACTGTGACCTTCACTGTTCCTCCAACACAAGCATCATCATCGTACGTAGGTGCCGTCTGGCGTATGGCCTGCTCCTTGGAGGGAGCGGCCCCGTGCAAGGTGGTACGGCACAGCAAGACAAGGTGCGGCGGCCTGGTATGGTCTTGCTTGATTAGCAGCGTGCTTCCGGGCTGGGCTACTTCCCGCCTGTCTGTCTGCCCGCCAGCCTCCCTCGCTCGGGCCGATGGCCTGCTGTGGCAACCTGCGCCTACCTCCCCACGCCTTCACTTCCTGCAAGCGCGCTCGCTGCTGGTCTCTCTCCCCTGGGGTGGCCTCTGGCAGACTTGCCTGCTTTGCTTCCTTTCTCCCCCTGGCGAGATCGCTGCCTACGGTATTAGAGGACCCACAGCCGTCAGGCCGGTCGGCCCGCTGGGGCAAGCAGCAGGAGAGCAGCGGGGAATGGCGCTCAGGGGAGCCTGATGGCGGCTAGCTGGCGATCTTGCCCGGGCCAGGCGAGCAGGCGCTCCGCTGACGAATGGAAGGAGCCACCCCCGCTGCAGGTGACTCCGGGACCTTTGCGATGGTGGGCGGTGAGAGACTCGAACTCTCACGGTTTTTACACCAACGGATCCTAAGTCCGTCCTGTCTACCAATTTCAGCAACCGCCCATGTTGGCCTTGCAGCGTTTCCACGCTGTCAGCCGTTGTGCTTCAGGGGTGCTGCTTCTCGCTCCTACACCCCTGCTGTCTTGTACGGGGATGAAACGCTCTCACCTGAGTGATGATACATCAGGGGGGCTATCGGTGTCAAGGTGAGCACTCTCTCCGGCCAAAGAGGGGGACCCGTCGGCCCGGGGAAGGGGAGCGAGTTGCTTGTCTGGCAACAGTCGTGCCCTCTCGCTGGACAATCCATGCTATCATAAAGCTAAGGAGATGCCTGCCGGGCCAAGGTGCAAAGGTCAGCTGAAGAGAGCATGAAGCAGCCGCCGCATTCCTCATCCGCCTCGTCCGCGATGGACCTGGAACGACCCGATCTCTATATCAATCGCGAGTTGAGCTGGATTGAGTTCAATCGTCGCGTTTTTGAGGAGGCCCAGGATAGCCGCCATCCTCTGCTGGAGCGGGTGAAGTTTTTGTCGATTTTCGATACGAACCTCGATGAGTTCATGATGATTCGGGTGGCTGGCCTGAAGGATAAGGTGGCCGCTCAGGCCACAACGCCCAGCCCCGATGGGTTGAGTGCCGAGGAGCAGCTACGCGAGGTGCGTCGTCGCCTGGCTCCCCTCGTGCAAGAGGTGCGCCGCTACTGGCGCCAGGAGCTGTTGCCGCGCCTGGCAGAGCAACATATCTATATCCTTGATTATGAGCAGCTCGATGAGGAGCAGCGCGCTGCTCTGGCGGAGTATTTCGAGTACGAGATTTTTCCGGTGTTGACGCCTCTGGCCGTTGACCCCGGCCATCCCTTTCCTCATATTTCGAACCGGAGCCTGAACCTGGCAGTGGTGATCAACGACACCGTCCACGGTGAACGTTTCGCGCGGGTGAAGGTTCCTCCTCGTCTGCCCCGTTTTATTCAGGTGCCTTTGCCGCTGCATGCCCGGACGGTCTCGGGGGTGCAGCCGGTGGCCTTTGTCTGGATCGAGCAGGTGATCGCCGCTCATTTAAGCCGCCTCTTCCCCGGGATCGATGTCTGGGAGTCGTACCCGTTCCGCGTCCTGCGCGATGCCGATATTGAGCTGCAGGAGGATGAGGCTTCGGATTTGTTGGAGGATGTGGAGAAGAGTGTTCGCGAGCGCCGCTTCGGGTCGGTGGTCGATCTGGCGGTCAACCCCGCGATGCCGCCGCGCATCCGTAGTCTGTTGCTCGATAATCTGGAGATCGATGCCTCCGATCTGACGGTGATCGATGGCCCGCTGGGGATGGGCGATCTGATGGAGCTGCACGCGCTGAATCGCCCCGATCTGAAGGATCCTCCGTTTACCCCTCGTGTTCCCCGCCTGCTTTCAAAATATTGTGGCGATCTCTTCGCGGCGATCCGCGAGCAGGATTTGCTGCTCCATCGCCCTTACGATAGCTTCGGGGTGGTGGTGGACTTTATCCGCGCCGCGGCTACCGATCCCCAGGTATTGGCGATTAAACAGACGCTCTATCGCGTGGGGACAAATTCGCCTGTGGTGCACGCCTTGCTGGAGGCGGTCGAACACGGCAAGCAGGTGGCGACCCTGGTGGAGCTGAAGGCCCGCTTCGATGAGGAGAATAATATTGAGTGGGCCCGGGCCCTGGAACGGGCCGGCGTGCATGTGGTCTATGGCCTGATCGGTTTGAAGACGCATGCTAAGGTGGCGCTGGTGGTGCGGCGTGAACCCGATGGGCTGCGCCGCTACGTCCACCTGAGTACGGGAAACTATAACGCCATGACGGCCCGAACCTATGAGGATTTCTGTCTGCTGACCTGCGATCCGGTGATCGGGGCCGATATCTCGGATCTCTTCAATTCCCTGACCGGCTATTCGCGCCTGAGTGCTTATCGCAAGCTGCTGGTGGCTCCTGTCAGCCTGCGCCGCGGCATCCTCGAGCGCATCGAGCGCGAGATCCGTCTGCGGCGCGAGTATGGCTATGGCCTGCTGATCTTTAAGTTAAATGCCCTGGTCGATCCCGAGATCATTTATAAGCTCTACGAGGCTTCTCAGGCCGGGGTGCGCGTGGAGCTGATTGTGCGCGGGATCTGTTGCCTGCGGCCCGGCCTCCCCGGGGTGAGCGAGAATATTCGGGTGCGCAGCATCGTGGGACGCTTTCTGGAGCACAGCCGTATCTTCTACTTTTATAATGGCGGGGCCGAGGAGCTGTTTCTGGGCAGCGCCGATATGATGCAGCGCAATTTGAATAATCGGGTGGAGACGCTTTTCCCGATCGAAGATCCCCGCTTGCGCCAGGCCATCCGCGAGCGGGTGCTGGAGGTGTTGCTGGCCGATACGGTCAATGCGCGTGAGCTGCTGCCGGATGGGAGCTATGCCCGCCTTCGTGCACAGCCAGGCGAGCCGCCACTGGATTGCCAGGCCTGGTTTTTGCGCCATCCTCTCCTGGAGGAGGATGACAGCGATGAGGCTGGTCCGACCATTAGCGCTCTGCCCTCGGGGGCTTAGTTCCTCTTCCACAGGGGCCGGTTGTCCTGTTCTCCCTCTGTCCTCTCTCCCGTCCCTTTCGTCGTGGCTGGCCAGGCTGGTTCGCTCGGCCCATTCACTGTGTCACTGTGCCGGACGCCTGCCATAGGCCGAAATGATGACGCCCCATCCGCACAGGTCGGGGGCCTGCAGATCCCGCTCGGCCTGTTCGAGCAGGGCTGCCAGCCTGGACGGGCTGATCAGTCCCTGCTGGATGATCAGCGGGGCAGCCAGGCGCACCTCTCTCAGAGATTGCTGGAGAAAGAGGGTGGCGATGGCATCCGCTGACTCAACGGCTCCTGAGGCGCCGACCTCGCCCTCCGGCGCCGCCTCTGGCCTGGACTGCCGTCCCAGGTCGGCGATGTGGACCTCGTAGGCGACCTCGCTCAGGCCCGCGGCCAGGAGCAGGCCGTACAGTCGGCTGGCCACTCCGAAGCTGAGGCCGCTCTCGTCGAGGGCATGGCCCAGTTGGTACCAGCAGCGATTGAAGAGCTGCCGCAGCTCGCTAAAAGCTCTGCTGCTGCTATCGCAGAGTTCGATCTCAACCAGGGTGAGCCAGCCGCGGGGACGGAGCACGCGCCGGCATTCGGCCAGAACTGCCGGCCAGGCGCTGGCGGCGATATAGCGCGCGCAGGCTCGCATGTGAACGTAGTCAAAGGAGCTTTCGGCCAGCGGGAAAGGACGGGCGAAGTCCATGTGGCGAAATTCAAGCTGGCGCAGACCGGCCCGGTTGCGCCGGGCCTGGGCTTGCTGCAGCAGGCGCCGATCGATGTCGACCCCGCAGATGAAGAGCTGGGGGTAGCGGCTCGCCAGGGTAAAGACCCACTCGCCGCTGCCACAGCCGATGTCGAGCACACGCTCAAGGTCCTCGATGTCAATCCCTCTGGGGAAGAGCTGCCCCCCTTGCATGTGGAGCAGATAGCGATGGCGAACGATTTCTTCCTGCACTTCTGGAGGAACTTCGGCAGGGGTCGCCGAGACGGAGGCCCGCTTGCGCCTGGCTCCGGCTCGCCGAGACTGCCGCTCTTGGAGAGTGCCTGGCTGGCCTTTGTCCGTGAATGCTTGCTTCATGATGCTCGTTCTATCGCTTGCGCGCCGTCACCGAAAGGAGGGCGCCCGCGGCGCAGAAAGCCTCAGCGTCGAGATCGCGCTCCGCTTCGGTGAGGAGCTTTTTCAAGGTTCCTTCATCGCAGTCGGTCCGCTCGAGGATAAGCGCTTTTTGCAGCAGCAGGTCGCGCAGAAAGCGCCGACAACAGGCCCGGCCTCCGGGGTTGTTCCACCCTCCCAGGTCTACCGCATAGAGCCGATAGCCGGCCTGCCCAAATCCCTGCTCTTTGAGAAGGCGCCCCAGATGAAGGCCGCAGTCGCTGTAGGGGCCACCGCTAGCTTCCTGCGCCTCCGCAAAGCTGTAGCCCGCAGCCTGCCAGGCGGCGGCAGCCAGAGCGCGGAGACGTTGATAGGAGGCGCTAGAGGAGGGGCCAGCAAGAAAGGTTACAATGTTGATCTGCCCCCTCAGGCGTAGCACACGCCTGCACTCGCTTAATACTGCTGGCCAGACGGAAGGATGCCAGAGTGGACCCATGAGGAAGATATGCACCAGATCAAAGAAGTCGGCGGCGAAGGGTATGGCTCCGCCAGGGTCGATCTCCGCGATGCTGAGCTGCCGCAGCAGCGATCTGTCAAGCCGCTGCCAACAAGCGGCCAGCGCCTGGCTACAGGCGAAGAGCGCGACGACGCTGATGGCCGGATAGGCGCGCGCAACGGTTGGCGCCCAGACCAGGTCGCTGTGGCTCAGGTGCAAGACCCGCCTGAGACGTCTGCCCTCTATCTCGGGCGGGAAAAGTCCTCGTTGTGCATGATAGAGGTGTTGTAGCTCTTCCGGCTCCGGAATGGTGTATGAGAGCTGTTCCCCGATCCGATCCATCACGTGCTGTCCCTTTCCACAACCAGCGCACACTTACTGAAGCATGGCGCGGTCTGAAAGCGGCTCGCTCTCTTTCGCTGCCTGGCCCTCCTTAACCACGCCCAGCCTTGCCCGACGGCGGCTCTTCTCTCTTCAATCTATAAGTGAACTGAACAGTAATGTACTTTATAAATATGCATTGATAATGACGAGCAAGCCTGCGCTCAGTAACAGGAGAGGGATAGGGCCGGCGGGAGCGGCGACCGCCGGGTAGGCGAGGCGATTGGCCGACTGAGAGAGGTTGACAGTCTGGCACGTGGGGGCTATATGGTTAGAAGATGCACTTCTTTCGGAGTTTCCGCATCGCCACAACGAGCAAGGAGAAGGAGCACAGCCATGCAGATTGTTCGTTACCGCGCCGCGGATGGTCGCGAGCGCGTGGGGCTGCTCGCCGACGAGGGAGCGGTGCGGGCCTTTCCCGATGCCGGGCAGCGCCTCTGTGACCTCTGGAGCCTGCGCAGCACTGAGCTGCGCGCCCTCTTGAGCGCGGTGGCCGTGCGCGGCGAGCCAGTGGAGGCCAGACCGCCCTGGCTGGCCCCGATCGACGGAGAGAGCGAGGTCTGGGCGGCGGGTGTCACCTACAAGCGTTCCGAGGAGGCGCGACGCGAGGAGAGCGCCACCCCCGACATCTACGCGCGCGTCTACACCGCGGAGCGCCCCGAGTTGTTCTTCAAGGCCAATCCCCGGCGGGTGGTGGGTCCCGAGGGAGCGATCGCCGTACGCGCCGATTCACAGTGGGACGTGCCGGAGCCGGAACTGACGCTGGTCATTAACGCCCACGGGGAGATTGTTGGCTATACTATCGGCAATGACGTCAGCTCCCGCAGCATCGAGGGCGAGAACCCGCTCTATCTTCCCCAGGCTAAGGTCTATGCTGGCAGCTGCGCCCTCGGTCCGGCGATCGTTCCGGCCTGGGAGATTCCCGATCCTTACGCCCTCACCATTGAACTGACTATCGAGCGCGATGGAAAGCGCTACTGGCAGGGTCGCAGCTCGACGGCAGACCTGCGACGCCGCTTAGAAGAATTGGTGGCCTATCTTTTCCGCGAGGATGAGTTTCCCGCCGGCGTTTTTCTCTGCAGCGGCACGGCGTTGGTGCCCGAGCGACCGTTTACGTTGCAGGCCGGCGATGTGGTCAGCATTGCAATCGACGGCCTGGGGGTTCTGCGCAATCGCGTGGTGCGGGGCAGGCTGGCCCTCAAAGCGGCGAGTGGAGGGAGGCCAGTGCTGCTGAACGAGGCAGTAGAGTAGCGAGCTGAGCAGTCTGCCAGGCGGGCGGAGTCCTGGTCTTCTTCTGCTGTCAGGTCAGGCCAGATCAGGCAGCCAGACAGCCAGGCAGGCAGACAGACCGAGGTGGGCGAGGAGAGGAGCAGACCGACGGATAGGAAGGATAGATGGGCAGAGAGACAGTTTAGCTCTGATCTTAAGCAGAGGCAGAGGAAGGAGTGCTCTATTTATGACGCTTGAACTACGTTCGTACATTGGAGGCTCCTGGCGCGATGGAGTGCGCCAGAGCGACGATCTGAATCCGGCCCATCCGAGCGAGGTGGTGGCCCGGACCTCACTGGCGGGCGCGGAGCTGGCCGCTGAGGCGGTACAGGCAGCACGTTCGGCCTTCGCTGCCTGGCGGGCGACGCCCGCGCCGCTGCGGGGCGAGATTCTGCGCAAGGCCGCCGATCTGCTGGAGCAGCGCGCTGAGAGCGTGGGACGCGATCTGACGCGTGAGGAAGGCAAGACCCTCGCCGAGGCAGTTGGGGAAACCAGGCGCGCGGTCTCTATCCTGCGCTACTATGCGGGGCAGGCCCTGGAGCCAGATGGCGAGACCTATCCCAGCAGCTCGCGCCTGACTTTTCTTTACGCTCGCCGGGAGCCGGTCGGCGTGGTTAGCGTGATTACCCCCTGGAACTTTCCGATTGCCATCCCGGCCTGGAAGATTGCTCCGGCTCTGGCCTACGGCAACACGGTTGTATGGAAGCCCGCTGAGCTGGTGCCCCTCACGGCGGTCCACTTTGCCCAGGCGTTGCTGGACGCTGGCCTGCCGCCCGGCGTTCTCAACCTGGTTCTGGGCAAAGGCTCCGAGGTAGGCGATGTCCTGGTAACGCACCCGGAGATCGATGCCATCACTTTCACTGGCTCAAACGCCGTGGGACGGGCCTTGCAGCATAAGGCCATCGAGCACGGCAAAAAGGTGCAACTGGAGATGGGAGGCAAGAACCCGGCGGTGGTGCTGGCCGACGCTAATCTCGACGTTGCGGTGGAGCAGGTCGCTCGGGGGGCATTTCTGAGCGCAGGACAGAAGTGCACGGCCACGAGCCGCGTGATTGTCGAGCGGGCCATCCTGCCGGAGTTTCAGGAGCGTCTGGTCGCCCTGGCTCAGAGCTGGAAGCTTGGTGATCCCCTGGAGCCGGACACGCGCGTCGGGCCGCTGGTCTCCGAGGACCAGCTCCAGAAGGTGAGCAGCTACTTGCAGCTAGCGCGCCACGAAGGCGGGCGCTTCCTGGCTGGCGGCGAGACCACGACCATCGGCGGCGAGGGCTACTACGTTCGGCCCAGCATCGTGACGGATCTCGGCCAGGATAGCCGCGTCGCCCAGGAAGAGATCTTCGGACCGGTGGCAGCCCTCTTGCCCGCTTCCTCTTTCGAGGAGGCCGTTGCTCTGGCCAACGCGACTCCGTTCGGGCTATCGGCCAGCCTCTTTACTAATAATCTCTCGCTGGCGCTGCGCTTCGCCTCCGAGATTCAGGCCGGCATTGTCAAGATCAACCAGGAGTCGGCGGGCCTCGAGTTCCAGGTACCTTTCGGTGGGATGAAAGACAGCTCCTCCGGCTCGCGCGAACAGGGGAAGGCGGCGCGCGAGTTCTTCACCCAGTGGAAGACCGTCTATATCGACCAGTTGCCGTGAGGTTCCTCCAAAGAAGAGAGAGCGAGCCATGCCGATCGAGGCCGGCCGCTGTGGCTCGCTCTCGGGTCGGCTAGCGCCAGGAAGGATTGCCCTGCAGACTGATCAGGCCACGCTGGGCCGCCAGGGCCACAGCCTCGGTGCGATTGGTGGCCCCCAGCTTGTTCATGATCGAGCTGACGTGAAACTTGGCCGTCCGCTCGCTAATGACGAGGCGGGCAGCAATCTCTTTGTTGGGCATGCCCTGGGCCAGCAAGCGCAAGACCTCTAGCTCGCGCTCGGTCAGCGGCTCGTACGGGTAGGCAGGCGTCTGCCCCTCGCCGCCCGCGGCAGGTGCAGCGGGAGACCCCGCAGCCTGCTGGCCAATCTGGCGCAGCAACTTTGAGGCCACGACCGGCTGCAGGAGGGAGCCTCCTTCCATCGTGATGCGAATGGCCTGGAAAATCTCCTCGCGCGGCGCCCCCTTAAGCAGATAGCCGCTGGCTCCGGCCCGTACCGCATGCAGAATCCGCTCATCGTTGTCGAAAGCAGTAAAGACAATGACCCGTGGCTTCGGCTCCAGCTCAAGCAAGCGGCGAATAGCCTCGACGCCGTCCAGGACAGGCATCTCAAGATCAAGCAGCACGATATCTGGCCGAGTCTCGCGCGCCTGGGCGATCGTCTCCAGGCCGTTGGCGGCCTCCGCCACCACGCTCAAATCGGGCTGCGTCTCGAGTACAGCGCGCAAGCCCTCGCGTACAATTGGATGGTCATCGGCGAGCAAGATGCGAATCGTCATAGTCAGGGGACCTTTCTCGTTTTACCCCTGATAGGGCAAATAGACGCTAATGGAAGTGCCGGCGCCCGGCAGACTTTCGATGCTGATTTGGGCGCCGAGCAGGCGAGCACGTTCGCTCATGCCAGCCAGGCCAAAGTGGCCCTCGCGCGTGTAATCCCGGGCGCGTTCGGGATCAAAGCCGCGCCCATCATCCTGGACCTGGAGCACGATCATCTTATCGCGGACCGCCAGCGTGAGAGTAATCTGCTCGGCTGCCGCATGCCTGAGAGCATTGTTCAGGGCCTCCTGAGCGATGCGATAGAGGCCAGCCTCATGGTGAGGCGAGAGGGCAGGGAAGCGGCCCGGCCCCGGAGCGGGGGATGGCTCATAGCGAAACTCGAGCCTGGTCCCGCTCTCGGCGCGCAAGCGCTTCACCAGGAGAGCCAGCGCGTCGGGCAGGGAATGATCTTGCAGCGGGGCAGCCCGCAGATCCATCACCGAGCGTCGGGCCTCTTCGAGGTTGCTGCGCGCCAGAGCCAGGGCACGGCGAATTGCCGCCTGCGCGCGTTCAGGCTGTGAAAGGAGCAGAGCATCGGCGGTCTCGAGCTGCAAAGCGATAGCCGCCAGGCCCTGCGCCAGCGTATCATGGATCTCGCGCGCCAGCCGGTTACGCTCCTCGATGGCGGCCAGGCGGGCTGCGGCGCGCGTATGCTCGGCGGAGAGACGCGCGCGCTGAATAGCCAGACCAATCTGATCGCCGATAATGTGGAGCAACTGCAGCTCCGACGAGTGTAGCTCACGCCAGTCCTCGCTCGCCACGTTGAGCACACCTAACGGCATCTCCCCAACATGAATCGGCACGCTGGCGTGGAAGCGCAGGCCCCAAGAAGATGGATCGCCCTCGCGCTCAGCATTTCGCAGGCGGCTGCAGCGCAGCACGTTGATATTGGCCGCGCTGGCCAGATTGCCCCCCAAAAAAGTATCCAGACAGAGGCAGCGCCCGGTCATGCGATCAGGATGGTCGGCCAGATACGGGGGCAAAGAGAGAGAGGCCGCCAGGAACGGCTCGCCCTCCTCGTCAAGCAGCCAGACCCAGCCCGTCTTCAGTCCCAGCAGGCGGGTCACCTGGCTCAAAACCTCCTGTAGCGCCTCACGCACGTCAACCTTGCGGTTCAGCTGACCAGCAATGGTGTAGAGGATCGCCAGCTCGCGGTTACTCCCGAGCAACGAGGTAGCGGCTTCCTCACCATCGGTTGCGGCGGCCAGATGATCGCTGGCGGGACCGCGGGGCTGCTCAGAGTTCATCATGTCTTCACGCCACTGAACGGGACTGGGCTGGCCGGCGCAACACGGCCCGGCTCGCCACGCTGCTCCACCCCGCCCAGTCGCCAGCGGTGTGGGCCGAGGGCTGCCGAGCGTGGGGATGCTCGCCAGACCACAGCGACATTCCAACAGGGAAGAGGAGAGGCCACAACCAGCCCAAACAGGATACTATGAACTGCTATTCTCCCCTAGTATATCACACGCTGTCTTGCAGGCTGGCGAGCAGAGCCGCGCAGAGAAGGCGAGGTGGACCATCCGTCGAACGTCGGCAGGCCGCAGGACCTGGCGGGAACCTCCTCGCCATGAAGGAAAGTTCCTCAAAGGCAGACCGGCCCGCTGGCATGCGCCCAACCCTCTTCAGGAGAGAAGGCGGAGAGCAGCAGCGGGCCGGTCCCAGGGGTTGCCAGGGAGAGGTGTCTGCAGGCAGATGACCCGCCTTCACGCAGCCCCAACCGGCAACGACAGCACGCGCTCGGGCTGGGGCTGCGCCTCGCTGAGGCCACAGGCCCGGATAAAGGCCGAGAAAACGCGCGCGCAGGCAGGTACCTGGCGATAGATCTCCTCGGGATGACACTGCAGAGCCAGAACAAAGCGCCTGGTCGGCACCTCGATCGCCTCCACCACACCATCCTCGGCGCGCGCCGCGATGCGCACCCCCTTGCCAGGCTCCTTGACCGCCTGATGATGGATACTGTTGGCCCAAAACTCACGCTCACCCGTAATGGCTGCCAGGCAGGTGCCAGGCTCAATCAGCACACGATGAACCACCTGGCTGCGGGGCAGATCTTGATTCATATGACGGAGACTACCAGCATATTGGCTCTCGAGATCCTGATACAGCGTTCCCCCAAGAGCCACGTTGAGCAGCTGCAGGCCGCGACAAATGCCCAGGATCGGTTTCTCCTCCTGCAGCGCCCAATGGGCCAGCGTCAGCTCAAACTCATCAAGGGCGGGATCGGTATCGCCGAGACGCGGATGCGCTTCTTCGCCATAGCGGCGAGGCTGAATATCCTGTCCACCGGGGAGGAGAAGCCCATCGAGGCGGACGAGCAGCGCCTCCAGCGCGGAGAGGTCGTGCACAAGGGGGATAAGCACAGGAACGCCCCCAGCATCCTCAATGGCATGGACATACGACCGGTTATTGCCATAGATCGGTCGTTGGGAGCCATGCCGGTAAGCCGGATGGCAAGGAATGCCGATCAAAGGACGCATAGTCTTTACAGCCTTTCACATAAGATTTCGCGTGTGAATAATGAGAGCTATAAAAACAGAAGAAGCGGAACGCTTGTGATGCGTTCCGCTTCAGAGGAGATGCCAGATACTACACAACGAAACGCATCGCTGCGCCACCATGCTCACGAAGCTCCAGCATTACAAGCTGGAGCCAGCTAATAAGCATAAGCATCTCCATCAGGCCCATAAAGACAGAAAATGTCCGCGGAGCAAAAGCCAAGGCGCGCGGACACTGCGGGTAGGAGACGCTCACGTGGTCGTCAGCGATAGCACGTTGCACGTTGTCTACCTCAAAAGACTAACAATGTTGCAGGCTTGTTACTGATGATAGTCTATTCCCATTATAGGCAGGACGTCAAGCCTGTTGTGTCACGCTATTACTTCTATGCTACTGGGCTGTGGCATCTGGCAGCCTGGGCCGCAGGGGCAGCCTCGGCAGCCAGATGCCCGCAGGCAGAGGGAGGAAGGGGGGAACCTGTGATAGCAGCCAGCGCCAGCCAGAGCACTGGCCTAGCTGCCGAACAGGATCGCCCACCACTGGGACCAGAAGCCGCCGCTGGAAGCGGGTGGGGCTGTGTGAGGCCGGGCTGTCGGCTGGCTCGCCGGGGGACTGACGATCACCACCCGATGCTCGCCAGGCCGCACATACCCCAGGCGCTGGCGGGCCTCGCTTTCAATGACAAAAGGGTCCTTGTAGTAGTCGACCAGCTTCTGTAGCTGGTCATGGCGTGCCAGCGTCTGCTCATACTGGGCACGTGCGGCGGCCTCCTGCTCCAGCAAACGGCTATTCGACCAGGCCTGGGCAATCGAGCCGAGCAGGAGCGAAAGGCTGATCAGGGCCGTTACCCAGATCAGGCCGCGCGTGAAGAGCACATTCCTCCGCGCCCGGCTGGCCCCGCCCCTTTCTCCAAAGCCAACCGCCGCGGTCACGCTGGAAGCGCTGCCTTCTTGTCGGGGCATCAGTCGTCTTCTTCTCCTTGGAGTATACTGCATACTTGCCTACCTTCTTTCCTGGCGAGTGCCTGGAAAGTTGCTTGCTACCTCATAACGAGGCGCATCTGCAATGATGCTCTCTGCCAAAAAACTGCTGGCGATGCTCGGGCCAGAAGGTATGCTATGTAGAAATAATACACGATCTTACGTTCAAGCGCGCTGCTGGGGAGAAGGAATCGTGATGCAGGGGCACGAAAGCTGAGGGGTGCCCCGGGCCAGGGGGAGCAGGGCGTCCATTGGGAGTACCCTGCTATACTGAACACACAAGCAGAATCACATCGTCGAGGAGGATCAGCGGCCATGCTGCCATCTGCTCTCGTGCCTGGGGATCAGGTCGAGATCCCTGCCCCCGCCCGCCCGCGCTCACTGGGAGATATCTCGCCCGAGCGCGATCTTCCCCCTTGCCTGAATCACATCTGGCAGACCTACTTTGCCGATATCCCGCGCGTCAACGAGGTCCAGATCGCCTACTGCCAGCCCTGGAAGCGCCGCCTGGGGCTGATCCGCCTCTCGGAAGAGAGTGGCATCACCTTCATCGGCATCAATGCCCTGCTCCAGCATGAGCTTGTACCAGAGCAGGTCTTGCTCATCACCATTGCCCACGAGCTGGCTCACTATGCCCACGGTTTTGGGTCGCCTCTGCCGCGCCGCTATCGCCATCCGCATGCTCACAACGTCGTGAACGATGAGCTGGATCGGCGCGGCTTGCAAGAAGAGCGTCGCCTCTGCGACCATTGGATTGACAACCAATGGTTTGCGTTTTATGATATGGTGCAACAATCGGGTTGGCTGGAGGCCCGGGCCAGGCGCCAGGCACGCTGAGCCGGAGCCGCAGGCGTAGCCTGGCGGCGCAGGGGCCGGCCGGGCAGAGCAGGTCCTTCGTCGGCTGGTCAACAGCGGACGCGGGCGGTGAGCCGGAGCGCCCTCTTCCACCAGGCGCGCTCTGCGCTGGGGGTTGATCGCGCCTGTCTGTCTCTTGCTCTATCGCGCCCGCCTATCCAGGTGCTCGCCCGCGAACCAGCCGGCCAGCGGGCACGCCCCGGTTCGTCCAATCCGCAGCTCCTCTTGATTGGATTGACCAACCCGCAGCCGGGCTTGTCCGCTCGCTGGTTGCGCTTCCGCCTCTGGTCGGCCCCCGGCTGGTCAAGGGTGGCAACAGAGCAGGCATGCGGGTAGAGAGGGACAGAAGTGCACTGCAGCAGGCAAAAAACCAGGGTTAGGGCAGTTGACATTGCTTTGCGCCTGTGGTATAGTGAAGCTGACTCCCCGGACCAGTACCTCCCGGGTCGTCGATCCGTTTCCGGGTCCTGCAACCAAATTACTTCAGCACAGCAAACGTACGGTCACCACCTGTTCACGGGTTTTCAGAGACGGAAGCCTGTTATGTACCTGTTCCCACCAGCAGCCTTTACATCAAATCTAGGTTCAACCAGAAAGGAGAGGGGGCGTGTTCTTTCCCAAAAGGACATAATTCGCCCAACGCAACGTGAACATCGCTGAGCTAGAGACCAAAACGATCGCAGAGTTGCGCGAGATTGCTCGCGACCTCGAACTTTCCGGCTACACAACCCTCAAAAAACA
>NZ_JBHOQV010000015.1:0-28256 GCF_042408735.1 Thermogemmatispora sp.
CCTTCCTTTTACTGGAAGCAACTGAGTACCTCTATGCTTATCTATGCTCAGATAGATTATAGATCAAAAAAATTATGTTAGTCAATATATGGATAGCGGGATAGAAGTGGTCGGCTTAGATTTTTCCATCCAGCCCTTTAAGAAGCGAGAGATCGAGGGGACTTCGTAGATCAGGTCATCTCTTAGTATCGCTGGCCCAGGTGGTCCCAACAAGCTTACTTTATTATATGAGCGATTCAATAGTTGAGAACAGGTGCTGTAGCGACAACCAGGACCTAAAAGACAATCACAGCGGTAGCATTGCGGAACACATCAACGAGATAAGCAGCGAGATCGCTTGCGCTTAAGCCCTTTTCCGTGGACCAGCCAGATGTTTCCAGGGGTCGGGGGCCTTCTCCGGGCAGCGCACCGCCTTCGACCGCGTCCGTCCGTCTCGGTACTCTCCTGGTACTTCCTAGCCTTCTGGATTGAAGCGACTTCATGCAGGGGATATACTGATCACGTTGAGGAAGATTCCATATACACGCCTCCCTGCCAGCCCCTACCGCCGCCATCGCGGCGCGGGCCGGGCAGGGCCAGATTCTCTTGTGAGGAAGGTTTCGAGACCACGATGGAAATCACGGGTAGTCAGCAGATCAAGGCCCCGCGCCAGCGCGTCTTTGATGCCCTGTTCGATCCACAGGTGCTCAAGGAGAGCATTCCTGGTTGCGAGAACGCCGAGTACGTTGAGAATCCCGACGGGCGCACGGGGCGCGAGCTGAAGCTGGTTATTTCTCCCAATGTCCCCGGTTTGAAGGGGCCTTACACCGTCTACGTGCGCACCGGCGAGGTCGTGGCTCCCGAGCGCGTTGTGCTGCTCAGCGAGCCGTATAATGCCCTGGGCCGCATCAAGGCTAGCTGCACCATCACGCTCGCCGAGGATGGCACCGCCGCTACCAACCTGAGCTATGCCGCCGAGGCCACCCTCGAAGGCAAGATCGCCGCCACCCCCGAGGTCGTGATGAAAAATACCCTCAAGCTGGCCCTCGACCAGTTCTTCAAGAACTTCGAGAAGCAGGTCGGGGCGATCACGGCCTGAGTGCGCGCGTGCCTACGAGAACCCACTGCTATGCACTCGCTTTCTCCCTGCACAGCGCCACTCAACAGACAGCGACGCCCGCGCAGGGAGAAAGCGGGCGGAGAGGTCTCCTACGCAGCCAGGCCACCTGTCCAGCTCTTATGCCTTGCTCTCACCCCTCCCATCTGCTCTCACCGCGAACCGCACCCGCGCTACTCCCGGCCCGATAAAACGCGCCAGCAGCAGACTAACGAGCCGCCGCAGCACCAGCCAGCGCAACCAGGCTGGCAGGAGAAATTGCCCTTCCTCTCCGGCCAGACTCGCGGCAATGACGACAATCGCGATCGAAATCCCTATGGCGCCTCCCATATCAGTCCAGAGATACCCTGGCGTGCCGGCGCAGCCCGAGCACCAGGCTCGCTGGGCCTGCCCCCACGATGCAACAGGTCACCACGCTCTCTTCCACCCTGATCGTTCCCTCCTTCGCGATGTGGCCCATCATCAGGCTACCTGACGCCTCACGGTCAACGCGCTCAAGGCGATCATCAACAACATGAAGATCAGCAAAGCTGCGAGCTGAGGAGCAATCTCTGCAAAACCGCTTCCCTTGAGCATCACGTCGCGCAGGGCCTCATTGGCATAGGTCAGCGGCAGCAGGTAGGAAACAGGCTGCAGCCACTGTGGCAGTTGAGCCACCGGCCAAAAGACACCCGAGAGCAGAATCTGCAGACCAAAGACAAGGGGGATAAATTGAATGATCTGCAACTCGTTTTGGGCGAAGGTCGAGAGAAAGATGCCAAGGTTGACGCTGCTGACCGTCAGCAGAATAGCAATCAAAAAGACCAGGCCCAGGTTACCACGGTAGTGAACGCCGAGGACAAAGATGACAAAGAGCAAGACTACCGCCGCCTGCACCAGAGCAAAAAGCGTGAAGCCGCAGACATAGCCCAGCACCAGCTCGGTGCGCCGGAGGGGCGAGGCCATCACTCGCTCAATCGTCCCCTGGGTCCTTTCGCGCAGGAAGGATACGGAGGTCAGCAAAAAGACAAAGAAGAACGAGAAGACGCCGATAAAGACTGGCGCCAGGGCGTCAGTAAAGGTATAGTCGGGGCCGCCATGCAGGTAGCGAGGTGCCGCCAGCACCAGCGGAGAGCTGCCCAGCAGAGCCAGAGAGGGAGCCTGCCCTGCCGCCTGGGTATTCTGCTGTCGCGTCAGGGCCAAGGCCACGCCAAGCTGGCGTACCAGAGCCGTGGCGCTCTCACGCAGAGCGCCGGCGACCGATGGATCAGAGCCTTCCAGCACCAGCTGAAGCTTCACCGGCGCTCCCCGCGCCAGTGTCGTGGCAGTATCCGCCGGGAAAATCAGGACCGCATCCGCCTCACCATCGTCCAGCACACGCTCAACCTGACCAGGAGGGATGGTACGCGTCTTCAGGCGCGTTGGGGGAGGCAGTAAGCGGTCAAGGAGGGTGTTGATCGTCTCACTGCCAGCTCCTTCGGGGCGGACCAGGGCGAGGGTGGGAACACTGGCGGTGCTGGTGAGGACCACGTAAAGCACTCCCATGACCAGCAAAGGCACCAGAAAGACCAGCGCTAGCGTCCGGCGATCGCGTACAACCTGGCGTCCAATGCGGGCCGTCAGGGCCAGAATCCGGCTCACACTCATGGCTGTTCCTCCTTCCTCTGCTCGCGAGCCATGGCCGCATAGTGAAGAAAGGCCGCCTCCATATCGTTGGTCCCCGCTCCCGCCAACAGCTCCTGCGGCGTACCGCAGGCCAACAACTTGCCAAAGCGCAGCAAGCCCAAACGACTGCAGCGCGCCGCCTCGTCGAGATGATGGGTCGAGACCACGATCGTCGTCCCCTCGCGGTTCAGGCGGGCGAAGTAGTCCCAGAAGGTCCGCCGCAGCTCGGGATCAACTCCGACCGTTGGCTCATCTAGCAGGGCCAGGCGTGGACGGTGCACCAGGGCACAGGCCAGCGAGAGACGCTGGCGCATGCCACCGCTGAAAGTCGCCACGACCCGATCGGCCTGCTCCCGCAGGGCAACCCACTCCAGCATCTCCTCAATGCGCCTCTCTTGCTCCTTGCCACGCAGACCATAGATGCTGGAGAAGAAGCGCAGGTTTTCACGCGCCGTCAGGTCGAGATAGAGGGCGCCGAGCTGGGTCATGTAGCCGATGGCCGCTGCGACCGAGGCATCGGGCATACGCCGCCCTAAAACCCAGAGACTGCCCGCCGTCGGACGTAGGAGACCGGCCAACAAACGGATCAGGGTCGTCTTGCCAGACCCATTCGGCCCAACCAACCCAAAGGTCTCCCCCGCACCAATGGTCAGGTCGAGATCGTCCAGTACCCGCGTCCTGCCGAAAACCTTGACCAGACCTTCTACCAGGACCAGTGGTTCGCTCTGGCCAGGGCTACCGGCAGGCAGCGACAGCGCTGCTTGCTCTGCCATACGGGCCTCCTTCTTCTTAACTAACTGTTCAATTAAAATAGGGATCAAAAAAAACGCCTAGCGCGCCGGCAGGAGCTGTGGCAAGACTGTTGCCAGGACCATTGTCACCAGCTCCTTGTGGGAATAGCGCAGCACGCTGGCATCGCGCAGGACCTGGCGGCGCATGACCAGGCCCATCAGGGCACTCAGCAGCACCTGGGCCACCTCTTCTGGAGAGACATCGGCACGCAAAGCGCCCTTCTCCTGCTGCAAGCGCAGATAGCGCTGCAGGACCCCGATGATGCGCGGCACAAAAAGAGCGGGCAGGGAGAGGACATCGCCATCGTGGAGCAGCTCCGAGAGCATCGTCCGGATTAGATTGAAGACCTCCTCGCTCTCAACGATCCCCAGAGCCTGCTGCAGGAGGGCTGGCAGAAACTCAGAGGGTGGGCTATCCCACTGCGTCGGCTCCAGCTCCTCGAAGAGACGCAGCGGCGAGCGGCTCTCAATCACCGCCTTCAAGAGAGCTTCCTTATCGGCAAAATAGTAGTAAATCAGGCCCGGCGTAATGCCCGCCTCGCGAGCAATATCCTTATTGGTCGCCCGAGCGAAGCCCTTACGCGCAAAGACGCGCAAAGCGGCCTCGATAATCTGCTCGCGACGATCCTCTCCCTCGGCCTTCGGCCTGCGAGCCATCCCGCTCTCACGCTCCCATCTTCTTTTTAACTATCCAGTTAATTAAATTATAGGCCGAAGAAGGGGGAGGGTCAAGGGGGAGGAAGAATCCCGGTGCGGGGGGCAGCGAGGAGGGCGCGGCCTGCTGGCCGGGATCAAGAGCTGGCCTGTGGGGAAGCGGTGGGGGTCTGATAGCTGATGCGGTAGATATAGCCCCCCTTGTCATCGCTTACATAGAGCGAGCCTTGGGGGTCGACCGCCAGGCCCACCGGGCGCCCTGTGGCATCGTTATTATTCAGCAGCCAGCCAGTGGCGAAATCCTCGACCGGGCCGGAGACCGCTCCGTGGGCATCGAGAGGAATATAGACCACCTTATAGCCCGTTGGCACCGTGCGATTCCAGGAGCCGTGGAACGCCACGAAGAGGCCGTGGTAGTGGGGAGGAAACTGGTGGGCCGTATAGAAGACCAGGCCCAGGGGAGCCGAGTGGGCCTGCATCTTCACCAGCGGCTGCACCACGCCGCGGCAATCGCCGGGGTGGCCATAGTCGGGATCGATAATATCGCCGGCCTGGCAGCGCGGCCAGCCATAGTTGCCGCCATCCTGGAGGGCATAGATCGTCTCCGGCGGCGTATTATCGCCCATCAGATCGCGCCCGTTATTGGTCACCCAGATCTGATTGTTCCAGGGATTAATGGCCATCCCGACGGCATTGCGCAGCCCGCGGGCATAGATCCTGCCGCCGCTGCCATCGAGGTTGAAGACCATCACTGTCGCGCGGCGAGGGTCCGACTCGACGCACACATTGCAGGATGAGCCAATCGAGACGTAGAGGCGGCCATCGGGTCCGACGAGCACGGTGCGCGTCACATGGTTGCCACCGGTTGGCAGATCAGGCACAATCACCTTGCGGCTCGTCACATGGAAAGAGGCATCCAGCGTAAAGCGGGTCACGCGCGAAGCCTCTCCGACATAGAGAGCCCCCTGATAGAAGACCAGGCTAGTCGGATCGTCGAGGCCGGAGACCACCACCACGCGGCGAGCAGCCCTCCCGCTGTGAGCGGGATCGGGCAAGGCCACAATGCTGCCGGTACCCCGCTCGGCCACAAAGAGCGTCCCAGAGGGGTCAAACGTGATAAAGCGGGGAGAGGAAAGGCCCTGAGCGAAGACAGTGACGCTAAAGCCTGGGGGGAGATGCAGGTGAGCGACAGCGGGATTGCCGCCCACGAAATGTGAGCCAGTCAACAGGCTGCGCACCAGCGCCCGCTGGCTGTAGAGCAGAGCGGCCAGGATCAGCAGCACGGCCACCAGGAGCGAGAGAAGGACCACCAGGCGACGGCGACGCGCCGGCTGCCACGACTGACCATGCTTGACTTCTTGCAGACCTTCCCCTTCGTTCGACATAAGGCTCTCGTCCTGGCTTGAAGCGGACCTGCGCTGAGCTGATGCCGGAGCTGCCCCGCCTCTGTAAGTCGGGGAGGCGAAACCACCGGGCCTCCACCCAACACAGCACAGGCTCGAGAAATAAGGGCAGGCTCCTCAACAGCCAGCCAACCCACAGCAGCCCTGGCCTGCCAGCCGGAACGGCTAAGAAACCAGCTCCAGCTGAGAGATCTCCAAAACACGTGCTAAGAGACGAACGTGATAGGGCTGAGGTTCCTCGCGCCCGTCCTCCAGGTGAGCGATTGTTGTCCGACGCAGCCCCGTCATATCGGCCAACTGACCGATGCTAAGGCCGCGACGCTGTCTCCAGAGGCGGAGGTTGGGGAGACCGCGCCGTCGAGAATGAGCCTTGCTTTGCGTTACCTGTGCCTTCATGGACCCCTCTCCTTTGAGGATCAGCTCCTTCCTGCTGGCGCCCCTCAGCGTCATTGCAGAATAAAGCGCCATCTCACGCAGAATCTGCCTCTGCTCTTTCCCCGCAAGCGATCTGGAGCTGGCGAGGCGAGCAGCGCCACAATCCTGCCTTCCTACTTACTTACAGGATACCAGATCGGCCCGGCCCTTGTCCAGAGAGGTCGGGCGGGCCAGGCCGCCCCAGAGAGGCGAGAGCGGACCAGCCAGCCGTCTCTAGGAGCGAGGTGGCTGGCCAGCGTGGGATGGAGCTGGAGATGAGCCTGTCTGGCCACTCAGACTCTTCTGGGCTGGCGCTGGAGGGCCGTGAGCCGGAGAGGTCTTGGCCTGGCCAGGACTGGCGGTAGGCTGATCAGGACCAACCAGGCGCAGGTAGGGACTATCCAGGCTGCTATCGAGCGAGAGCGAGAGGATCACGCCATCGAAGGGACCAGGCAGGTAGCGATTGAGAACGGTCGCCGAGACCAGCGAGACGCCGGTGTGTAGCAGGTGTTGGAGCTGCAGCTTCTGCAACGAATGAGCGGTCGAAAGGAGGGATTCCAGATTCAGGCCCGTTTGGGGCGAACACTGGCCAGCGATCCAGAAGACGACGCCCCCGCGCTGGGTGAGCAGCTCGCAATGGCCGTTGTAGATCCAGCGACGGGCATAGGTATTGATTGTTACCCACTGGCCCTCGATGTAGATAGCCGCCGCCCGCCCCTGCTCATCGACCTGCAGAGGATGGATGGCGTCGGCCTCCACCACCTGATAGACCTGGCCCTGGGGTTTAAACTCACGGATCGCCAACTCGCCGACATCGTGCCAGGGACTTCCCGGAGCCATAAAGGAGTAGCGGAACTCCACCATCGGCCCATCGGTCCACACGGGCCAGCCGCGCACATGATCGCTATAGACATAGATGTTGCGCAGAACGTAGTGATCAGGGACATCGCTCGGCCAGTAGAGGGGGAAGTGCAGCTCGCGCTGCACGGCCAGCAGGCTCACCTGATCGTTGTGGCCGACGGTTGTATTGAGAGGCGAGCTGACCACTGGCCTTGTCAGCGGCCCCCGAACCGGATAGACACCGCTCTGGACTCCCTGCAGGAGGATCACCAGACCGGAGGCAAAGGAGGGGGCCGTGATGACCATCGTCAGCAACATGAAGAGCAGAAGCGAGACGCCGGCCAGCAGCAGGCGCCGGCTCAGGCCCGCCCCACGTACCAGCTCTCTCCAGATGCGCCTTTCCTCAAGAGGGAAAAGACGACGTTGCAGCTTCAGACGTTGGAAGACACGGGAGCTTATTCTCTGCTCAAAACCGGAATCGACGGGCGCAAAGCGCGGATCTTCTGACTCAAGTAAGGTATGCACAAAGTATGGCGGAATTTCCTCTTCGGGGAGGGAGAAGAGCGTATCCAGTTCGTGGGCAAAGGCCACTTCCTCCTCGCTGAAATCGGGAGGGAGCGTTACCTGTCGGCCACCGAACGAGAAAGAGACAGCATCGCGACATTCCCTGTTCTCTGCCTGCTCCTCAAATTCGCTCATACTCATGTGCATACTCCTTGAGCGCCTCGCGCAAGCTCTTCCGCGCTCGCCACAGGCGGGTATCGACCGCGTGGCGAGTGAGACCTGTTTTGGCCGCCAGTTCTTCCGTGCTGGCGAACCGGAAATAGCGCTGATAGATCAGGTAGCGGTCAAGCTCAGGCAACGTCGCCAAGGCCAGGCGCAGCTCTTCGCGCCTTTCGTTTTGTTCCAGCAGAAGCTCCATGCTGGTATCGGGATGAGGAGGCAAGGGAACGCGATTCTCCTGTTCCTGGCCGCCCCATCGGTTCCCCTTTCGCCCACCGCTGCCATCGGCAGCAGCCCACTGACCATTCTCCTCCGCCGGCTGGACAGCGTGCACCTGTCGTCGACAGAGCTGACGGCGTCGGTCCAGCGCAATGTACTTCGCGCGCATCGTCAGCCAGGTACGGAGTGTACCACGACTGGCATCGAAGGTCTCGATCTCCTGCCAGGCGGCCACAAAGAGATCGTTGACGCATTCCTCTGCATCCTGGGCCACCCCCACGCCGTTGAGTATCAGGCGGATAAAATAATAAAGCTCGCGCGAATAACGCGCAATGAGGGTTTCCAGGGCATCGGGATTGCGCTCCTTCAACTGCTGAACGAGGTCTTCATCCGACCAGTCCTGTCGCACCATGCTCGCTCCTTGGAGTATCAGGTATATCCGCCCACAAACAGGACCTGCTTGCCGACCACCTCTTCAGCAAGTCGTGCGGCGTCACCGCGCACCGCGGCAGCGCCCCTGGCCGGGGGATATACCGAGTGGTGGTGCTGCGCCATCATCCAACAACATACTACGCCCCGCTTTGCGGGGCTTCTCACATACTCAGCCGCAGCGGCCCTCGCCTTTGTCTCTCCGGCTTGCCTGTCTGGCTCCCTGGCCACCTGCCGCCGCCGCCTTCACCTACTTCCCCCGCCCCTGTGAGGCTGCCTTCCTCCTATCGCTGCACGTAGGTGTTCCTGGCGCCTGGCGCCTGTCCCCCCTAGAACCCGAACGGTCCCATTCTCGCTTCCCTGCCTTCTCCCCGGCGTGTGGGCTGTTCCCTTCTCCCGCGCGTGAGTACTGTTGCTTAGTGCTTGCCGTTGCCAGTGATGGCGTTTTTTCCATTGTGACGGAAAGCTTGCTGAAAGTCAAGGTCACGGGTGCCCTGCAAGCTCGCGGTGAAGATTCCTCTCCCTCCCTTGCCCTTCCCCGCTCGCCGTCCTTTTGCCCACGTTCCGCTTCTCTCGACCTTCTCCTCTCAGCGCCTGCTTACTTCCAGGGGCTGGGGCATGTTATAATACCTCAACATCAAAGCCCAACCAACCCAACCAGCTTCACGTAAGGGGTGCCTGAAGATGACCTTCTCCATCGTTGCCCGTGATCCGCAGACGGGCGAACTGGGCATTGCTGTCCAGTCGAAGTTTCTGGCCGTGGGGGCGGTTGTCCCCTGGGCCAAGGCCGGCATCGGAGCCATTGCCACCCAATCCTGGGCCAACACGACCTATGGTCCCCGCGGCCTGGAACTGCTGGCCCGTGGCCTTTCGGCAGCGGAGACCCTCGAGCAGCTGCTCGCGGATGACCCTGAGCGGGCCAAGCGCCAGGTTGGAATCGTGCCTGCCAGCGGCGCTCCGGTCAGCTATACGGGGGCCGAGTGCTTCCCCTGGGCCGGCGGGCGGGTCGGCGAGCATTATGCCTGTCAGGGCAATATTTTGGTCAGCGAGGAAACGGTGACCGCGATGGCGCGCGCTTTTGAGGAGACGCCGGGACTGCTCTGTGACCGGTTGTTGGCGGCGCTGGCGGCTGGCCAGGAGGCCGGCGGAGATAGTCGCGGTCAACAGTCGGCGGCGCTGCTGGTGGTGCGTGAGAAGGGGGGGTATGGGGGCTTCAATGATCGCTTCATTGATCTGCGCGTTGACGACCATCCCCGCCCAATTGAGGAGCTGGCACGCCTTCTGCGACTGCACAAGCTTTATCTCTTTCCTCCAGATCCCTCCGATATTCTGCCGATCGATGAAGCGATCGCGCGCGAGCTGCAGGAGCTGCTCGCGCGCAGCGGCGACTACCGGGGCCCGCTCTCGGGCGTTTTTGACGAGCAGACACGTGAGGCTTTCTGGCACTTTTGCGGGCGCGAGAATCTCGAAGAGCGCTGGCTGGAGGGGGGACGCATCGACCGCGTGGTGCTGGCCTTTATGCGCGAGCGCCTGGGTCAGCAGAGCGCCGGCGGGGCCTGATGGGGAACGAATCAGGTCGGTCACGATCCGCCAGGAGGAGAGGTTAGCCTGCTCGCTCGGTCCAGCGGGTGATCCGCCGGTCCGGTGGGTGGTCCGCCGGTCGAGCGGGTGGTCCGCTCCAGCCCAGGCCGGCAGCGAGCAATCGTGAAGTGAGGGTGAAGGAGTCGAGGCAGGGGGACAACCTGCAGCTTTACCTGATCCGCCCCCTGCCGACTCCTGTTCGCCCGTCGGAGAATGGGGCCGCGGCTCAGCGCCTGGCCCCGGCCTGGCTGCGGTTGAGCACGGGGATCTTCGAGACCGTCCAGCGGTCGTTGGGGCTGGCGACCTCGAACTGCACCATTGAGATGGCATCGGTTGGACAGCGCACGATGCAGAGGCCGCAGCGGATGCACTTCTCCTCGTCGATAATCATGTCGGCACCGCCCTGCCAGCTCTCGGCCAACTGATGCAGCGGATCGCCCTTGACTACGCGCGAGAGGCCTTCCATGCTGATGCAGTCATAGGGACAGATGTCGACGCAGCCCGAGCAGAGGATACAGATCGAGGGATCGATCATGATGTTGAGCTGGCACTGCAGGCAACGCCGCGCCTGGATCACCGCCTGCTCGGGAGTGTAGCCGGTTTCGGTCTCGCGCGTATAGCTGTAGCGCTGCTTGACGGGCAGCGAGGGGATGTTTTCATGCGGGATCGACTCGTAGTCGTCGACCATGCCGCGCCGGTAGTCGGGCAGCTCGATCTCCTCGGGCGGTTCCGCCGGCTTGTCTTGCCCGCCAAGGTAGCGGTTGATGGCGATGGCGGCGTCGCGTCCGTCGGCGATAGCCGAGATCAGGTTCCGCGAGCCTTCGGTGAAGTCGCCGCCGGCGAAGAGGCCAGGGTAGCTGGTCATCCAGGTCTCGCGATCGATGAGCGGCACGCCGGTGCGGCGGTTGACTTCCAGATTCAGCTCCTTGGCCGGGATCCAGGAGGAATCGCTGTACTGACCGAAGGCGGCGATCACCATGTCGATGTCGTCAAGGACGAATTCGCTGCCCGGGATGGGAATCGGACGGCGTCGTCCGCTCGAGTCGGGATCGCCGAGCTTGTTACGGACGAATTTGATGCCGCTCACATGAACGCCGTCCTTGGTCAGGATCTCGGTCTGGGTGACGAGATACTGGAACTCGACGTTCTCACGAATGGCCTCGTCGACCTCGTATTCGTCGGCAGGCTGCTCCTCTTTGGAGCGGCGGTACATGACGTAGACCTTCTCAGCGCCGAAGCGGATGGCGGTCCGGCAGCAGTCCATAGCGGTGAAGCCGGAGCCAAGGACGACGACGCGCTTGCCGACGAAGACCGGCTCACCGTAGTTGGTCTTGGCCAGGAACTCGATGCCGTTCATGACGCCCACGAGGTCGGCGCCGGGCACGACCTTGCCGTCGGGTCCGGTAATCGGGTTGGAGATATAGCAGCCAGCGGCCAGGAAGACGGCGTCGTACTGCTTGAGCAGATCGGTGAGCTGGATGTCACGTCCGACGCGCGTGTTGTAGACGACCTCGACGCCGAGGTCCTCCATGTACTCGTTGCATTCCTCGTAGGTGACGCTGCGCGGCAGGCGCCAGATCGGAATACCGTTGACCATGACGCCGCCGGCCACAGGGTCGGCCTCGTAGATGGTGACCGGATAGCCCATCTCGCGCAGGTCGCGGGCGCAGGCGATGCCAGCAGCTCCGGCTCCCACAATGGCCACCGTCTTATCTTTGGTGATGGGAGGCCGCTCGGCGCGATGGCGGAACTGGCGATGATCGGCGGCGGCACGCTTGAGCCAGCAGATGGCGATCGGCTTGCCGTCAATCTTGTTACGGCGACAGACCGGCTCGCAGGGACGCGCACAGGTGCGCCCCAGGACGCCAGGCACGACGTTAGCCTTGCGGTTGAGCAAGTAGGCCTCGTCAAAGCGCGCCTGCGAGATGAGACCGATGTAGGTCGAGACGTCGGTGTGCGCCGGACAGCCTACCTGGCACGGTATATTGGTTTGATACCAGTCCGGGCTGGCCAGGAAAGACTGGTATCGGGGTTCCAGTTCGCGATCAGGATCAATCATAGCGGGAGAATCCTTTCCTGAGCATCCGGTACGTGCTCTTTTGACCAGGAGTCACTTTTCGGCTTGGCTCTGCCTGACTGGGCGCAAGCCAACGGGGGCCGCGGGCGCTCGCCTCTCTCTTCTTTCCGGCTCTCTCTGCCTCTGAACTCGTTTTGCTGTCTGCTCTGTTTTCGGCCTCTCCTCTCGCCTGCTGAGCTGAGCGGCTGACGCTCTCTGCGGCCTCGCCAGGCTCCCCCCGTCCTCCGGTCTACTCTTCCGGTCAATGCACAGTCAATGCACAGGTTCAGCTTGCTTTGCTTGCTTGCTAGCGTTGGCTGTTGACGAGACTGGACCGCTTTGCGGGGCGGCGTATTTCTTCCGTCCGTCAGATTATAGCATAGCGCATGGAGAGGAACAAGGCACAAGGAGGCCAGAGCCTGGCGCCTGGCTGGCTGGCCGGTGGGCCAACCTGGTGGGCCAGTCTGGCCTGGTGGTTCTGGGGCGTCTTGCTGGGGGAGGATGTGAGATTGCCTGCGGGCCTACCTTTTCTCTCCTCGGCTTCTCTCACCTGCCTCGCCTCCAGGCGGCTCTCAGTGGGCACGCTGGGCCGCGGCGGTTTTTTGTCCAGACCGGACGGCGCTGGTCTCGGCGGGCAAGGGCGAGACGATGAGACCGGCCAGCAGGGCAGCGCGCGTTGGAACGCTATCGAGCAGCAGGTATTCATCGGGACTGTGGTCGTTGCCGCCAATGGGACCGAGGCCGTCAAGCGCTGGTACGCCATACAGAGCGGCGTAGCTGGCGTCGGAGGCGCCGCCGGTCAGGACGTGCTCCAGAGGGAAGCCCAACAGGGAGGCGATGCTCTGGGCCTGCTCTGCCATGCGCTGGGCGGCAGGGGTGCAGACCAGGGGATGTTTGAGATGGGGATCTTCTTCTAGCTCCAGGCGCACGCCAGGAACGCGCTGTTGTCGGAGTAAGGCGAGCCAGCGCTCTTCGGTGGCCTCCTTGTCTTCCAGGCGCAGGAAGCGCAGGTCGAAGCGGGCTTCGGCATAGTCGGGGACGACGTTGGTGGCGATGCCGCCGCTGATGAGGCCGGGGGTGATGGTGAGACCCTCGCGCCAGCCGGAGAGGCTGGCCAGTTGGAGTACCTGATGAGCCAGTTCGATGATGGCGTTGCGGCCCTTTTCAGGCTCGACGCCGGCATGGGCAGAGCGTCCGTAGGCGCGCAGGGTGTAGCCGGCGTTGCCTTTGCGGGCGCTGACGATGGCGCCGTTGGCGCGCGCGGCCTCCAGAACCAGGGCGCGCTGGGCATCATGTAACACTAGCTCCATGAGGTCGTCACAGTGGCGTACATTGATTTCTTCGTCGGAGACACAGAGGAAGCGCAATTCCCTGAAGGGCCGGTAATTGAGGGCCTGGAGGGCTTCGAGAGCGTAGAGCGCGGCCAGAATACAGCCTTTCATGTCGCAGACGCCGGGGGCATAGAGGCGGTTGCCTTCGCGACGCAGGGGCCGCATGGCAGCGGTGCCAACGGGATAGACGGTGTCGCTATGAGCCAGAAGGACCACTCTGTCGTCATGGTCGCCCTGACCGGGTAGCCTGCCCAGAAGATCGTTGCCCCAATCCTGGCGCTCGACAATGGTGACTTCCATGTCCAGGGCCTTCAGACGGGCAGCCAGCCAGTCTGTGGCCTGATCTATGCCAGCTTTGTGAAAGGTGAAGGTTTCGAAAGCGCAAAGGGTGCTTAGGTCATCAATATAGCGCGCCAGTCGCTGGCGGACGTACGTTTCGACACTTTGGACAAGAGAATGCAGGTCCATGACGGCCTCCCTACAAGCCAGGGGGTGTTTGCTGTAATTGAACGAGAGGATAGACGAGATGTGCGCTCTTGTCAAGAGTTTGGAGGACATTTGTCTTTCATCTGCGCTACATCGCACCCTCATCGGAGCTGTTTCTGTTAGCAGGGGGCCTGACCACGCATGCGCTAGCGACAATGGGCGCTGCTCCCTCTCGCTTCGCGGTGATGAAATGAGGCCAGTAGAAGGTATCTGATCGTCCTGAAGCGGATGCCGCTTCCTTCGCTGATATCAGCAGCATTGTTCCCCAACTTCGAGCCACAGTGACAGCAAAAGAGCCGAGGGCGATGAGCCTCTTTGATCATTGATCAGGTGATATAGGTATCTCAGCGCTATAAATATTGAAAAATATCAATCGTAAATTTATACTATCTATAAGTTACTAGTATATTTATAATGATTAATAGTATCATTATGGCAGCTACTAATGATCACTCAGAAGATGGAGGATTGGTTCAGGCATCTCCATCAAGCTTACAAGGTGCCATCCATCCTTTCCACATGGAAACTGGTCAGATTGCCGATTTAAGCCAGACGTTGCAAAAGACGCTGCAATGGATGCTCAATGACGTGATGCTCACAACCGAGCTTCTACGCTATGCCCTCGATATCCAGCAGTTAGATCTGGCTCTGCAAATTTCTATGGAATGTCAGGTGCAAGCTCTTCAGCGCATAGGCTTCAACCTGGGCCTGGCGGGCTTCACCTTTGAAGGGCTGGACCTGCAGCTCCAGCAGCGGTTTGAAGAGGTGACTTTCCCTGGTTTTGAGCCTGATTCCGAGCCGAACGGGGCTGTTTTCAGGCCACAGATGAGTGGTCTAGTGCAGGCCACTCCCCTCCAGACCCCCACCCCCGGTAGCTTTGAGCCAGATCCAGTATTGACGCCAGAGACGATTTTCACGGCTATCGCGCAGGAGCATATCGCCCACAGCGAGCAGAGCAGTCCCTCATTTCAACCGAAGCAGCAGAATCCTGGTTTGCAAACTGATTCTTCACCGCCATCATGGTTTGCTCCTGATCGCGGAGGAACAGTTCAGCATCCCTGGCAGCCCCAGCAGCATCCAGCGCCAGAGGGATTGCGAATCGGGCTGGGAATAAGTTTTCCTTCCGAGGAGGAGCCTTGATAGATAGTTGCCAGCCGGTGGTCAGGGGGAAGCGCTACCTGGCAGTTTTCCGACCGCCCCTAACCTGACCATCCTAGGCGAGTCGGCAGGTTTTTCCCACGCAGCAAGCGTCGCCGGAGCTGAGCGGATTTCCGACTCCCTGCAGCCTCAGCCTTGGTAGATGGACAGATGGCGCGTGTCGCCAGAGCATGCTCACGAGGGAAGACACATGGGCAAGACTGATGATCTTGAACAATTTGCAGCTTCCTTGCGCAAGCTCGCCGGCCAATGCAGCACTACCAAGCAGATCATTGATCAATATATGCAGGGGTTGCAAGGAGTAGTTGACGGACTACAATCGGGCCAGCAGCGCTGGGCAGGCCAGGCAGCCCAGGCATTCCGACAGGCCTGGGCTCAGGCGCGTGGCGATCATCGCCACGTCTCCAACGGCTTGCAGGTGCTCATCAGCTCCTGCACTACAGTCGCTGACTACATCGATCAGGCCGTGCCCGCTATCCGGCGCTACGAGCTTCTCCAGCAGCTCGAGCAGGAGTTGTCTCAGCAGCAAGCCCTGCGCTCTCAGCTCATCGACCCCTCCTCGTCTTTCTCTCCGTCCTCCCCCACAAGCGCTGACCCGATTCAGCAAGGCCTGGAGGGAGCTATGGAGGAGGCCTCGAACGCCGAGGCGCTGCTGGCCGCTCTCTTCTCCAGCCAGAGCGAGCAGCTAGAGGAAGCCATGAAAGATCTCGGCTTCTGCAGCACTGGCGAAGAGGAGGATCAGCATGATAAAATTAATGATAGATTAAAGGCTCTTACGCCTTCTGATGGCGGAGCGAGTTCGGACCAGGGGCAGCCATCCGCTGAGGATGAACAGACTGGCTCAGGGAGCCAGGACTCCGCTGAGACTGGTATTTCCCTGCCGCCAGGCTCAAACCAGCCCTCTCAGCCCAGCTCCGATCAATCTGCCTCTGGTGCGACCCAGGGATCCGATCAGACGCTCCTCGCTCGTGTGAAGCAGAAGCTCGACCAGATGAGACAAGAGCTGGGATTACCTCCCTGGAGCCGCAACCCAGATGATCGCCAGACTCTCGCAGTCGTCTTTGCTCACAGTGATGAATTTTGGGGCATACAAGGAAAAAATCCACGCGAACCAGAGTTGACCCCAAAGCAGGGGGGAGGGCTAAATGCCGTTAGTGCGACTCATGCGGAGTTAGACGCACTGAACGATCTTTTGCGCTATAGAAAAGCACAAGGTCTGACTGGAGACAGTGCTGAACTGTGGGTTGATCGAGAACCTTGCCATTTCTGCAGCAGCAACGGACTGAAATTCGCTGTGCGCATCCTTGGTCTTGATCGGCTTGAAGTCTTCTTTCTTCGCAATGATGGCTCCCTTGATCACTTTACTCTACCGCTAATTATGCTCATTCCTATATTATCTTTCTTATATGCTGCACAGCATATCGACAGCACTAAAGGAGGCTAATGGCTCTCATGGCTTCGTCCCTCTCCTGGCTGCTCTTCCTCGGCTCCCAACCCAATGAGGGGATCACTGACCCGTCCTGGTCCCAGATCACCGACGCTTTCTTCTCCCTCGATGGCGAGTGCGTGCAACGCGACACCCTCATTCTCTGCTGCCCCGGGTACGGCTTCCTCAATGTCTGCGGCGGCAACTCCCAGCGCTTCCTGGTCTTTTTCGAGGTGGGTCCCGATTGGCTTGCCACCTTTCCTACGGCCCGCTTTCTCCCTACTCTCCCAACCCGCTACCTGCAGGCTGTGCATCTGTACCAGTCCGGCCCCGACCTGCCCCTCTGCGCGCAGCCCCCACTCTTCTCCCCCGCTTACACAGCCCTCTCCTGGCCTCTTCTGTCCCACATCGCCCGTTCGTTCTTCGAGGAAGGCCGGCTCTACGTCGACTGCGAGCTGCAGTGGGAGATTGAGACCGAGCCTGTTCCCTCCTTCCTTCCTGCGCCCCCTCCCTCCCCCGCTGCCACCCCTCATGCGTCTTCTCCCACCCTCCTCGTCCTTGGTTCTGCCTCCTCCCAATCTTTCCCTCTCCCCGACTGGTCCGACCTGGAAACGGCCCTCTTCTGCCTCGATGGCCACTCTCTCACCCACGCCTTCTTCTCCCGCCCAGACCGCGGCACCCTCGCCGTCCTCGGCGGGCTCGAGCAGCGCTACGCCGTCTTCTTCTTCCCCCATGATCAGCGCTTCCCTGTCCTCTCCCTGCAGGCCATCGATCCCTCCCTGGCCGGCCCTGATGTCGAACTGTGCATCCAGACCATCGCCAAGTACCCTGCGCGCACTGCCATTCGGCAGCCGCTGGCCTGGCACATCCTGCAGCACTTCTACCAGACCCTCTCCATCCCCCGTGATGTCCACTGGCTCCTCGGCTTCTTACCTCAGTGAGGCAAGGGACAGCCTCTCTCCAGTCTCTGCCTTGCTCGGCCCAGCCGGCACGCTGGCGTGTCGCGTCCCTGTCCTCCAGCGAGCGCGCGTCTGTCCACTGGCCGCCGCTGCGCGTACGGACTCACTTGCCTGCCCTTGGAGGCGGGCACCGATGGCCCCTCGTTCATTCTGCTCCTCCCCATCCCACTCCCTCGTGATGCTCTTGATCCTTCCCTCGTCTTCATCACTGAGATCCATTCCAGGATCACGCTGCTGCCGCATTGCTGAGCAACTGATCAACTCTAAAGGAGGTGGATTGTAGCCATGACCTCATCCCTTTCCTGGCAGCTCTCGCTCGGCTCCCCAGCCGAAGAGGTGATCACTGATCCCTCCTGGTCCCAGATCGCCGACGCCTTCCGCTCTCTCGACGGACAAAGCCCTCGCAGCGGCTGGCTCTCTCTCTCCTGCCCTCAGCAGCACTCGCTCACCCTCTGCGGCGGCCTCTCCCAGCGCTTCCTGGTCCTCTTCCGCCCAGGCCCTCCCACGCCCGCTCCGGCCCGCTCGTTCCCCACCCGCTTCCTACAGGCCGTGCATCTCTCTCAGTCCGGCCCCGACCTGCCCCTCTGCCTGCAGCCTCCTCTCCTCTCTCCCTCCTACGCCACCCTATCCTGGCCCCCCCTCCTTCACATCGTGCGCTGTTTCTGGGAGACCGGCGAGCTGGACCTTCACCCGGCCCAGCACCCTCAGATCGTCTGGACCCTGGAGACCGATTCTCCTCCCACCACCCTCCCCACTCTTCCTCCCCCACGGCCCGACTGGTCTTACCCCTCTACGTTGCTCGTGCTGGGTCCTGGCCTTTCCCAACCCTTCACTCAAGCATACTGGGAGCCAGGCCGGTTCATGGCTATGGCGAGCACTGCTCTCTGCTACCTCAATGGCCAGACGCTCACCCACGCCTTCTTCTCTCGCTCCAACCACGGCACCCTCGCCGTCCTCGGCGGGCTTGAGCAGCGCTACGCCGTCTTCTTCTTCCCTCACGATCAGCGCTTCCTTGTCGACACCCTGCTCGCCATGGACCCCGCCCTGGCCGGCCCCGAGATCGAGGTCTGCACCCAGCCCCATATCAGATCCTCCGCGCGCACTGCTCTTCAGCAGCCGCTGGCCTGGCACATCCTGCAGCACTTCTATCAGACCCAGACAATCCCCCGCAATCTCCACTGGCTCCTCAATGTCCGGCTCCTCTAATGCCAGGGGTGCCCTCCTGCTCCGCAGGCCCTCAGCCCGGCCCCGCCCAGCAAGAGCGCATTCAGCCTCACCGCCGGCTGCCCTCGCTGGGGGCCTTCTTCCCTCACACCTTCCACCGTCCCCAGCAGACCCCAATAGCAGCACTCTCCATTCCCTTAGGGCCAGGGAGATGGACTACCTCATCCTGACCCGGCCTTCGCTTCGGCCCCGACCTGCCTCTCGAGCAGCCAGATCACTCCTCCCTGACCGTCAGCTCGCACATGCTTGAGCATACCTCACGCACAGCCCACCTGCCCTCCGCCCGCTGATGGTGGAGCGAGTCCGGGCCTGGGAGAGCCACCCAGCGAGGATGGACAGTCTGACTTAGAGGCCCAGGACACGGATGAGGCTGGTACCTCCCTGCTGCCCGGTCCGGCCAGTCCTCCAGCAGCAACAACCGCCACAGCAGCCTCCTCGCCATGACCTGACGCAGGATGAGTAGCAGGGGGGCACAGACTCTCTCGTCCTGTTAAGACCAGCGCGGACCAGGTCAGCCGAAGGATAGAACAGCTAGCTGGCGAGGCACGCCAAAGGACCATTCAAGCGCAAAGACGGATTCCCTTCTCACTTCCTCCTCCTCTCTCCGGCTCTGACCGCTGCCAGGTAGTGAGAAAGAGCTATCCTTCTATTGTTGGTTTCCCACCCAGGAACTCCGGCTTCGTCTCTGGTCGATCGGCCATGATCTTCCGCAACAAGGTCCCCGTTCTCTCTCTGAATTCTGGACACATCAACTCGTCTCCGAACCCAACGGCTGCCTCTCCTTCCTCCCCGTCCTGGCCCGGACAGAGCACAACGCCATCCCTGCCGGGCCAGGACACCCCTCCCCCAACAGCCGCCGAGGCGCTCACCTCCCGATCGGCCAGAGCAAGCCCTGGCAGAGACCTCACCTTCCGCCAGCCAGAGGGAGAGTGTATAACATAAGCAGGCACCAACCCCGCACCAGGCGGCAAAGAGCCTTATTCTAGCTCAGCACTTACAGAAACCGATCAATAGGAAAGGAAGAAGCGTAGCATGTCGCAGCACGAGCACTCAGGCCCAGCAAAGCAGCCAGGCGCCAGTAGACCGCGCACCGTCCGCGCCCCGCGAGGCACGCAGCTCTCCTGCAAAGGCTGGCAGCAAGAGGCTGCCATGCGCATGCTCATGAACAACCTTGACCCAGAAGTAGCCGAACGCCCAGACGAGCTGGTTGTCTACGGCGGCTCCGGACGCGCTGCTCGCTCCTGGGAAGCCTTCGACGCCATCGTCCGCGCCCTCAAAGAGCTGGAAGACGACGAAACCCTGCTTGTTCAATCGGGCAAGCCAGTTGGCATCTTCCGCACCCAGCGCGACGCGCCGCGGGTGCTCATCGCAAACGCCAACCTTGTGCCTCACTGGGCAACCTGGGACGAATTTCGCCGGCTGGAAGCGCTGGGACTAACCATGTATGGGCAGATGACCGCCGGCTCCTGGATCTACATTGGCTCCCAGGGCATCGTCCAGGGCACCTACGAGACCTTTGCCGAGGCCGCACGCCAGCACTTCGGCGGCACACTCCGAGGCAAATTCGTGCTTACCGCCGGCCTCGGAGGCATGGGAGGTGCCCAACCGCTGGCAATCACCATGAATGAAGGTATCTGCCTGGCTGTGGAGGTCGACCCGCAGCGCATTCAGCGCCGGCTACAGACCGGCTATTGCGACGAGATGGCCAGTACTCTCGACGAGGCGCTGGCCCAGATCCGCGAGGCTCGGGACAACGGCCAACCACTCTCTATCGGCCTCATCGGCAATGCCGCCGAAGTCTACAGCGAGCTAGTACGCCGCAACATCATCCCAGATCTGGTCACCGATCAGACCGCAGCCCACGATCTCCTACATGGCTATATCCCTGCCGGCCTCTCGCTGGAAGAGGCCAACGACCTGCGCCGACGCGATCCCCAGCACTACATTGAACGTGCCCGTCAGGCACTCATCAGCCAGGTACGCGCCATGCTGGAAATGCAGCGACGCGGTGCCGTTGTTTTCGACTATGGCAACAACCTGCGCGGCCAGGCCCTGGCAGCAGGCGAGCCACACGCGATGGACTTTCCCGGCTTCGTCTCCGCCTTCATCCGACCGCTTTTCTGCCGGGGTAAAGGACCTTTCCGCTGGGTCGCCCTCTCAGGTGACCCGGAGGACATCTATCGCACCGACGAGGCCATCCTTGAACTCTTTCCCGAGGACCAGGCCCTACGCCGCTGGATCACGCTCGCCCGCCAGAAGATCCGCTTCCAGGGTTTGCCCGCCCGCATCTGCTGGCTCGGCTACGGCGAACGCGCCAAAGCCGGTCTGGCCTTTAATGAGCTGGTCGCGCGCGGTCTCGTCAAAGCCCCGATCGTCATCGGGCGTGATCACCTCGACAGCGGCTCGGTAGCCTCGCCCTACCGTGAAACAGAAGATATGAAAGACGGCAGCGACGCCATCGCCGATTGGCCCATCCTCAATGCCCTGCTAAACACGGCCTCGGGCGCCACCTGGGTCTCCTTCCACCACGGAGGAGGCGTCGGAATTGGCTACTCGCTGCACGCCGGCCAGGTCATCGTCGCCGATGGCACTCCAGAGGCGGCCCGCCGTCTAGAGCGCGTTCTCACCAACGACCCTGGCATCGGCGTCGTTCGCCATGCTGACGCCGGCTACGATGAAGCCCTGGCCTGCGCCCGCCAATGGGGCCTCAAGCTGCCCATGTCTTTCCAAGAGTAAAGGGAGGCCGGGTCAGCACACCAGCCTCCCTCGCTCGAACCAGGTTACCTTGCTTCCACCAACCACAAATGACTGACCGGGAGGGCGGCGCTCCGACATCGCTATCTTCTGCGCCGTCCCCCCGGCCAACCTCTCTCCTATTCATATCGAGCCGACCGCATTCCAGAATTCTCCTCAGCTAGCTGCTCTGGAACTGGCTTTGGGTCTGAGGAGCCCGATCAATCTTCCAGGTACCATTCTCGCGCACAAAATTCATCGTACCTGTCACCACGCGCGAACTTCGCTGAAAACTCAGCGACAATTGGGCGGTGGCATGGTCCCCGTTTTGCTGGAAACCAGTAGCTGAACAGGCGGTCACCGGTCCCACCAGCGACGTCACTGTCTGAAAAGCCTGAGTAAACTGCTGCTCACTCTCACTCGCCCGCAGATTCGACGAGAACTGGCCGTAGGCCGTATGGTAATCCCCATTTTTCAGAGCACTGCAGAAAGTATCGACCGTCTTCTGAGGCGATGAGGAGAGCAGACCCAGAGGGCCAGGGAAATTGAGCGGGTTAAAGAGCACCACGACCACAACAAGCGCTAACAGCACAAGCACCAGCAGTCCGGCAACCAGGCAGCCTGCACGCCCTCCACGCTTTGCTTGTGGTTGCGGCTGCACGGGGAACTGTGGATAGCCCACCCCCTGAGCAGGGAAGGGTGGCGCTCCCTGGGGAGGCGGACCATAAGGCGACGGTTGACCAGGGTAGCCGGGAGGTCCAGCCGGCGGCTGCTGACCATAGCCCTGGTTGGGAGGTGCTCCATAGGACTGAGCCGGCCATCCTCCTTGCTGCGCGTACGCCGCCTGTCCCTGCACGGGAGGGGTTCCAGCCGCGGGCGGTTGGTAGGGCGACTGAGGATAGGAAGGGGCCGCTGGCGAGGGCTGGAACGGCTCGGCCGGGCCAGCTACAAGCGTGCGCTCTTCTGCCTCGCTCCCCACTCCAGTGACCTCATAAGTAAAGACCGTCTCCCCAAAGCGAATGCGGTCGCCCGGGTTAAGACGCTGGGGAACCTGACTGGGCAGACGCCGATCATTGACAAAGGTCCCATTGGTACTGCCACGATCAACCAGACTATAGCCCCCACCCTCAGCGCGGAATTCCGCATGGTGCGAGGAAACCTGCGGATCGTTTAGACGAATCTGATTATCAGAGGCGCGCCCGACCGTCGTCACGCCCGGCCCCAGGGCAATCCGCCCCTGTGGGCCACTCAAGCTTGCTTCCACAAGAGAACTCCTTCTTCCTTATCGTACCTGCAATCTGTCCATCTGCTGGCTTGCTCGCAGTAACCTGTTCGACCAGACAGTCCCAGTCGCAGCAGAGGCCCACTCATGAGTATCACTGATTACCACGCAAGCAGAGGCGGTGCCGCTTCGACATCAGATCTACCGGCTCACTTCCCTCTCGACTAAAAGCTGATCCAGGACAAGAAGCCTGCCTTTTCTCCGCCAGCCTTGCCCACCCTTAAGAACTCCAAGAAGCAGCTCAAGAACTTACAGTGACAGGCTACCGAATCACGGTGCTCTGGCAACCCAATCCGTATTCCATCCATAGAAAGCAGGCCGCCTGCTCGATCCTGCCCGGCTCATCTTTTCCACCTCTTTAAAAACGCAGCAAGGAAGCTTTTTTCCAGGGGAGCTATCCAGAGCTTACCAACGCCATTCAGCTCCACGAGCCGGGTGCTCACGCCAGCGTCTTGAGGCGCCAAATATCTGCTTCAAGCACCAGTTCATCTTGATCGGTCTCCGTCTTGCCATTGGCATAGGTAATGATAGCGTTCACAACGAAAAGGTCACCTTTTTGCCGCATCGCCCCGACAGAGCAACTCTTTATGCCTCCATTGCTCTTAATGACTGGATCGACCAGGTTAATAAACTGGCGCTGGCCTCCAAAGTGAGCCTGGAAGTCCAGACTGAGCAGCTCATAGGCCGTAGCGTAAGCCCCTTGCTGCAACGCCTTACAAAAACTCAGGAGGGAGCGCCTCGGCGTTGACAGCGACGACAAGGCATCGATTGACCAGCCTCCGGCAGCAGGCACCAGCAGGGCGGTATTTTGCTCCGGCTGAGCCTCATCGCGATAGCCTACCACAACCTGGGCTTTAGCCTGCGTCGGAGTCACCGTCTCAATCTGCGATGAACAGGAGCTGATTCCGCCTACAAGCAAGCCAAAGAGTCCACGCGAGACATGCAGCTGCAAGAGTGGTGTTAAATCGTCATAGGCCGCCTCGGCTTTTCCCGCCTGCAACTGAGCGCAGAACGAACTGAGCAAGCGCGGTAGAGCAGTGAGCGCCTCATCTTCAGCAATCAGCCAGGTGCCGTTTTCCTCGCTCAGATTGAGCTGCTGGGTCTGCTGCCGACCAGAGCTGGAGAGTTGCAGCAGCGCCGTAGCCTTTGGGCCCTGGAGGTGTGTAACGCTATAGCTACAGCGCTCTGTTCCTCCCAACAAGCCAGCAAAGACCACGAAAGGAGTCTGACGCTGCAGGGCGGGGTCCAGGTACTGATAGGCCGATCGCGGATCACCCTGACTGAGAGCAGCGCAGAAGGCTGCTAATGACTTTTCTGGGGTTGAACGCAGCACATACAGATAGCAGAGGGACGCAGCAGCGGCCACAGCCAGCAGCAGACCAACGGCGAGAACAACCAGGGCGAGCCGTCGCCTCGGGTGCCGACGGCCTCCGCTCGCCGGTGCTCCAGAGACCGACCAGGTGGAATCTCTGGCCACCATAGATGGCAGTCCTCCAGGGCCAGTGTGAGCCAGATGACCGTTGGCATTGACCCCAGCCGGCAGCCCCTGCAGATGACCATCGTCAGGATCAACGGACCACATCAGCGTCTCTTTTCCTTTCTTCCTTTCCCTCTTATCAAGTTGGCAACCATCGCTCCGCTCCTCACTCATCAGCCGGCTGACCAGTAAGCAAGCAGCTTAACGGCGGCGTCAAGGGCAAGAAAGCGGCCTTTACAGACCCGGCAAGGACCTCGCCGGTCCGGCCGAGCTGGGCTACTTGCCACTACAGAGCAAACAAGGCATACTAAAGAGACAGCAAGAGCGCCACAGAAGCAGAGGGGACAGGATCGAGCTAGACCGAGCCGGCCGCTGGTCGGCCCGGCCAGGCAGGCGCTTGGCGCCAACCTTTCACTCCCGACCAGCGCGCCCTGGGCAGAAGTACCAGGTACAGCGGCCCACCCGACAACTCTTGGCGAATACGCTGCAAGGAGCAAAGCGTGAACGACGTCATTCTCAGCGGAGAAGATGAGACCATCATCAGCACCAGCAGGCTGACAAAAGCCTTTGGGAACCTCGTGGCAGTCAACGACCTGAATCTACAGGTAATGCGAGGTGACGTCTTCGGCTTCCTCGGTCCCAACGGCTCGGGCAAGACCACCACTATCCGCATGCTGCTGGGGCTGATCCGCCCCACAGCGGGTCACGCCTTCATCTTCGGCATGGACAACCAATACCAGCTCCCGCAGATCCTGCGGCGCATTGGAGCCGTCGTCGAAACGCCCGTCTTCTATCCCTATCTCTCCGGGCGAGACAACCTGCGAATCGTCGCAGCCGCTTCGGACATGGCGGCTCATCCCCTCAACGAAAAGCGTATCGAAGAGGTGCTGGAGCTTGTCGAACTGCGCGCGCAGGCCGGGCTTGCCTACCACAAATATTCGCTTGGGATGAAGCAGCGGCTCGGTATCGCCGCCGCCCTACTGACCGACCCCGAACTGATTATTCTAGACGAGCCGACCAATGGACTGGATCCTGTCGGCATGGTTGAGATTCGTCAACTCATCGCGCGCCTCGCCCAGCAGGGGAAGACCATCTTTCTCTCCAGCCACATTTTACACGAAGTTCAGCAGGTCTGTAACCGCGTAGCCATTCTGCACCGGGGCAACCTCATCAAGCAAGGCAGTGTCGCCGACCTTCTGCGCCAGAGCGAGCACATCCTGATCCGCATGCGCAGTGCCACGGAGGTTCAGGCGGCTCTGCAGGTCCTGCGGGAAGCGCGCGCAGGGGGGGCCAGCTGGATCAAGGCCATCGAGGTCATGGGAGCCGAGCCTGACGAGCGGCCAGGATGGGGGAGCGGAGCCAGAGATCGGAACGTAGGAGCGCTCCGCGTCGAGGCTCCGGCGGAGCGTTCGGCAGAGATCAACGCCTTGCTGGCCCGGCGCAACCTCTTTGCGGCAGAGCTACATCCCTACCAGGGCAGTCTGGAAGAAGCCTTCCTTGAGCTAACCTCGGCAGCTCAGTTTCCAGGAGCCTCAGTCTCCGTCCCCGATATCAGCGGCCTGCCGGCCTTCACCTCTCATGGGGGAGAGCCGTCGAGAGAAGGCCGACCCTGGTAAGCAAATGAAATGAAGGGAGTCAGGAGGAGCCGAGCCAATGCATCCAGCGGACACCAGCCCTTCCACTCGAACGGCGGAGAAACAGCCATTAGCTGATCGGCCTCCCAACCCTTCCATTGTTCTGGGCCGGCGCGACTACCTGAGCGTTCTGCTGCGGCTGACCGCGATGGAACTCTACAAGCTCCGCCAACGTCCTCTGACGCGGGGCCTCGCCTTGATCGCTCTGCTGACCCCGCTGTTAGTCTTTGGGACGCTCTTTCTGTTCTCTGCGGGCGACGGCACCGGTCAGGTAGCGCAACTGCTGCTGCCGCCAACCTCCATCAACATCGCCGTACAAACGGCCCTTACGCCTTTCACCATTCTGATCATCGTTCTCGCCGGAAGCAGCGCTGGTGGCGAATACACTCAGGGGACCATTCGCCTCCTCTTCACGCGCGGACCTACACGCAGCCAGTTCCTTCTAGCTAAGGTGGCGGCCATGCTAATTTACAGTATCTTGGGGATCAGCGCCATGACCCTCAGCGGTCTGCTCAGCGGCTATCTATTCAGTCTACTCCGGCAAGTGTCAGGTCCCAGCGCTTTTCTCACCACAAGCTGGCTGCTTCACACCGGTCTCTTTCTGCTTCTCGCCATGCTCAACTGGTTCATCTTCGCCGTCATCGCTCTCTTCTTCGGCATCCTGGGTCGCTCAAGCGCTGCAGGCATCGGTGGGGGCCTTGCCTGGTACCTGCTAGAGCCTATCTTTGGACAAATCTGTCAGCTAAGCAGCGGGCTAGTCCAAGGCCCAGTCAGCGCCTTCCTGCGTGCCATCCCCAACTATTTGATAGGCAATAACCTTGCCAGCCTGATGGCCCATCAGGGGTATTATATCTTTGGCAGCAGCAGCGCCTCTACTCTCTCCGATCTGGAAGCCCTGGCGGTACTGCTGGCCTACCTCGTTCTCCTTTTAGGTATCGCGGCCTGGCTGAACCACAGGCGCGACATCACTAACTAAGATCCAGACCAGAGATGAAGATGCTCGATGCTGGCCCAATCAAAGCCTATGGCCACGAACTAGGTTTCGACCTTGTACGTATCACTGGAGCCGAAGCCTTTCCCGAGGCTGAGCGAGTGATCAAGGAGCGCATTGCCGCCGGCCTGATGGATGGGCTGCCCTGGTTCACCAGCGAGCGGGCAGAAGTTTCCTGCCATCCTGACGCTCTTCTGCCAGAGGCGCGCTCGATCATCGCTCTGGCCATGTGCTATCTCACCGAGCCACCAGAAGAGCCACAAGATGATCAACCACGTGGACGCATCTCACGCTACGCCTGGGGAGAAGACTACCACGAGATCATCAAGCCCAAACTCAAGCAATTTGCTGAGTGGCTGCGAGAATACGCACGCCGCGAAGCCGGGCAGGAGCTAGAAACACGGCTCTTCGTCGACACGGGGCGTATGGTCGACCGTGCCGTTGCCCAGCGAGCCGGCATTGGCTGGTATGGCAAAAACACCACTATCCTCACACGTGGCTGGGGCTCGTGGGTCTTTCTGGCCGAAATCGTGACAAACCTTCCGCTCCCGTCAGATGAGCCGCTCCAGGCCAACTGCGGCAAATGCGAGCGCTGTCTGCAAGCCTGCCCCACCGGAGCCCTTCCTGCTCCCTATGTCCTGGACAACCGGCGCTGCATCTCCTATCTCACCATTGAACTACGCGGCAGCATCCCCCGCGAGCTGCGTCCTCTCATGGGGAACCTGATCTTTGGCTGCGATATCTGTCAGGAGGTCTGTCCTGTCAACCAGGTGATCGAGAGGCGGCTTGGACTGCATCAGACAAAGCACCCGCCGGTGCGTGCCGGAGCAGAGGGGACAGCAGCAGACGGGGGAAAGCAACAGCGACCTCAGATCTGGCTGAGAAAACGCGCAGAGTTCCTTCCGCGGCCCCAGATCGGCGGTGCGCCCGAGCTAATCCCCTTGCTCTCCCTCACCGAAGAGGAGTTCCGGGCGCGATTCCGCCATACTCCCATCTGGCGAGCCAAACGCCGTGGCCTGCTACGCAACGTCTGCGTGGCCCTTGGGAACCTGGGCGACAGGCGAGCTATTCCGGCCCTGGTCCAGGCGCTCGAGGACGCAGAGGCTCTCATTCGCGGGCATGCGGCCTGGGCCCTGGGACGCCTGGGGGGGCAAGAAGCTCGCCAGGCACTGGCAGCGCGGCTGGAGCGGGAGGAGGATCCTGAAGTTCGGCAGGAGATCCAGGAGGCCCTGAGCATGCTGGAGAGCAGGAACCAGGAGAGTGAGAAATAAAAAAAGGCGCTGAAAACGCCTTTCTTCAGGTGAGAAACAGAATCCTTGAGGCGCCAGATCGGCCTTGAAGACAGACAACTGATCGCGGGACACTTGCCTCAATTTTGCCGAGAGAGCAGACAGCAGCCGCCTGCCGATGAGCGACATATGGTTCGAAGAACGCAGCGCCATGAAGTGCATAGGAAGGCACAAGCCGTTCGGTCATTAGGGCCGGTCAGCTGCACCTGTTACCAGGTGTCCACCTCCGGTCTATCAACCAGGTCGTCTTCCTGGGACCTTATCTGTCCTGCTGGAACAGGACAGCGGGAAGCGCCTCTTGGGGTCGGCTTCGCGCTTAGATGCTTTCAGCGCTTCTCCTCGCCCGACGTAGCTACCCGGCTCTGGCCTGGGCAGGCCAACCGGCTCACCAGCGGTCGAGCCCTCTCGGTCCTCTC
>NZ_JBHOQV010000016.1:0-1305 GCF_042408735.1 Thermogemmatispora sp.
CTGGCGCTGCACCGGGCCTGCTACCGACAGGTCAAGGGCCAGCTCAACGCCCAGATGACCTGCACAGCCATCCGCCTGGTGGCCGCTGCCTACCAGAGTGCCCGCCGCAACCGGCATCCCCCACAGCGCCCCTTCCAGTTCCGCCGCAGGCAGGCGCTGTTCCTGATCGGGACACGAGGACGAGATGCCCGCCTCTGTCCCGATGGCACCCTCTCCATCTGGACCCTCGCCGGACGCAAGTCTCTCCCTTGGAGAGTGCCAGCAGCGTTTCAGCACCGACTGGCACAGGCCAAGACCATCGATAGCCTGACAGTGGTGGAACGAGATGGACGGCTCGTGGGGCGACTGACGCTCACGCTGGAGGTGCCGGACCCCCCAACAGAGCATCCCGAGGTGGACAACGTAGTCGGCATCGATCTCAACGAGACAAATGCTCTCGTCGCCGTGGATGGCCAGGATCGGGTGCTCTTTGTGAGCGGGAAGGCCGTCAAGGTCCACAACCGCCGCACGGCGAAGACGCGGGCACGCTTGCAGCGGAAGCTGGCGGCTCGAAAGGCACAGCACCGGGACACGCGCAGTGTCCGACGGGTGCTGAAACGGCTTGGCCGCCGGCAACGGCATCGTACCCAGACCTTCGCCCAGACCGTGGCGAAGCAGCTCGTGCAGTGGGCGCCGCCTGGGGCGGTACTGGCCGTCGAACGGCTGCGGATGCCTCCCCCGACACGCGAACAGGTCCGGGGACGAGCACTCCGACGCCGACTGGCTCTGTGGCAGCGGGGCCTGCTGCGACGCTGGGCGGAACAGCAGGCCCAGGAGCGAGGGCTGCGCGTCGTCGAGGTCGACCCAGCCTACACCAGTCAGACCTGTTCCCGGTGTGGAGCACGGGGACAGCGGCGCCGGCACCGCTTCACCTGTCCGGCCTGTGGCTGGCAGGAGCACGCTGACATCAATGCGGCTCGAAATATTCGCGAGCGTGCACGCTGTACACACACTACTGCCCTTCGGGACAGTGGGCTGCCGTCAACCAGCCCTGAAGCCCGGGCCGACTAGGCTGCGGGCAAGCCCCCGGCGGAAGCTGGAGGCAGTTGATCAGTTTCATTCTGTTCAGCAGCGATTCCTTTAAAGTAGATGCAAGCGAGATAGCGCGCCACCTCGGCGGGAGACAGCCCCTCCTGAGTGATCAGACGCTCGTAGCCTCGCGATGAGACCAGGTTGAGAAAGAGGCTCAGCATGACGCTGCTCGGTAGATCCGCCCTGAACTCGCCGGCGGCCTGCCCCTCACTCAGCAGGGCCTCGAGACGACGT
>NZ_JBHOQV010000074.1:0-2417 GCF_042408735.1 Thermogemmatispora sp.
GGAGTAGATGGCCATGCCGGGGCCGATGCTGGCCTGGGCGAGGTCGACGGGGGAGATGCCGCCGCGCTGCAGGTGGCGGACGGCCTGGGGGAGCTGGGAGCGCAGCTCGCGGAGGAACTCTTTGCGGGTGGCGATGGGGGCTTCCTCGGGGCGCGGGCGGCAGACCAGCACGATCGAGGAGGCCAGGGCGTTGGTCCCCAGGCCGACGCTGCGGTTGAGCATCTCGGTGCGCATGGGCCAGGTGCCGGTGATGGTGAAGCCGGCCTCGATGAGGCTCTGCAGCATGGTTTCCCAGCCGGTGGAGGCCACCAGGGGAGCGTGGCCGTTGTGCCGGCCTGAGCCGTTGAAGCCGGAGCGGCGTCGCGGGCTGCTGGAGACGGGCTGCGGCTCGGCCTGGGCGGCGGACTCGCCTGGCTCGTTGGAGGTCTCGTCGGAGTCGAGCTCGGCCTGTTTGAAGGCGTAGTAGATGGTGAGGGGGTAGTCGGGGTGAGCGGTGGCGCGCAGGCGGAGGAAGACCTGGTGCAGGCCCTCCTCGAAGAAGCGGCGCGCCTGGTCTTTGTTCCCCGCGAAGCGGTAAGGGGTGGCGATCAGCTCGTGCTGTTTGGGGGTGAGGAGGGTGGAGAACAGGTCGGGGTAGAGGGGGGCCAGCATGCGCCGGAGCCAGAGGTAGAAGAAGTCGGAGAGGTCGGCGTAGCCGACGTTGTCGTAGTAGGGGGGGTCGGTGGAGATGAGCGGTTGGGGAAGGCCGGTGAAGGGGCTGAGGGCGTCGCGCTGGCGGGCCTGGCCGGCGGGTCCGGCCGGCAGGGCCTCGACGACCTCGGCCACCCAGTCGAGGGCGCCCTGGAAGTTGCCGCTGGAGGCGCTGAAGGGGTTGGCCTCGGCGAAGTCCCAGACCATAGGCAGAGCTTGACGTGTAAAAGTATGGCCAATAGTATCACGCCCCGTGTGCCATGAGCAGAGGGAGGACCAGTAGTCGGCGCAGCGATCGACAGCGAGGGCCAGGTAGGTGGCCACGGCGTCGGCGTAGGCGCGGGGGCCGCGTCCGCCGGCCTGCAGGGGCAGATCATCGGCGGGCAGGCCAGCGGCGCGCGCGTCGGCCTCCACGCGCGCGTGAGCCTCCTGCACCAGGGCGCTGAAGGTCGTCAGGGCCGCGAGCTGGCGCGGCGTGAACAGATCCCCGTAGCGCGTCAGGCCATAGAGGGGAGGCGAGAACCAGCGAGAGTTATCACATATCGGTTGATCAGGTGAATCTACAGCGGTAGCATCACTTATTATCTCTTCTTCTTCAAGAGGTGGAAGGTATACTTTCCCATTTTTGGACTCGGCCACTTTGGCGATACATTGATAACCCATTCTCCTTGCCAGGCCTTCTTGGCGAATATAGGCCAAATCCACGGGATGAGTGCAGGCGATGCAGTGCGCGCCCTGTCGACTCACCGTCCCCGTGGGTGGTTGGCCCTTGCCGGTGCGCACCACAAAGCGCACGAGGGGGCCAGCCGGGCTCAGCTCGACCTGCGGCTCGATCCAGGCCTCGCGTCCCGGTCTCTTCGAAAGCCAGAACGTTCGCACCAGCGGCATCCTGGCGCGGCAGGCCGGATTGGGGCAGGTCACCGTCCGCGCCCACAGCCAGGCGATCACCGTGGCCTGCCCGCCCTGCTCCTCGGGCAGGCGCGCCGGCGGATAGAGGTGGCCGATGCGGCGCTGGGCCTCCTCGCGCAGCCAGTTGCCGTAAGCACGCAGGTCGGCGGCCAGCCCGTGAGCGCCCTGCCACTGGCTCGAGAGCAGCTCTGCGCGCGCCTGCGGATGAACCGGAGCCTGGCCGGCGAAGCGGGGGGGGATCTCGATAAGGGCCATATTGATGAGGACCGCCACTGGGTTGAGGTCGCCAGCGAAGGCGGTCAGGCCCAGGCGCTGGGCCTCCAGCGGGATGGAGCCGCCGCCGGCGAAGGGGTCGAGCAGCGGTGGGGGCGTGCCGCCCGTGGAGGCCAGGATCTCTGCTCGTGCGGCCTCCCACAGTTGCTGGTTGCCCCTATTCTTCCACTGGACCAGCTCGCTCAGCAGCGTGAAAAGCCGCTCGCGCTCGCGCTGCTGGCTGGCCTCGTCGGGGAAGCGCTCCGGATGGGCCGAAGGATCGTCGACCAGGGAAGCGAAGAGGACCGCGCGGGCGGTTGCCAGTGGTTTGCGCGACCACCACAGATGCAGCGTCGAGGGGTGGCCGTGGCGCAGAGACTTTTCCGTGGCCGAGGCCGCATTGATCGCCTCCAGAGGCAGGGCCACCTCAATGAGCTTCTTCGGCTTCGTCATCGCAGACGCTCCCCCCGTTGCAGCAACTTATCGATATCCGAAATCAGCCCGCTGGTAGCAAAGTCCAGCTCCTGCTGAAAAGGGCGCTTCACGTACCAGACCTCACAATCCTG
>NZ_JBHOQV010000018.1:0-3822 GCF_042408735.1 Thermogemmatispora sp.
ATCCTCCTTTCTCTTGTCTCAATCGATAGCGCCGCTGCCGCTGTGGTCCCGGCAGGGACGGGAGACGAGGCGGCGCGGGCCTGTGCGCGGCGGCGCTTGCGGAAGAGATGATGCCAGAACCCCATGTTAGCGCTCCTTTCCACGGGGTGAATATATCATGTCATCAGGCTGAGTAGATGACAGGTCGTACTGGCCAGAGCTGATGGCAGAAGGGTGCGCCTGGACCCGCTCGCGGGGAGAAGGCCCAGCGTTCTGAGCCTGCCGCCGGCAGCAGCGGGGGCAGGAAGACGGGGGCAGCGTCTGCACGTCAGTCAGCGGTTGCGGAAAGGTCGCCATTGGCTCGCACTCCTTTCGAGAAGAGGAAGGAGAGATACCTTGCTCACTCTTCTGGTTCTGTCGATTCTGTCGAAATCCTCCACGTTGGTGACCACGGCAACTATAGCTCAGGGAGAAGCGAGGTTTTTCCAACCTTTCTGTGACTCTTATCCGAAGTTTCTGAGAACCGTCTCTGCCATCACCCTGTGCCAGGGCAGGAATGGCCGCGAGCCGCCTCTTCTCTCGTGGAGAGCGTTCACGAGCGAGGGAAAGCGCTGTACTTATAGGGAGAAGAAGAGCGGTAGTCAGGAGAGAGAGATCTATGGTATACTCTGCCTGATGAAGGCGTATTCTGAGCACAGACAGATTTCTCATCCGCGGGGCTTGCTCTTTGACATGGACGGTGTCCTCTTGCTCACGAGCCAGAGTCCGGCTCAGAGCTGGCAAGAAGTGGCTTGCTCCTTTGCTCCGGCACTGGATCTGTCTGCTGAGGCGCTGTTTGAGGCCCTGCAGAGAAGTTATCAGAGCTACCAACGTACCATCGCGCATGATCCCGAGCAACAGCGGAGAGATCGCCTGGCACCATTTGAGACGCGGCTAGAAGTGGTTGAAGATGCTCTGGCGAGCCTGCATCGGGTTCACAAAGAGATGGCGGTGGAAATGGTGCACGCCTACGAGCGGCTCCGAGATACGCATCGCTTCCTTGCCCCTCATGCACTGGAAGTGCTTCAGTTCTGCCGCCAGCGCTCGCTGGCTCTGGCTCTTGTGACCAATGGGAACGCGACCTATCAACGCCTCAAGATCGCGCAGCATGGATTAGCCTCATGGTTTGATGCGGTGCTGATCGAGGAAGAGGTGGGCGTCGCGAAACCAGATCCGCGTATCTTCCAGCAGGCGCTAGAGCGGCTCCACCTTCGTGCCCCTGAGGCCTGGATGATCGGCGATGATCTGACCCGTGACATTGCAGGCGCTCAGCAGGTCGGTCTGTTGACCATCTGGTACGACGCCAGCGGCGGCGGGTTGAGCAAGGAGAATCCGGTGCACCCTGACTGGATTGTGCATGACCTTGCCGAGCTCTGTTCTCTCCTTACCTCTTGAGAGAGAAGGGTCGAAGCTGTTCCTTGAGTGCTCTGACAGAGGCCACATCCTGGTAGGGTTGCAACAGCTCCTGCACATGAAACAGATGCTTCTGAGCGGCCCGCGATTGCTCTCCAAGCTGAGCCAGCAACGCGAGGCACTGTGTCACATAGGTACATGCGTGCTCGATCTCTCCCTGGAGAGCATAGGCGCTGGCCAGATCACTGAGATAGTACAGTTTGCGTCTGGGTGGTGGAGTCGTGGTTAAGGCCTGCTCCAAAGCCTCTTGGGCCTCGTGCAAGAGGCCAAGCGTTGCGGGCTGTTGCCGCTGATACAAGAGTTGCAGACACACCCCTTTATAGCCCAGGAGTAAGCCAGGTTGAAATTCGACCAGGAAAGCGAGATCAGGTCCCTGGGCGGGGGAACCCTCCTGCTCAAGGACACGAAGGTTTTGGAGACAGGCATCGCGATGACCTAGATGAGCAAGAATCTCGGCCTCGACTGCTGTTAGCCAGACGTAGAGCAGCCGATCGGCCCAGGCGGGAGCAAGCTGACGTGCGGCCTGGATACAGTGAAGCGCTTTCTGATACTGAGATGAGTAGGTCCAGGTGAAGCTTTTCCATCCCCAGATGACTGCTTGCAGAAGAGGATCACCGGCCTCAGCTGCTGCGCGCATGGCCAGTCGATAGTAGGTCCGAGCTTTCAGAGAGTGTCCTCTGTCATACAGCAATACGCCCGCAAGCAGTGCCGTCCGGCTGATGGTGGCACAAAGCCGTTGGCGGCAGTCTGCTGTCTGAGCGCTGGCAAGCACCAGCGTGAGACTTTCCAGATATTTCACGACAGCCGAGTACAGCAAAGGTGGCGGTAAAGCCTGTTCTTCTCGGGCCATCCAGTACAGCCGTGTCTGCTGGTCAAAATATCTGATTTCTCTCTGTCCCGTCATTGCTGGCTGAGCGAGCAGCGTTGTCAGACGATCACACAGCTCTGCCTCAGTGACGATGACAAGATCAGAGCGAACTGATTCACCGGAGGCGTGTGGGAAGGGAGGGATGAGCTGGGGAAGAGCGAAGGGTATGGAAAAGAGCATCTGCTGAGGGGGAAGTGCCTGGGCGTCGAAGTGAAACGAGAGGGAGAACCCTTGTGCCTCGGCAGCTTCCTTGGCCACCTGGTAGCATCTCAACGCCTCTTGAACTCTTCCATGCCGGAGGAGCATCGTGATCCAGGCTCGAAGAGCTTCCTCATCTGGTGGAAGAGCGTGAAATAATGCTCGATACTGTTCTCCGGCTTGCCAGAGCTTCCCTTGCCGTTCGTAGGCCACAGCGAGCCAGCGCCGGCATTGTTTCAGCATCTCCTCGCTGCGTTGTCGGACGCCATAGACCCAGGTGCCGTCCTCTCCTTCTAGCAACTCGCCTCGCTCCTGGTAAGTCAGAATCTGCTCTAAAAGGGGAACAGCCTCATCTGTGGTGCCTCCCCGATTCTCTGCCTCAGCAAGCAGTCCTCGACAAGCGTCGTCATCGACCCAAATGACCGATTGATCTGCCAGTGCATAGCCCGTTTCCAGCGTGCGCACCAGCTCTTTGCCAATGGCCCGGCGGATCTGATTGACCGCGCTGTAGACCATCTTATCGGCAAAGGCAGCCTGATCGATATCGGGCCACAGATCCTCTTGAAGAGCCGCGCGCGAAAGATGGCGTCCAGGGGCGGTCAGCAACCGTTTGAAGACAGAGCGAGCTGGTCGCCCTTTGCCCCAGGCGGCCTTATCAAGCAGGCTCCAGGACTCATCGGGATTCCGCTTCCAGACCTCCAAGGGGCCATACAGGTAGACTCGCAGACGGCATGAAGAGGAGACATGAGGCACAAGAGAGGTGCCTGGTTGCCCCTGCATCTTCGGAACCTCCTACCAACCTGCTGGTATAGGCCTCCCTCATTCGCTCTTACTTGGGTCTCACTGCTTCACCCTCAGCACTACTTGACTCTTGCTGTCTGATCTTCTCGGCTGCAGTCTAGCACGAGAGGCCTTTTGTCCCACGCAAAGGAGAGCTGCTTTCAGGATAGCACCGCACATCGTGCTCGTCAAGATGAGGAAGAGAGAGCCTTCGTTGTCCTCTTCAAGACATCTCTCTGGACAGGAGATGCTCAACGCTTCCGAAGAGGAAGCTTGGAGAAGAGGAAGATAACGGCTCGATAGGGGGAGGCAGGCTCTCCGCGAGGTTAGCGCGCACGAAGAGGCAGGGCGGCGGCACCGGCTGGGGCAGCGACGCGAGCGAGACGTCGACGCCGACGATGCGAGCGTGCGGAAAGAGCGCCTGCATCTCGAAGGCCCAGATCCCAGTCCCAGTGCCCACGTCCAGGATGGTACGTACCTGCTCGGGGACAAGCGGAGCCAGGTAATGGTTGCTCAGGGTGCGATACAGGGCATGGTGCTGGTAA
>NZ_JBHOQV010000019.1:0-14829 GCF_042408735.1 Thermogemmatispora sp.
CATCTCCACCAATCGAGGCCGCTTCCGAAGCGGCCTCGATTTTGGCTTTCCTCTCCAGATAGCAACCGTGTAGCAACTTCCTGCCTACTCCGGCAATTCCCCTCCTCCCTTCGCCTCTTCCTCCCCCTGCTGGTTGAACACCTCCTGCCATTTCTCAACCACCGCCCGCTGAATGTTCGGTAAGACTTCTGTGTAGGTATCCAACGTCAGTTGGATGGTGCTATGCCCGAGTAACTCCTGGATCACTTTCGGGTGAATCCCCAGGGTCATCAGGATGCTGGCCGTGCTATGACGGAGATCATGAAATCGGATCGGCCTCAAGCCCGCCTGCTTGATCAGCCTGGCAAACGCCTTCAGCAAGGCGTTCGGACTCAGGTAATCTCCCCACAGGTTCGTGAAGACCAAATCCTTTTCTACCCATGCCTCTCCCACCTGCGCTCGTAACTGCTCTTGTTCCTTCCGATGCTGCCGTAACGCTTCGATGACCACCGGGGCCAGCAAGATGTTCCTGCGGCTCTTCCGGGTCTTCGGGCGCTCCTCCACAAATCCGTAATGAGGAAGATAGTCGACCGTCCTGAGCACCCGCAAGCTTCCCCGCTCTAGATCGACATCGGCCCAGCGCAATGCCAAGAGCTCCCCTCTCCTCATTCCTGTGGTCAGCGCGAAGAGCAACAGACAATAGAAGCGATGCCCGGTCACACTGGCCATCAGACGTCGGGCCTCCTCCAGGGTCAACGCTCTGGGTGGCGGCTCTTCCAGCCGCGGGAGCACCAGGGCATCGCAGACATTGCGTGCGATGAGGTTCCACTGGACCGCTATCGCGAGCGCATGATGAAGCACCCCATGGATGAGATGGATCATCTTGCTAGAAAGACGCTTCTTCGTCCGCAGCAGAGAGTAGAATGCTTGCACCTGGTAGGGCGTCAGTTTCTGGATGGCCATGTCTCCCAAGGCTGGTACAATATGGGTTTTGATGAGCTTTTGATACTTGACATAGGTGCTGAGGCGAACAGTTGGCCTGACTACTTCTTCCAGCCACCGGTTCAGGTAGTCTCTCAGGAGCATTGTGGGACCGAGGGGAAAGGTCCCCTGGCGAAGCTGCTGGAGGGCTTCGTTCACCTTGGAAACTACCTCCGCCTGCCTTCGCCCGTAGAACACTTTGCGTCGTCCATCCGGCAGCGAAATACTGCCGACCCAGCGCCCATCTTTCAGGCGATAGATCGAGCCTTCTCCATTCGCTCGCTTTCGTCTGGCCATGTCTCACGCATCCTTCTCAGGCCACCTCCTCCTCTGCACGAGGAAGTGGCCTGAGGTCGACTTACTTGCTAGCCCACGGTACTTGGGAGATAGCGCGCATCTGCTGTTGACGCCGCTCCCGCTCTTTCACCCACTGCTCTAGTGACTGTCGATTGACACGGATCGCGCGCCCGAACCGGATCACCGGCAGTCCTTCCCGGATCAGGGCTTCAACCGAGGATCGCGCGAGCTGAAGCTCGCGCATCACATCCTTGATGGTGAGCAGCGGCAGGACTGGCCGCTCCGGGGAAGCCTCGACTCCTGTCTCCTCAACAGGTTCGTTGGTCAGATACATCATCTTTGAACCTCCTTTCCTTTCGATCGTCTGGCAATTTGCTTCGGGCCGCCTGTGAACCTCGCCCGGGCGAGGTCCTCTCAACTGCAGGAGCGATCTCCATCCGGCACCGTTCCTTCAGCAGTCGGAGGGCTACCGCATGTGGCAGAGGGGGGAAATGCTCGTCTGGGTAGCATGCTTTCAGGGGAGCAGCATTCCCTGGAAGCATGGGGAAGAAGATCCGTCTGGGAGAGGAACACGGAGAGATTCTCAGCAGGAGCCTTCTTCTGTGGTCTCGGTCACCCCCTCCCACAGAGAAGCCACCGCCGTCGCCCACTGCCTCCTCTTCCTCCCTCTGGGGGGGGATTCTGGGACCTCCAGGTCCGCGCTGAGCCGGGGGAGCTGTCCCTGCTCGATCTCCCAGACCAGGGCGACCAGTGCCTCTCCACGCGGGTCTGGCGGTAGCGTTGCCAGCAGGCGTCGTGTTTCCCGCGCCAGGATCTGCAACGCCTCCTCGGCGCTGAGGCGCTCCAGGATCTCCGCTCGCCAGACTGCTCGCACGTCCTCCACACAGGTCACCACTTCCATGAGCGCCCCTTCGGGCAGCCATTGCGCCAGGCGCTCAACGAGGGCAGCCAGTCGGTCGCCGCCGACGGCTCTCGCGCGGGCGAGGAGTTCTGAACTGCAGGCTGCCTGGTCCATGATCGTTGCTCCTTGCTCGGAACGCGCCTGTATCTGAGAGGCGTCTGGCTAGGCGTCGTCATCATAGGCGGCGGCCCCTCCGACTCGAATCCCAGGAACCCAGGGAGGGAGTTCTTTTCGGACGGCGCGTCCTGCCCGCCGTTCTTCTTCTGCCTCGCTTGGAGTGAGCTGGTCATACCCTTGCCAGTTGGGCGTGACGATCCAGTACCACTCGCGCGGTCCTTCCGCTTCAGGCGCCCGCGCGTTCCGGCCAACTGAAGCCTGCAGCTCCTCTAGCACTTGCTCTGGCTGCCAGACCCGCAGGGAAGGATCGCGCGCAGACACATGCTCGCAAATCAGGCGGCGATGGCACCGCTCGTACGCAGCGCACCCGCAGAGCAGCAAGAGTACCTGGTGGGAATCCAGGAGCCGCAGGAGGTCCTTCACCCCTCCTTCCAGGTCTGCCACCTGGATCCGCCCCGGCTGTCGGTAGACCCTGTTGCCAAGCTTTGGCAGGTGGAGATAGCGCGGCCCCCAGCGCCGGTGAAGCGCAGCTCCGCTCCATCCGGGGATCGCGGTCCGCGCGGACAGGCGGATATCCACGATCCGGGCTTGTGGGAGCTCAGCCAGGAGCCGGGGAATGGCACGCCGATGAAGCGGGTTGCCGTATCCGGCGGGGATGAGCATGCGCCTACTCCATTGGCGCTCCCGCACTAGGGCAGCAGCCTCCCGCCGGTCTTCCTGTACTCGTTGGTAGGATGCGCTCATTGGGTCTCCTTTCCTTGTGGGTGGCCCTCCTTACTCCACCAGGGGGCCACCACCACCTCTGGTTCTGGGACCTCAACGGTCTTGAGAAAGTCCTTACAGGCGGCTCGCAGCGTCTCCCGCAGCACCTGGCTCGCTTCCTCCACGCGGTCCTCCGGGCATTCCAGCACGATTTCATCATGCACTGCCAGCACCACGACCACTCCAGGCGGGAGGCGCTGCCACAGCAGCGCCAGGGCCCGCTTGAGGATGTCCGCATTGGTCCCTTGAATGGGATGGTTGCGCGCCGCCCGTTCCAGCGCAGCGCGGTTGGCAGTCCGACGCTCCTGCTCGGGGAACCAGCGAGGCCGCCCGCCCAATGACCGCGATACACCCTGCCGCAGTGCCTGGCGACTGGCCTGCCTGACCCAGGCGTCCAGCCTGGGGTACTGCGCGGCGAACCGGCGCATGAGCTGACGCGCTTCCTCCAGGGAGACGCCGATCCGCTGAGCCAGGCTCGCTGGTCCCATGCCGTAAATCAAGCCAAAATTGATGGTCTTGGCAATCTCGCGCAGGCTGAGGCAACTCTGGCCCCAGCGCTCCTGTCGTGGGTCAGTCCCCTCCGGCAAGCCAAAGACCAGGCGGGCCGTTTCGCTGTGTACATCCTTGCCAGCCGCGAAGGCTGCCAACAACTGCGCATCCTGGCTGACTTCCGCCAGGATGCGCAGCTCAATATTCGAGAGATCTGCCGTCACCAGTTTGGCCCCTGGGGGCGCCACAATGCACCGCCGCAGGTCTCCCTCCCCCACCACCGTTCCCAGCAGCGGGCGACGGGGGAGTTGTTGGAGATTGGGCCGCTGGCAGATCAGCCGCCCGGAGCGTGCCCCCAGTTGCCTGAAGTCGGCATGGATGCGCCCATCGGCTTCCACATACCGTAGAAATTCCTCTCCAAAGGTCGTGTGAAAGTGCTGCAGCTTCTTCCAGGCGAGGTAGTGGCGGACGTCTGGACGGTCGGCGTAGGGGGCAAGAGCTTCCTCCCTGGTTGCTTCGATCGGCGTGCCGCAGATCACCGAGAGCACGACTCGCACCTGCTCGAGCGAATGCAGGGAGAAGGCGTCCGCCCTCGCTGGCGCCGGGGCGGACGGGGGTACCAGCGCTTCCAGGGCTGGCTGGTAGACCCGTGCCGGGTTGGCGACGGGGATTCGGGGTGGCTGCGACGCCTGCCAGCGGCTCCAGACCTCGCCCAGCGAGCGCGTCAGCTCCACCTCCTGCCGCGCCAGCTCCTCCTGGACGGCCCTGGAGCACGCCTGCCAGGACTCCTGGTCAATGCAGACCCCATGACGCTCCATCTCGGCGACCGCCGGGAGCGCCTCCATCTCTAGCTCCACGACACGTTCCACGCGCTCCTGCCGGATCTGGGGAAGCTGTCGGGCCATGATCTCCAGCGGGAGCAGCACATCCTGGACCAGGTAGCGCTGCTGGTCTTCTGGAAGCGGCTCTCTCCAGGCCGGGCGCTGGTCCAGCCCCACGAACCAGGGACGCTCCGCTTTGCTGACGGCCAACCCATAGCGGGAGGCGACCGCTTCGAGCGAGACCGACCCAGACGCCCGCCCATTCTGCAGGACCTGCTCGACCAGCATCGTGTCGTGGGGTCTCACCGTCGTGTTGGACGTCCCTCGTGGGATCAACAGCACCCCAAGCTGCTCGGCCAGGAACTGCAGGTCGAATTTCAGATTGTGGCCCACCCAGGTGAGCGGGTGTTGCGGTGCCGCCGCCTGGGCAAGCAGGACAAAGAGGGTCTGGATCTCCCGCTTCCAGCGCGCTTGCTCTGGGTCGGGCCACGTCCAGAACGGGCGCAGGTCGAGCAGGAAGATACGCCCAGGCTGGCCGAAGGTGACCGTGATCAGCCGATCTCGTCGGGGCGAGAGACCTGTGGTCTCACAATCAATACCCAGCGAGGCGCCCGCCTGGATCTGCAACTGGAGTTCGTAGAGCTGCAGGGCCACAAATGCGTTTCGCTCCGTTTCTTCCTCGGAGTACGTCCCTGTCCCCGCGCACGAGGCTTCCAGGACAAAGCGGACCAGCGGCTCCCAGGAGCCGGCTGCCTCCAGGCGCGTGAACACTCCCTGCTCCACGAGCGGGGTCAGATCCCACGGAAGTACATGCGCGCCGCAACAGGGCCGATCGTACGGATCAGACCACTCCGCCTCTGCCCTGCAGCAGTGGCAGCGCTCTGGCTCTGGCGTGGGGATGGCCTCCATCGCAGGCTTCCGCTCGGTCGGCTCGGTCGGCGCTCCCGATCGGAGACCTGGCTGGAGCGCTCCTGCGGGGGAATCTGGAGTCAGACGGGCTTCCGGGTTCGGCTCCTCTGCCACGCGGGTCCCTGCCTGCTTCTCCTCCCCAGGAGCAGGGCGAGCTTCCTCCCGCTGGTGCAAGCAAGCGGTCTGGGCCAGTCGCACGCCGGTCTCAACCCACGCCCGCAGATCCTGCCCCTGTTGCAGCATCTCGTTGACATCCTTGCCAATTGGGCGCCAGCGCCAGGCCCGCGCCCCGAGCGCTTCCAGCCAGTAGCGGGCCGCAGCGTCTCCCTGCCCTGCGTCATGGTCGAACGCCACGAGCACTGGGGCCGCCTGGCGCTGCAGGCGGGTGACCCATTCTGGGTGGCGCACTCCAGCGGTCCCACCTGTCCCCAGCGGGGCGACCAGGGTGTCCGCCTCTTGAAGCAGCGTAGCCACATCTAGCTCGCCTTCAACGAGGATGATGGGGCGACCCTCGTGCAAGGCATCCAGACCGTAGAAACACACTCGACTCCCCGGCATCGTCCAATACCGTCCTCTGCTGGAGGGTCCACCCTTCCCCGTCCCTACCGGCCCCGCCGGCTCCACGCGACGAACTGACAGTCTCCAGATTTGCCCCTCTCCTTCCCACGGAATCAGGATTCCTGCCGGGAGCACCAGAGACCGCTCGGGATCTCGCCAGGGGAGTCCCCAGGTCGCGGGCCGCGCCAGCTCTCCCAGCGAGACCCCCCCTGGCAGGAACCCAAACTTCAGACGGTCTGTCGTCTCTGCTCGCAGGCCCCGCCTTGCCAGATAGGCGCGTGCACCCGCTCCTCGCTCCGAATGTAGCCAGCGCTGAGCCAGGTCAACCAAGGCGCGAGCCGCCTCTTGCCAGCACGCGGGGGGAGGACTGGCCAGCGCACACGCGGCTCCCGGTTCCCGCCCGTCGGGGGATGTCCTGCTTCCACTGGGAGCAGGCTGCCGGTCCACGGCGTCCCAGCACCCCAGCATGGCAGCGGCTTCTGCTCGACTCCAGCCGTACCATTCCTGCAGGAAAGTTACTGCATTGCCTCGGCGGTGGCAGCCAGTTCCGTGCCAGCCACAGTAAAAGCGGTGTGGCCGGGCGGAGGTGACAATCCCAAACCGATCCGTCCCCCCACACCAGGGGCAAGGACCTTTGGCAACCTGCTCCGCTCCTACCGGGGGGAGGAAGGACACCCCCGTCTCGCGGGTGATCAGGTCCACCAGGTCCACGTCTGCCAGGGACCGTGGGTGGGAAGAGGTCCCAACAGCGAGATGCACGGCTCCTTGAGCCTCAGGCATGGAGACCTCCTTTCTGGTCTGCATCAGGACGCTGGCTCGGAAAAGTGTCACGAGTGTCACGCGGTGTCACGTCGCCGTCGTGACACCCTTCCGGCCGCTTGAGAAGCGGCTTGAGAGGGAAATTTTGGGGAGTGTCACGAGTGTCACAGGGAGATGATACAGAGGAGGGGGTGTCACGAGTCACACCCCCTCTTAAAAAAAATCTATTATTGTTGTGTTTATTTTTTCTTTCTTCTCTTTGGGATCCCTTCTCTCCCCACTGCTGCAAGGAGAGAAGGGATCCCAGTATCACCCCCTGCTATGGGGGAGGTCGGAGGATCTCAGGGTGGATCCCTGAGAGACCCCAGTTCTTCATGACAGCGCGTGACACTCGTGACACCCCTCAAAAAGTGCCCTTCATCCGGCTTGCCAGGCGGTCTGAGAGGTGTCACGAGTGTGGCGTGACACCCTGTGACACTCGTGACACTTCCCTCTCCCCGCTGGCCCCGTCATGGCCGCGGAGCCGATAGAGCAAGCGCGCGCCGCTCTGTAATAGCTCCACTTCCCCTGACTGCACCAGCAGGTGCAGTGCCTCGCGCAAGCGCGCGGCAGGGGTCTGTCGTACGCTCGCCGGAGCTTTCCTCTGGATGTCGCGGATGGTCGCCCCCTCTCCCGGGACCCGCGACAGGAAGGCCAGGAGCTGGTCTTCCAGGTGATCGGTGGCTCCTGCCTCCTCGGCTGTCCGCATCTGCGCGTGGAGCCGATGCAGATGCAAGCGGAAGCGCTCGGCCAGCTCCTGGGCTTTAGCCCAGTGGGTCAGCTCGATGCGGGCCTGCCGCGGATGGTCCGCTTCCAGAGAAGCGTTGAGCAGGGCCAGCTTGAGTGCCAGTTCGGGCAGTCGTCCGTAGGCCCCGTCTAAATCCTCCTGCCGCGAGGCGGCCAGCATCTCGCGGAGGGCACGACGATACCGGTCATAGCTCCTGTAGGCATCCTCGCTGATCTGGCAGGCGTGTTCCGGTAACGGCCCCCGTTGCAGCCGAGGCCGCTCGCCTCCGCCATGTCTGCCAGCGGACCCGCCTTCCGGGGGATCCAGGCGCAGTTCAGGGATGCCGAGCTGTTCGTGCCACCTCTGCAGCGCTTGGACAAGCGCTTGTGGGGGGTGCCCCTCGCGAGGGGCAAACGTTTGCTGATGCACCTCCCGCAGGGGGGCGACCGCGAAAGCGAAACGTGCGAGAAAGCCGTCGTGCCAGATTTCTGCTCCTGGTCGAGCAACCGACCGGATACTCGCGGGCGTCATGCTCCCCAGGACAGCCAGACTGGGGCGCTCAATGACTTCCCCGCCGCGCAGTAACGTGGCGTGTTCAAAGTAGAGCGGGCAGCTCTCCAGGGTGAGCAGCAACTCAATGAAATCCGCTGTCGTGCTGCGCGGCTGCAGGGCCGCGCGCACGAATTTGCCAAATTCGTCGACATACCAGCCCCGTTGCCCGGGCATGGCCAACCGGCGCTGCAGGCGTTCCTGCTGCGCTGGTGGTAGCTCCTCGTAGCCCGCCGGGACGGTCGCGATGGCAAGGTCAGACAGCATTTTCTGGGGAGTGATGCGATCCGGGAGCAGCAACCAATCCAGTCCAGCGGCCTGGAGCAGCGAACGCCCGACCCCTGCCGTCGTGGTCTTCGCGAACAAGGATGGCCGTCCTACCAGGATCACCATGAGCGTGGGATAGACCCGTTTGCTCAGCGGCAAGTAGATCCGGCGCGCTGCAACCACCGAGAAGACCCAGAGTCCGACGGCCATGTGAAAATCATCGTAGGCTTCGGGAGAAGCCTGGCGGCTATACTCCAGATAGGCATCCAGCGATGGCCAGGCCCCTGCGCTCACCTCTGGCGGAAAGATCACCTCTTCAGGTAGGGGTGGCATGCCTTCGTCCTCCTCCAGATCGGCGGAGGACGAAGGCATCACCGGGCAGGCGCGCTGGCCTGTGGTCTCCTGCTCCCCGCCAGAGGGTTCGACGGCGGCAAGCCAGTCCCTGATGGCGGGTTCCCGTTCTGAGAGTGCTGCAAGCACCGTCTTCAGTAAGGCCGGCTGGTCTGGATTGGCGTTGGCTTGTTCGATCAGGAACTGTGCCAACGGGTACCAGGCGCCAAGCTGGTCCGCAGGGGGCAGGGACGGAACGTCCCCTTGCCAGAGACGCTGAACCACCCATCGCATGGCCTGGTCAGCAGCCGACAGGTCTGCAGTCATGGTCGTGTCCCAAGAAGCAATTCCTGGATCCAGGGCAGCGGGATATTCTCTATCTTCCGGACGGTTCCTTCGGGATCACGGACCAGCCATATCCTCTGTGCTTCTTCTACTTCTTCATAAACAGTACGGGCCAACGAGGCCAGTTCCTCCAGGGGGTCTAGGCTCATCTGATGGCTCCTTTCTCTCCGTGGAGAGGACCACCAGGACACTGGTTCCTTGTGGTCCCCTCCACCTCATCAGAATGGCTGGGTGTCGTCCAGATCCTCCAAGTCCGTCTCGACGGCTTCGGAGGAATATACTCCACGACCCTCTGCCATGGCGGTTAAGATAAGAAGTTGCCCACGCGCACGATCGTGGGCTGTCTGTTGGGGATGCTCTGGGAGAGGATGCCCCAGATGACGGCACAGGGTGGCAAGCCGTGGGTAGCGCCAGCCTTCGAGATAGCGAGCGGCGTGCTCCTGCAAATCCACGGCCACGATGGGGGCAGGAGGGAGGCCTCCTTGCAGGCACAGTCGGTCAAGCTGCTCGAGATCCCACCCGACGCTATACCCCACAATGAACCGCCCCTCCAGGGCCGCCAGAAACGCTGGCCACACGTCCGCAGCCTCGGGCGCCGTCTCGAGGCTGCTGGCCAGCAATCCGTTGTAGAAGAGCGCTTCCTCCGTTGGAGGCCGTTGCGGACGCACCAGGGAGTCAAACCGAACCGTTCCGTCCGCCTCCAGCAGGAAGAGCCGGATAACATCAGCTTGCTTGTGCAGACCAGTCGTATCGACCTCCAGAAAGAGGGGGTGTAGGGCCAGGGTAGCACGCGCCCAGCGCATCTCTTGCCAGTTTGGAAGGAGGAAGGATCGCTGATACTGCTCCGAGAAGAACCGAACCGAGTCGCGGAACTCGTCCAGCAGCCGCCCCACACGTCGCTGCTCCTGTTGGAGCTGGAGCACGGTAGCCGGGTCCAGTGGGGAAATCGGTGGATGCCCGAGGAGGATGGGGAGCTGCTGTTCCAGTTGCTCCAGTTGCGTTTTGAGCGATTGGAGATCAGTCAGGAGGGCCGACAGGCTCTGCTGGTTCATGTCATGTCTCCTTTCAGGAAGGTCGCCTGGGCTTCCAGCCAGGCGAGCACCTCGAGCTATGCCCTGTCCAGGGATCACTACTCCTCTCCTGGAACCTCCATAAAGAGCAGGTCTACGGTCTCATCAAAAAAGCTCAGCGCGTCGCTGATTGCCAGCAGGAGATCTTGATCGCCCTCGTACACCTCGTCTGTAGGCGTCCGGATCCCTTTGGCTGCGCGACGCTGGAGGTATGCCAGCTCTCGCTGTTGTTTCCGCACAACCAGATCACGCAAGACTCGGAGGTGATTGCGTAACTCGGCGCAGGAAAGCGTTCTGATTCTTACCCTCGACAGGAATCTAGGCCCATTGCTACTACTCCGAGCAACAAAGGCCGACCCTCTTGGTTCCTCTGACGAGGGGCTTTGCCAGACAGAGCGATCAGATGTCATAGACATCCTCCTTTGGTTATACTGATTTGGCGATACTGAACCGAGCGAGGCAAGCTTGCCAGCCGCATCGGACTGGCTCTCCCTCCGCTCCACCTAACCCGTTTTGTAGAGCACTCCCACGAACGCTAGCGCGAACGCGGACGCCACAAGATCCAGGACATAAGCAGCAGCAGTGCTAGTGGAGCAATAACAAGTAGAACATCCCACAGACTCATCATTTTCACCTCCTTGGCAGTTCATGTCGGCTTCCACAGGACACCCCATGCGCGCCGGAGTCGTTCCCGGATCTCGTCCGCCCGGCGCGGATCACGACGGTTGGCATAGACCCAGAACCGGCTGCGATGCGCTGGTGTGCTTGGGTCCTGTTCTCTTAACACCGGATCGGGACCTGCCAGCCAGATCACTTCGGTCCCTGTGGCATCGCGATAATGGTATTGGGCCGGCAGACACGGCTCTCGGAAGGCCGGCAACCAAAACGCGAGCTGATACCCTTCCTGCATGAGCAGTCGATGGACACTGGCGCGCCGTGGCCGCCGTGGGACCAGCGCGGACCAACCCCGCTCGGGGCGGGTCGGCGCGCCTGGCTGCGCAGAGATCTTCATACGTGCCTCCAGTGCTGCGCTTGATGCAGCACATCCCGTCGAGGATCCCCTGCCGGTACGGAGACCGGCATACGGAGACCGGCAGGGGATCCTCGACGGTGACAAGCCCCGCGGGACATCCGGGCTACAGCCACGAGGCCAAGAGCAAGGCTCCAATCAAGAGCAAGGCTCCAATCAGCCAGATCTGTGTACGCCGCCACCAGGCCAGGAGCAGGGCCGCGCTGATCAAACCTCCCACCACGATCTCGTCCTGCACCCAGGCACGCCACGACGGAGGCTGCCAGCTCTTCATCAGGATCAACCCGTTGAGCAGCACTGCCAGCACCCAGAGACACACACACATCCACCCGCTGATCGTCCGGCTGGATGCTGGCGGGTGGGGGAAGAAAGGAAGACGTTGACGCATAGGACACTCCTTTGCGTGCTGAAGGGACGACCATGGAAGAACAGAACCCTGCGGAGAACCACATGGCACCACCCGCGGAGAGACCACATGCTCTCTCCCGCTTTCCATCCTGAAAGGGCAAAGAAAGGGAAGAAAAGGAAGAGGAACCTCGCTTCTACCAGGCTCTCTCGTGGCGCACGAGGGCTGCCTCGGCTTCCTTCAGGTACACTTCTGGTTGACTTCTGGTTCCCTTTCGGACCACTTCTGGTTCACTTTCGACCACTTCGCTTCGCGGGGTCGACCCCGCGAAGCGAGTGATCGCAGATAGCGCTGCCTCGTGCTCCGCGGCAGGGCAGCAAGTTGCTCATAGGCTTCTTGTATCCCTGTAAGGAGCGCGCTCCGGAAGACCGGAGCAGTGCGCTTTGTCCGCTTGTGGTGGAAGTCGAACCAGGTCGGCGGCGAGAATGGATCGTAGCTGTATCCCTCGCTTAGCGAGAACACTGGGCAGGGCAGATAGGCGTTGTGCTCCCAACAGATGACGAGGACGCTGCTGGGATCTGGGCGCGTCCGCAGCGCCCAGTACTCCGCGGACCGCGTTAGAAAGAGCGTCGCACGCTGACCCCAGTGGGTCACGATGGCCTGCCCCTCATCGAGGATGCGGTACGGGATCCTCGGCGCCTGCGCGATCAGCAACGCTCTGAGCTGTTCCGGCTTCATCTTCACTTCCTATCTGCCTCCTTCCTTCAGGGCGAGCTTACTGCCGCGTGGGATGCCGAGCCGGCGGCATCAATGACAGTGGGGATAGGTCTCGCTCGCGGACTGGCGGTTGCGATGGGCCGCGCTCCGCCAGCTCGCGGACCTGCCGCTCCAGAACCGTGAGCGCGCCACGAGACTGAATCTCGAGCATCTGGAGCAGAATCTCCTCGTTCCTTTGTCGCATCTCTCGGTACTCCTCATATTCTCGCTGGCGGTTGCGAGCCGCCTGCTCCGCCTCGCGCATCCGCAGCTCCGCCTCTGCCAGCGCGCGGATCGCTTCCTCCTTGCGCTGCAATACAAGCAGATAGCGCGCCAGACTCTGAGAATTGAGCGCCGTGATTGTCAGTAGCGATGCAGTATCAATGAGCGGCGGCAGGAGCACACGCGAGGCCACCACCGGTCCTGGGATTGTGGAATCTTTCAGCGAGAGGAGCCACCAGAGCGCCAGCGAGGAGCAGCTACACAGCACCACCAATACGGCTAGACTCGCAGCCAGCAGCGGTGCCAGTCCTGGCTCCGAGTGAACGCGACGCAGCAGGTGCATACATCCCAATACCAGGCCACCAGTCAGCAGCTCGGCGACCAAGCATGCCAGATGCGTGCCAATACTGAAGAACGTGGTCCACTCCGTCCCGGCAAAGGCATCCCCAAGTTCAAGTCCTACAAAACAGGCCACGATCACCGGGGCCAGATAGGCCAGCAGCAGCAGGGACTGCCGGATCAGTCGTCCCACTGTCGGTTCATAGTCATCATCAAACCGCTCGATGAGTACCCGATAGCGGGCGACCGGATCGGCCAGCTCCTCCCCCGTCGAGGGCGTCTCCGGTGGGAGGGGCTGTGGGAGGGGCTGGGACGTCGGTTCTTTCCCCGGGGGACCCGACGGCAGGGGCAGCGGAACTGGCTCAGCCATGCTACTCCTCCTGCTCGGCCGACGCAGGCGAAGGTGCTGAACCGCCACGACGGGCCGCCCTCGCCGTTGCTAACACCGCCGAGCGCTCAGCGCGCGCGAGCGCTTTCTCCGCACGCAGATAGCCCCGCGCGACCGCGCGATGCAGATCCTCCCACACGGATGCCATGAATGCCGATGCTTGAGAAGCCTCCTGCAAGATATACTGCCGCAATTGCTGTAGCTTCTCCCGATCTTGCTGCGTCGGGGCCACTGGATGCTTCTGAGTCATCTCTTCCTCCTTTCGTCTACCGACGAACTGATTGGCTGCTTGCTGCTGGCGGCGGGGATCGGTGTCGCCGCCAGCAGCAGACGAGACACACTCCGAGACGGTGTTATCCAAAAACCAGGGGGTGGCGCTCGTGACCACCATCCTCCAGCCAGGTCCACGCCCGCTGCACCCATGCCCTCTGCTCCTCTGGCATGCGGATGCTTCTCACCTGTTCCCGTGTCCACCAGTTGGCTTGCGAATGGAGCAGGCACACTGGTGAAGCAGGCAGTAGAGCAAGGTAGACTGCGTCTGGCGCCCAGTAACCAAGGAGCCACAGCCGCTGACCAGGCTGTGGCTCGCACAACTGGCGAAGCTGTGCGTACGCCGTGCGAGCCGAGTCGTAGCCAGGGATCATCAGGGTGCCTGCGGGCAGCGAGAGGGAGTGTCCCCGGTTGAGCAACAGAACTGGCCAGGTGCGGGGAGGGCCGGAGGAAGCACGCACCACCACCAGGACGACGCGTCTCACCTGCTGCATCACCCGCATGGCGGCCTCCCTTCACCTCCCAGGAGGCCAAGCCTGGCGGCACAGGAAAGACAGATCACCGGGCGGGGTGGAGGCACATCCGCCGGCTCAATGCGATGTGCCCAGCAAAAGTGCTGGGCACACCTGGAACAGCAACGGAGGCCACTGGTCCGCGTGCATCCGGGTTCTTGACAGGCTGCGCCCACTCGGGCGCGCAGGATCGACATCAGCGCCCCCCTTTCCCACGCGCTCGCTGCGGCGTAAAGTATGCAACACAGATGGCATGTCGAATCTCGGGTTCCTGCAGATCCGACACATTCCCGGAATAATCTTCCACGAGACACTTCGCACACATGGGCTTTCTGCACAGATCGCAGAACTCCATGGTGTCGGCAACCTCACCACATTGCGCGCAAATGACCAGTTTCTTGTTCTCTTTCTCCATAACCTGACTCCTTCGTCAGGCCGGGCTAGCTCGCTCAGTGGGGTTGCGCCGCGGCGGCGCCTGTGGTATCCTGGAGCTGGGCCAGCCCAGCCTGGTTGGGCCGAGGACACGCTGTTTGGTTGGCGGCCTGTCAGCGTGCCCTTGACATCACTGCACTGATCAGGGCCTGGTGGCTCGCTTGGCCCGGCGCGCTTCCACCTGCCGGGCCAAGTCCTGGGCCACGAGACATTGGATAATTTCCTCCAGGCTTGTCCCTGCATCAAATTGGTCTCCGAGAGTTTTCATTGCCTCAGGCGCCTGGCCTAGCAGGGCGTAGGTGCCAAGTTCGGCCTGATACTGCTGCAGCATGGCAATGAGGAGACGGCCTCCATCCGTAGAAGAGGCAGACATACCTACCTCCTATCGAACGAGGGAAGAAGGAAGGGAAGGAAAGAAAAGGAAAGAACTAGAGGCTCTCGACCAGGAGCGCAAACGCCTGCTCCCCAGAAAGCACCTCAAAGTGAGGGCACTCCGTCTGGGCGGCGAAGCGTATTGCCCAGCTCGGGAGGGGCTTCCAGAAGCGCTGGGGCTCCAGCGCGCTTCCATATGTCCCCGCGGCGATCATGTTGCAAGGGCCCGATCCGCTTGAGGATACTGAAAGTCGGCAGCGCC
>NZ_JBHOQV010000020.1:0-50981 GCF_042408735.1 Thermogemmatispora sp.
CTGGCGATGGCCGTGACAGCAGGAAGTAGCAAGGCCCTGGTGCGGGCGGACTGACGATGCTAGCAGTAGAACATTATTCTTATTTATCATATTATCCTGTCTTTCGTCAAGTTTGAAAAATAGCTAAAGCTGCCTCTAGGCCGGCTCTGAAAGACCCTCCCCAGGCCCACAAAACGCCGCTCCCTCCCCACTCGTGCCTGCCCTGCTGGTGAGAGATATAGTTGATAGCTAACCCCTGTAATTATATAGCAGAAGCTACAGCCACAATCAATACACTCCGGCAGCTCGACCTGGGCCGGGCGAGCCTCGTTGGCTGAGCACTTCCCTCCATCTGCAGGACGTCCGCGATGATCACAGAGGGTAGACCCGGCCGGAAGGCCTGGCAGGCCGGACCGCGGCCTTGCTGCTCGCCGGGGGACAGGAGGGAGAGCGGCGATCTGGGTACTGCGGCAGAAGGGTCAGCGGTGGGCCTGACGCGCGCGGGGTGGTGGCGGGGCAAGGAGGCGGCTGCCCGAGCAGCCAGCCGGGGGGGAAGATGGGCGCTCAAACGTGCTGGAACCGGAGCCATCAGGAGAGAGGGATCGGCGAAGCCGCCTCTTTGCTGTCGTGAGCGGCAACGCCGACGCTGTGCGCCTGCCTGCACCTCACCGATCCCCTTGGGCATTCCTCAAACGAAGGCGTGCCTGTCGGCCCCTTGTGGGTGGCTCGGCCTGCCTCGCCCGGCCTTTGCCGGGGCAAGCACTGGCTTCACAGCGGCAAGTACGGACCTGTGATGCGCTCAAAGCGCGGGCGGTAGCGCGTCGGGTGGTAATCGTCGGGATCGACGCGCCGTGGCGGCTTATCCTTGCCTGGCAAATCGGTATAGATCATCTTGCCCTCACGATAGCCGACCATAGCGCCATGGATGCCCTGTTCCACCAGGCTCATGGCCATGTTGGCGAAATAGATAGCCATGTGGCGGTCGTAGACATCCGGCTCCCCGCTGCGCAGAATGTAGGTCAGATCGATCGGCAAGAAGCGGACGCCGGGCAGACGCTCGCTTAGCTGGCCGGCCAAAAACTCGGCCACATTGGCCTTCTTGCGATGGCCGTAGGCATCCGCCGGGCCTACCTCCGGCACTGGCATGCCGAGATTCGCCCCTTCCGAGAGCACCACGATCGAATAGTGATTCGGGTTGGTGCGTCGGTCGCTGGCGACCAGCTCGGCCAGGTGATCGATATTGGCCGGCACCTCGGGGATCAGCAGGCGGTCGGCCCAGGTCACGATGGCCGTTTCGAGGGCAGTGAAGCCCGCGTCGCGCCCGAAGAGGCGGAAGAGGGCCGTCTCGCTGTGGGAGCCAAGAGTTGAGCGCAGGCGCCCGATAAACTCGCTCGCCCGATTGATCGCTGTCTGGAAGCCGATGCAGTAATCAGTGCCAGGAACGTCGTTGTCCATCGTCTTCGGGATTCCCCAGACCGGAACTCCCTTTGCCCCAAGCACAGCCCCGTAGCTCAGCGTGTCATCGCCGCCGATGACAATCAGGCCATCCAGGCCCAGAAACTCGATGTTTGCCAGAACCTCATCGGTCAGATCCAGATACTCCTGGGCGTTACGCCCCTCGCCGCGCTGCTTGAGGTGCTCGGGCAGCTCGCTCACGCGCACGCGCGCGGGGTTGGTGCGCGTCGAGAGCAGGATGGTCCCGCCCTGGCGATCGATCGTGCGCGTATTCAGGCGATTGAGCGGCATCAGGTAGTGATCGTCCCAGGTCCGCGGGTCGTCGGCCTGGAAGATCTGCTCCTCGCGCGGGCGCTGGCGATTGAGGAAGGTGATCCCCCTCCAGCCATAGCGCAGGCCCATGACGCTGATGCCCAGCGTCTCGGCCCGGTAGACCAATGCTTTGATGGCGGCGTTCAGCCCCGGTACATCGCCCCCGCCGGTCAGGACGCCGAGCGTGCGGACGGGGCTTTTGATCTGTCCTGGCATGATTTCCTGTCCCTCCTGAGTTCCTAGGGATGCTAGGGATGTTTGCCAGTTGCAGTATCTCATAAACTACGGTTCTGGTAAATAGGTGACTGACCATTGTGATCAAAGATGAATGGGGAGGGAGCGCCCGCCTCGGTCGGCTTCTGGCCTGGCTGTCCAGCCAGCTCGCCTTGACAGGGCTGGACTCCAGATTGTATGGTGATAACGGCCATTTCGGTCACCGGTGCCTTCTCGCGACACCACCGTTTTTGCATACACAGCAGCGATGATCCCTGCCTTCAGGCATGGGAAGTAGTCACCCATCGACTAGAGGAGTATCTACCATCCTATGACTCAGCAAGAATCTGCCACGCCCATTAAGGTGAACTTCCATTTTGATCCGCTTTGTCCCCTGGCCTGGCGTACGGCCCTTTGGATGCGCGAGGTGCGCCAGGTTCGTCCGGTAGCGGTGACCTGGCGTTTCTTCAGCCTGGAAGTGGTGAATCGCAAGGAGGGGGCACAGCCGAACTACGAAGATCACGGCTGGGCTGGCCTGCGTACGCTAGCGCTGGTGCGGCGTCGCGAGGGTAATGAGGGAGTGGAGCGCTATTATCTGGCTCTGGGGGCGGCCCAACATGGGCGCCGTGAGAGCATCGCCGAGGCGGCTGGCGTGCGGGCTGCCCTGCAGCAGGCTGGCTTGAATGCTGGCCTGGTAGATGAGGCGCTGGCTGATGAGTCGACGGTCCGCGAGGTCCTGGCTGACCACCAGGAGGCCGTTGAGCGCTACCGAGCCTTCGGGGTTCCAACGATCGCTCTGGAAGGCTCACAGGTGGGCTTCTATGGCCCAGTGATTATTGAGGTGCCCCGTGGGGCCGAGGCCGGCGAGTATTGGGACCATTTCTATTGGGCCCTGCGCCAGCCGAATCTCTATGAGCTGAAGCGCGAACGCACCGGCGTCAGGCTAGAGCCGATCGCTGAGTAGCTCGCTTCTTGCAACTGAGCGAGGGCGCTACGACAGGTTCAGGAGGAACGCTCCGCCTGGCGGGCGGTTCCCGCTCCGGCTGGCAGGCTCCTCCCTGACCTGCGCCGCCCTCGCGGTCTTCTCCTTATTGGCGACTGTCGGCTCCCCTGCCACTGAGGCTTCTCCTGGCCCCTTCCCCCGCCTTTGGCCCTCTTCGCTCGCCAGGAAAAGGTATAATATGGTACTATTCTGCTAATCATCTTATCTTACTAGTAAAAGCGGACGCCAGGCACTACAATGAAACACGAACGATCTTGCTAACTGCACGGAGAGCTTGCTTGTGATTTCGCCACCGTTGGCTTTCTTCAGGAGAGGATGGTCGCCGCTCCGCTTGCGCCTGACCTGGCGCCTGGCGGGCATGGTCCTGCTGGCCCTGCTGGGCCTCTTTCTGGTGGGGGCCCGCCTGATCATTTTCCTGATCTCCCTGCCGACCTCTGTCAACGCGGCGCCTCTGGTCATTCCGTCGCTGCGCGAATGGCATGGGGGCCTGGGTACCTTCATGCTTGGCCCCGGCGCCCGTATTGTGCTCGACCCTGCTTCAGCCCCTCGCCTGCGGGCGACAGCCCTGGTCTTTCAGCAGGACCTGCAGGCCGTGGCTAACCTGCGTCTGCCCGTTGTTATACAGGAAACGCCCGGCAGTGGTGATCTCCTACTTACATTGAAGAATGATGATCCAGGGATCGGCAACGAGGGCTACCTCCTGCTGATTGCCGACAGTCTGACGATCAGCGCTCATACGGAGGCGGGGGTTTTCTATGGCACGCGCACGGTTCTCCAGATGCTTGTGCAGGACCCCTTCAGGAGCCACCTGGCGCGGGGTATGGCGCGTGACTATCCGCGCTACGCGGTGCGTGGCTTCATGCTGGACGTAGGCCGGCGCTACTTTGGGCCTGGTCGGCTGGAGGACTACGTGCGCCTTCTCTCCTGGTTTAAGATGAACGAATTCCAGCTCCACCTGAATGACAACGCGCCCGGAGCTGGGGAACGTTCTGACTGGCGGCGCCAGTACGCCGCCTTCCGTCTGGAGAGCGCCCGCTTTCGCGGGCTGGCCGCGCGCGATGGGGCCTATAGTCGGGCAGACATCGCCTCCCTGGAGGCTCTGGCCCAGACGCACGCCGTCACCATTATTCCCGAGATCGATACCCCAGCTCACGATCTGGCCCTGACCCAATATCGCCCGGATCTGGCCAGCCCGAAGGGTTCCAAGGAATTTCTCGATCTCGCCGATCCGGCCACTGTGCCTTTTGTTGAAGACCTCTGGAACGAATTCCTCCCCTGGTTTTCCAGCAGCCAGGTCCATATAGGGGCAGACGAATACGCCCTCAACGACGCCGATCGCTATCGCGCCTTCGTCAATCGCCTGGCGGCCTTCCTCAGTGGCAAGGGCAAGACGGTCCGCATGTGGGGCAGCCTCTCGCTGATGAAGAGCCGCATCCCTGTCGCCCGCACCATTGTGCTCGACATCTGGAACAACCGCTGGGCCAACCCGGTGCAGATGGCGCGAGAGGGTTTTAAGATCATCAATATGAACGACAACCTCCTCTACATTGTGCCGCGCGCCGGCTACTATCATGACTACCTGGACACCAGGACCCTCTACACGCGCTGGCAGCCGTTCATCTTTGACCTGGCTCATCCTCAGCTCAACCTGGCTCCGAACGATCCCCATCTGCTTGGGGCCATGTTCGCCCTCTGGAATGACAAGCTCAACGTGGTTAGCGATGCCCAGATCGATGACCGCCTTGAGCCGGCGGTGCGCGTGCTGAGTCAGAAGCTCTGGAGCGGCGTGACGCCGCTCTCCTATGGCCAGTTCGAGCAACTGGCTCTCCAGCTCAGCGCTGTGCCGGGGGCCCATTTGCCGGAGCTGCCCCAGTCCTTTGAGATTACTCCCCATGGGCAGAGCCAGGGGCCCCAGGCCCTCACCGTGCCCACCGTGCCGGCCCTGGCCCTGGTCGCTCGCGGGAGGTGCCGACTCTGAAGGCGGCCGCTTACTCGATTCTGCTAACGCTGCCGCCATTGGAATGTGGGCAGGTCGACGCCGTGTTTTCTTCTTTAGAAGAAGAGGCAACGAGGCACTCTGCTGATGAGGCCAGGGCAGTGCCCTTCCCGCAAGAGCGAGGGCAGCTTGCTCTGGCGCTATGCGAACCGTTGAGATGGTCAGAGAGAACGACGATGGGGCGTCCAGCCGGCCATCGTCGTTTTGTTACTCTCGAGGGAGTAAGGGGAAAGCGACCATGCTGAGGAGAACTAATCGTCCTCTCCCGTTGGGGCCGACTGCTGCCCGGGCAGGAGGCGCCCGGCGTGATGACCATAGAGAGCAAGCTTCTCTTCCCCACGTAGTCATCGTCGGGGGAGGCTTTGGCGGACTGCAGGCGGCGCGGGCTTTGGGGAAGGCCCCCGTGAGGGTCACCGTCGTAGATCGCACCAATCACCATCTCTTTCAGCCCTTGCTATATCAGGTGGCCACGGCGGCTCTCTCCCCTGCCGACATCAGCGCTCCCATTCGTCATGTGCTCCGGCGCAACAAAAACACGCGCGTGCTACTGGCCGAGGTAACTGGGATTGATGTGGAAAACAAGCGTGTGCTCCTGGATGAGCGTGGGGAGCGCAGCCTGACCTACGACTACCTGATCATTGCCACTGGGGCGGGTCAGAACTACTTTGGTCACCCTGAGTGGGCCCAGTATGCCCCTGGTCTGAAAACGCTCGAGGACGCCACGCGCCTGCGGCGACAGATCCTGCTGGCCTTTGAGGCCGCCGAGATGGAGAGCGATCCTGATCGGCAGCGCGCCTTACTGACCTTTGTCCTGGTCGGAGCTGGCCCTACGGGTGTTGAGATGGCGGGAGCAATTGCCGAGCTGGCCCATAAGGCTCTTGCCTCCGACTTTCGCCACATCAATCCTCACTCGGCGCGCATCATCCTGGTTGAAGCGGCCCCACGCATCCTGCTCTCCTTCCCTCCCGAGCTGGCCGAAAAGGCCCGTCGGGCGCTCAACCGCTTGGGAGTCGAAGTGCGCACCTCCGCGCCCGTGGAGGCCGTTGATGAGAACGGCGTCGTGATTGCGGGAGAATATCTGCCGGCCAAAACGATCATCTGGACCGCCGGTGTCGCGGCCTCGCCGGCGGGTCGCTGGCTCAAGGCCGAGATGGATCGTGCCGGACGGGTCAAGGTCAATCCCGATCTCAGCCTACCCGGCCATCCCGAGATTTTCGTCATCGGCGATACGGCCCATGTCGAAGAGAATGGGCAGCTTTTGCCTGGCCTGGCGCCAGTTGCCATGCAAGAGGGACGCTACGTAGCGCGCGCCATCCTGCAGCGCCTGGCCGGACAAGAGCCACCTCCGTTCCATTATGTCAATAAAGGCAATCTTGCCACCGTAGGACGGGCCTGGGGCCTGCTGCAGATCGGCAAATTGCGCCTGACAGGCTTCCTGGCCTGGGTATTGTGGTTAACCGTTCACATCTTCTACTTAATCGGCTTCCGCAACCGTGTCCTGGTGCTCTTCCAATGGGCCTGGGCCTACCTGACCTTCCAGCGCGGCGCCCGCCTGATCCTCTATCCTGAGCGAGCTGGTAGCCGTGAGGCGGTCCCTCTGGCGGCTCTCGACTGAGAGAGAGGGCGAGCCGCTCAGAGCGCAGCGATTCAGCCTTCGCCATTGTCGGGGATGAGGGAGAAAGGAGGCTTGGTCTCCCGGCCGGTCAGACGGCTGACGTGCCTGACGTGCCTGCCCCTTCTCCCCTCGCCTACCTGCTCCCCCTGCGGCAGGCGTCTTGTTTGCAGAGGCACCCACCGGCTCGCGGGGGGAGCTGAAACTCGCAGGGCCGCTGGCGCGTATCCTCTCTGGAGACCAATTACTGACTGGAACGACGAATATCTGAGCTTGAGGATTAGGAAAGGAAAGGTTGGGCATATGACGACGCGCACGCATGGCACCAGTAAGACCGCTTTCGAGGGTCAGCCGCGCCTGAAGCAGCGCATGTACGAGATTCAGACGCCCCAACAGGTGCGTCAGCTTCCCATCGAGCTCTCCGAGGAGGCACGCAAGCAGAGCATTGAGATGCTCAACCAGGTACTGGCCGACTCGATCACGCTCTACCACCTCTACAAGAAACATCACTGGCAGGTGGCCGGCCCCACCTTCTATCAGCTCCATCTGCTCTTCGATAAGCACGCCGAAGAGATTCTGCAGACCGTCGATCTTATCGGGGAGCGCATCCAGATGCTGGGCGGCGTAGCTCTGGGCATGCCCTTTGATGTGGTCGAGCGCACCAGGATTGAGCGCCCGCCCGCCGGAGCCGAGAGCCTTCCCTCGATGCTGGCCCGCTTGCTGGAGGCCCATCGGACGGTCATCAAGGATCTGCGCCAGGGTATCGAGCTGACAGAGCAGTCGAAAGACTATGGCACTAACGATATGTTGATGTCCGATATCCTGCGCATGCATGAGATGCATGTTTGGTTTATCTCCCAGCATCTGGTTGATACGCCGCTTGTCGGTGAGGACGGCATGGCCTAGCTCTTAAAGCCGCGGAAGCGGAGCCGCTATCGCAGGGCGCTTCGCCTGAGAATAGAGATCGCCAGCGTCAGGCTCGAAGAAGGACTTCGGGGCTGGCGCTGGCTTTTTTTGGGGATGACCAGCCTGCGAGAGCAGCATGGAGGAGAACAGCCCCCTCTTCCCCGTCGAGGAGCTTTGTGCTATAGTATAACACTGCGTTATAACCCAATGCTCAGGCATGCAAAGGCGTTGCCTGTACTTGTGCAGGATTGTGGTATGTTTTACGATCAGGTCAAGATCTTTGTCAAAGCTGGGGATGGAGGGAGCGGAGCGATCCATTTTCGCCGCGAGAAGTATGTGCCGCGTGGCGGGCCGGACGGAGGGGATGGTGGGCGGGGAGGAAGCGTCTATCTCAGAGCCAGTGAGGCGGTCAATACCTTAATTGAATATCGTTATCATCAGCATTTCAAGGCTGGCAACGGGCAGCCTGGCAGGCGGCAGCGCATGCACGGAGCCAGCGGTCAAGATATCGAGCTGATCGTTCCCTGTGGCACCGTCGTCAGGGATGCTGAGACCGGGGCGCTGCTGGCCGACCTGGTGGAGGATGGGCAGCGGGTCATGGTGGCGCGTGGCGGACGTGGGGGTCTGGGCAACGTCCATTTTGCTACTCCAACCAATCAGGCGCCGCGTGAGGCCCAGAACGGGGAGCCGGGAGAGGAACGCTGGCTTCTGCTGGAGCTGCGCCTGATCGCCGATGTTGGACTGGTCGGCTACCCCAATGCGGGCAAGTCGACCCTGCTCTCGGTCGTGACGGCAGCTCGCCCCAAGATTGCCGATTATCCCTTTACCACCCTGACGCCGAACCTGGGGGTTGTGCAGTTGGGCCAGGCTGGCAGCGCTGACCTGCTGAGCTTTGTGCTGGCCGACATTCCCGGGCTGATCGAGGGGGCCGCCCAGGGGGCGGGCCTGGGCCTTGAGTTCTTGCGCCACATTCAGCGCACGCGCCTGCTGATCCATCTGCTTGATGGCGCGGCTGAAAACGATCCCTGGGAGAACTTCCTGGCCATTAACCGTGAGCTGGAGAGCTACGATCGCCGGCTCGCGCGTCGCCCGCAGATCGTAGTGCTCAACAAGATGGACCTGCCCCAGGCGAGGGAGCGCTGGCCGGCCCTCAAGCGGCGGCTCGAGGAGGCTGGCTATCCCGCCTTTGCGATCTCGGCGGCAGCTCATCAGGGCACAAGCGAGCTGATGCAGGTCGTAGCCCGGCGCCTGGAAGAGATCAAGCGCGAGGAGCAAGAGCGGCAGTCCCTGGCCGCTGACCTGGCCGCGCCCGCTCCCGTCCTGCGCCCGGTTCCGGAAGATGCCTTTACCGTTAGTAAAGAGGACGGTATCTTTGTCGTGCGCGGGAAGCGGGTTGAGCGCGTGGTCAGCATGACGAAGCTCGATAGCAAAGAAAGCATGGATCGCCTGCAGGTGACCTTGGAGAAGATGGGGGTGACGCGCGCGCTCGAGGAAGCGGGCGTCCAGGTGGGCGACGTGGTGCGTTTCGGCAAGATCGAGCTGCTCTGGGGCGAGTAGGTGGGCCATTGCCTCCCAGTCCACCAGGGATTGCGCCCTCCTATGGCGGGGGGAAAGGCGGGGCTGGCCTCACTGGCCGCTCGTCCGCTCCCCTCATTGTTGACGAGAGAGGCCGGGTCGACGGAGAGGCCAGGCCGTCCCTGGCTTATCCCCAATGGGGGGCTGGCCAAGAGCGGAGGGGGGGCAGGAGGCAGGTATGGCTCCGGTCGCCTTCGCCTTGGCCTGGCTCTGGCTGCACCTTTGGCGGGGTCCCTCTGGTGAAACCGATTTCGCTCCTAATGCGCGGCTTTCTGTGCTATACTTTAGGATTGAAGCAGAGAACTTTTACAATGGCTGAAGTCCTTCCACTCAAAAGCCTGTGTGGCAGAGCGCGCTGCCATTATGGATAATGGAAGAGAAGAGTGACCGCACAGATGGGTGAGACACTAAATATACTCTTTCGCCTCCGGGCCGAGGGCGGCTTCGCCGTGGAGGTCCGGGATAGCTGGTCCGGGAAGAGTGTCAGCGGCGACTTCGTTCCCCCATTTACTCCGCGTTCCCTTACCACGCTGCTCAAGCGACTGGATCGTCAGGAGATCGATGGACAGGGTCAACGTGCGATTGGCGAGCGGCTTTTTGCGGCTCTCTGTGGAAAGCAGCCTGGTGCTATCGCACGGGCCGGCCTGCGCCTCAATGGGCTGCTCGAGCAGGGCGACTCTGTAGGCGGCCTGCTGCATACTGTGATTCAGCGTGCTCTGCGCCGCCGAGGCACGGTGGCCCTCACGCTCAGCTTTACCCCAGGCTGCGACGAGTTTATTCCTTATCCCTGGGAGCTGCTGCACAACGGTGACTATTTCCTGGTCGCTACGGGCGTCTTTACGCTGACCCGCATTCTGCTGCGACCCGATGAGCAGAGGGGCTGTGATCTGCCCATCCATCCCCCTCTGCGCGTCCTCTATATCGGGGCCGCGCCTGAAGACTGTGATCCCCTGGAGACCGAGCGCAGCTACGATGCCTTGTGCCGTGGCCTGGCGCGCCTCATCGAGAGCGGTCAGCTCATTCTCGACCGTCTGGAGCCGCCCACCTTCGGCGAGCTGGTACGTTATTTGAACGCCTATGGAGGTGCCGGTATTCTGGACGACAGCGAGGTGCAGATCCCCTGCTACGTCGTCCATTTCGATGGCCACGGCGACTACGGGCGCGTTTGTCCGCGTGAGGAGTGTGGTACTTTCAACGAGCCTGATGAGCGGCGCTGTCTGGCCTGTGGCGCCTCCCTGACCCGCATCAGGGCCCAGACCTACCTCTGTTTCTGTGATGAGCGTGGCAGGCGTTGCTATATCGATACGCACTCCCTGCGCGAATTGCTCGTTACCAGCGATGTGCGCCTGGTAGTCCTGGCGGCCTGTGAGACGGCCCGCCTGGAGCGCGAGCGTTCCCGTCAGCGCCAACTAGCTCTTGACAGCTCGCTGGCCACGGCCTTGGTGACGGCTCAGATCCCTGCGGTTGTAGCCATGCCCTTCTCGCTGCAAGACAACCTCAGTCCCGTCTTTATCTACCATTTCTACGAGGCGCTGGCCGGCGGGCGGACCCTGGAGGAAGCACTCTCGCGGGCCCGTCATGCCCTGCTCTCGCCGCACCACAGCGGCTGGTTCATCCCCGTGCTCTATCGGCATGCCAGCCCGGGCGGCGAGGAACCCGCCCCTCTGCTGGCTCAGGAGGAAGAGACTGAAGAACACGAGCTGGCCCTGACCAGCTTCCCCGTTCCAACCTGCTTCGTGGGGCGCGAACGCGAGGTGAGCGAGCTGACCCAGCTTATTACGGCAGCTCTGCGCAGTGAAGAGGAGCTTCCAGGGCTACAAAGGCAGCAGCCGCGCTCGAATCTGCGCCAGATCGTGCTAACTGGTCCGGTCGGGATTGGCAAGAGCGCCCTGGCCTTCGAGGTGGCGCGGCGCAATCGCGATAAGTTTCCGGGCAATGGCGGGGTGATAGGGATCTCGCTACAGGGGGGGAAGACCTTCGCGGAGGCTGTAGTCGAGATGGCCCAGGCCTTCCCCGGTCTGGCCAATCGCCTGGCACGGATCCCCGACCTGCGTCAGCGGGCCCGCTATCTGCTTCATGCTCTCCATACCCGCACCGATCGCGAACTTCCCTGCTTACTGCTCATCGATGGCTTTGAGGAAGTCAGCGATCCAGGTGAGTCCAGGCTCTGGCTGCGCTTCCTCGGGGAGCTTCCTGAGCGGGTCGTGGTTCTCTTGACCTCGCGTTCCCACCCTGCCACGCTCGGCCTGCAGGAGGGTGCCGCCTGGCGCTGGTACGAGTATCCCGTCGGCAAGATGACCGATCAGGACCTGCTCCGCCTCTTCAGCGAGCTGGCAGCTCAGAGCGGCCTGGACAAGCGTATTCATCTTGATGAACCGGTCCAGCAGGAGATTCTGCGCGAAATCTGTACGCTGCTGGATGGCTATCCGCTGGGGGCCGAGTTAATCTTTGGCGCGGCTCGCTCCATCGGCGGTAGGGTGTTCACCCCCGAGGCGGCGACGCGCTCGCTGGAAGAGATCCGCGACGAGCTGCGCGAGACGCCGCTGGCCGGCATCTGGGCCGCTCTGGAGGTAGCCTATCTGCGCCTCTCGCCTCCGGCCCGTTTGCTCCTCTCTTATCTCTCGGCTTTCCGTCTCCCCTTCAGCACGCACCAGATCGTGATGCTGGTGGCTCCTCGTGCTTCCGAGCGCTCCCTCCTCAATAGCTCGCCGCTGGACGGGACCGCAGCCGGCCCCGCGCTGCAAGACCGAGAGCGAGCCAGCGCAGAGGCCCAGGGAAGCGGCAGCACCGCCTCTCAGGAGCTGGTCACCAACTGGCGGGCGGCCCGCGACGAGCTGGTACGCGCTTCATTTATGGGTTTCGACGGCCACGTCTATACAATTCATCCCCAGGTACGCAACTTTGCCCTCTCCTATCTGCCGGCCGAAGAGCGTCGCCGCGTGCATCGGGTGGTTGCCGCTTATTATCTGGGGCTGCCCCGTCTCAGTCCCGAGGAATGGTTTGCGGCCTTTGAGCACCTGGTGGGGGCTGAAGAGCTGGAGGAGGCGGTCCGCACTGCCGTGCGGGCCTCGTGGGCCTTGTCTGGACGCGGCTATGCCTCCCAACTGCTGGCTATCCTGCGCCGTGCTGGCTCCTATGCCGTGCGCCTGGAAGATAAAGCAGGAGAAGGCCAGATTCAGTGCTGCCTGGGAGCCATTCTACGTCAGCTTGGGAACTATGCCGAGGCCGTGGCCTGCCTGAAACGCAGCCTACAGCTGTATCAAGAGCAGAATGATCAAGAAGGGGCCGCCTGGTCCTTCTATGAATTAGCCTTGCTGGCCTGTGACGAGGGCAACCTGAGTCAGGCTCACGACTATGTCGCTCAGGCCCTGGCAAGCTTTGAGCAAAGGGGCGATCGCAAGGGATGGGCCTGGGCCTCCCTGGTCCAGAGCCAGGTTCTCTACCGTGCGGGCCGCTATCGAGAGGCCCTTGCCTCCTGTTGCACGGCGCTGACAGAGCTGCAAGCCACCAGCGACCAGGAAGGTGAGGCCTGGGCCTTGCTGCTGAGCAGCCGGATCTGGCAGGTGCTGGCCAACTATGGCGAGTCTCAGGCCGCCTGCCAGGAGGCCCAGCGCCTCTTCTCTTCTCTGGGACTGCGGACGGGGAGCGCCTGGACCTTAGCTCAACAGGCTCTGCTCTCCTTAGAGCAGGCCCGTCTCGATGAGGCCGAGCAGGCCAGCGGGCTGGCGCTGGAGATCTTCCAGGAGCAAAGCATGCTCCCTGGCGAGGGCCTGGCTCTCCGTCTGAGAGGGGAAGTGCGTCGCCTGCTTGGAGATTGGGGAGCCGCGCGCAGCTTCTACGAGAAGGCCCGGACCATCTTTGCCAGCCTGGGCAACCGCGTTAATCAGGCCCAGGTGCTGATTGCTCTTGGCTCCCTGGCTCTGGCCGAAGGGGCGCTCCACGAAGCCGGCGAATATTTCGAGCAGGCCCTCTCGCTGGCCAACGAGCAGGAGGCGCGCCCACTCACGTCGCAGGCGCTGCGTGGCCTGGGCGATACGGCCCGCCTCTTAAGAGCGTTCGACGAGGCCCGCCTGCACTACGAGCGAGCGCTGGCCCTGGCGACTGAGCTGGGCGCTCCCCTGGAACTCAGCGCCGTTCACGAAGGGCTGGGAGAGCTGGCCTGGGTCCAGGGGCAGCGCGCTCTGGCTCAGAAACATTGGGCCCAGGCCCTGTTCCTGGATCAGCGCATCGAACATCCGGCCCGACGCGCCCTCCAACAGCGGCTTGAGGGTCTCCTCTCCCAGGGGGCCGGGCGCGGGGAGTCGCTGCTGCCCACAACGCCGCTCGCGTTGGCCGAGGAGCCGAGCGATCAAGCCTCGGAAGTCTCCTGAATAGCCTGAGCGTCGGAGCCGAACTGGCTGGCGGCTCGCCCGGCAGTCGCTCCTCGCTGGCTCCGGCCCGCCTGGACCTGGCTAAAGATGCTGCTGCGACGGGCGGCCAGAACGTGCGCCACGGTGGAGCAAACGCTGCAGCCAGCTCAAAGGAGAGGAAGAGCGGGCCGGCACCTGCCCAGCCTGGCCCAGCGGTGGAGGGACGGTTGCTTCTTCCCCTGTCGTGGCTGCCAGGCGACGCGCGCCCAGCGCGCTGTGGCCATTATGAGAAGCTTCCAGACGACTCTCGCGCGAGAGCGACTCTGGCGACAGCCGCTCCTCTCCCGAAGCGGACTGGCGCTCGGCTGTCTCCTCAAGGGCCTTCGTGCGTGGCGAAGGCCAGGACTCCTGGACGGCCTCCGTCTCTGTACCGCTGACTGGCTCATGCGGATTGGGCACGTCCGCCGGACCAAGATTCCCCGTAATCAACGGTGGCTCCTGATGCCTCAACAGATCCTCGCGCTTAATTGGCTGGGTCTCCTGCTTCTCCAGGGCCAGACGGCTGTCCAGCTCCTCTAGCAGGCGAGCGATAGCCGGACGCAAAGCGCGGTTGTTGGCGGGAATCCTGGTCCATTGGGCCAGAGCCGCCGGGTAGTAGCCGGCGCGGTAGCAATAGAGACCGAGCATGGCGCGGGCATCGAAGATAGTCATCCGCTGCCAGAGGGCCAACTCCTCAGCCGGCGTCTCGATCACGTCCTCACTGGCCTCGATCACCTCCACCAGGTGATAGAGTGGAATGCCCATGATGCGGTAGGGGAAGCCGTAGTAGAGGGCCAGGCGTCGGCGACGCGAGCGCTCGGGGGGATGCTTCCCCACGAAGTAGCGCCGCGTCCACGAGCCACTCGACCAGACGATCCAGGCCAGGAGCAAGACCAGAATACGGCCCAGATAGCGCTGCCATGTCTCAGGAGCCAGACCGACCATCACTCCGAGCACCGCGAAACAGGCACCCAAAGCCCAGGCCCCATAGACCAGACGGCGCCGGTCCCAGCCCAGCAAATCGAAATGGTGGTGCAGAGGCGTGGCCAGGAACGGTCGAGGGAACTCCGTATGAGGAATAAACTCGCGTGTGCTCGCGAAACGCAGCATCTGGAGCTGGCGGCGATAAAAGCGTGTAATCAGGCGCGCGGAGAGGGCTGAGAGGCCCTCGAGCACGAAAGCGGCTCCCACCAGGAAGAGCAGCGTCTCCTGGCGGTCGAAGATCGCGATCATGGCCAGCAAGCCGCCCAGGGCCAAAGCCCCGCTATCGCCCATATAGATCTGTGCCAGACGTTTAGCGCTGCTGCGCCGACCGCGCGCCGCCCAGGCCGATGGCCAGTTCCAGGGAAGATAGCCAAGAGTACTGCCGGCACAGAGCAGAGAGAGCACCTCGACCACCTGGCCTTCGGGGCGGTCGATAATGCCGGTTGTCACGATGCCGAAAGCCAGAGCGGCGCTGAAGACCAGGCCACCGGCCAACCCATCCAGCCCATCGCTGAAATCCACGGCCAGCGAGGTCACGCTACCTGTCATGCCCGTCATCAGGACCAGGAAAACCAGCCAGGCATAGTAGGCCAGTTCGCCCGGGTGCAGGGGGCAGGCGCTCATCTCGGGACTGGCGTTCGGGCAGATTAGATGCCCAATGATGGGTAGCCCAATATAGGGACTGTAAGACTCAGGGCCTTTCGGGGTCAGGAAAAAATAGCAGGCTCCCGCAGCTACCGAGAGAACGAAGAGGCTGCTGAACTTGGCGCGCTCCGACAGCCCCTCATTACTGTAGACCTTGTGCCAGTCATCCACCAGGCCGATGAGCATAAAACCGAAAGTAGCTCCCAGGCCGATCAGCAGCAGCGTCCACTGCTCGCGCGTGTGGAAGAGCAGATAGCCGGCGGCCAGACCAGTAATCATCATGGCCAACGTAAAGGATGGCCCCCCGACCAGCGGCAGCTCGATCGTCTTAATCTCACGTCCGCTGGCGGGCAAATCGGAGCGCAGATCGGAACGATGGTGGCCAGGTTTATGCTCGCCGCTGCGGAACTTCGGGAAGAGCAGCCTGGCGATACCGCAGAAAATCAGGCTAAGCAGTGCCGAGACCACAAACGTCAGAATCAGAATGACCGGCACCAGATAGGCATTAGGAATGGCTGGTAGTCCCATACGCTTTTACTCCCCCGGGGCGAAAAGAGGCCCGGACACCATGCTGGCTAGCCCTGGCTCGAGCAAGCGCCTGCTGATCTCTCTCTCTCCACCCGCACACTTTTTCGGCAGTCAGTGGCGCGATCTGGCTGTTTAAGAGAAGCGGAAAGCCAAAAGCATAAAGTAACAGTATCAGGCGGGCTATAGCATTAGTAGCAAGCACAAACGCACTCCACATACAAAAGGTGCGATCAGACAATTAGAGAGTTGCCTGGTTGCCGGCGTAGCCGAGCCGCTGCAGCTCCTCGAGGGCCACCTGCCGCTCGTTCCAGGGCAACTTCTCGCGCCCGACGATAATGCTCTGCTCGTGTCCCTTGCCGGCCAGCAGGACCGTATCGCCGGGGCGAGCGGCGGCCAGGGCCGTCGCGATAGCCGTACGGCGGTCGGCGATGCATAGAAAGTCCTGGCCCTCGCGCTTGCCGGCGGCTTTCGCTCCTTCTGCAATCTCGTGCAAGATTTTCAGACGATCTTCTTCCCGTGGATCTTCATCAGTAATAACGAAGAAATCCGTCATTTGGGCGGCCACCGTTCCCATAGCCGGGCGTTTTTGCAGGTCGCGCTCGCCGGCGGAGCCGAAGACCAGCAGCAAGCGGCCCGGAGTGAGAGGGCGCAGGGTTGCCAGCACCTTCTGCAAGCTATCGGGTGTATGGGCGTAGTCCACGATCACGGTGAAGGGCTGGCCGGCGAGCACATGCTCCATCCGACCGCTCACGCTGCGGGCGCGGGCCAGGCCCTGAGCGATCTGAGAGGGACTCAATCCCAGATGGTAGGCCACAGCGATCGCTGCCAGGCAATTGCTCACATTAAAGCGGCCCGCCAGGCGTGTCATCATCGGCACAGGCTGGACCTCATCGGGAAAGAGGACGGAGAAGCGCGTACCATCGGCGCCCAGCTCCAATTGGGTAGCCTGGATGGAGGCGGGCCTCTCGATAGCGTAGTCCAGCACCGGTGCGCGGCAGAACGGCGACAGAAAAGCGAAGCTACTGTCGTCGCGGTTCAGGACGGCTGCTGCGCGGGTCGGCAGAGCCTTGTGGCGATCGGGGTCCAGCATCTCGAAGAGCCGGGCCTTGGCCCGGCGATAGTTTTCCAGAGTTCCGTGGAAATCCAGATGCTCAGACGTAATATTCGTCACCACGCCCACATCGAACTCGCAGCCGCGCACACGAGCCAACTCCAGGCCGTGAGAGGTAGCCTCGATCACCGCGTAGCTCACCCCGGCATCGAGCATACGTCGGAGCAGAGCCTGAATCTCCAGGGCTTCCAGCGTACTCTGGCGCGTCGTATTCTCCCACTCCTCTCCCCTGATTTTAAAATTAGCCGTCGTCATCAGCCCGGTGGGCAGGCCGGCGCTCTCCAGAATGGTACAGATGAGATTGCAGGTCGTAGTCTTCCCGTCGGTCCCGGTGACGCCGATTGTCCAGAGCTGGCGGGCCGGATAATCGTAGAAAGCGGCGGCCAGGTCGGCCAGGGCGCTGCGCACCTCTGCGACCTCGATATAGGGCAGAGGGAGAGGGGAAGAAGCGAATCCCTCCAGCGATTCACCCAGGGCGGCCACCGCGCCGCGGGCGGCGGCCTCCGCCAGGAAGCGGCGGCCATCGGTATGCGTGCCAGGTACTGCGATAAAGAGCGTGCCTGGCTCGACGCGCCGCGAATCGTAGGCGAGCTGGGAGACCTCGAGCTGTCCCACAGCAGCCACCTCACTGAGCGTTCCGCCGGGATAGAAAGCCCGCGGCGGGGAAGGCAAAGCGGCCAACAGCGTATTCAGAATCATCTTACTCCAGAGATAAACAGACTCCGTGTGTGCTCTTACCTGATTGAAGGCTCTTCTAGTAATAGATGGTACGGGTGCGGTGATAAGGTCGCATGTCTGGTAGGCGCTGGCTGAGTAGCCAGAGCTGCTGATCGATCTCGATCGCCATCAGAGGGAGACCGCGAGCGGCCAGCGCCTGGCGCAGCAGCTCACAGGCCCAGACCGTAGCCGCGCGAATTTCGACTTCCTCCTCGCTACCAGCGGGAAGCGGCTCTTGCCGATCGATGCGGTCAGCCAGGGCGGGATGGTACTCGAGGACGCCGAAATGGCGCAGGACCTGGGGCAGCTTGTAGTCGGCGAAGATCGTCAACTGGTCAAGGTCGTGAAAAGCGCCCCAGCCCTGGCCGCCGAAGAGGGCGTGAAGGTCGGCGACGCAGATCTGGGCGCGCTTGAAGAAGCGCACCTCGCGCTGCCGGTAGCGGGCCACATCGCGGAAGGAGGGGAAAGCCTCGACAAGCAGCTGCACCAGACGCACCGCGCTGCCGGCAGCCTGAGCGACGGCCTGGGAGAACTGCCCGTCGAAGCGCTCCAAAAGCACGCGCCCGACTTCGTGCACGTGAGTCAGGCGCTCCTCGAAAAGCGGGATCTGCTGCTCCTGCTCGCTGCGGAAGATCTGGGCCAGCTCCTCACGGCTCATAGCGCATAGGTAAGCGGCATCCCAGATGGGGCGACCCTCTTCCACCGCCCGCGTCAGGGCGGCAGCCTCCGCCCAATAGCCGCTGAGGTGCTCCCCCTGGTAAGTGATGCCCCAGCGCGGCTCTCCTTTCTCCGGCCAGAAGCAGAAATTGAGCGCGTCAAGCAGGAGAATCCAGTTGACGCTGCGCTCGCTGCCATCAAAGAAGTGGTAGCGGTCGTAGCCGGCTGGCGATCCCGAGCTGCTGGCCGCTCTTGGGCTGCTCAGCTCGGTCCAGCGCTCGCTCAGGGCCTGAATGCGCTCACTATTGATCCAGACCTGCTCACCTTCCTCAACCACTGGGCGGGTACTGCTGAGCACCCCCAGCGGATCCACCCCTGGCGGCGGAGGCAGCTCCTCGTGTTCCGCACTTTGGTTCCAGTTGTCCATCTTCTTCTTGGGCCTGTCTTGGGCCTTCGCTCAAGCGTCAGATTCTGGCGTCCGATCCCTCCCCGATTCTAGCGGTAAGGACCCCATTCGTCAATCGCGCTGGGACCTTATGCCGTCGCCGCCTCCCTGCTCCCCCTCCTCGCTCATTGTATAGATGCATCTAAATATATATATTATATGCTCTTGCATTTCTTTTAAATATGTGGTATGCTCTCACGCAGAGCATGCAAAGGCGTGCTCTCAAGGGAAATCTCTCTAAACTGAAGAGAGGGAAGGAGTGTACTGTGGAAGAACAGCAGCTATGTAAGCTCGTCCATCGCCTCTACACCGATGAAGAATTTCGTCGGGCGTGTTTCAGCGATTTGGAGGGTGTTGCTGCCTCCGAGCAGGTAGAGCCGCTGGTGTTGAATGTGCTTAAGAAGCTGGTTCCGCATCTGGCTCTTGGCACCTCGCTGGGGCCGCCGATGTGGTGGTGGCATCCCTGATGAGTGAGCGAGCAGGGAAGGAGAGCTGTGGAGGGAGGGGAGCGAGGCGGAGCAGGAGCGAGGTGAGTCAGGTAGCATGAGCGAGGACAGGCGGGCTGAAGCTGAGACCGGAGAAGAGGCTTTTACTGAGGGGCTGGCCTTCCTGTGCGGGTGGCTGGAGCGGCTGCTGGCGGCGGTGCCGGCGCCGTTGCGCGAGGATGTCGCCCTGGCTCTGCGCCAGGAAGGCAAGCTCCTCGCCTGGCGGGAGGCGGTCTTGGCCCGATCGGCGGGGGAGAGGGAGCCGTGGGCGGGAAGGTGGCCCTTGCTCACCTTTTCGATCGCGCGCGCGCTGGACCCTGCCGGGTCGGCGGACTACGCCGCTGGGGCGGCTTTGGCCGTCGAATGTTTGGTCTGTGCCATCGATATCTTCGACGATCTGGCCGATGATGACCAGACGCTGCTGCTGCAGGCCGTGGGGGCGGCCCGAGCCATTAACGTGGCTGCCGCCCTGCAGGCTCTGGCTCAGCAGGCTATTCTGATGGTAGAGGCGGAGGCCAGGCCGCCCGCTGCCGGCCCGCTCATCCTCCTGGCGGAGCTGCAAGCGGCCAGTTTGAGCTGTCTGGCCGGCCAGCAGAGCGACCTGCTGGCCGAGGCCCTGCCGCTCAGCGCCTACCGGCGCGAGGAGTGTCTGGCCCTGGCCGCGGCCAAGGCCGGCTCGCTCATGCGCCTGGCCTGTCGTCTCGGCGCCCTGGTGGCCGGAGCTTCTCCCTCCCTCTGCGAGCTGTTCGCGCGCCTGGGAGAGCTGTTGGGAGTTGCGGGCCAGCTCGATAATGATTGTCACGATCTGCACGCCGCGCTGGCTCGCCCCCCAGCTCTCGCCCGGCCAAAGTCCGATCTCCGCCGCGGCAAAAAGACGCTCCCGCTGGTACTCGCTGCCTCCTCGGGTGGCTGCTCACCCGACGAGCTGCTGGCCTTGCAGCAGGGCGCCCCTGTGAGTAGCGCTCTCTCCGCCTGCCTTGCCGAGGCTATCACCGCCGCCTGGAGCATCTGCCTGCTCTACCGTGAGCGTGCTCGCCTCTGTCTGCAGGCTATTGAGGCATGCTGGCCTCTTCCGCCCGCTCTACATCGGCTGCTCGGGTTATGATTGAAAGGATCTCAGCTATTCAAGAGGGAGTCTATGACGAGGACAACACGCTCGTTTCCGAGAGTCGGGCGTCTGGTGGCGATCCTGCTCCTGGCCCTGGCCTATGTCTCCCTCCTGGGGGGTGACGCCTGGGTCTTTTTCTCGCGTACTGTCTATCTCCCCTATGCGTTGCTGCAGTTCGGTGGCTCGGCCCTGGCGGCCCTCCTCTTCTGGGCGGTCGGGGCCCTGGTCTGGCTCTACGCCTATCGCCGTGGGGTGGCCCTGCTCCTGCTCTGCTTCTGTGCCTGCATGATGGTCACCTTCCTGGTGCAGACCGGGGCCGCCGCCGGCGACATGCTGCTCTCGGTCATTGGCGGCGTGAGCAGCGCTCTCTCGCTGCTCCTCTTTACGACTCTGCTCCTCCTCTTCCCTCAGAATACCCTGGCTCCCCCGGTCTCTCTAAACACCTCGGCTCTGGCTTGCAGTTCATTTGGACACCTGTTGCGTCTGCTCCTGCTCTCTTTGCTGGCTCCGGCCTATCTCGGGCTGGTGGTCCTCTTGAGCCTGCTCGTCACCTGTCATCTGGCCTTCTACGATTGGGGCACCAGCCCGCGCCTGGCCTGGCTCAATTTTGTCGACTATACTTACTACCTTTTGACTCTGACAGGGATACTGACCTCGATCGCCAATCTCTACCGGCGCACAGCGACGCTGCGCGAGCAGCAGCAGCGTCGCCTCTTTATGGGGGCCGTCATTCTGGCCTTTGCGCCTTTTCTGCTCCTGAATGTCTTGCCGTGGTGGTTGCATATCCCGCTGCGCGTCGATCCTCGCTTTAGCACGCTCCCGCTGGCCCTTCTGCCGCCGCTGCTGGGTTACTCGATCTTGCGCTACCAGATCCTGGTATTGGACCGCTATATCCGGCGCGTCGTGGCCTGGGTCGTGGGCCTGGTCTGTCTGGGAATGCTGGCCTACTCGGTGGCGGTTCTCTGCCTGATCCTGCCTATGCCAGATCTGCCGGCCCGAACCCTGCTGACGGTAGCGCTCATGGCCGTGCTGGCTCCCGTGACCTGGTGGCTGGCCCATCTGCTGACGGAGCGCCTCTTCTTCAGCGAGCTATGTCATTATCGGCGCCTGTTGGAGACCCCGCACCCTTTGGAGAGCGAGGGGGCCACCCTCGATGAGGTCGCCCAGTTGCTGAGCGCGGCGGCGGTGAATGTTTTTGAGACGCGCGAGGTCTGTCTTTTCGTGCTCGACGATGAGAGTGGCTACTATCGCCTCTGCCCGTCGCTCTCCTACGCGGAGCCGGGCGAGGAGGCCCGCCTGCGTTTGCTGCGCTGGCTCTTGCCGATGGAGCCGGAGGAGGTGCTGGCCGGTGAGCGCTGGCTAACCCTGAGTCCTCCTCTGGTTGAGCGCCTGACTCAGGCGCGCTTCCCTCTGCGGCTCAGCGAGCTGCGACACTCTTTTGCGCGCAGTCCCGTTGGTCTGGCGCGCTATCTCCAGGTCGCGGTCGCTCATCAGGAACTGGACCCCTTGCTGGTTCCTGTGCGCGCTCAGGGGCGTCTGATCGGCGTCCTGGTCCTGGGGGAACGTGGGGATCATCAGCCTTATGCTGGCCCCGACTTCGAGGCCATCGAGCTGATGCTGGCCCGCTTTACACCGCTGCTGGAGACTGCCCGCCTCTCGGCGCGAGCCAGTCGCCATGCGGCGATGCTCAATGCGCTCTATAGCGTCAATGCTCTGCCGGTGAGCGCCATCGAGACGATTGAGGATGTGGCAGTCAACTACGCGGAGGTGGCTGCGCGCGCTGGCTCGGCAGGGGCAGAGGTCTGGCTCTACGATGAGCAGGAGGACTGTCTGCGGCGCGTGGCTTATCTGCCGGGTGGGCCGCCGCTCTCGCCCGCCCAGCAGCTTAGCTCGCTGCAGGAAGAGGACTGGCGCCCCTGGTTCTACGAGGGCGGCGATCTGGGGCCAGGACTGACCCGCGACCACGCTCTCTCTCCTCATATTCCTCCCTGCTTACCTGAAACTCCCGCTTTCCCCTTCGCCTGGCTCCCGCTGAGACGCGCTCATCGCCGCCTTGGGGTTCTGGTGCTGACCTACGCGCGCGCTCATGTCTTCTCCTGTGAAGAGAAGCATATGCTCGAGATGTTCTCTTCTCAGTGCGCTACCATGCTGGAGAATGCCAAAATCACTTTGGAGCTGCGCGCTGCCTATGAACAGCAGAAAGAACTCGATCGCCTCAAAGATCAGTTCATTATGACCGCCTCTCACGAGCTACGGACCCCGCTGACGGCGGTGCTCGGCTATATCGAGTTGTTAAAAGAGTATCACACGCACCTGTCTCCTGAGATGCGAGACGACTTTATTGCTCGCGCGCATCGGAGCTGCGACGAGCTGGTCCTCCTGGTAAGCAACATTATGGATGCCAGTCGGGTGCATATGGATGCGGAGCGCCTGAAGCTGGAGGCCGTCGAGCTGCGCAGGTCGGTTGAGCATGTCGTTGAGATTCTCGATGCGCTGAGCAAGCGCGAGCGGCATGCCCTGCGCATCTATGTGCCGGTGGGCGTCTATGTGCTGGCCGATGAGCTGCGCCTGCGCCAGATCCTGCTCAATCTCCTCAGCAACGCCCTCAAGTATTCCCCTCCTGGTACAGATGTCGAGATCCTTTGTCTGGTCGAGGAGCGCTGGGTCACTGTCTCGGTGCGCGACTATGGTCTGGGGGTGCCGCGTGAGGCCCAGAAGCATCTCTTTGAGCGCTTTGTCCGTCTTGACCGCGATATGAACAGTCCGGTGCGAGGGGCTGGTCTTGGACTCTACATCAGCGAGCAGCTTGTCCGGGCCATGGGGGGGAGGATTTGGGTAGAGAGCAGCGGGGTGCCGGGAGAGGGCAGCACCTTTTCTTTCACCCTCCAGCATGTCACGACGCCAACCCCCAGACGGGAGGCGCCGCGCAGCGTGCGTCGTGAGCTGGCCCGCTGAGCGGAAGGGAGTCTGCTGAAAAGGACTGGCCGAAGGTGGCTCGGGGCGGCTCGGGAGCTGTAGCTGGATCCTCATTGAAAGCTGTACCTGAATAGCTGCGCTCCAGCGTCTCTTATGAAGAAGGAGCCTGTGGGCAGCCCCCACTCGCCTGTTGCCTTAAGATGAAGTCTTGCTGTTACTCGTAGAGGGAGCACGATCCTCATGAATACACTACGCCGAGCAGCTTCTTATGCGATCACGCCGCGTCAGCTGGAGGTGCTGACCTGTCTGGCTCAGCGCGATCACTGGTCGGTTAGCGAGGTAGCCGCCCTGCTGGGAGTCAGTTCGGCGGCGGCCACCAAGGTTCTGGCCCGTCTGGAGCGCAAGGGGTTGATCACCCGGGCCGCCAATATGCTCGACCGACGCTGCGCAGATATCACCATCACGCGGGCGGCTCGGGCCTTACTGCAGGCGGAAGCTACGGATGAGCGTCCGTAGCCTGCTCCGGCGGGGCTGACTCTGGCGCTGGGGCTGGAGCCGACTCAGGGGGGGCCGCTTGGGCAGGCTCGGCGCTGGCGGTCCTGGCCTGGTTCCCGGCGGCCTCAGCGACCGCTGTGGTGGGCGTTCCTTTCAGATAGCCGCGCTCCTGCGCGTAGCGCCAGAGCGATTTCTGCAACTGGCGGCGCGCGCGCGAGATGCGGCTCATGACCGTGCCGATAGGGATCTGCAGAGCCTCGGCGATCTCCTTGTAAGAAAGGCCCTCGATATCGGCCAGGATGACTGGCATGCGGAAATTGGGAGGTAGCTCCATCAGCGCGTTGTAGACGTCCTCGTCGAGGTAGCGCTGCAGGACTTCATCCTCTGCGCCAGCGGTGACCTCGTTGCCGGCCAGGTCCTTGATGCGGTTGTACAGGTAGAACTCTTCTCCCTCGGGCAGCGAGGCGGTCGCCGGATGGGTTGACTGGCGCCGGTAGTGATTGATGGCTGTCGTGTTCAAAATGCGGAACAGCCAGGCCCGCAGGTTGGTGCCGGGATGGTAGGTATGGGCGAAGCGGAAGGCTTTGAGCATGGTCTCCTGGACCAGGTCTTCGGCCTCCTGGGGATTATTGGTCATCCGTAGCGCCGTACGATAGAGGCTGTCAAGCTGAGCCAAGACGCCTGCCGTGAAATCCTCTCGGGGGAGCGCTGGCCTCTTCCCAGCTGCATCGCTTCCGGTATTCACTGGAGTATTGACAGAAGTGATAGGCTGTTCGGACATGCAAATCTCCCTCTATCCTCTCTCAACCGGACGACCACTGTTGCCTTGTCTCGCTGCTGCGATGGAGTTTGCAACAGGGAAAGGAGCAGAGTCGGCCTGCAACAGCATGGCAGGCCGTCGCTGATGCTCTATCCTAGGAGGCGGCTCCGTGCACTTCTGCGGTGCGTAAGCGGTGGTTACCTTGATTGCGGTGCCAGCTCTGTCAGGGCTTTCGCTTTCAGCAGAACCTGCCTGTCGGAGGCACCCCTCTGCACGGGAGCGCAGCATTCGATACCTCACTAGACAATAGGCTGTTTTTAGTATAGCCGATAGAGCGCTCTTCAAGCCAGTCCTTTCGCATCAAGCAAGGAGGCGGGGAAGCCTGCCTGCCTGCCTGCCTGCCGCCGATCCTCGTTGCCAAGGTCCCCTACTACAGACTGCGGATGAGAGGACAAGGCTCTGAGCCGTCTAAGTTCCCGCATCCAGTTCTGGCTCTCAGGAAGCCCCTCACGGAAACCAGCCCCTGGCCCGGACTCGAGCCTGTATTTTTCTCCACTTCCTGTGGACAACATACCAGAAAAGGAGAGCGTGGTCAACCGTTTAAGTTAAGGGAAAGGGGCTGGCCATTGGCTGGAGCGCCGCCTGGGCTGGCCCGTGCGCCAGCCGACTCGCTCTGGCCCGAACTTGCAGGAAGCCGACCAGGGCAGGACAAGGAAGCTTTCTCCGGGGAATGAAAATCACCCTGCCCTCTGTTAAAATGAACAGATAAGAAAACCAGCCTTGATACTTCAGGAGAGAGAGCGAGTGAACAACCATGAATTGCGTTGAAGCGATAGCTCGTCTCCATCTGTATATCGACCGGGAACTCAGCGCCGAGGAGATTATCACGGTCCAGCAGCATCTGGCTCGCTGCTCGCAGTGTGAGAGCCGCTTTCGCTTTGATGAGCGTCTCAGAAGGCTGATTCATGAACGCTGTAGGATTGAACGTGCCCCTGCTCATCTGCGCGAAGCTGTGATGCGCATTGCTCAGACGCCCCCCGGTGAGCCACTGGAACTTGATCCCGAGCTTGAGATGGAGCTGAGAGCGGATATCGCTCTGGAAGAGTTTGTCGAGTGAGCAGACTGGCTGGTTGGCCCGGCTCGCTGGTCCCAGTTACGGGCGAGCCAGGCTATGATCCCCGCAGACAGCAGCAGAGTGCTGTTCCCCTGCCTTCTGGTCTCTCTGTTTCTCTGTCTCGTCTGTCTGCCCGCCTGCGCTGGTCCAGTCTTCTTTTTCTTGTTAACTCTTCTTCCGCCTGACCAGCGCGCTCTGTGAGAGCCTGGTCCCTGTTTCAGGAAAGCAAGCCGGCGCGGAGACATTGGCGCTCCCTCCCTGCCCTGGCTGTTGGGGAAAAGGCAGCTAGCTGTCTCCTCACCGGCTTGAAACCTTGCCCCAGTAGCCGACCAGATCGATCGGTGGGTGGCCGCTCTGGCCAGGCTCAGAGGCTCAGACCCCAGTTAAAGTAGTGGTTGAGGGCAGGCAGCAAGTTGAAAAAGATCGCCAGCCCGGCCAGCGCCATAATGAGGCCCGTGGCCACCTCGATCTTGCCCAGGTGCGGCTTGAGGAGCTTGAGGGCCGCACTGACCTGGTTCAGGCCCAGTCCGAGCAGCAGGAAGGGCAGCCCCAGCCCCAGAGAGTAGCTCAGCAGTAGCAAGACGCCTTCCCGCAGCGTCGCCGCGTTGGCGGCCAGGCCGAGAATGCTACCCAGAATCAGGCCGACGCAGGGGGTCCAGCCGATGGCAAAGACCAGCCCGATGACGAACGAGGCCAGCGGACCAGGGCGCGCCGGGTGAAACTCAAAACGTTTCTGACGCGAGAGCAGCGGAAGCTGAAACAAACCCGTGAGATGAAGACCGATGATAACGAGTAGAACGCCGCCGATCTCGCGCAGCAGGAGCTGATTGGCGCGCAGGAAGGAGCCGAGGGTGCTGGCCGTCGCGCCGAGGGCGACGAAGGCGCAGGTAAAGCCCAGGACGAAGAGCGCGGCATGGAAGAAGGTGGTCAGGCGTGCCGTCAGGCTGGCGCCTTCGCGGCTGGACTGGTAAACGCTCTCACCCACCAGTTGCGCCAGGTAGATAGGCACCAGTGGCAGGACGCAGGGCGAGAGAAAAGAGGCCAGTCCCGCCAGAAAAGCAACACCGATGCTCACTTGCGAACCCATAAAAGCGTCTTCTCCTCAAGCAACGAAGCACTAAGCCTGGATAAGATCCGCGGGCGATCCTCAAGCGGTCGCTCGTAGTATAGCGAAGATTGGCTATCCCTGCAAGGCGACCTCCGCCGAGCTGGCGAAGCGAGGCGGGCGGAACTAGCCGCCGTGGGCATAGCCGTCGCCGGGCGGCAGGGCAGGACCTGGCTCCTGCTCGCCTCTGCCTGAGCGCCCGAGCAAGCGCTGGAGCTGCTGCCAGAGGCCACCCTTGTCTAGCTGATCCTCGGGCGCCAGAGTAGTTTCACTCGCTCCTCCTCCTGTTTCGGAAGCGGGACCTGCCTTCATGAGGGTGCCTGGTCCCTGGGATCCCTCCAGCAGCGGGGCGTAGCCTGGGCCAGCCGGTCCCGCTGGGCCGTGGCGTCCAGGGGAAGGCTCAGACGGGAACTGGGCTGTTGGCAGCTGAGCCGCGGAGCGCTGGGCCCGCCACTCGTTGAACGAGGGGCGCTGCTCTGCCAGGCGCGGTCGGCGCGGTGGCTGCACCGCGAAGGCCCGTGGATTAGTGGGGGGCAGCGGCGAGAGCGGTCCCCCATTCGTGGGAGCGGGAGGCTCCTCCGCGCGCAGATTGAGCGCACGCAGCTCTTGAGCCATGTGGCGCGCCTGCTCATAGCGCAGCGTCCGATCGCGGGCCAGGGCTTTCAGGATAATCTGCTCCAGGCCCGGGGCTAGCTGGGGGTTCAACCACGAGGGTGGGCGAAGCTGGCCGCTGGTGATGGCCTGTGTCACCTCCGGCAACGTTCGCCCGTTGAACGGACGCTGTCCCGTCACCATCTCGTAGAGGACCACGCCAAGCGCGTAAATATCGCTGCGGTTATCCAGCGGCTGACCCCAGATCTGCTCTGGTGAGGCGTAGTAGATGCTGCCGACCAGGGTCCGAGCCACCGTGATGCGCTGTAGCCCCGGCGCGCGCGCCAGACCAAAATCCATGACCTTAATCTTTCCCCAGCGATCGAGCATCAAGTTCTCTGGCTTGATGTCGCGGTGAATCACGTTGCGCTCGCTGTAGGCGCAATCGAGCGCGTCGGCGATCTGGGCTGCGTACTCAGCGGCCAGGTGCTGGGGAATCTGGCCATCCAGGCGCAGCAGGCTCCCCAGGGTAGGGCCCTGGACGTACTCCATCACAAAATAGAGAACGCCCTTTTGCTCACCAGCGTCGTAGATCTGAACGATATTGGGATGGTTCAGTCCGGCGATGATGCGGGCCTCGCGAATAAAGCGCGCCACGTATGACGTGTCTTTAGCCAGGGCATGAGGCAGAATCTTAATGGCGACATCGCGGCCAAGGGCGAATTGCTTGCCGCGGTACACCATCCCCATCGAACCACGCCCTATTTCTTCTTCCAACAGGTAGCCACCCAGACTCTGTCCTGCCAGTTCATTCATGTGCGTGAACGCACCGGCTCCCTTCCGTGCGATGCCCTCTCAGGCAAGGACTGGAAGGCCAGTGCCCCCTCCATTTCTGCGTTCCTGCAATGACCGGCCTTCCTCCTCCCGCCGCTCGTCAGCCTGCTGCAGCCAGCGGGCAGGGCCGTGGCCAGGCCGGGGAGGAAGAGGCCGTCTTACCATCCCAGGGAGGTGCGCTCGTCGCCTGATAGAGCAGCCGGGCGCACTTCCCTGCTTTCTCCATGATAACATGGCGGTGGTAGCGACGTAATTATTTACGTTCTTCAACGGGGGAGCATCTACAGGGAGGCGCGAAGCTGCCCCAAAAGTCATGTCTTCACTGTTTGGTTGTGTAACAGCAGAATTGTTTCTATTTAAGCATCGTTCTTCTTGTCTCATGGGGTGGTTCGGCGGTGGGACTGCGAGGACGTGGGCGCGGGAGAGAGGACAGGGGCAGGACAGGGGCATCATGCCTGGACACGATGCTGGGCGCGGGTACTCCCGCCTGTCCCGCCCTGGGCAGCGCCTGTTAGCTTAGCAGGGAGAAGAAGGATGGGGCGGGCCGGTGGCTGGCAGCCGAGTCGTGAGCCGACCTGTTTGCCGGTTGGCCGGCCTCGCTGTGAGCTATCTCCTGGCCTGGAGCCTGCCGCGCTCTCGCCAGCGCCACCGCACTCAGTCAAGGTAGTCCTTCAGGTAGCGACTGGCCTGCGGGTGGCGCAGCTTGCGGATCGCTCGCTCCTCGATTTGGCGGACGCGCTCGCGTGTGACTTTCAGCTTACGGCCCACCTCTTCGAGCGTGTGGTCGTGGTCGTCGATGAGGCCGAAGCGCAGCTCGATCACCTGGCGCTCGCGAGTCGTGAGCTGGTTAAGGACCTTGCGGATCTCCTCACGCAGCAGCTGCTGATTGGTGACCTCCATCGGTCCCCGCTCGCGAGCATCCTCGATGATATCGCCCAGCGTGTTCTCCTCCTCATCGGAGAGAGGCGCATCCAGCGAGAAGACCTTTTCTGCCCAGATCAGGAGCTCGTTGACGCGCTCAGGACTCATGCCGAGCCGCTCACCGATACTCTCGGGCGAAGGCTCCCTTCCCATCTCCTGGTAGAGCTGGCGCATGATGCGCTTGACGCGCATGACCTCCTCCATGATGTAGACCGGAAGGCGGACCACGCGCGTGCCCTCCAGGATCGCCCGTGTGATCGCCTGCTTAATCCACCAGGTGGCGTACGTCGAGAAACGGAAGCCCTTCTTGTAGTCGAACTTTGTGACAGCGCGAATAAGGCCGATGTTGCCCTCGCCAATCAGGTCCTCCAGGGAGAGCCCTTGGCCTACGTACTTCTTAGCGATGCTGACCACCAGGCGAAGGTTGGCCATGATGAGCTGGTTGCGTGCATCGCTGTCTCCCTGTTCAGCGCGTTCGGCCAGCTCGGCTTCGCGCGCTGGGGTGAGCAGGGGGATGCGCGAGATCTCTCGGAGGTAGAGGCGCAGGCTATCGCTCTGCGCCAGCGAGGTCAGATCGGCCTCCTCATCCTGCTCTGGCTCCGGTTCCGGTTCCGGCTCCGGCTCTGGTACGAGTTCGCGTTCTGGCTCGGTCGGCTTATCGGCGTCGAACATCACTTTTCGTTCCAAGTACCTGCTCTTCTCTCCCTACCCGGGGCAGGGAGCGGTATAATCCTCTCTTGTGGTCGGCCTGCTGGATCGCCGCAAGAGTGACAGACAGTCCCTTCCTCCAGGAAAGGAAGTAAACGGGCTGCAACTCTCTATACTCTGTTCTTATTGTACGGATACTCACCGCATCTGGCGAACTGTTCGCCTGCTCCCTCTCGTCTCCCTGGCTCCCTCGCTGCACGTCTCTCGGCCTGGACCCTGGCGCCGACCCGCTTTTCCCTTCCGGCCCAGCCCCGGAGCAGGCCCTCTCTCCCGCCAGAGCGGTTGAGCATGGCCTCATTGTACCATACTGACACACGATTGCAAGCCGGACCCTTGCTTGCAATCTCTGTCTATTTATAACATCGCTCCTTGGTGCGTTATTCTCTCCAGTATAGCACGAGCGCGGCGCGGAGGAAATGCCGTCTCTCGAAGAGCGAATGAGAAGGGAAAGGCGAGGGCGCTGTCCTGACTGCCCATGGCTGAGGAGGGCCAGAGCTTCCCGGGAAGCTGGTCCCAGACCAGCAGATCAGCAGGCAGACAAGCAGGGAGGATAGAGGATGAAAGGCTGCCTTTGCCCGATGCTCCTGCTCGCCTCGACTTCTGGTCTCCACTCTGCGCTTGCTGGTGTACAATAGAATGGGGAATCTGAAGTTGCCAGCAGGACGCTCCGGCTCGTTCCGGGGACCGTCCTTGCTGGGCGAGGCAACGCGCAACGGGATAGCAGGCAGGCAGACAGATAGACAAACAGACAGGCAAACAAACAGGCCAGCGACCTGCGCCGCTTCTCTCGATGATCTGCTACCGCGTGTTGCCCAGGAGAAGGACCGCGAGATGACTTTTCCCCTGCCTTTGAAATCTGGAACGGTCGTCGGAGGCCACTATATTATCGATGGCCTCATTAACCGCGGCGGCTTCGGCTCGGTCTATCGCGGTATCGATACCAGCGAGGGCGACCGTCCTTGCGCTATTAAAGAGACCTACGACGTGACCCCGGCGGCGCGACGCCAGGCGCTGATGGAGGCGGGCATCCTTTTTACTATTAGAAGCAAGCATCTTCCGCAGGTCTATGATGCCTTCGAGGAGGGGGGCCGCTTCTATCTGGTGATGCAGCTCATCGAGGGTCAGAACCTGCTCCAACTGATGCAGGCCCGTGGCTCCCCCTGCCGCGAGCAGGAGGTGCTTACCTGGTTCCTGCCCATTATGCAGGTGCTGCAGGAACTGCATAGCCGCACGCCGGCGGTGGTCCATCGCGATATCAAGCCGGCCAACATCATTTTGACGGTCGAGGGCTACGCCGTTCTGGTAGATTTCGGCGTCACCAAGCTCTATGATCCGGCCAGCGCCAGCCAGACGATGATCAAGGCTGTGACCGAGGGCTTCAGTCCGCTGGAGCAGTATACGGGCACAACGACGCCCCAATCAGACATTTATGCGCTGGCGGCCACGATGTATTATCTGCTGACGGCCACCAAGCCTCCTTCGGCCATCAGCCGCAGTTTGCGCGAGACGCTGCAGCCGCCGCGTGTGCTTAACCCGCAGATCTCGCCGCAGGTCGAGCAGGCCCTGCTGAGGGGCCTGGCTCTCAACCCGGAGGGGCGTTATCGCTCGATGCGCGAGTTTGCCGAGGCTCTCCAGGGAAGGGGCTTTTTCTCGGGCCATGCTGATCCGACGGTGCGTGTCGTAGGGGGGCCGTTGGTCGGATCGGGATCGGGATCAGCGGGGCGGCCCGGAGCTGGGCCGGCGGTAGTCATCAAGGGGGCGCCGCTGCCGGGGGCTGGCCCCTATGCTTACCCTCCCGCGGCTCCCACGCCCGGCAGAGCCCGACGGCAGCCGGCGCCTTCCTCCCTACCTGGCCAGGGAGCGCAGGCCGCCATGATGGCGCCGCGGGCGCTGCGTCCGCTGCCCAGTCCTTTTGGCCAGGGCTGCCTGTGGGGACTGCTGCAGGGGGTTGGCTCGGCCTTGCTGGTTCTTCTGCTGCGGACGCCGGAAGCGCTCTGGTTGGCGCTCGCTCTGGGCTGGCTGTGCTATCTGCTGGCCGGCTTTATGGCGACACGCCGCGGCGGCAGCTCGCTGCGAGGGGCACGAGCCGGCTTCTGGGCCGGTATTTGCAGCACGGTCATCTTCTGGCTCGTCTTTAGCTGCGGCTTGCTGGTCCTGGTAGCCCAGCGCCTTCAGGCGACGCTGCAGCAGGCCGGCCAGCAGGGAATACCAGTCCAGATCGGTCGCGAGCTGACGCGCATTGTCCACCAGGTGGCTCCCTGGCTCTTCTCGTTCCCTTCGCTGGGAGCTGGCTCCAGGGTGCCCGGTCCTCTGCTCTACCTGGGAGGTGGCCTCTTGCTGGCGATGCTCCTCGGCTGGTTGGGGGGTCTGCTTGGAAGGCGAGCCTTTCTCAGTAGCTGGACCCGCGGAAGTGGCTGAGAGGATAGGGGAAGGGGAGAGGCAGCGCGGCGGATGGAAAGGATGAGAGAATGGATGGGGAGAGGAAGGGAGTGAGCTGATGGCGCCTGGGGTGGGTCGCTCGGGCCGGACCCGGACAAAGGGCCTGGTGAGGCTGGCCCGGCGCCCCAGCTATGGTATCATAGGCGCGGGTTGCTTCCGCCTGAGCTGGCCCAACCCAACCTGATCAGACCAACACGAGCAGAGACAGAAGGTGGCACGTACTCAGGTGAATGTGAATGATGCAAGTATGACACAGACACAGAGCGCAGACGAGGAGATCCTTCCTCTTTCCGAGCTGGCGCGTCTGCTCAGCACCGAGCTGCAGCTCTCCAGCGAGCAGATCGCGCGCACGCTCACCTTGCTCGATGAAGGCAACACTATCCCCTTTATCGCCCGCTATCGCAAGGAAGTCACAGGCAGCCTCGATGAGGTCCAGATCCAGGCCATTGCCGATCGAGCCGCAGCTCTGCGGGCTCTCTTCGAGCGCAAGGCCGATGTTCGCCGTTTGATCGCCGCTCAGGGCAAGCTCACGCCAGAGCTGGAGGCGGCCATCATGGCGGCCCGCACCCTGCAAGAGGTGGAAGACCTCTACCTCCCCTACCGGCCAAAGCGCAAGACGCGTGCCAGCGTGGCTCGCGAGAAAGGGCTGCTCCCCCTGGCGGAGCTGATTCTGCAGCAGCCTGAGCTGCCAGGCGACCCGGCCACGGTGCTGGAGGAGCAGGCTCAGCCCCTGCTCTCTGCCGAGAAGGGGGTCGAGACAGCTCTGGAAGCCTATGCGGGCGCACGCGATATTGTGGCCGAGATCGTGGCCGAGGATGCCAATGTCCGCGGCGCCGTCCGCGCCCTCTTCTTCCAACATGCCACGGTCAGCGCCCGCCCTGTCGATCCCGAGGCGCTCGCCGAGAAAGATCCCAAAGGGACCTACCGCATCTACTACGATTTTCACGAAAACGTGGAACGCATGGTTCCTCATCGCGTGCTGGCCCTCAATCGCGCCGAGCGCGAGGAGGTTCTGCGCGTCAGCGTGACGCTCGACTACGAGCAGGCGCGGCCCGCCATCACGGCCTACTATCCCATCAAGGAGACCTCGCCCTTTGCCGCCCAGCTCGCTCAGGCCATCGAGGATGGCTACAAGCGTCTCCTGGCTCCTGCCATGGAGCGCGAGGTGCGCGTCGAGCTAACACGCAAGGCCGAAGAGCACGCCATCGGTATCTTTGCGGCGAATCTGCGCCATCTGTTGCTCCAGCCCCCACTGCGTGGTCACAAAGTGCTGGGCATTGACCCCGGCTATCGCACTGGCTGCAAGCTGGCCGTTGTCGATGAGACCGGTAAATATCTCACCTCGGATACGATCTATCTGCATCAAGAGGAGAAGGCCAGGCAGACGCTGCGCCGCCTGATCGCCGAGTACGACCTCAAGGTTATCGCCATCGGCAACGGCACGGCCTCGCGCGAGACAGAGCAGTTGGTAGCGGGCCTGATTCGCCAGTTGGAGGAAGAGACAGGCCGCCGCGGCGAGATCGGCTACGTGATCGTCAATGAGGCGGGCGCCTCGGTCTATTCCGCTTCCGAGATCGCGCGCCAGGAATTTCCAACTCTGGATGCTACCCAGCGCGGCACGATTTCGATCGCCCGTCGCCTCCAGGACCCCCTGGCGGAGCTGGTCAAGATCGATCCGCGCGCCCTGGGCGTCGGCCTCTATCAGCACGACGTTGACCAGAAAGCCCTGGCCGAGATGCTGGAGCGCGTGGTGGTCTCCTGCGTCAACTTCGCCGGCGTCGACCTCAATTCGGCCTCGGCAGCCTTGCTCAGGCATGTGGCTGGTATTAACAGCCGTGTCGCCGCTGCGATTGTCAGGTACCGCGAGGAGCACGGCCCGTTCCGCTCGCGTGAGGAGCTGCTGAAGGTGCCCGGTCTGGGACCGGCCACCTTTACCCAGGCCGCTGGCTTCCTCAAAATCTCCAACGGCGTCGAGATGCTGGATAACACCTTCATCCATCCCGAAAGCTATCAGGCAGCCCGCGCCTTGCTGGCCATGCTGCCCGCGGGGACCGATGGGGCCCTCAGGCCGGCGGAGCGCGTGGCCCAATTCCGACGCCTGGTCAGGCTTCAAAGCACGCTGGGCCGGGGGCGGCGGCGACATGGCCAGGAGGAAGGGTTGGATGGGGAGCAAGCCGCCTGGGCCGAGATCGCCCGCAAGATCGGTGTGGGACTGCCCACTTTGCTTGATATTTTAGAGAACCTGGAAAAGCCGGGCCTCGATCCGCGCGACGAGCTGCCCCCTCCCATTCTGCGCCACGATGTCCTGAAGCTGGAAGACCTCAAGCCGGGCATGGTGCTCCAGGGGACAGTGCGCAACGTGGTCGATTTTGGGGCCTTCGTGGATATCGGCGTCAAGCGCGATGGCCTTGTCCACATCTCAGAGCTGGCGGACCGCTACGTGCGCGATCCGTTGGCCGTGGTGGCCGTCGGACAGGTGGTACAGGTGCGCGTGCTGGCCGTTGACCTGCAGCGCGAACAGATCCAGCTCAGCATGCGCGGGCTGCGCGCCAGCGCCCACTAGCCCGCTCACGGGGCTGCCTCCATGTCGGTCCGTGCCGTGCGGCGAGACCCATCTCCGCCCTGGCCGCCCAAAAGCCTCTTCCGCGCCTCGGTTCTTGCTCATCGATGGGCCAGAGAGGCAGATCTGGGTAGGCATGGAAGCAGGCAGATTACGCGCTTTTTCCGCGCTCGCGGGCCGCTTTTCTGCTGCAGGCCGCGCCCGCATAGCCTATAGTAGGACTCGGAGTCGGCTGCTGAGGAGCGCAACCCTTCGCAGGCACCAGCGAGGGCCAGGCTCCTTAGCAGCCGCCTTCGTTTTGGCTTTTCCCGTAGCGGGCCTGGGCTGGGGGCTTCAGTCACCCTGCTGGAGCGGGCGCGTCGGTCTGGCGGCCAGCCGTGGTTCCTGGCCGGTGAGACCCTCGAGGAGGGCCAGACCCTTCTGATACAGAAAGCTGGCCCCGAGGCGGTCGGCCTCGCGGATGGCCCGCAAAGCATAAAGGTGGGCCTCTTCCCAGGCGCCTTGCCGTCGGGCAAAGTCTGCCTCGTCGAGGACAAGCGCGGGCACAAAGTAGGGGTCAAGATAGTCGCTGGCCAGCGCGATGAGGGCCTCGAGCGTGGTCCGCGCCCGGACCTGCTCGCCTTGAATGTGGCAGAGCAGAAGCTGAATCTCCAGGCGCAGCGCCCGGTCATAGGGGAGCGTCAGCAGGTGCTCCTGAGAGGTCAGAAGATGCTCAGCGTGGCGCAGGGCCTGCCTGGCTTCTTGCAGGCGGCTCTGGCGATAAGCATAGCGCCCCTGCAGTTTGAGCGCTTCGATGGCTCCGCGCAGATCGCCACATTCCTGACAAATGCGGAGAAAGATATTGATATAGCGCTGAGCCAGTGCCAGATCTCCCTCGCTGCTGGCCAGGACCGCCAGATAGAACCAGGAGCGCGCAAGAAGGCTGCGGGGATGGCCGCCTTGCTTGAGGTCGGGCAGCGTCTCCCTCTGTTGAAGCGCTTGCTGCCCCACTTGGAGGCTCTCCTCGAAGCGCTCACGGGCCTGCTGGAAATGGCCGTGATAGAAGTGAAGCGCGCCGAGGCGTTGCAAAAAGCTGGCGAGAGGAAACAGAGCGGCATGGCGCTGGCCCACCTCGATACCTCGCAGCAGAAGTGGCTCGCTCTCGCTCAGAGGCAGATGGGCCAGCAGACCAAGCAGGGACTGCAGGAGCTGGAGAAAGAGTTCGTCTTGGCCGCTCAGGTATGCCTGGGCGAGTGTCAGGAGAAGCTCGGATTGGCGCCCTTTAAGGGCGGGAATGTCGTATTGCTGCTCTGAGGCAAAGGCCAGCAAGGCCATCTGTCGGCGCTGCTGCTCTTCTTGAACGTAAGCGCGTAGCAAGGGATGAACACGATAACGCCGCTCGCAGAGGCTGGTACCTTCCTCTTCGCCCTCCGCCCTTTCTGCCTCGGGACGAAGATCGAGCAGGGAGCTACGGACCAGGCGTGCCAGATGGGCAGCGGTGCTGGCCAACGGGCGCTGCGCTGGGCTGGCAGGCTCGGCGCTGAGGATCTGGCCGGACTGGAGGCCACTCGCGCAACGCTGCTGCCAGTCAGCCGCCTCGACCAGACTAAAAGGCCTGCTCAGCAAGGGGGCCAGTTGGAGCAGGAAGTCTCTTGTCTCCTGCGGAAGGGTCGCCAGAGCCTCAGAGAGCAAGCGACGCAGCTCTCCCTCGCTATCCAGCAACCCATCGAGCGGCTGCTGTGTGAGACGCTCAGCCAGCAGCTCGCAGGAGATGCCCGCACCGACCGCGGTGGCGGCCAGCTCGATAGCCCGCGGAAGGCCGCCAACGGCCTCACAGATGCGCTCTGCTGCCCGCAACTCGCCGCTGCTTAGGGTTCCTGCGCGGCGATCAAGGAGAGTCAGAAAGAGGGCCAGGGCGTCCGCCGGCGCCAGTGGCTCTAGATGGTAATGGCGAGTAGGCAAAGCGGTCGCTGGCGGGACGATGCGGCTGATCACCAGCATGCTGCTGCCCGTCAGATAGCCACAGCCCTCGCTCTGGCAGTCCCCCTGCTGGCTGCTGTAGGTCAGCAGGACCTCGGCGGCCTGGCGCAGAGGAAAGGGCGAATCCAGGTCATCCAACAGCAGCAGGGTGCGTTTGCCGGCCAGCCTGGTCCGCACCTGATCCAGCAAAGCGCTCATCTCCGCCTCAGAGCAGGGAACCTGGCTTGTCGGAGGCGTTGCCTGCGGTGCCAGCTCCCCACTCGCTTCCTCAGACTGGAGCTGTCGCATGTTCAGCAGGGCGAGCAGACGCTGCAGCAGCGTGCAGAGGCCCGACAAACCCTGGCAGCCGCGCGCGCTGAGGGCCACAATGCCGTCGGGAAAGCAGCGCCGATAACGATTGGCGTCGGTGGCCAGCAGATGGGCCAGCTCGGCGGCCAGGGCGCTCTTGCCAACGCCAGGCATGCCGCTGATAATGTAGATGCCAGGTCCCTCTTCGCGCAAGGCGTGCAGCAGGTGGTGAAGCTCATGGCTGCGACCGAGCAAGCGGGTGGGGCGCGGAGGCAACAAAACCAGCCCAGGCGAGGAAGGCGTGCCCAGTTGCTCGCTGAGAGTAGAGAGCAGCTCGGTTTCCTGGGGACTGAGGTCGTACAGGCCGGCTGCCCGCTGATAGAGCTGCACATCGCGCGGCGTGCGACAGAGGAGGGTGGCCAGAGCGAGAACACGCTGCCTGGTCTTACCGCGGAAGGGATAGTGGAGATGACCGGCCTCCAGTCGCGCCAGAAAGTCCTCGGAGATACCAAGAGTGCGCAAAGCCGGGTCCTGCCGGATCGTCTCAATCAAGGCCCGCTGGCTGTGCCAGCCGCAGAGACGCCGCCGCTTGCTGAACCATTGACCGAACTGGAAGGCGTCCATCCTCTAGACCTCTGTTCCTGCTTCCGCGTGATGAGATGGATGGCGAGCCTGGTCGAGCCTCCCTCTCCGACTACCCTCGCGGCCTGGCCAAAAGGGAGGCCGGCCGGTCCTGCCTGTGTCTGCCAGACTCCCCTGGTGAATGGGCTGGGGCTGGCCCGCTCCAGATGGGGGCTGCCGGCCGGCTTCCTCCCGACTGGGCCGGGGCTGCCCATCGACGTGAGCCGCTCAGGCTGCCATTAGTAGAAACGCCTGGCAGGCCCCAGTGTTGCAAAGAGTGGCCCGAGCGGCCCTGGTGGAGGACGGGGAAGAAGACCTCCGAGGCCAGGGCCGGTCTTTTATTGGGCGAAAAGCGTTCCTCCGTATGAAGGATTCGCTGAGAGGTTACAGAGGTCCTACTGTCAATACGACTTTCCCAGTTGTGCGGCGCTCTGCAATAGCACGGTGGGCATCGGCAGCCTCTTCGAGCGGGAAGGTCTGGCCAACGAAAACCGCTAGCTGGCCAGCGGCCAGGTAGCGGCTCAGCTCCTGCATAGCGAAAGCAACCTGCTGGGGACGGCTGAGCCAGGCGCTGAGCCAGTAACCGATGATAGCCTGGTTCTTGTACATCAGCTGGATCCCGCTGAACTGGGTGATCTCTCCGCTGGCGGCCCCATAGACCACCATGCGACCAAAGGGGGCCAGACAGCGCAGGCTCTGCTCCGCGATTGTGCCACCGACCATCTCAAGCAGGATATCGACGCCGCGCCCATTGGTGGCCTGCCTGACCTGCTCTGCCCAGTCTGGCAGATTGTAGTTGATCGCCTGATCGGCTCCCAGGCGCCGGATATACTCCAGCTTGGTCTCGCTGCTGGCCGTACCGATGACTTGACCGGCCCCCAGCAGGCGAGCGAGCTGGACGGCGAAGGTGCCAACCCCTCCGGCGGCGGCGTGCACCAGCACGCTCTCACCGCTCTGCAGGCGGGCTGAGTCGTGCAAAAGCTGGTAGGCCGTCACGCCCTGGACGGGCAGAGCAGCGGCCCGCACAAAGTCGAGGGTGTCCGGGATCGGGAACACGGTCTCAGCCCTGGCGGTGGCATATTCGGCATAGCCGCCGGTGGCGAAGGCGGCCACGCGCGTGCCCGGAGCAGGCGCGCTGACACCCTCGCCCAGCTCCTCGACCGTCCCCGCCACCTCAAAGCCGAGCGTCATCGGCGTCCGGGTGCGCGTCAGATAGGTGCCCTGACGCTGAGCCAGATCGGCATAATTGACTCCGGCTGCCGCGACCCTGATCAGCACCTCACCTCGTCGCGGCTGCGGTCTCTCAATCTCTTCCAGGCGCATGACCTCCGGTCCGCCAGTTTCATAAATGCGGATCGCTTTCATGGTCCAGTGATCTCCTTGTCTTTGCTGGCATGCTACGCTCCCGTCATCCCGAGCGAGACGGGTCGCGTCTGAGAGCATAGCGCCTCTCATTGTATCCTATGCTAAAGAGACGCTGCGCCAGAGGCAAACAGAGCAAGGCCGTCGGACTGCAGCCAGGCGAGGGGCCACTCCCCTCAATGGGCCAGGCAGAGACTGGTCAGCCACCAGAGAGAGCTTGTCGGCCCGTTTATAACTAAAAACAGAGAGAGCGGGGTATCCCCGGCCTCCTGGCTCCTGGTGAAGGACCCTGGCCAGGCAGGCGACGCTAACGGCCGAGCCAGGCTGGCTGGTGCACGATAGGACCCAAGCGAACCCAGGGCCACAGGGAGGGATAATTTGGTTCATAATAGCAAGGAGAGAAACAATTTGCTATAATATTCGCTAAGAAGAAAGTACTAAAGTTCCACCTCCTCTCTGGGGAAGGCAACAGGAAGCAGTACAATCTTCACGTGTCCGACATAGGGCGAGAGCACTCATACGGTCTTCATCTCCTGGACGCTTTGGCCTCTTCCCTGCATCGTGCTTATGGCAGGAAGAAAAGGGCATAACATTACAATTGAAACATTGGCAGACATGCAATGAACTATGAAGGACACGGGAGGCTGCGAGCATCTTATGCAAGAAATTCCTTTTTTGGATTGCTTGCGGGCCTTTCTCAGGTGAGGTGAAGGAATGGAAGAAAAGGGTGGTCGCCATGCACGCTGGTGGCAACGGGCATGGCGACGCAATGGTGTGAGGAGTAGGAAAAGCAATCGGCTCAAATGGCTGTCATGGATACAGGCGCGGCGTAGCGGGCTGGTGACAGGCATCCTCGTGTTGACCTTGATCGGGCTACTCTTTGGGCTGGTCAGTCAGCTGCAGCCGCCGCCGACAAGCACGGCACCGAGCGGCGTGACAGCGCTCAGCTACAGCGCCTTTGTCAACCAGGTCAGGGCGGGCAGAGTTCTGGCGGTGGTGCTGCAGGATCGCTCGATGTACGGCCTGCTGGCCTCTTCTTCAACGCCCGCCGGGCAGCCACCTTCCTCGCAGACGCTGGCCACCGAGATCAGAGCCTGGAGTCGCTCCATCAGCGCCAATGCCAGCTATTCGGGCTGGGCCAGCTCACAGTCGCAGGCGCAGACCTTCGATCCGGCCCGCCAGATCTATACGCGCCTGCCCGCCGAGGGAGATCCGCAGCTTATGCCTCTTTTGAGTGAAAAACATGTTTTTGTGACAACGTTACCCCCGGCCTCGAATCCTCTGTGGCTGCAGCTGCTCTGGCACCTGCTCCCTGTCGTGGTGATTGGCCTCATCCTGACCCTGACGGCCTTTTCCCTGCGCAACCCGCGCCCGCTGCGCGCTCTTGACGAGCGGATTGCTCGCATGGGAAGAAGCCGGGCCCGTCGCTTCGAGAAGCAGCCGGGCGCCTCGGAGCGCAGGACGGAGGCCCCCGCCAAAAGCGGCGGCTCGCCGGCCGAAGTCGGCGGTGGAGGGAGCGGCGGCCTCGCGGGACGGATGGGGCAGGCGCGGGTAAAGACGGCTCCGCCTGTGACCTTCGCCGACGTGGCTGGCATCGATGAGGTGCGTTCCGAGCTGGAGGAGATCGTCGAGTTCCTGCGCTCGCCGGAGCGCTTCAAGCGCCTGGGGGCGCGTATTCCGCGAGGTGCCTTGCTGGTGGGGCCGCCGGGCACGGGCAAGACTCTGCTGGCAAAGGCGGTTGCCGGCGAGGCTGGTGTCCCCTTCTTCAGCATCAGCGCCTCGGAATTCGTTGAGATGTTCGTCGGCGTTGGGGCCAGTCGTGTGCGCGACCTCTTCGCTGAGGCCCGCAAAGCGGCCCCGTGCGTGATCTTTATCGATGAGATCGATGCGGTCGGTCGCAAGCGCGGAGCGCGCGTCTTCAGCAACGAGGAGCGCGATCAGACCCTCAATCAGCTGCTGGTGGAGCTGGACGGCTTCAACGAGCGCGAAGCGGTGATTGTCTTGGCGGCGACCAATCGCGTCGATATCCTGGATCGGGCCTTGCTGCGCCCTGGGCGCTTTGATCGTACGATTGCTGTCTCTCTGCCCGATCGGGCGGGCCGGCAGGCCATTCTGGCGGTCCATACTCGTCAGACTCCGCTGCATGAGGATGTCGATCTGGAGCGACTGGCCCGGCTGACGACGGGTATGAGCGGGGCCGATCTGGCCAATTTGGTGAACGAGGCGGCCCTGATCGCCGCTCGGCGTGATCTGGAGACAGTGACCCAGGCCTGCTTTGAGGAGGCCCTGGCGCGGGTCCAGCTTGGTATTCTTCGCCCCCTGGTGCTGAGCGAGCATGAGCGGCGGATAATCGCCTATCACGAGGGCGGCCATGCCCTGGTTGCCTACCATTTGCCTGAGGCGGACCGTGTCAACTGCGTGACCATTCTGCCGCGGGGCCAGAGCCTGGGAGTAACGCAGTTTGTGGCCGAAGAAGATCGCTATAACTATAGCCGCGAGCGCCTGATGGCGCGCATCGCTGTCGGCCTTGGTGGCAGGGTGGCTGAGGAGTTAATCTTCGGTCCCCAGCGCGTGACGACCGGCGCTGAGAACGATCTGCAGGTTGTGACCGATCTGGCGCGCCGCATGGTGACCCGCTGGGGGATGAGCGAGCAGGTAGGGGTGATCTTCGCCGATTATGGCCCTGAGGAGGTCAGTCCGGCGCTCTCAACCGCCTCCTCGAGAGCGGCGGGAGCTGCCCTGGCCCTGAAAGCTCCGCCGCTGGGACCTGTCCCGACCGGCACTCACCTGCTGCCGGCTCAGTCTCCGACGGCTGCCCTGCGGGCTGGGACGGGCTTCGGTCGCGGCTTTGGGATGGTCAGTACTTCTCTGGCGGCCCTCATCGACGCCGAGGTGCAGCGGATTCTGAGCGAAGGCCGAGAGCTGGCTCGCTCGATCCTGAGCACGCATTGTGATCAGCTGCACCGCTTGGCGACGGCCCTGCTGGAGCGGGAGCATCTCAATCGCGCCGAATTCGAGGCCCTCTTGCAAGAGGGAGAGGTCTAGGGAAGGGACATTCGCCCTTCTCCCTCTCTGTCTTCGCAGGCAGGCCGACCGGCCCGCACCGAATTCGCCTGGCGGAAGGGGCGAAAAGCCGAGAGCGCCTGGCTGGGCTGAGCAGCGCTGCTCGCGGTCGATTCCTCGCCTTGTCTGGCGACAGGGAAAGCGGCCCAGCCCGCAGGCGACCTCGCTCTTCCCCGCCAGGCCGGAAATGGGGAGAGTCAAGAAGAACTGAGCTGGATAAGGCGCGCCTCTCCCCAGCGCCCTTCCCACTCCCAGCTCTTGGCTGAAGCGCCGTCCTGGCTGGCCGTCAGCTGAAAGTGGTACTGGTCACCGGCACGTACGGAGCAGGTGGCCTGCAGGCTGAAAGGACCCCACTGGATTGGTCCTACGTGATAACGGCTGCCGTTTCGGCGCAGGGCTTGGGGTAGCATGGGCTGGACAGTTAGCCTGCCCGCTTCCTCTTCGCGCAGCCCGAGCAAGTAGCGCAGGAACAGGTGCAGGCCCAAGGCACCCCAGCCGTAGCCTTCGATCCCGGCGTTGACATACTCCGGGGTGGCGCCGTGCCAGCGCGCCTGGCGATACTCGCGGGTCACCCCCGGTAGCCCTTCTTCGGCCGAGAGGAGGCGACGGTCGAGGTGACGATAGCCATCGGCGATAAACTGGCAGGCCAGTTCGGCGGCCACCTCCGGCAGGCCGGCAAGATCGGCGGCTCCGATGACCGTTAAGGCCACTGGCGGCCAGCACAGCGGGGCCCAGCCTCCACTGTGGGTAGGAGGCTGGCGCAGCGCTTCCTGGAGCTGCTCGCTCTGGCCCCAGCCGGCTACCCCACAAAAGACCGGCGCCAGATGCATGGCATCTCGCTCGCTCGACCATTGCTGGCGCTGTGAATCGTAGTCTCGAAACCAACCATACTGCCACATACGCCGCGTTTTGACCGTGAACTCATCGGCGACACGCTGCCACCAGGCGGCCTCGGCCTGCCAGTCCAGGTGGCTGGTATGGTCCGGGCTGGTCGCGGCGAGCCGGGCGGTCTCCGCGTCCTCTGCTTCCGCCTGGGCCAGAATCGTAGCCCAGCGAGCCATAATTGCTGCTCCCTGAGCCATACTGGCCTGGAGGTCCACCGGGCGCAGATGCTGGATCAGCGTCCCCCCGGTCTGCTGTGGCCCGAAGCGGCTCGAAACGTCCTGGCCGCTCTCCCACGAGCAGGCGTAGACCAGCCAGCCCTCGCTGTCGCGGCGATGCTCAAGCCACCAGCGCAGGTATGCGGCGGCGGCGGGATAGAGGCGGCGCAGCCAGGACCGATTGCCGCTGCGCCGGAAAAGCAGATCACAGCAGTAGAGTGGATAGCCCCACTCGGGAGCTGTGCCGCAGATCTGCCCATCGTCGGCCACCATATTGTAGCTGCCATCCTCACGCATGCAGGGAAGATTAGGGTGAGGAGCCTGCGTAAAGTGGGTCAGGAGTACCTCCTCTGCCAGCTCGGGCGCGGCATAGCTGAGCGCCAGGGTATCCAGGGCCGCCTCCGCCAGCACCAGGCGCGGCGCCTGGATCTGCATGCCGTCCCACGGACCCTTCAGGAGGCCACAGGGGCGGCGAATCACCATGCGCAGCGTCTCCTGATCGTAGACAAAGCCACGGCGCCAGGTCGCTGGCCAGTCGCCCGAGAGCTGCGGGGCGCGCCTCCAAAAAGCCTCATCCTCCTGCTCGCGCTCCTCCAAAGCCCTCTGGAAATTCGCCTGAGCTTCGCGCCAGCGATGGTAGCTCTCGTCAAGAGAGACGCCCCGCGCCAGCAGGAGCAAGAGACGGCGCTCTTCGCCCTCACCGCCCAGCTCCACAGTGCAGGGCAGGGTCAAGGTGCGCACCTGCCAGCCGGTCGCGGGATCGGCCTGCGTGACGGTCGGAGGAGCCACGGCGACCCCGCGCAGGTGGGCGACCAGCTCGGCCTGGGTGCAGGTGTAGATTGGCTCTTCCGGCTGCGGCGCAGGACCCCCATCGATGGCCAGCCAGCCGTGAATGAAGACGTCTCCTTCGCTGGCCACGCCCAGCATTGCTAGCTGCCCTGGCTGGCCCAGGCTCCCACCGGGGAGGCGGCGCCCGTAGAGACCATGCTCCCACAGACGGCTGGTGTACGGATTGTGCGTGTGCTCGTGCTGGAAATAACAAGTCACTCGCCCTTTCTGCTCGCCCGTGGCCGTGAGCGAGAGCAGACAGCCAAGTACGTTTTCTTCGACCAGGAAGTAGAGGGCATGGAAGAGCAGATTGTGTGAGGGAACAACACAATTGTAGGCGAAGCGATTCTTTGTATGGAGGGGACTGTTGAGGGCACAACCCTGGCGCTGAAAATCCTCCGGCAGAATCAGCAGCAGGCCATCTTCGCAGCCCAGCCCGATATTGAGATGAGCGCTGTATTGAAACTGGTTGCGTACATAGCTACCCAGGTTCGGAACGTGCCAGCCCATGCCAAGCGGTGGGCGGCTGCGAAGCACGCCGCTCGGATTCAGCTTCCAACTGTGGAAAGGATTGTCGAGATAGCCATGCGGCGTAAAGTCATCGCGGGGAACCATCTGGTACCCTGCCCTTTCCTTCTCACTGACTTATACCGGCCGAACTCATACTGAGCGGCTGAAGCAATCAGCCCGCTCCACCTCTTCTCTTCTGCTCCCCAATGATAGCCCGCCGCGCCTCCGGCGACAAGCCCCCTCTCTGGCGGCTCCTCCCCTTGACAAACGCCCACCTTCATTCTATACTTTTTGTTGTTACTATCCTAATGTTAGTAACTATATTTGTGTTATTCGGGCTTCTTGCTGGAGAAAGGAAGGCCAGCCATGCCGTGGCGCTTCGACCTGGCGCACACCAGCATTGAATTCAGTGCCAGGCACATGATGATCACCACCGTGCGGGGGCGCTTCAAGCAATGGTCGGGGACCATCGAACTCGACGAAGCCCATCCCGAAGCGACGCGAATCTCGGTCCAGATCGATGCTGCCAGTCTTGATAGCAACCAGCCACAACGTGATGCCCATCTCAAATCTGCCGACTTCCTTGACGTTGAGCACTACCCCACGATCACCTTCACCAGCACGCGCGTAGAGCCGCTCAGCGAGACCACGGGCAAGCTCTATGGAGACCTCACCATTCGCGGTGTCACCAGACCTGTGGTCCTTGACGTCAGCCTGGAAGGCCGTTCGCGCGACTGGCAGGGCCAGAGGCGTCTGGGCTTCACCGCGACCACCTCGCTCAATCGCACAGACTGGGGGCTGAACTGGAACGTGGCCCTGGAAGCTGGTGGCTGGCTTGTCAGCGAGCGTGTCGACGTCCGCATTGAAGCCGAGCTTGTCGAGGAAGCGAGCGCAGCCGGTCAGGAAAGCCAGGCCCAGACTGCAGGCACCCAGGGATAGGGATAAGAGATACACGGGAGAGAAAGCCAACAGGCCCGACAGCTACCGAAGCGGCCACCCAGCCAGGCTGGGAGGACTGATCGTCTGATAGCCTCAGCGCGGCAGGTCCCGGACAGAGGTAGGAGAAAGCGCGTCGGCTAGCTAATAAAGTCCTCTGTAAACCAGACCCAGCCGGAAGGGTCGACGTAGACCCCAATGCCCACCTGGTGCAGCGTCGTGCTAAAAAGATGGATGTGGTGCCAGCCCGTGGCCGGCTCATTTGCCATACTCTCCTGAACCTGATAAACGTTGGTCCAGGCTGGGTTCGATGGGCCGGCCAGGCCGATATTCTCGCCGCAGTCGGTAAAGCTGAACCCCTCGTTGGCGATGCGCGTACACTGCGGCAGGCCGTCGGGACAGGTGTGACTGAAGCCGCAATGGTACATATTCCAGCTATGCAGGCGAGCGCCAGCCGCCAGCGTTGCGTTCCAGGTATAGGGATAGAGGCCCTGAGCTGCCCGATCGCTATTGATCTGAGCAAAGAGCTTTTGCGTTAAGTACTGCTCCAGACTGGTCAAAGGAGGTGGAGGGCCGTAGGGGGCTGAGGCGCTCACCGGGGTTGTGGCCCGAGCGCGACCTGCGGAACTGGCCTGGGGGGTAGGGGTGGGAGTGGTCTGCTGGCTGGGGATCAGCACTGTCGGTGTAGGCGTCGCCAGTCGCTCCAGATGAGTTAAAGCCCCGCTGCCGGGAGGGGCTTGCGCCGCGTCTCGTCCCGGCTGAGAGCGGCTGCTGCCGTTCCCAGCGCTGGTGCAGGCGGGAAGCAATAAGAGCAGCGCGAAGAGGCAGACAATCTTGTGAGTCAGCCGATCTCTTCTCATGCTGAGCAACAGCTCTCTACTCTACTGGAAAGCCTTTGAGCAGGGAACAGTGTAGCATAGCGTCACCATTCATAGACACATTGACAGATATATCTGGTACTTTTGGGGGAAGGAGGCTTCTGCTCAGCCGGAGAAGAGAGGGCTGTCCCTGCGAGAGAAGCTCTAGAAGCGGCAGGTCACAACAACGGCGGTGATATCATCGGGCTTGGCGCGGATCGTCAGATGGCGCTCCTCGCGCGAGCGCTGAAGCGAGCGTTCGGCCAGGAGGCGGGCCACCGAGGAGCGGGGGCCGGCTTTTAAGAGGGTGCCGATCTCCTCATCGGTCAGATTATCGTGGATGCCGTCGGTGCAGAAGAGGACGCGGTCACCCGGAGAGATCATCGTCTGGTTCACATGGATAGTAGGGGAGAGGGGGCCACCGAGGGCCTGGGTGATGCCGCCGCGCCAGCGGAAGTAGTTCAGCTCCAGATCCGAGAGATCCTCGAAGCGCATTGCCTGATCGATACGGAGCGCATCGCTATCCTTAAGCACCTTATTTTCCACCAGCTTGCCCAGCAAGCCATCGTCGGCGGTCAGGCGGCGCAGCGGCTCCCCCGAGCGGAGCAGGTAGATGCGGCTATCGCCAACGTGGGCGTAGAAAAGCAAGGCTCCGGGGGCATTAGAGAGGGGGCAAAACACGCCGAGGGCGACCGTCGTGGCCAGATCGTCGGTGCCAGCAAGCTGGGCCCCTTCCGTGCGGATCTGCTCATCGGCCTCCTCCAGCACCTCACGCAGGTAACGGCCAAGCTCCTGATGATGGTCTCCCTGTTGATCCAGCAGCAGGCCGCCGGGGTAGCGCTGTTGGAGGCGGCGCATGACCGTCTTCCAGCCCTGATGCGTGCAGCGGGCCGCGATGCGGGCGGCGATTTCGCCGGCGGCACTGCCCCCGACGCCATCGAAAACGGCGGCCAATCCAGTCGAAGCATCGGCGATAAAGCTGTCCTCGTTGTGTTCGGGATGCCTCTCACAGGGAATGCTACAGGCGGAGAAAACAAAGCGAGTCGGCTCAGAGGCAACGCTGGCTTGACGCCGGCGGCCTCTCGCGTGCGGCATAGTAATCAATGACTCCTTCAGCTCCACTCCACGGCTTGGTCTCGACATGGCGGTACAGACCAGGGTAAGACGAATCTGGTGCAGGTGTGGTGGCCTGACTGACGCCTGGCCGCGCCCTGGAGGCGCCATTTGCCACCAGCTCTGCTGGACCTGGCTGAAGTGCCGTACGACAGGCTGAGCTGGGCCGGTCCTGCGCGGGACCTGCCTCTGCCGATCGGCAGCGACCCATCCCTTGCAGTGGGCGAGGGGAGCGTCGCACCCTGCCAGGCCAGGGACAACGAGGGCAATTGTCCCTTGATCGCACTTACGCTAATTATAGTATGCTATCCCTGTCTGGTCAACTGCTTACGCAAATACGAGACAGAAGCACTGTCAAGACCAGACCAGATCGGCAGGGCCTGCCAGGAACACTCCCGCCCCCCTCATAGGCTGGCAGAAACAAGGGTAGAACCAGCTGGAACCAGGCTCAGCCTTGCCTCGATCACCCCGACAGTAGCCCGGCCAGGCGCAGGAAGTTTTCAAAGACCAGGCGCGTGTGCTGCTGGTAGAGCGGGTAGAAGCGCGCGCGTTCCTGCTCCAGGCGCTCGATGGCATCTGGCCCAAGCAGCGAAACGATTTCCTCGCGGTAGCCAGGCGTGTAGAGCCACATGTCCAGCATGGCGGGCGTCAGCTCGATGTGATACTGCAGCCCATAGGCGCGACGCCCGTAGCGGAAAGCTTGATGAGGCGTACCCGGGCTGGTGGCCAGCAGCACGGCGCCCTCAGGTAGCTCGAAGACATCCTCATGCCAGTGAATGACCTGCTGGTAACCCGGCAGCCCCTGGAAGAGGGGATCTCTCTGCCCGGCCTCGGTCAATTGCACCTGGTAGAAGCCCAACTCGACAAAATCGTGTCGCCTGACCTCCGCTCCCAATACATTTGCAAGCAATTGTCCACCCAGGCAGATTCCCAGAAACGGAATGTCTTGCTCGATGGCCTGGCGAATCAGGGCCTGCTCCTGGCGGAGATAAGGATAGCGCTCCTCCTCGCCCACGTGCTGCGGCCCTCCCAGGACCAGCAGGGCGCCGTAGTCATCCAGGTTGTCCGGGAGAGGTCCCTGCTCGGCCTGCAGGGTCTGGCAGGCCAGGCCATGCTCCGCCAGGATCTCTCCGAGATAGCCGGGAGGATCATCCCAAATCTGTTGAATGGCTAGAACGCGCCGCGATCGAGGTTGCTGCTTCATCTGCTCCATGCCCGCATTACCTGCCTCTGTGCCTCTAGCTAGCTAGTTGGCTCTCTTGCTTGAACGAAAGAAAAAAACAGAGCGAGCGTGCGTGCGACTGGCTCCGGCCAGGCCCTGCTCGGCCTGGCCAGGTCTGCCACAAGACGCCCGGCTGCTTCTCTCAAGACTATAGCTGAGAAGACGGCCCACGGTCAAGGTGGAACTGCGCTCGCCGTGCCGCCGCCCAACGAGGGACCGCCGCCTTCTCCTCACCTGACGCCGCCGCTGCCTGCAAGGGTCCAAACAGTTGTTTTGCTATGTAATGTCTTGTATTATTTTGTTTCAGAATGTATACTATGTAACAGGGGTGTGTGCTTTTCCTCACTGCTTGCTGCAACGTTAGCCCTGATACCAAAGGGGGTCATGTATGGGTAAACGCATACCTGCCTGTTGCCGCCTGGTGCTACCCTTCGTCCTGACTGTGCTGCTCCTCTTTGTACTTGCCCCTGATGTGCGTGCAGCTCATGCTCAGGGCCTGAAACTGGTGGGTCCAAAGAAGTACTACCTGGTCCTGGGCAATTCCCTGGCCTTCGGCTTCCAGCCGGACCTGGACTTCGCGCATGGGTATAGTAACTACTTTTTCCAGGACCTGAAGGCTCACGGCACGACCTCGATGGTCAACCTGGCCTGTCCAGGCGAGACCAGCGTGACCTTCCTTAATGGTAAGTGTCCCTTCCCCTTCTTGCGTAAGTACCCCTACCTCGGGTCACAGCTGAACGCCGCCCTCAACTTCTTGCGGGCCCACGCGGGCCAGGTCAGCCCGGTGACTCTGGATATTGGGGCCAATGATGTCCTGCCCTATCTGAATTCTCAGACCTGCGCCATCGATACCACTGCCAGCACCAGCGCCCTCCAGACCCTGGACTATAATCTGCGCCAGGTGATCCTTCCTCAGCTGCGTGCTGCTCTTACTGTCAACGGCCAGGTAACGGGTGACCTGCTCGTGATGAATTACTACGATCCATACCAGAACAAGTGCCCCAATACGGTCCCCTATACCCAGCAGCTTAATGAGCATCTGGCGAGCGATGTCCAGGGGTTCGGCGTCCTCGTCGATGTCTTCTCTGCCTTTGGCGGGGCGACCGTTCCCAACAATAACATCTGCAGCTATACCTGGATGTGTAGCGTTTTCCACGACATTCACGCTACTGACAAAGGCTACCAGGTCATCGCTCAGTCCTTCGAACAGACCGTCGGCTACTAGGCGAGCCGGGTGGCTCCCAGCTCGCTGGCCGACGAGCTGGGGAGGTGATTTTATCGCCTTCTTTCCGCTGCTCTCTTCTGACTCCGCCGACTACTTCTCCCTTGAGGTCCTGGCCCCGGCGATGAGCAGTCTGGCGAGCTAACTGAAGAGCCTCACCGTCCTTCCTTTCGGCGGCGGACAGGTTGGCAGCCCGTTTGACGCAACCTCGAGGAAAGGCAACCCCGGCTGTCTGCCTGTCTGTCCGCCCCTCCGCTTGTCTGCCTTCTCTCAACGTCGAGATTAGAGGATGATTCCTCCCTGGCCTGCTCCCTTGCTCTCCGTCCGGGGAACGTTCGTTCGATCGAACTGCTCCCAGCCAGGACAGGACCCGGAGAGTGATGGCGGCCCTGCCCGCGTCTGATCCCCGGCTCCTGGGCGAGCAACCCGCTTGAGGACGATCTTTCCAGAGGCCGACACCCTCGGATGAGGGGGCACAGCGAGGGGCGAGCGCCCACAGGGCCGCCCTGTGGGCCGTAGGGCAGCAGGCTGACGACCATGGACCCTTCCTGCCTGGATTGAGACTTCGACGGGTGCCACCACCGTCGTGGGCCTGCTGATGAGCAGCTTGTTCCTCCAAGGTGGGAACATCGCCCCGGGGCGGGGGACCGCCTGGCTCCTGGCTTGCTGCCCTGGCGGACCCGGAGAAGATGCGGTGCGACGCTGCAGGCAGGGACGCCGAGTGGAACCCCTTGCTGACGCGCTGAGGAGGATGACATCCCACAAGCTCCTGCGGCAGGGCAGCGGGCCAGGTGCTCTGCGCTGCTCTGGCTTCCCCCCAGCGATCGCACGCTGGCCAGGAGCGAGGGAGGCTGGTGGGTGTCTGTCTCTCGTGCGGCCCAGCCGCCGGACTCGCAGCTCGGGGGCGTTGCTGGCCCGTTGCCACATGCTCCGGCGATGGGGTCGCGGGGGCCTCGCTGTCGAAGGCGAGGAGGGGGAGAAGAAAACGAGCTGGGGAGACTTCCCCCCCTCGAACATGGCCCATGTGAGGGCCTGCTTCGAAACTCGTTCGTCGCCGGGGGCTCAAGTGGTCCCGAGTGGTCGAAAAGCTGCAGCTCTTGCCGCTGGAGTACGCCAAAGGAGGCTGGTGCTTTCTCGAAACTCGCCCCTTCAGCGCTGCAGCCGACGAGTTTCGACGCGGGCCGTGGCACGAGGGGGAAATGAAGGGGGACGTGGGAAAGAGTGAGCCGCTCAGCTGCCAAAAACGGGGCCTGAATCGTTAGAAGATATGAAAGATGTATCCCGGGGTGGGTTTCCAGGGGGTCGGTTGCAGCGGCCTCGATCCGTTTGAGGATACTG
>NZ_JBHOQV010000023.1:0-20477 GCF_042408735.1 Thermogemmatispora sp.
GAGGAGGCCCGCCATTTCTATGAGCGCCTGCTGGAGGTGCGCAATTATCAGCGCCAGCCGGCGTCTCCAGAGGAGGCCCTCTACGAGGCTCAGTATCAGGCGATGATCTGGGTCGAGATCGGCTGGACCTGGTACGATGCGAACGATATGACGGCGGCAGCTCGCTGCTGCGAGCGAAGCGCCCACATCCTCCAAGAGGCACGAATCGAGAAGAGCCCGGTCTGGGCCAGTATTCACCGAGAACACGGTAGAATAGCATGGCGAACAGGCGATTATCAACGAGCTCTCTATGAGGCTCAGCTCGCTCTGCAGCTGTTTGAGCAGGATCGCGAGGAAACTTCTATTGAACAGTCTCTAAATAAGCCTCTCAGAAAAACTAATATTAATACAATTCTAATGGGTAATCAAATCGATATAGCTCTTACTCATCTTTTGATTGGGTCGATCCTAAATAGCATTGGGAAGATGAGAGACGCTCTCTATCACCTTAAGATAGCCCTTACGATATTTGAACAGTATAACCGCTACAGAGATATAGCAGCAACTTGCTGCAACATCGGTCATACGCATTTGAGCGTAGCCCAGCTGCCGGCGGCCCAGGCCGCCTTTCGGCGGGCCTTGATGTTAGCAGAAAGGCTGGGGAACACCCTTCTGCAGGCTGTGATCATCAGTAACCTCGGCCTGTTAGCTGCCAAACTAGGAGACCTTGATTTAGCCGAGAGAGAGCACAAGAGGAGTCTAGGGATCGCAGATAAGGCCAGTGATAAGACATACTTTTGTCTGTGGAGCGCCTTTCTTGCTATCATCTTGCAGCGACGCATGAAGGGGCAGGAAGCCGTCCGCAGTATCAGAAAGGCTCTTTCCACGGTTATCTCACTTAACCTCCTTCCCTGCCTTGGTTTTGTGCTTGTTGCTTTGGCTAATATGCGACTGATTCAGGCCATGTACGAGCTAGCTTACTGGCAAGGCCAAGGGAAGAAGTCCCTCAGATACGAAAGCAGAGGAGGGAGATCAAAGCATTGTCTGGAACGAGCTCGCCGGATTCTCGAACGGGCTTTGGCCCTGGAGCAGCTTGAAGCGGAGACCCTCATCGAGGGGAAGCTGGCTCTGGCCCAGGTGCTCCTCCTGCTGGGTGAGCAAGAAAAGGCCCGCCAACTGGCAGAGGAACTGCTTGCTAACCTCAACGAGCACGAGCGCGTTCTGGAGTTCGCCAGAGCCCAGTTTTTGGAAGGAGCTATCCTTCTACTCCAAGGGCGAGTTCAAGGAGAAAAACAAATCGATAATTCTCTAAATACTCTTTACAACAAGGATTTTAAACTAGAATACGGAAATTTAATCTACACATTTTCTGTGGTTAATATCAATAAAAATATTGGTTTTTCTAAAGGAAAATTGATAGGACTCCTCCGAGATGCGCTGGTTATTTTCCATGATTGCCGAGATGATCTCTCTTATCAAGCTGTACACCGTTTGCTGGAATATTTCCAAAGTAGAGGGCATGGCAACTAACCATACGATCTCTTCAGCGATCGCGCTCACAAGGCTCGGCAAACCAGCACACAAGAGGAAGCAGTAGCCGCACTCGCCTCTTACATCCAGAAGTTGTGATATGTCCCTCTTCCATCCGCAATGGTATTTGCCCCCTCAGACAGGTAAAAACTCTGGGCGTCTTGCGGCCAGGATAGGGTACGATACTGATGACGAAACCGAGAAAGCCCTGCGCAGGATAGACAGCCGCGGCCAGCAGCCAGGCCAGTTTCAGGCCCATATACCTGATTCAGACGAAAAGACCAGTCATACTGTTTTCCGGTCAACCATACACGCCGCCGAGGAGGATACACGATGCTCGCTGCCGTTAGCAAGAAGCAACTGCTGACCCTGATTGTCCTGTTGGCGCTACTCCTGGTCGCCGCCCTGAGCGCGGTCGCCCTCATTGAGCACCAGGCGGTCATGCATATCTTGAGCGCTCCCAGCTACCAGTGGGGCGGTAGCCTTTAGCCCATAATCGCTGCCTGCCCGCCGACCCGCCTGACTCGGCCATGAGGGGCTACCCGATCTGAGGCGCATGGTCCTGCGTCCTGCCATCGGGGCATTGGCCTGGGGATGGCTGGCGGCAACTGCCAGCGATGGGCCTTGCCAGGGGGAACCATCCCACCAGCCCATAGCGCCAGCAGTTCCCTCCAGCCCTCCTGACAGCAGCCCCACCCAGGACGGGCAGCCAACGAGCCGGAGCGATCCATACCATAGCCCACACGGGCAGATCACCACCCTTGCCCGAGACAGCCAGGGAGCGGCAGGTCAAGAAAACGCTACCGATCGCTGCCGCCCCTCGCCCATCTCGGAGTAACGTCCCTGAGAAAGGAAGCAGCTGATGTCTCACTTCGACTAATCAGCGCACCTTCGTCATCGCAGACACGGCGGGCCAGCCCAGGCCTCCGGCAGAGTGCCGCGGCCAACGGCCAGCCAGAACCGGACTACGGGTCCCCATCCGTAGCACCTCTTTGGTTGGCGCTCATGGCCACACCAGCCGCACCTGCCTGGCCCGCCTGTCGATAGGATGGGTCAGTCAGCCTCCCCCGGTCTGAACCCCTCGAAGCCGCTGTGCTGACCGACCCATCTTTTATCTCTTCCTCTCCACTAGCGCACCTTTCCACCTCCCTGAATCTCAACCATAGCCTGCTGCAATCCTATACAGGCACTCCTTACTACCACAGAGCAAGCTTCGCCTGACAGATCGAGCCTCATGAGCTATAATAAGAAACACCGACCGACTGCATGAAGAGTTCGCCTTCCCGCGCCGCTTGCCAGCGGTCGCAAGTGGCGATCAAGTTGAAGCAGCCGTATTTATCGGGTAATCTTAGCAGTGATTGACTACTCCCTACGCATCGAGGTGGGCGCTGCTTGGGGCTTAGAAAAGAGAACGAGGTCGTGTTTGCCTGTCCCAGGCCCTCGTCTCCTGGCTGTGCTCTGGTCGCAGTCCTGCCCCGGCCAGGCAAGCTGATGTGGCAAGCCAGAGAGCTTCGCTCATGCCAGCCAGCTTGCAGCAGTCAGGCCGCAACCCCACCACACACCAGCGGCGGCCATAGCGGGTGCTCAACGCCGAGCAAGCCAGGCCAGTTGACGAGGGAGCAGCAGAGCGCATGCATGCAGTAATCAAAACAGTGCCGTACCATTCGCTCAGAAACGTGCGCCACGGTCTCTCCGTGCCTGCGACGACCCGGTATTCTCCCATCCAGCCTGCCGGATCGGCCCAGAGGGGCGGCAAGAAAGTCCGCCTCTGGACCAGGGCAGCACAGGTTGGGAGCGGTCCCGCCCTGTCAGTAAGCAGCCAGCCACATCGGCCACAGCGTGTGATCGAGCGTCGCCCCCTCACAAAGACACCTGGAGGACCCACCTGGGCCAGGGCGCGCCTCCCAGCTCAGGCCCAGCAGGGATCAACAGAGCCAGAGTCTTGTCTCTGCCAGAAAAAAGCAGCTGCGGGCCACCCTGTTGCCCGCACCGGCAGCGTCACCAAGAGCGCGTTGCACGCTGGCCATGCGTCGTCGGGCAGTCCTTCCAGAGCTGCTGGCCGCTTCTGTGATCGAAACCCCCGTAGCAAGCTCGCGTAGCGGCAAGGAGTGCGCGCAATGAACAGTAAGGTCACCTACTATCGTCAATACAGTTTTTGCGGCAAGCCACAATGCAAAAGATGTCGCCAGGGGCGCGGGCATGGACCTTACTGGTACGCCTATCGCAGCGAGGGTGGCCACATCACCCGCACCTATATTGGCCGCACCCTGCCACCAGAGGCCCTGGCCCAGGCCGAACAACAAGAGATCGTGGCAGGCCAGGCAGGTCAGCCTCCCCTGCGGCGTCTCTACCTGCTCGGAACTTTTCGCCTGGAACGACCAACCGAAGAGCAACGAACCACGCCACGCAGCGGGCGCCCAACCCTGCAGCCCGCCAGCCGCGCTCTCCTGGCACTGCTCATCTCCAGCCCAGCTCGCCGGCTCTCGCGCCATCAGGCCCTGACCACGCTCTGGCCCGAACTCGTCCCTGCCGAGGCCAACCGTCGCCTCGAACGCGCCGTTGCCAATCTACGTCACTGGCTCGCCAACGCCACACCCTGGCCCTCACCGGCAGCAGAGTCACCCATCTCCAGCCTCTTTCAGGAGAGCGATGAGGACCTCAGCCTGGCCGATCAGCAGCGGCTGTGGATCGACGCCGACGCCTTCGAGGAGCTACTGACCCAGGCCACGCGCTGGAGCGACGAGCCGCTGCGCGAAAGCTTACTCGACGAGGCCCTGCGCCTGTATAAAGGGGATCTTCTCGCCGGCTGGACCGTGCCACCCTATCCCGCCCAACTGGCGAGACGACGCGAGACCCTGCACCTGCAGTGGCGGCAGGCCCTCTTAACCCTGGCCGATCTGCGCCTTGCGCGCGAGAACTTTACCGGCGCCCTGCCATTGCTCGAACGCCTCCTGACCGACGATGCCGGTGACGAAGAGGCCCTGACCCTGACCATGTACTGCCTCACCCAACTGCGCCGCCGCAGCGAGGCCATCCGCCTTTATCAACAATTCCTCTCCTCTCATGAAACAGCCCCCTCCGAGCCGACCCAGGCCCTCTACCAAGCCATCTGCAGCAACCAGCCCCTATCCCGGCCACGGCCCACCCTCCTGACCCAAACCGGTCAGGGCCAGACACACTCTTCCCCCCGGCCACGAGAGAGCGCCGCCGCTCCCACCCCCACCCTACCCCAGATAGGGCGCGCCCATCGGAGTCCCCTGGTCGGACGCGACCAGGAGCTGACCCTCCTGCGGCAGCTCCTGACCACCACAGAGCAGCTCGCCACGGTTCCTCTGGAGCGGCTGACCTCTGCCACCGCCGGGAGTGGCGCCAACCGCAACGGCGCCATCGCCACCCTACCCCTGGCCACTCAGCGCCAACCCCAATACGCCGTCCTGGTGGCGGCCCCCGGTCTGGGCAAAACTCGCCTGGCCGAAGAACTCAGCCGCGAAGCCCTACAACGCCACTGGACCGTCATCTGGAGCCGCGTCTACGAGCAAGAGAGCGCCATCCCTTATCGTCTGTGGATAGAGCCGCTACGGAGCATCACAGCGCACGACCTTTGGCTCAGCCAGGAGATTCAACAGCACCCCGAGCGCTATGCTCCCCTGGGAGCCATCTTGCCAGAACTCTACGAGATCCTGCCGCCCCCCCTGCCCCTGCCGCCAGAGCAGGAGCAGCAGCGCCTCAAAGAAGCCCTGCAAGAACTGCTCATGCACGTCAGCAGTCAGGTTCCCCTGCTGCTGGTCCTGGACGACCTGCACTGGGCCGACGCCAGCAGCTGCGAGCTGCTCGGCTACCTGGTGCGTCGCCTCGCGGGTTACCCGGTGCTCTTTATCGGCACCTGTCGCGACAGCGATCTGGCCGCCAACACCGTGCTTCAGACCCTTATCGCTCACCTCCAGCGTGAGCACGGGGTCATCACCCTTGACCTGCCACCGCTGACCGACGAACAGATCGCCCAGATCGTCAGCCACATGCCACCAGCGGCCCAGCGCTTCATCCAATCCCATGCCGCCGGCAATCCCTTCTTCGCCGAGGAGCTGGCCCGCAGCATCGAGATGCAGCTGCTCTCACCCACCGAGAGCAGCTTCCAGGCAAGCCTACAGCGTCTACCCGAAACCATCACCGCCGTACTCGACATGCGCCTCAACCGGCTCAGTCGCCACTGTCGACGCCTCCTCAGCGATGCCGCCATCCTCGGCGGCTCCTTCGACTTCCAAGCCCTGTGCGCACTGGAAGCCGCTGACCCCCAACCATTCGATGAAGAACGCGTCCTCGACCTCCTGGACGAAGCCCTTCAGGCTGGGGTCCTTGCCGAGACCAGCAGCGGCAGCCATATCAGCTACCACTTCTGGCATCCTCTGCTAGCCAGCCACCTTTACGAGAGCATGTCGGGCATGAAGCGCGTCTTGCTCCATCGACGCGCCGCCCAGACGCTACGCCAGCTCTACGCCGGCCATGAGGAGAAGGGAGCCGCCATGATCACCTACCATCTGGTCGCTGGCGGCGGCCCACCCGAGCAGATCATCCACTACGCCTCTCTCGCCGCTGAAGCGGCCTATGCCCTTTCGGCCTATACCGAGGCGGCTCGCCTCTATCGCATCGCCGTCGAACATTTCCCTCAGCTTGGCGGCCCCGCCGCGCCCGCCAGCGGCTCGCAGGCGCTTCCTTACGATCGCCGCGCTTATCTCCTGGGGAGACTGGCCGAATGCATCCGCATTCAGGGACATTACGCCGAGGCCTGCCAGCTCTATCAGCGCGCCTTTGACGTTACACAGGCAGGCCGCCTGCACGGCCCAAGCGACCCGCTCTATCAGACCCAACTGGAAGCCCGCCTGTTGACCGAGATTGGTCGAACCTGGTTCTACATGAGCGATTTCGCCCGGGCGCACGACTACTGCAACCGGGCCGCGGCCCGGCTACGCACGGCAGGCATCGAAGGAGGAATGGCCTGGGCCACGCTACGCTATCTGAGGGGTTACATCTACAACGACGAAGGGCGTTACGGCGAGGCGCGCCAGGAGGGGCAAGAGGCTCTCCGCCTCTTTGAAGCCCTCTATGCTCGCAGCTCCCAGGCCCGCACTGCAGGCTCGGCGGAACCAGGCCTGCGCCTTGCCTCCGAGACGCCGACCGCGCCAGCCCAGGACCTTCGTCCAGCAGCTCCCCTGATCAGCGGCGACCCCATTGGTCTGGCCCGCACTCACCGTTTCTTAAGCACCCTAGAGATCAATACAGGAAATCACGAGCAAGCCCTGCAACATCTGCGGATCGCCCTCCAGCTAGCCGAAGAACTGGGCCACAAGCGAGAAATCGCCCACATCTGTTGCAACATCGGACATGTGCTCCTGCACCGCGCCGAGCACGAAGAGGCCCTGGCCTACTGCCGCCGCTCACTTGAGCTGGCCGACGAGGTCGGGGACCTGCCGCTGATGGCCGTAGTCTTCAGCAATCTGGGCATCCTCGCGGAGCGCACCGGCGACCTCGGTGATGCCGAGCACTATCTCAGACAGGCCATTGCCCAGGGAGAACAGGGCAAAGACCAGGTCTACTTGAGCTACTGGAACGGCTACCTGGCCAGCATCCTTCAGGCCAGAGGCCAGCTCAGCGAGGCCGGACAAGCCCTCTATCAAGCGCTGACCATCGGACGCGCCATCAAAAGCAGCCCCTGCATCAGCGCGGCGCTCGTCGCCCTGGCGCGCCTGCGCCTCAGCCAGGTGCGCCTGCTGCAGGCGAAGCTCTCCAGGGAAACGGCGTCCGAGTCCCAGCCACCTGAACAGGGCCAACGGCTTCAGCAGCGGCTGTTACAACGGGCACACGCAGCCCTGCGGCAGGCCCTGGCCCAACCAGGCATTACCGCCGACGTCGAAGCCCAGGGGAAAGTGACCCTGGCCGAAGTCTACCTCCTGCTCGGGCAACCCGAACGTGCCCATTCCCAGGCCCAAGCGATCCTCGAGCAAGCGCGCCGCAGCGAGATGACGATCGTTCAGGGGGAGGCCCTGGCCCTGCTTGCCCGCATCTTCAGTCGCACAGCAAGCAGTGAGGCCCACGCGCAGGCAGAACAGCACTTTCAGGCAGCCCTGCGCATCTTTCAGGAGCGAGGCATGCGGCTCCACTACGCTCGCACCCTTGCCGCCTACGCGCAGATGCTCTTTCACCATCTCCCCGCCCGCCAGCGCGAGGCTCTCGGCTATCAACGCGAAGCTACAGGGATTCTTAGCGAGTGCGGGGCCACCCTTGACCTACTCCAGGCCGGCGACTTCCATCTCTGATCTGAGCATCCAGGCCCCACAACTGTCCAGCGGCAAAGAGGCCCGGCTCACAATGATGAGCCGGGCCTGTCCTCTCTTCTCTTTCCCTTCCTGCCACCAGTCCATCGACCAGCAAGAGCCGCTCCTCATACTTACTTAAGAGCAGCAGCCCGCCAGGGCCAGGTGATCCCGCCAGCACCAGCCGCGCCCTCCTCGCCCCAAGCGAAGCCGCTCAGAACCAGCCCCGAGCCAGGGCGATCGTCAGAGCAAGCGAGAGAAAAAGCGTCATGGCCCAGAGCAGCACGCGCCGATAGTCGTTGCCGTCCGGCAAGGGCGGCAGCTCCTCGGGAGCTGGCAGCAACGACTCCTCAGGCTGGAAGAGATCTGGGGGCGCCAGCGACTGCAGCAACGGATGATTCTGCAGAGTTTCTCCCGAGGAGGAAGCCGTCAGCGGCTCCGTTGTGGGAGGACGCGGCGTGGAGGCCGCTGACTGGGAAAGAGCAGCCGGGGACTCAGCAACCTGGACCGGCTGCTCCACCTGAGTCGTCCGCTCGGTGAGCGCCTGACGTAGATCGGCAGGATGCTGATAACGCTGTGAGAGGTCTGGTCGCAGCCCTTGCCCCGAATAGAGTCCTTTACTCAAGATCCCCTCTATACCCAGACTGAGAGCAGGATTCAGCTGACGAGCCGGAGGAATGCGGCCCTGGCTCCTCGCTGGTGGGCAGCCGGTCAGCAGGTGATAGGCCGTCGCCAACAGGCCATACAGATCGATACGAGTATCGATCACCCCGTGGCTCAGCTCGGGAGCCGTATAGGGAGACAGCTGAGAGCGCGCCAGACCAGTCACAAACTGCGTAGCGCCCGAGGCCAGCATCACCGAAAAGCCCGTGAGCACATAGTGAGAGCGCGTACGACCGGCAATAATAGAGTCGGGCCGGATCAGACCATGAACAATGGGAGGAGTCTGGCTGGCAAGAAATTCCAAAACGTCCGCCATCTGCAGACAGCACTCGACCACCTCCTGCTCATCCAGAGGGCGCCCGCGCCGACGCAGACGAAGCAAGAGAGACTCGCCCTCAATATGCTCGAACACAAAGAAATCGCGCTCCGCCTCTGAGAACACATCAAGCAAGGTCGGAACCTGCGTATGACGCCCGGCCAGATGGAGAGCAGAAGCGGCGGAGCGCACAAGCGAGGCCCGCAAACGGCTGTCTTCACGCGGCAGCACAAACTCGCAGATACGAACCGGTGCCCCGCCACGACGAGCATCATGGGCCAGCCAGAACGTCTCGTAAGCCCCCGCCAGCCACTCTTGACGGCCCTGGCGCTCACCCAGGCGATAGCGCCCGCCCTGGAGCTGCTCGCCCGCCTGGAGCCCTCTCAGTCCCTCACTCACCACCGGGCCGGAAGAAGAAGAGCGGTTCCGGCTCCCCTCCCCAGTCCAGCGCTCCCGCTCGCGCGGGGGACCATCCGTGCTGCGCTGGCTTTCAAGAGTCTCCGGTTCCCGCCGTCCGTTGGCATGCCGTTCCTGCCAGAGCCGATGTCGCCGCAGATCCTCAGCCGGCGTCTGAGGGCGTGGCGCCTCGCTCACCAACACAGGTGGAACAGACGGCTCTCGCCCACCAGCGAAAGGAGCCACGCGGGGAGCATGCCAACGCGGCGCTCCTCCCTCAGTTCCAGCCTGCCGGCCAGGCTCTTGCTGGTTCCCCTGACGAGCCACCGCGCCCCCACCGGCCACCGGTAACACGAAGCCACAGCGCAGACAGGCTCGCCTCTCCCCATCCCATCGAGCGTGACAACGTGGACACAGCATAGAGATCATCCTCCCCTGAAGTATAGATCTCGCAGCGACCGGCCCCCTGCTCACTTGCCGGTCGGCGCGCGGTGGACCCCCCAGAAGAGCGCCAGAAATGAGCAGCCAGCAGATCAGAGAGCCGCCGACTGATCATTCCAGCGCCTTCCGGTTAGCTCGAAAGAAAGAAAGATTGCATCGCTTTAGAGGCACAAGGACCAGCCAGGCCCGCGCCATGAATGGGGCCTGGCTGGCTTACTGACAACACCGTACCGGGCGTGGATCTGGCACGGACTGGGAGGCCGGCAGCGAGAGCCGCTGTGACGGAGGCCCAGCATCCGGCTCCCATCCGCCAGAACCCGTGGCATTGATCACATTGGCACAATGCTGTGCAGAGGTTAATCTCCGTAGTGGCTCAGTTTGGGGCCTCCTTCTTGACACGCTTCCCTGCAGGAAGGGTTCACCGCCCTGGAGCGGCGCCCGCCATTCCGCCGCCACCGAGGTCGTGCTCGGCAAAGAAGGGGAAGGAGGAGGAGAGGCACACCGGGAGGTCGCCAGTGTGCGCTCCGCTAGCCGCTCGGGCGTCGCCAGAGCATAGAGCTTAGACGAGCGAAGCCGCGCGAAGTAGGCACGCGCATCAAACCTGCCTCGGAGCAGGGCATCCTGGATGGCCGTCACCGGCAGCGCCTCATCGATGAGGCGCTTGATCGCCAAGACATCGGGCTGCGCGCTCCCCAACGCCAGATAGCCCAGCAGACGATCTCCCTCCAGCACCAGGCGATAGTAGCTCTGCTTCCCGTGCCGCGTTAACACTCTCACCCCCATCGCCTCCCTCAAGGGATCGCCAACCGCCAGGATCGAGAGAGACCCCAGACGGGTCGCCTGCCAGGGAGCCCCAATCACCTCGTTGACCGGAGTCATCATCTGCCCCGTCATGGTCGCTGCCGCCACTCGTCCCTGAAGGACAGCAGCATGCCAGGATGGTTGCGAGCGATAGGAACCGCTGAGAGGATGCCGCCAGGCCGCCACATCGCCGGCGGCCAGAATTGCCGGAACACTGGTGCACAGTCGCCCATCGACAAGAATGCCCTGCTTCTCATCATGGACGAGCGGCAACGTGGAGCGTCTCGCCAGATCGAGCGCGGGGCGCGTTCCCGTACAGATCAGCGCCATCCGGGCAGGAACAACACGCCCGTCAGCCGTGGCGACAGCCGCCAGCTCTCCCACGCTGCCCAGAAAACCGATCACCTCGCTCTCCAGATGCACCACTGCCCCCGCCTGCTCCACATAGCGCAGGACAAGCTCAGCCGCAGCCCGATTCAACAGGTGCGGCAAACAGTGGGAACCGCGAATGAACCAATGAACGCGCTTACCTGTATGCAAGAGGCTCATGACCGTCTCGGCTCCATGCACCCCTCCCCCAATCACCGCCACCTCGCGGACCTCCCGTAGCCGGCGCCTGACATCCAGGTAGTCGGGCAGACGATGCAAGGTCAGCACCCCATCCAGGGCCACCCCAGGCAGCTCCCCCGGCAACCCACGCGCAACGCTCCCCGTTGCCAGAAGGAGCACACCGTAGTGGACTACTCCCCCAGGCGCCAGATAAAGCCTCCGCTCAACGGCATCGATCCCTTCAACTCGCGCTACCCCCACCTTGATTCCCCGCGCTCGCTCTGTGCCCTCGGGATAGGCCAGCAGTTGGCTTCGACTCACCTTACCAGATAGGATCTGACGCAGGGCCGGGGTGTGAATCGTTGGATAGCACTGCTCCGTCAAGACCAGGATCGTGGCCTCGGGCGCGAAACGACGCGCCTCGACAGCGGCAGTCAGACCGGCGATTCCATTTCCCACAATGACGATGTCCGCACTGGCCTGCACTCGCCAATCGCCGAACCAGGCCGGCAGGGCGGTCTTCTGCATGGTTGAAGCGCACCTTTCCTGTGAATTTAAGCAATGTATAGACTGCTCAAGAGGGCCACCGCCTATCTCCACATTTTGAAAGCAGAGCAGCTCTTCCAGCCCAACTTGCAGAAAACAAAGGGAGAACCAGACAATCCAGATGGAAGAGCTTGAAAGAGATGCAAAGGCCCTGAGAGAGGTGGCTGACTCTTGAACGATCAGCTGCATTCCGACCCTGAAGCGCTGATACCAAAAGCAGTATGGAACAGAATCGCCCAACTGGCGGGTACATACGAGGCGAATAGCCAGAATATCCCATGGGCAGGCTCGCCACTCCCCAGAGCAACAGGGGCGAGGTTTCTGAAGGCAGTAGAGGCAAAAAAGCCAATTCAGGTATTGATTTTTGGGCGATTATCTGGTACTGTAAAATATGGAAGTAGCGAAATATACCAGACATTGAATACCATTGTGTTTCTTTGTACAGCGCATATCGAAGCAGTCCAGGCTTCCCACGGTAGCAGCCGGCGCGACGGAGCGTCGGCTCAGCCAGAGTGAGCGCAGCTTGCCAACTCGTTTTGATCGTCACGCCGCTCGCTCGTCCTCAGTAGAGAAGCAGATCCAACGAATAAGGAGTACCGGTAAGGAAGCGTCAGCAGGAAAGGAGCATTCTTTTCGTGTCGAAAGCATAGCCAGCTCTCCAGCAGCTCAGAGCCTGCCTGCTGCTTTCTGATCGAGCAGCAGAGCAGCCTTTTCGCCAGCCAGCCAGCAACAAGCGAGCGCCAGCGGAAGAGGGGTCCGCGGCCCGGCGACGAACTGCGCTGGCCTTGACAACGGGAAGAGGGGGGACGTCCCGGGCACTCCAGCAGCCACCGAGCGGCACAGCAGCCACCACCGGCCCCGGCTCGGCGCGGGCTTCAGTTTGGCGAATTGGTCCGTCCGTCAGCAGCTATCTTATCCTGCCAGAAGGAGTGTGCCATGCAGAAAACCTCGCTGCGTCTGACCAAAGCAACCCCACGTCCCTCGCAAGAAGCACCGGCTGAGATCCGTCACTTTGTACTGCGTGATCTCCTCCCTCCTCAGCACCTGCTCGCTCTCAACCTGACCCTTGGCACCCTCGCCCAACTCGCCTGCGAGGAGGGTCTGCCCCGCCTCATCGCCGAGCAGCAATTTACCAACAGCGAAATCTGCCTTTTGCTCCCCTTACTCGAAGCCTATCCGCACTACTGTCCCTATGAGGTTCTCCTGGCCAGCTTTACCAACGGCCACATCACCGAAGCCGAAGTTGAGCGTTGTCGAAGGCGTCTAAGCCTGGCCCAGGCCGAAGGCGTCTGGGACCAAGAGATGCGTCCGGTGCGCAACGTCCTCTCGCGCACGCGCATGAAGCTCTACGCCTTCGGCATCGATATCTTCTCGATCCTGGAGACCGGCTACGTCCTGATGCGTCGCACACGCCAGCGCACCGGCGGCTGAGAGCGGAGCGAGTCGTCCCCGCTCGCCCTCCACCGAGGCTCAGCTCTCGCTGGCAATCGGCGCCACGCCGTCGGCCAGGCCACACCACCTGATAGCAGGCCGGCGGAGAAGAGCAGCCACCGCTTTCCTATCTCCGGCTCTGGCCCAGAGCAGCAAACGATCCTGGCCTTGCTCCCTGGCGAACTGCCAGGGAGCACTTCCTCTCCGGCCGGCCCCCCTCTTTTCATTTCCCCGCGCCGGTATGGTACACTTAGCGATGGACAGGCAGCGCTGCGTTGCTCCCCTCCCAGCTCAGTTCAGCCAGCAGCCAGCCGTCTGCCGTCAGAAGGGACTCCCATCAGGCAGACCCAGCAGAGCACGCCGCGCCGCCTCCCTATCCGAACCCCGGAGAACAACAGGTTCGCTAGCTAGAGAAGAAAGACACAAAGAAAGGATCGCTACATGGAACTTGGTCTTATCGGGCTTGGACGCATGGGAGCCAATATGGCCTTGCGGCTCCAGCGTGCCGGCCATAGATGTATCGGCTACGCGCGCCACGCAGAGACGGTCGAGAAGCGCTTGAAAGAGGGGGCCATCTCCGCGGGAGCAACTTCCCTGGCCGAACTCATCGGGCAACTAAAAGCGCCCCGCATTGTCTGGCTCATGATCCCAGCGGCCTCCGTCGACTCCACTCTGGAACAGCTTATTCCACTGCTTTCCCCCGACGACGTCGTCATCGACGGCGGCAACTCCTTCTACCAGGACGACATTCGCCGCGCCGCCACCTTGAAAGAGCACGGCATCCACTATCTGGATGTCGGCACAAGCGGTGGCGTCTGGGGCCTGGAGCGCGGTTACTGTCTGATGATCGGCGGCGAGGCGGAGATCGTTGAGCGACTCAAACCCCTCTTCGAAGCCCTGGCCCCCGGCCTGCAGGCCGCTCCACGTACCCCAGGACGCGAGCAGGTCGGCGGCACCGCTGAGCATGGCTATCTGCACTGCGGCCCCCATGGCGCCGGCCATTTCGTCAAGATGGTCCACAACGGCATCGAGTACGGCATCATGGCCGCCTACGCCGAGGGCTTCAACATCTTGCGCCACGCCAATATCGGCAAGCACCCCGAGGAGATCGACGCCGAAACGACGCCGCTGCGCAATCCCGAGTACTACCAGTACGACTTCAACCTGGCCGACATCGCCGAACTCTGGCGCCGCGGCAGCGTCATCGCTTCCTGGTTGCTCGACCTCACCGCTCACGCTCTCCTGCAAGATCCCAATCTGAGCCGATTCGCTGGACGCGTCTCCGACTCCGGCGAGGGACGCTGGACCATTAAAGCGGCCATCGATGAGGCCGTGCCCGCCGGCGTGCTCAGCACCGCCCTCTACGAGCGCTTCGCCTCCCGCGGCGAGGCGGACTTCGCCGACAAACTGCTCTCGGCCATGCGCTTCGAGTTTGGCGGCCACCATGAGAAGCAAGGCTAACCTCGATCGGTCCCGCCTCTATGCTCGCTGACTTCTCCGCGCAGCCGACCCGCTGGGCAGCCACCTCACGGCTCCCGCGCAGGCCCGCGGCTCCCGCATGGGCTGGCCCGCTGCTCGCGGAGCCAGCCTTTGCGCCTCTCCAGTCTCTTTCCACCTCTCTCCCACGCTGACAAGCTTTCTCTCGCTCCTGACGGACTCTTTGAGAACATAAGCCGCTCTCTCAACTTCATCATCGCTCGATGACCTCCACCACCGTTTCACACTAGCTGCCGTTCTTAAATAGGTATTTTTACCTAGACTCTGGTATAATAAGGGGGCGGTCATGTACAGCTATAGGCAGGAACACACAACACAAGAGAAAGCTTCAGGTTTTCCAGCCATGCGATACAACACCGATCACGAGCCGTATAGGTACACCTCCCGTGGCGAGTATCAATCAGCTCCTGCCGGGGTCCAGGCCGTGCAAGCGGCGAATCCGTCCGCGCCTGTCAGGCATCGCGCTCGTCCGCGGTTGTCCTGGCTCAGGCGTTTGCTGTTAGCCAGCCTGTTCAGTCTGCTACTGGTAGCCAGCGGGGTGCTTGCCTGGGGCCTCTACCTGCTTGTGCGCGACAACGCAGGCCACGGGCAGGCTCAGCCCAACCCGGCCACCTTCATCGCCGAACATCCCCAGGAGGCCGCCAACGAGCAGCAGGTGCTCGTACTCGCTCAGCACTACCTGGGCGCCTTTCTGCACCACGATTACGCCGCCATGTGGTCGCTCCTGGCGCCCGCGCGTCGGGCGCTCTGGCCCAACGAACAGGCTTTTGAGCACTTCTGGCAGGCACGTCTGGCCCACTACACCCTGGAAGGCTATCGCCTGGGGCTTCCCAGTCGCCTGAGTCGCTGGATCGACCCCGAAACCATGACTAGCTACAGAGACGTCCTCTCAGTAGCGGTCTCGCTGCAGATCGTCCCCGACGCCACCCTGAGCAAGCAAGCCAACGTACCGCCAGAGGACCTGCATCCGGAGAGTCTCTATCGCAACCTGCCTTTGATTGTCCAGGCCAGTTCCAGCCAGGGCGACGGGCAGCCGCACTGGTACGTGCTGGCCGGCGGCCCGGCTGATCCCGAAGCCCCCATCCTGCCACCGCCACAGCCAGTCGCACGCAGCGTGGCGGTCCCCATCCTGATGTATCACCACGTCTCGCCCGCCCCCACCCACAACCTGCTCGATTTCAGCCTGACCGTCACGCCGCGCAACTTCGCCGCCCAACTAGACTATCTGAAAGCTCACGGCTACCACACGATCACCTTCAACCAGCTCTTCAACGCCCTCTACTTTGAGGCCCCCCTACCACCGCATCCTATCATTCTCACCTTTGACGACGGCTACGAGGACGTCTACCGCTACGCCGTCCCCCTCCTGCAGGCCCATGGCTTCAGCGGCATGTTCTACATCATCACGGGAGCAGTGGGGGACCCGGGCTACATGAGCTGGTCCCAGGTCCGCGATCTGCTTGCCCAGGGCATGCAGGTCGGCTCTCACACCGTCCACCACATCAGCCTGGGCTGGATCATTATCGGCAATCCCCAGCTCACTCAGCAGGAGTTGCAGACCTCCCAGGCCAGCCTGCAACAGCATCTCGGCGTCCCGATCCAGCAATTCTGCTATCCCAGCGGCGAGCCGTTCCGCCACGGCACTCCCCTCGAACAAGAGCGCATCACCGCTCTGCTGGCCGCCGACGGCTACGTCGGGGCCACCACCGACCCTGGTCCCACCGGCTGGCTCCAGCAAAGCACGCGGCCTTTCGCTCTCCTGCGCATCCGCGTCGATGGACGCGAGAGCCTGGGGGAATTTATTGCCAGCCTGCCATAGTTTTCAGAGCACATCGGGGGTGAATTCCGGACCCTTCCGAAAAAGGGTCTTTACAAATTCACCCCCGATGTGCTATTATTCTAGCTGCCAACAGCAAGGCATGGGGATGTAGCTCAGCCGGTAGAGCGCGACAATCGCACTGTCGAGGCCAGGGGTTCGAGTCCCCTCATCTCCACCCACCGCCCGGTACCGGCGGCAAGGACCAGGATGGTCAGATCAGGCCATCCCCCCTTGCAAACCGCAAAGCTTTGTGCTATAGTAAGGGCGGTGGAAAGAGAATAGACCTGGCGATGAGCAGGAGTAGTAGGTCGCTCACCCGTCCAGAGAGTAGCCGGCTGGTGCAAGGCTATACGGGAAATCGACCGAACTCGCCTGTGAGCAACAGGTGCGAACCCCTCGGGAGCAAGTAGCACCTGTCGGTATGCCCGTTATCGCAGTCAATGAGTGCCAGTCACCTGACACCGCGGAGAGAAGATCAGCCGCCGCAGCAGTATATAGCATAGTGATGGGCCTGTAGCACAGTTGGTAGCGCGCCTCTATGGCATGGAGGAGGTCAGGGGTTCGAGTCCCCTCAGGTCCACTTCTCTTCAGCTCCGCGGTTCCCGTGGTTGATCCGCTTAAGGATCGAGATGGTGATTGGAAACAGGGTGGTACCACGGAAAAACCTTTCGTCCCGAGTGGATGAAAGGTTTTTTTGTTGCTCTGGACTGTGGCTTCGCTCCCTACGCTGCTCGCTCCCTGGCCTGGCGTCCGCCGTCCTGCTCAGCCCCGCACTCCCGCGGCCTCTCCTCTCCGGCTGCGCGCCGCAGAAGTAGGGGTCGCTGAACCAGTTAACCAAGGCTTATGACTTACGACTACCTGAGCCAGCGATGGATGGCTGACAACACACCTCAAGTGAGGCGCAGAACGGTAGAAGACAGGCCACAGCTACAGCGCGAGCACTTGAGTGAGCAAGCCTGGACAGGCCGCGCCCGTGTGCCCGTGCACCCCGCCGGCCTGCTTGTTCTGTTGTTGTCCGTCTGCTGTTGGCAGTGCCTGATCAGGTCCGACCGATTCTCAGGGGAGGGACACCTGCAATGATCACTCGCACAAAATATGATCCTAAGGTCATCGAACCAAAATGGCAGACTCGCTGGGAGGAGGAGCAGATCTATCACGCGCCCGACGATTCGCCCAAGCCCAAGTTTTATCACCTGGTGATGTTTCCCTACCCCTCCGGCGATCTGCACATGGGCCACTGGTACAACTATTCTCCCTTCGATGCCTATGGCCGCTTCATGCGCCGCCTGGGCTACAATGTCATGCAGCCCATCGGCTTCGACGCCTTCGGTCTGCCCGCCGAAAATGCCGCGATCAAGCGCGGCATCCAGGCCCGCGACTGGACACTGGCCAACATCGAACGCATGCGCAAGCAGCTGCGCATGATGGGCGCTCAGTGGGACTGGCAGCGCGAGGTCGTGACCTGCCAGCCCGAGTATTATAAATGGACCCAGTGGCTGTTCCTGCAGTTCTATAAGCATGGCCTGGCCTATCGCACGCGCGCCCCAGCCAACTGGTGCCCCGGCTGCAACACGACCCTGGCCAATGAGCAGGTCCTGCCTAATGGCACTTGCGAACGCTGCGGCAGCACGGTGATCCGCAAGGAGATCGAGCAGTGGCTGCTGCGCATCACCAGGTATGCCGAGGAGCTGCTGCGCTTCGATGGCATCGAGTGGCCGGAGAAGACGATCACTATGCAGCGGAACTGGATCGGGCGCAGCGAGGGCGCGGAGATTCGCTTCTTCGCCGAGATCAACGGCGAGCGCGTCGAGATCCCCGTCTTCACGACTCGCCCCGATACCGTCTACGGTGTCACCTTCTTTGTACTGGCCCCTGAGCATCCGCTGGTCGAGCGCCTGACTACCGCCGCCCAGCGCCCCGCGGTCGAGGCTTACGTCGAGCATACCCGACGTATGACCGAGATCGAGCGCCTGAATACCGAGAAGGAGAAGACGGGCGTCTTCACCGGTGGCTACGTGACTAACCCGGTCAGCGGCGAGCGCGTCCCCGTCTGGATCGCCGACTATGTCCTGCTGAGCTACGGCTCGGGGGCGGTGATGGGCGTGCCCGCCCACGATCAACGCGATTTCGAGTTCGCCCGCAAGTTCGGCCTGCCGATCCGCCAGGTGATCCTGCCGCCCGGCGAGGAGGAGAGCGACCCGGCCACCTGGAGCGAGGCCAAGGTCGCCTACGGGACCATGATCAATTCCGGTCCCTTTACGGGCACTCCCCCCGACCAGGCGATCAGCCGCGTGATCCGCTATCTGGAAGAGCAGGGCATCGGCCAGGCAAAGGTAACCTACCGCCTGCGCGATTGGCTGATCAGCCGTCAGCGCTACTGGGGCGCCCCAATCCCGATCATCTATTGTCCCAAGGACGGCACCGTTCCTGTACCCGAAGACCAGTTGCCCGTCTATCTGCCCGAGCACGTGCAGTTTAAGCCTACGGGCGAGTCGCCCCTGCGCTATGAGCCAGAGTTTCTGAACACCACCTGCCCTCAGTGCGGCGGCCCGGCTACGCGCGAAGTCGATACGATGGATACCTTTATCTGCTCGTCCTGGTACTTCCTGCGCTACGCCGATCCGCATAACGACAGGCAGGCCTGGAGCGAGGAAGCCATCCGCCGCTGGCTGCCCGTCGATCAGTACGTCGGCGGCGCCGAGCACGCTACCATGCACCTGCTCTATGCCCGCTTCTTCGTCAAAGCCCTGCGCGATATGGGCTACCTGCACTTCGATGAGCCGTTCCTGCGCCTGTACCACCAGGGCATGGTTCTGGGAGCCGATGGCCAGAAGATGTCGAAGTCGCGTGGCAACGTCGAGGCGCCCGATAAGTACGTCGAGAAGTACGGCGCCGATACAGTGCGCTGCTACATGATGTTCATCGGCCCCTTCGATCAGGGCGGAAGCTTCAAGGCCGACAACGTGGAGGGCGTCTGGCGCTTCCTGAACCGCGTCTGGAATCTGGTCACGGAGAGCTGGGTCAGCGGCACGGTCAGCGAAGAGGAGAACGAGACAACGCGCACTATCGAGCGCCTGCGCCACAAGACGATCAAGCGCGTCACCGAGGACCTGCGCAATTTCCGCTTCAATACGGCCCTGGCCGCCCTGATGGAGATGAATAATGCCCTGATAAAGCAGCAGCATGAGCCAGTGGCCCGCAGCGCCGCCTACCGCCGCGCCCTGGAAACCCTGATTCAGCTGCTGGCCCCAATGGCCCCCCACATTACCGAAGAGCTGTGGGAGATGACCGGCCATCAGGGGAGTATCCATCTGAGCGACTGGCCTCAGTACGACGAGGCCCTGACCCAGGATGAGACCTTCACGCTGGTCGTCCAGGTCAATGGGCGCGTGCGCGAGCGCCTGGAGATTCCAGTCGAGACCTCCGAGGAGGAGGTCCGCCGCCTGGTGCTGAGCAATCCGCGCGTGGCGAGCTATGTCGGCGATGCCGCCGTGGAGAAGTTCATCTACGTCCCAGGCCGCGTCGCCAACGTGGTGACACGCCGCGCCCAGGCTCAGTGAGCCAGCCAGGTCAGTCAGACTGCCCATCGCCCGCTCCTGCCAACGCCGCCAGAGTCAGCCAGCAGAGCAGGCTGGAGGCTGGTGCCTTGATCTTCTTTCACAGCGGCAAAGGTAAGACGGGCAACCAGGCAGCCTATGGCCGTGATGTCGCTGAGGGCATCACGGCCATCTTTTTGGACCTCGTCTTTCCTCTCCCTCAACCACTTTCACTCAGGTCCTGCACGAGTGCAGAGGCCCTCGAGGTGCTTGAGAGGCTCCGAGAGACCACAAGCGCCTCGACTGTAAGCCGAAAGCACAGCCATTGTCATGGGGGCAGAAATATGCTAAACTAGTATGGCCGCTGTGACAAAACGCCCTGGAGCCATCTGGGCTGACATATCTGCTTTCACCAACGCACCTCAACAATATCGCTTTGGCGATACATAGAGTTTGGTTGCACCGACCAGGGCTACTAAAGTGGTACATTAATTCAGGAAAGGAAGCGTTTCTGAATCGATGGCACCCCCTCCGGTTGGAAAGCACATCTTGTCGGAACTGTATTCGTGCGACAAGAACCTGATGGCTCAGCTGGATAGCGAGAAGCTGCGTGCAGCCGTCTCTAGGATGACGAAAGAGCACAATCTCACGCAACTGGGAGCTTT
>NZ_JBHOQV010000076.1:0-1168 GCF_042408735.1 Thermogemmatispora sp.
GCTTGCGATCTGCTAGCTTCGGCTGCCGGTAGAGCAACTCGTCAGGAAGGGGTTTACAGCTACTACATACAGCTCGCATCTATGGCTCATAGTGTGTAGAAGTCGGACGGCACGGTTTCGCTCGGGAAAGCAGCCGAAGAAGTGGGAGGGTCGCCAGAGACCTTGCGCTCCTGGGAAGCCGAAGGAACGCTCCGGATGAAGCGGAGACCGGGCGGGCAGCGCTGGCGACGACCTGGCCAGCCTTCGCGGGTGGTCCCACAGAGAGCCGGAACCAAAAGAGCGGATCCCGCTCGCCTCTGCTCGGGTCTCCAGCCGTGACCAGCAAGCCGATCCGATGAAGAGGCAGGGGGAGTCGCTGGAGACCTTGTGCGCCGCGAACGGGTGGCGGCACGAAGTGCTTCGCGCGAGCCGGGTTCCGGACGGACCTTCCACAGGCGGGGCCTGCGGGAACGCGGGTGCCAGATCTGTTCCGGCGAAGGGGCCGGTTGGGGGGTCACCCCCAAGGAGCGCCTGCTTCGGTTCGGGTCAGAGTGGGTCTTCTGGCTTTGCGAGCATTGCGGCCCGGAGGAGGTCGTCATCAGCACCTCGGGAGGGGCGAGCTTCGAGGAAGAGCGGATACAGGGTACAGGAGCGCATCAGGCTGGTTTCGACCCGGCTGGAGGGAAGCCGGCAGCATCGGGGCCTCCTGAACCAACTGCAGGAGGTGGCCGCTGCGGTCCTCCCTGAACATGCGTCTGGCAGCGGCAGAACAGCGCGTGGCGGGGCTGGACGGCCAGTCGCGGATCGCAGCCGGGGAAGGCGTCGGGCAAGGAAGAAGCAACCGCTCATCGGGTGGTTCAGAGGGATCCAGACCTGGGCGGCGACCCGCTCCGGAAACGGGGATGGCGCGTGGATGGCGAGTGGGGCCAAGACGGCTCGCCCCGCATCTGCCATGCCTGCCATTCCACTCCAAAGGGCCAGAGGGGATGCCGCCGGAGGTTCGGGCGTGGATCTGTCCGGAGTGCGGGGCGCGGCATCTTTGGGACGAGCGCGCGGCAATGAACGGCCTGGCGCAAGTGCTGAAGACGCCTGAGATGCCCTGCCCGGGCCGTCTGGGAGGCCGGCTGGCCGTTAAGACCGGGCGGGCCTGACGGTTCGACGGTCCAGTCCTCAAAGAGAGGGCTGGGAT
>NZ_JBHOQV010000077.1:0-24475 GCF_042408735.1 Thermogemmatispora sp.
AGGTGAAGGTCAGCGTCCAGCCGTTCCAGGGGCTGCTGCCGGTGTTCTGCAACACCAGGTTGACGCTGAAGCCGCCAGGCCACTGGCTGACGACGCTGTAGGTGACCTGGCAATAGCTGGCGGCGTGCACCCGCATCTGACTGCCAAATAGCCCTGTCAGCAGCAGCAGGGGCAGGGCCAGCAGCGCCAGCAGTCGCTTGCGTCCCCACAGACGCTGACGCCTGGGTACCTGTGATGCCATAGCTTTCCTTGCTTTCCTTTCCTTAGTGCTACTCCTCTGACGCTCCCTCGCTCCGCGGAGCCGTCCCTGATTCCACAGGCGAGGGCGACGCTCCACTCGCTTGCGCCTTGCAAGCGGTACCGTACACGATTACGTAAACGGTTCCGAGTAATATATACCCGTGGGGGGAGCGCTTTGTCAAGGGAGAGGGAGGGAAAGGGGAGTCAGTGTCGGGGGCCATGGAGCCGGCAGGGAAAAGCGAAGGCAGCCGGCTCCGGCAGGCAATGAAGCCACCGAACCTGGCCCGACGGGCGAGCCGCTCGCCGGGCCGTCCTTCAGAGCTACAGATCGTCGTAGCGACCGTGGCGGCCCTGGCCCTGAACGAAGCGCCTGGCTCCAGCCTGGGCCTCGCCAGACTGGAGCGTCTTGAAACCAGCCGCGGCCTCAAGGCGCAGGGCCTCTGGCAGAGGGAGAGACCACTGCTCGTAGAGCGAGAGCCGGTCGGAGCGCAGACACTGCTGAGGAAAGCGCGCCAGATTGCTGGCCAGGGCCAGGGCTGTAGGCAGGGCCTCGCCGTGGGGGGTCAGGCGATTGACCAGTCCCATACGCCAGGCCTCCTCGCCCGAGACGCCGCGTCCGGTCAAAATCAGATCGAGGGCCTGGCTTTGCCCGATCAGGCGGGGGAGGCGCACTGTCCCGCCGTCCATGAGTGGCACGCCCCAGCGGCGGTTGTAAACGCCCAGGATGGCATCTTCTGCGGCCACCCGCAGATCGCACCAGAGGGCCAGTTCCAGCCCGCCGGCCACCGCATAGCCCTCAATCGCGGCAATCACCGGTTTCTGCAGCAGCAGGCGCGTCGGACCGAGCGGGCCAACTCCAGAGCTGTCAAGCCTGGGGGTTCGCCCTGCGGCCAGCTCCTTCAGGTCGAAGCCGGAGCAAAAAGTGCCGCCGGCCCCGGTCAGCACCGCCACGGCCAGCCCCGCATCCTCTTCGAAGGCGCGGAAGGTCTCTAGCAAAGCAGAGGCCAATTCTGTTGTAATCGCGTTGCGCCGCTCGGGTCGATTCAGCGTCACTACCAGAATCGCTTCCTGCCGCTCCACCAGCAGCGGCCTGGCCTCTCCAGGGCTATCTGCCGCAGCAGTCTCTGCATGCTCAGACATCGTTGCTCGTCTCCTTCTTCTGCAAATGGGTCTCAGCGATCGAACGACCAGGCACGCCAGCGAGCCTCGCTCAGCGCACCCCCTTCACTCTACTCTCCAACCCCGCCGCTTGTCCAACTTCCACCCGGCCTGTCAGTACTTATACTGGCCTCCGCCAGGTGTCGGGGTTGCCAGCACCGAGAGCGAGGGAGTGGCCACAAACCAGCGTCCGCCTACGCCGTTGCCGTGCGTCTGGCCGGGAGCGGTATCGCCGGCATAGGTGTAGAGCAGGTGCCCGTTGTAGGCCACTTGCTGACCGTGTGCGTCCTTCACAACGCTCAGCTTTCCTGGCAACGGCGAAGCACTCTGCGGGGTGCCGTCTCCCTGGAAGAGCAGCGGGGGCCAGGTACTGGCGCAGCCGCCAGTACAGGCCGACTGTGTCGGTGTATCCGACGTAAAATAGTAGAGCGTCTTGCCCTGCGCATCCGTGAGTATGGCTGTCGACTGGCCATTGAGCGAAACCGTGGCGACCTTCACAACGACGGTGCCGGGCATGGCAGCCGTAGTCGGCGTTGTATTCGTGGCTCCTGGCGTGCTGCCCATCGCGCTGTTGCTCGTCGTACTGGAGCTTGTTGAACTGCCTCCGCAAGACGCCAGTCCTATGCTGGCAGCAAAAACAAGCCAAAAGAGCTTCAGCAGTGTCGAGCTGAATCGTTGCATCGTTGACCCTCCAGCGTATAAATCAGCGATGGCGAGGGCCGCGAACTGTCTTGATTTGATTCCCTCTCGTCGCCCTCGCTCTCCGCTTAGTCCTACGCCGGTAGGTTACAGGAGAGCGAGCGAAATCGGGGAAGGGCAGTGGAAGCTTTCGACTCCTCCTTCCCCGCTACGGTCGCCGCTGACTTGCGCCGGGGGCGACAAGCGAGGGACCGCGGAGGCCAGGGATCCAGTGGCTCTGCTGGGCCAGCAGGCCCATGAACCCTCCTCGGCTCGGTCTCGGTCTTCAACGACCGGTGAGGGCAGGCGGTTCTGGAGCAGCAAAAAAAGCTGCCAGATCGCGTCAAGCAGGTCCTCGACGGGCGGACAGGGCAGCAGGAAACAGGCATCAGCCAGCCAGCCAGGCACAGCGGCAGATTGCCCGCCCACGTTCCCCGCTATTGAGGGAGATGGCATACAAGAGCAGGGCCATCGGTCAGCCCATCAGCAGCCCCGCCACAGCGAGCAACCTCAGGATCCGGGGAAGGGCACGCGCCTGGTGTCCTTCCCCGGCACGCATCAGCCCTGTGACCATCGCGAGCAGGCAGAGCTGCCCCGCAATTGAGCCGGCGGCATCATAGGAGGCGAGGGCCAGAGGATTGATCTGGCTCAGCCAGGGCAGAGGCTTCCTCGCCTGAAACGTACCGGTGAGGGTCAAGGTGAACTGGCCTGTCCAAACCACACTTGTCTTGAGCCAGGCGAGCACCGTGGTCGCCTGAGCCAGGGCCTCAAGACGGGAGAACCAGCCAGGAAGTACTCGGGTGCTTGCCCCGCTCGATGCCTGCTCATTGTCTACCGCTGCAGAGCTGGCGCCCTAATTCCCGTAGGAGATCACCATTGGAGGGGGCTGGAGCGCCAACACTTGGGCGGGACTCATCAACGTATGGGCCTCGATATGGTAGAAAAGCTTAAAACCACCATAACGGAAATTGTGATATTTTTGCATATCCTGCGCCACCCACAGGTCATACTGCCGCATCTTATCCTGCTGATCACCGCGGTAGCCGCCGACGCTATCCACATGGATCACCACATCAACGCGGGGATCGTAGAGCAAATTGCGCTTATCGGCGAATTCGGCCACAGAAGCATCGTAAGGATTCTTCAAGCCATCGCCATCGCCGCGATACTGGTGAATCACCAGAATCTTGCGGGGGACGTGGTACTGCATTGGCAGGGCCGCCAGCGTCTCAATCACCGGGTTGAGGTCGGAAGCGCGCACATTGCTCAGGTTCACGCCGGGAATACCATTGCGGCGCGGGAACATCCATTCGGGATCGATGGCCAGCTCGACAAAGCTGTAGCGCTCCAGGTAGGGCAGAAAGAAACTCAGTTCGCGCATCACGGGGGCCTGGCCGAAGCTCAGATCCAAAAACAGCAGCAAGCCATGTTCCTGACAGAAACGGATATACTCGTCGATCGTCGCCGGGTCCAGGCGATGGCTGTAGGTTCCCTGGGGACCTGGGTAACGATCCGGCACGCTGGCCACCAGATCGATGGCCAGTTTCACGGGATGGGAAGGATCAAGCTGGGCATAGGCCGCTCCCTGGGCCTGCAAGCGTGCCAGCATCTGCGCGTTAAGCTGGTAGGCCGGACCGGTCGCTGGGGCGCCAGGGATGCCATAGAAGGCCACCACGCGATAGCGGGGCAGAATAGCCCCCTCGTCAGGATCAAAGGGTTTGATTGGCTCGGCCTGCTCTCCCAGGCGCTCCTCATTGAGCAGGGCTGAAGGTCGCTGCTGGCGAGCGACCAGTTGCCAGGCCAGAGCTGTCCCCAGAGCCAGGGTCGGCAGCAGGATCAAAACAAAGAAAAGCGTCAAGGCGACAGAAGATTTCCTGGTACCAGCCGGAGCTGAACCCGGCCTGGCCCCCAGGGGTCTGGTAGGGATTTTGCTGAGAGCCTTCTCCCGGCTGGAGCGTCTCGTTGGAGTCATCATGACGATCCAGATCCTCCTCTAAAAGAACCCTGCTCTCTCGGAGAGACACGCTTGCCAACCAAAGGTGACCTTGCTTGCTGATGGATGGATAAGTCAGTCGCCAGAAACCGGACCATCCTGGAGAAAGGGAAGCGCCTCTCCAGAACGGCATGCTATACATGGAGACGGTGCAGCGGTGAAATTCGCTACCCGCCCCCCCTAGATAGGCTAGTGGTTCGAGACGGGCAGGGGGTAGGCGAAGTTGGTGAGCAGAAGACCGCCGTCCTCTCGGCAGCCATATGCTATCATAAAGACGGCTGATGGTCGTTCTTTCTGTTCGCTAGCGGCGGGCGCCGTGGACCGGGCCGGCCTGGAAAAGAAGGAGGAGGAAGGCACTCCATGCTTGTCAAAGACGTGATGACCAGAAAGCTGATCACCGTGACCCCCGATGATACCCTGGGGCATGCCGCCACGCTGCTTCGCCAGTTTCAGTTTCACCACCTGCCGGTGGTCCAGGGAGAACCAGCCATCTTCGGCTTCACAGGCGCCGTGAAGCCGCTTTACCTGGAAGGACTCCTGACTTCGCAAGATATCGATCTGGCCGTGGCCGCCGCTGGCCAGCAACCCTGGCAGGAGCGCTATGTCCAGGAAGTGATGGACCGCAGTCCTGTCTGTGTGACCCCGACGACCAGCGTCGCTGCCGCGGCCCAGCTCCTGGTCGAGCGTGGCCTCAACGCTTTGCCGGTCGTCGAGTACGAGCAGCAGGAGCAGCGCCCGCGCACCCTGCTGGTGGGGTTGCTGACGCGCAGCGATCTCCTCATTGCGCTGGCGCGAGCGCTGGGGGCCTTTGAGCCAGGCATGCAGCTCCTGATCCCTTTCACCGCCGGCAATCCGACGCCGTTGGCCCGCCTCCTGCTCCTGGCCGCTGAACTGCATGTCCAGGTCCGCAGCCTGGTCGTCGTTCCTCCCAGAAACGGCCAGCCGCGCGCTGCCACCGTGCGCCTGGGCACCATTAACCCGGCCCCGCTCTTAATGCGCCTGCAGGATGAGGGCATCGAGTACACCTTCCCCGATCTTGCCCTGGAGGAGAGCAGCCATGACAAAGCCTGATCTCGCTTGCCACTCGCGCGTCTGCCTGGCTTTCGACCCGTTGGAACTGCACTACGATTTTGGGGCGGACCATCCCCTGCAGGCGGACCGCATGCGGGCCTTGCTGGACCTGCTGGAGACCTGCCAGCTCTGGCGCCAGGGTGATCCCGGGCAGCATCTTCCCATTCGCCCGGCCTCGCTCGAGGAGCTGCGCCTGATCCATACCGATGACTATCTGGCTGCCGTCCAGCGACTGGGTGCCGTCGCCGCCCAGTTGCCTTCTCTCCCCTCCCAGCAGCGCCAGGAGCTAGAGCAGCAGGCTTTCCGCTACGGTTTCGGCGACGGCGATACTCCGATCATGCCCGCCATGCACGAGGTCTCGGCCATGATCGCTGGCGGCACGCTGGTCGCCCTGAGCGCGGTCCTCGGCCTGCCCGAGGGTGGTCACTTCGCTTCGCCCGAAGACCGGCCTGTGCACGTCTTTCATCCCGGCGGCGGTCTGCACCATGCCTGGGCCAATCGGGCCTCGGGCTTCTGTGTCTACAACGATGCCGCCGTGGCGATCGCTCATGTACTGCGGGCCAGCGAGGCGAAAGTGCTCTACATTGACTTCGACGCCCATCACGGCGATGGGGTGCAGCGCGCCTTCTACGATGAGCCGCGGGTCTTGACGGTCTCTCTGCACGAGACAGGTCGCTATCTTTTTCCCGGCACCGGAGACGTCTTAGAATTGGGCAATGGGCTGGGACGTGGCTATTCAGTCAATGTTCCGTTAGAGCCATTCACGCAGGACGATTCCTATATTGAGGTGATCGAGAATCTCTTGCCGCCCCTGGCCCTCTCGTTTGGACCCGATGTGCTCATCAGCAATCACGGCTGTGACACCCATGCCTGGGACCCACTTACCCATCTGGCCTTGACGATGCGGGCCTTACATGCCCAGGTGCGGCTCGCCCACGAGCTGGCTCACCGCTACTGCGGTGGGCGCTGGGTGGCCGTCGGGGGGGGTGGCTATGATCCCTACCGGGTGGTGCCGCGGGCCTGGGCCTTGGTCTGGGCCGAGATGTCCGGCCAGGCCCCACCTGCTCAGCTTCCGTCGGCCTGGATTGAGCGCTGGCGTCCCTCGTGGGAAGCCATGCGTGAGCGCGAGCGCGAGACGTGGGAGGTGATGGGCAAGCCGCTGCAGGAGAGTGGCTTCCCGACCACCCTCGAGGACCCACCTGAGCAGTTTCCGCCCGTGCCGCGTGTCCAGGAGATTACCCGGGCCAATCGTCATACGGCCTCGCTCGTGCGTCACCTGGCTGTGCCGCCGGCGGTGCGCCCGGCTTTCCCGCCGCTTCGCCAGCGCTCTCCCCTGGCTGGCCTCTTCGATCTGCTTCACCTGCGTGGCGCCGACACCCCCTCGCGCAGCCAGACTCTGACGACGCCCCGTGGCTCCGTGCTCCTGCGCGATTTCTGTCCCCCTTCACTCGTCGAGCGCTTGCGTCCCTCCAGCGGCCTCTGCTCCTTCACGCGCCTGCCCGAGCGAGAACACCGCCTGCTGCTGGAGATCGCCCGACGGGCCGACTGCGCTCTGGCCCTTGCCCATACGCCGGGAGGAGAGATCATTGGTGAAGTCACCCTGGCCCCCGGAGACGCCTGGTGGGAGGGCCTGGAGCAGGTCTACGAGGTGGCCATCGAGGTCAGCCGGGACTGGCGCGGCTTGGGCATCGCTCGCAATCTGCTGGCCTTCGCCCTCGATCTAGAGGCGCGCGAAGACCTGATCTTCTTCGCCGTTGGCCTCTCTTGGCACTGGGATACCGAGGGCACAGGCTTATCGATCTACCGCTATCGAGAGATGCTCATCAAGCTCTTTGGCTCCCAGGGGTTCAAGGAATACCCGACCAACGAGCCGAACATCGCTATGGATCCGGCAAATGTCCTGCTCGTGCGCGTTGGGAGCCGGGCCGACCAGCGCATCGTCAGTCAATTTTTCAGCCGGGTCCTCAGTACGCCCCAATTGCCCCGCCTCTGAGCTGCAGTTGAGGGTGGCCCGGCAGCAGGCCAGAGCCAGAAAAAAGGTCCCTCCTGGCCGTAGCTGAGGACGCTACTGATCGTCTCTGGAGGCTTGTTCATGGATCTGGGATTGGAAGGAAAAATCGCCATCGTCACAGGCGCCAGCCGCGGGGTGGGTCTGGCCATTGCCCGCGCGCTGGGTGCTGAAGGCTGTCGGCTGGCTATCATCGCCCGAGGGCGGAAAGCCCTGGAGGAGGCCGCTGAGGAGCTGCGCGGCGCCGGCGTCGAGGTCATGACCATCGCCGCCGATCTGATGGTGCCCCACAACATCGAGCGCATCGTGCAGGAGGTCATGGACCGCTACGGGCGCATTGACATCCTGGTCCATAACGCTGGCGGGGCCCGTGGCCAGACCATCTTTGACACCAGCGATGAGGATTGGCACGATGCTCTGGCCCTCAATGTGCTGGCCCTCAGCCACTTCGCTCGCCTCGTTGCCCCCATCATGAGCCGCCAGGGAGGAGGGCGCATCATTGCCATCTCCTCCATTTTCGGGCGCGAGGCGGGCGGGCGGCCCGCCTACAATGCCCTCAAGGCGGCCTCTATCAGCCTGACCAAGTCGCTGGCCCGCCAGTTCGCCCCCAACAACATCCTGGTGAACAGCGTCGCGCCCGGCTCTCTTCTCTTCCCAGGCAGCTCCTGGGATCGCCGGCGCCAGGCCGATCCAGAGAGCATCGAAGCCTTCGTCAAAAGCGAGCTGCCGCTAGGCCGCTTCGGCAGGCCCGAGGAAGTAGCGGCGGTCGTCGTCTTCCTGGCCTCCTCCGCCGCCTCGCTGGTCAGCGGCGCCTGCATCCCCGTCGATGGGGCTCAGTCACGTTCCAATATCTAGCCAGGCAGACTCACTGGCCGACAGTTGATCTGCCAGCCACCAGCTCTCCAACGCGACGCCGACGGCTGGCCCCGGCTGCCAGCCTGGGCGGCGGCCTGGAAAGCTTAAAAAGTCCTAAGAAAGGGGACCTATGGTTTAGTTTCTGCTTAGAGCTGCTTACTGCAGAGCTTATCGGGGCCAGAATGCCTTGTAATCCGCTCGCAAAAACGGTACTCTTCTGTCTAGCAATATGGAAATGGACGAAGAGCAACGAGGAAACGAAACGATGGCAAAACAAGAACGCCCAACGGTCAATATAGATGGCATTCTGGCCCGCAAGGCTCTGACAGGCGATGAGCGGGCCTTTGAGATGCTCTTAAAGCGTTACCAAACGGCTCTCTTTAGCTTTATCTATCACTTTCTTGGTGACTATGACCAGGCGTGCGATATTCTGCAGCAAGTCTTCCTGCAGCTCTATATCTCGCTTCCGAATCTGCGCACCGGCGAGCCGCTGAAAGCCTGGCTCTTCCAGGTGGCGCGCAATCGCTGCCTTGACGAACTAAGGCGCAAGCGCGCTGTCCATTTCTCAGAGCTGGAGGGCAATAGCGAGGAGGATGAGCCGTCGCCTCTGGATGTCATGCCCGACAATGGGCCGCTGCCGGAGGAACTGGCCGAACACCACGATCTCCAGCGCATTTTGAGCGAGGCTATTCAGACCCTACCGCCTCGCTTTCGAGCCGTGGTCCTCCTGCGCTACCTGGCTCAGCTCAGCTTCGCCGAAATTGGCCAGACCCTTCAAATGCCCGAAGCAACAGCCAAAACCTACTTCCAGCGCGCCAAGCCGCTGCTGCGGGCGGCCCTGCGCGAGTACACAGGGAGGGTGACGGCGGCGCTGGCCTAGATGCCAGCCAGGCTAGCCCCTCCGCCACTCCCAGGGGCAGCCTCCCCACAGCGCGGCGCAAGCCCTACCTTGTGAAACTTCCCCTGGATGTTGTTCGTTGTACATAGCAGAGCACGAGCGAGCTGACGAACAACATCTGGGGGAATTTGCTTATGCGGGAGCAGCGCGAACGATCGATCCGACCTGCTGCAGAAGAGCAGGAAGGGGAAGAAGCGCAAGAACCGTTTGATGAGTTGGACCGCCTTTTCATAGAGCACCTGCCGCGTCTTGAACCCCCGCCGGAGGTCATAGAGCGCATCCTCGCCATCACGCGTCAATCTGCTCCTTCGGGCCAGTCAGGCATCGAGGACCAGAGCCACCAGAGCCAGCAGGGCAAGCGGAACGGGCAAAGGGAGCGAGAGCAGGCCTGGGTCGTAGAGCGAGGAGGAATGAATCACGACCAGAAGTGAAGGGATGAGCCGCAACAGGAGGAGCGCTCTTTCGCAGGGCTAGAGCGGCCGGCTGACCAGCGGAAGAGACCATCCGCTTACTCTCACCGCCTGGCTGGCGATGGCGATCGACCGGTCCATCCGTCCCGACAAAGACAAGAAGAGGGCAGCATGACCTGCCCCGCGAGTGGACAAGGCCAGCGCTGCCCCTGGCTGTAAGGTCCATGGCACCGAAGAGAATGAAACACTTGTCTGATCGTGCCTGACCTGGCCGCTCCTCTTTTTGCTTGCTAGCGCGGACTCTTCCGACTCCCTGTCCCCCTGACGCGAGCGTCGTCCCTACCGGAACGGACCGGGTGGGCGCTCAGCGCCGCCACGCCTCACGCAATCTGATCGCTCAGCTTTCCCCTTGCAACAAGCCAGCGGACAAATTCCAGGCGGCGATGTTCTGCAAGAGCCTGCTGATGCTCCTTCTCGGCGTACTCCTCACGAAGCCTGGCCAGACGGCGCATCTCCACCTCATCAAAGCCGCCGCGACGCAGTATCTCACGATCATCTTTGCGATCCTGCATGTGATCCTCCTTCTTCACTGGCAAGCGGGCGGGTGATCAATCCGCCAGCGGGGACAACGGGCATGCATGCGACCCTTCTCAGAAGAGCTTCCCTTGCATAAGGCTTGGGCCACTGAGACTGATCTGCTTCTCTCTGGCGGTGAGCGCCTTGCTCCAACCTTCTGTGAAATCTGGCGCTGGCGGGCTGGGGAGGCGCTCGAGCATCTTCTCCTTCCTGCTCATCGCTACAAGTCAACCGGCGGTCACGGTCAGTTTCTCTGATAAAGAGTATACCTCACCGCGAGTGACAATTGTGTGAACATGGCGGGGGTCGCTGTGAAAATCCTGTGAAGGTTGTCCTTTATGAGCGAATCGCCCCAAAGAGATGCTCGGGCCTACAAGACGCTAGGAACAGGAACCCAGCAAGGGGGCATCCGCTGGAGGGACAAAGTAGCCGATGCCCGGCTCGTTATGCAGGAAGCGCGGATGGGCCGGGTCGGGTTCCAGCTTGCGGCGCAGGTGGCGGATAAAGGTGCGCAGGTAGGTTGTTTCTCCTACATAATCGGCGCCCCAGACGCGCTGCAGCAGCTCGCGGTGGGTGAGGACCTTGCCAGCGTTGCGCGTCAGCTCGTAGAGCAGATCGTACTCTGTCGGAGTCAGGTGCACCTCCTTGCCGCCGGAGCGTACTTTGCGGCGAGCGAAATCTACTTCCAGTCCATCAGGCCCACCGCAGCGGTAGACCGGCGCTCCGGGGCTGGCGCCTCCCTGCCCCAGGCTGCTCAGGAGGCGCTCCGTCTCGGCGGCGCGCCGCAGGGCCACCCGCACGCGGGCCAGCAGCTCATTGATGCTGAAGGGCTTGGTCAGGTAGTCATCGGCCCCTTGATCGAGGGCCTTGATTTTGACCGGCTCTTCATCGTGGGCCGAGAGCACGATCACTGGAGCATTGCTCCACTCGCGCAGGCGGCGCAAGAAGGCCAGGCCGTCCAGAGTCGGCAGGGACAGATCGAGCAGCACTAGTTGTGGCTGTGCCAGGGCGGCCAGCTCGATGCCCTGGGCCCCATCGCGGGCCGTCTGGACCTGGAAGCCGCGTGCCTTCAGCTGTGCGCGCAAAAAGGCGCTCATCTGCGGATCATCTTCCACGCAGAGAATGCAAGGTTTTTTCTCTCGCTCAGAAGCTGACATCATGTGCACCCTCCCTGGAGCCAGTCGCATTGCCACGCGGAGCTGAAGCGGGCAGGAGGGGCTGAGCCGCCGTTGGCTCGCCGGCAATGCTCAAGCGGAAGGCGAAGGTTGTGCCCTGGCCGGGGCTGCTATGCAGTGTCAGGGTACTCTGATGAGCCTCGATGATGCCTCGACTGATGTAGAGGCCCAGGCCGGTGCCGGGACTCCAGCGGGAGCCATCGCGGCGCCGATCGCGGACCGGCTGGCCAGGGCGGTCCGCTGCTGGGCGACGGCTGGCGGCAAAGGTGCTGAAGCGAGTGAACAGCTCTTCCTGCTGCTCGGGCGTCAGCCCTGGACCGTGGTCGGTCACGCGGATCTCCACCTCGCGTGGGCTGACCTGCTCAGCCTCCAGCAGAACCGTGTCGCCCTCCGGAGCATGGTGGAAGGCGTTGCTGAGCAGGTTCGTCAGCACGCGAATGATCATCTCATAGTCCGCCAGCACCGTGGGTAACTGCGGCGAGACGCGCACCTCCAGGCTGCGGTGCGAGCTAGCGATCAGGGCCTCCAGCCGCTCCTGCAGATCTTCGACCAGCTCGGAGAGCAGGACTGGCTCCAGCTCCAGACGCAGGGCGCCGGCCTCGACCCGCGCGGCGTCCAGGAACTGGTTGACCATGCTGACCAGGCGCTCAACCTGCTCGTCGGCGCTGCGCAGAAAGTCACGTTGCTCTTCCAGCGACCAGCGCAGGTCGTCGGCCTGCAGAGCACTCAGGTGAGCACGGATGTTGGCCAGCGGCGTCTTCAGCTCATGGGCCATGGTCGTAAAGAAATCCTCGCGCTCGCGCTCCAACTCCTTCATGCGGGTGATATCGTGCCAGACCAGGATTGCCCCGCTGATGGTGCCGTCGGCGGCCCGCAGGGGAGCCGCGCTGGCCAGGAGGAAAAGGGTGTTTCCATCGGGCTGGCTGAGGTGCAGCTCGCTCTCGCTGGCCTCGCCACGGAAGAGGGCGCGCGCCAGCGGGCGCTCCTCGGTGGGCACCAGCTCGCCGTTGGGACCATAGACGTTGATAGGGTCGATGATCTCCTCGCTGGCCCGTCCGGCCAGACGGCGCATGACCTCCTCGGGCTGGTCCACCTGAGCCTCCGCCACCCCCATACGGCGCAGCAGTTTGGCCGCCTGGCGGTTAATAATGCTGATGCGCGGACGGTCGTGGGCCTCCTTCGAGATCAAGAGCACGCCCGAGGGGAGTCGCTCGAGCAGGGTCTGCATGCGGGCCCCCTCTTCCTCCAGGGCGGCCTTGGCCTCCTGGAGCGCTTGATGACGTTGGGCCAGCTCCAGCGTGCGAGCGACGACCTCGGCCTCGATGCGTTCACGAGCGGCGGCCTGCTCGGTGACGTCATGGTAGATGACCAGGAAGGCAAAGATGTCGCCGACAGCGTCGTGAATAGGCGCATAGGAGCGGCGAATGACGTAGGGATGGCCGTCAGCCCCGATAATCTTGATCTCGTCGACGCTGTGCTCCAGCGCGCGACGTTCCAGGGCCGGAATGTCCGCTGGTCCGCGAGGCAGTGCCTCCTCGAAACGAGCCTGGCTGCGGGCCAGAGCTTCCCAGACTGGCAGCCCCAGTACCTCGTCGTTCCAACCAAGGAGACGGCGCACGGCGTGATTGATGTCCGCCACCCGCCAGCGGGCGTCGTAGATCACCACACCGTCGGGAATGGCCTGCATGATATTCTCGCGCTGACGCACATTGCGGCTGGCCGTGCGGGCCAGGCTGTCGATGCTGAAGAAGAGACGCGCGTTATGGATAGCCAGGCCGGCCTGGCGGGCGAACTGCTCCAGTAGCTCGACCTCCTCGGCGGGAAAACCGCGGGCCCGCCGATGATAGACCTCAATGGTCCCCACCACCGCCGGACGGTCGCCCGATCCCTGACTCTGGCCTCCCCGGCCCTCTCTCGGCCCTATCTGTTCGGGGTAGGGGTCAAAGATGGGCACACAGAGCACAGAGCCGGGCCGACGTGGGAGGCCGTTGTCGTCAAGCGGTGGCAGCTCCAGCTCCGGGCGGCTGCGGGTGTCCTCGATGATCAGGGCGCGCTGCTCTCGCAGGGCCTGACTCAGCAGCAGGCGCTCGCTCAGGCGTGGACGCCACTGCTGAGCGCTGGAATGCAGCCCTTTCTGCGCCGCCAGGATCACCAGCGGCTCGCTCTCGGCTGGCTCCTGAGGCGCCGGCGGACGCGGCTGCGCAATATCGGGAAGGGTCGTCTCAACCTGCGTGACCGGCTCCAGCAGCAGGATCGCACAGCGGGTCGATCCAACCATCTCCTCAACGGCCTGCAAGATGCGGTCCAGGACCTCGGGCAGGGCAAATGGCCCAGCAATAGCCGCGGAAATGTGCTGCATGGCCTTCAGCAGCAGGCGTGAGCGCACCTGACTGGTCACGTCCTCGACAGTCACCAGCAGCGCCTCCCGTAGCCCCTTGCTCTCCCCTTCTCCCTGCTGGCCCTCCCAGGTTACGGGGATAAGGGAGATGCGCCAGTAGGTGCGTCCCCGACTGGCCAGCAATCCTTCGTAGGGGACATCCTGAAACACCTGGCTCTGGCGCAAGCTCCTGGCTCGTTGCAGGTAGGGCACGACCGTGGGGACCAGCTCCGGGGGAAGGATCTCGGGCAGACGGTGACCAACCACTCCTTGCGAGCGCCACGGCTCGCTCAGCAGTGAGGTCAGATACTGGTTGATGTAGAGAACGCGCAAATCAGTACCATCCAGGACTGCGGCACCGACCGCGATGTGTCCCAGAATTTGTTCGAGTTGCACAGATGGCTCTGGCTCCATAGGTCTGGGTTTCTAGCCACGCCGGGTCTCTACCTGACCTGGACTGGAAAGGACACGCCCCGCACATCGCCGCCTTGGCGGCGCTCTTGCTCTCGCTCCCTCCTCCCTACTACACAATATTATATCGCCTGCAGACGGCTGGTGTGAGCCTGAGCCAGGTCCAGGAAGAGGAACCCATCCCTCCCTCCCTGGACCGACCCCTAGACCGACAGGCTGGTCGCCGCGGCCAGCTCCCGACCGCTTGATGTTGCCAGCTCAGGCCCTCCCCCGCTGAGGCTCGCCCCGCCGAAGGCTCGATAGCCTCCAGAACCTGGGCCTCTCTGGTAAACCAGGTCTCCTATTCGCACAGCAGAGATTGGCAGAGCGAGCTACCAAAGGGGGAGGTTTGTGGTATGATGATGTCAACTCCCGAGAGAGTACTGTAACCCTGAAGCGTACGACCTTCCGGGTCCTTTTGTGCCGCGTGAGGCCAGCGGTGACCGCCTGTCTCTCTGCCTGCCCGACTCGCACGCTCCTCCCCAAGCTGGGGTGCAGTGCAGGCACTGACTCCCGCGACGAGGCAAGATAAGGGAGGCAGGACAAGGCAACGCAGGGCCGCGGATCACATGACGGCTGCACTCTTGCTGTCGGCTGAGAACGCTGCGAGAAGCGTCAGAGATGCTCGGGGTCGCAGCCGGTTCGTTCTGCGAGGAGGGATTCATGGAGCTTTCGCTGCGGCTGGATACCCTCGGGGTGGTCGAGGTGCGCTATCTGCGTGGCCGGGAGCGCTACCGCGATTGGCCCCCTTTCCAATTGGTGGCTGCCTCCCGGCAGGTCCGTATCCAGGCGTATATGAGCCGCGAGGTCGCTGAGCAACTGCACCAGCAGGTTCTTGCGGTGGAGGCGGCTGTCGGTTTGAATGTTGAATTTGAAGATGAGGATGAAGATCACCTTGAAAAGGAGCATACTGGTCGTCCACTAGATGAAAAGCACTTTGACGATACAACAGAGCGAGAGAGTAGCGCAAGTACTTTCTCTCCCTCCCTCGCCCAGGCCCTGGATCGCCTGAACGAACTGGCGCGGCAGCGCCTACCCGAGGCTGGCCCCTCCTCAGGCGCTGCGGAACGCGGGGAGTTGCTGGCGGAGGAAAGCGAGCTGAGCGCCGAGGAGGAGGGAGCGCTGGAACAGCTGCAGGATGCCTTTACGCAGATGATGGATGTGGTGCGGGAGTTGGCCGAGGAACTCTCTACCGATGCCCTCAAGATTACCGGGCGCTTCCGTTGCGCGCGCACCAACATTGTCTTTACTCAGGCCGATCTCCCAGAGGAGGAAGATGAGGCTCAGAGCGAGGAAGCCGAGAGACCGGAGGACGAGGAGGAAGAGCCAGGCCCCGAAGAGATCGATGAGGAGCTGGGTGAGGAGGAGGTGATGGAGTTCGAGGTGGAGCTGGTGATGGTTCTGCAGCTCTTCGAGGAGGGACGGGCCCGTTCCGATGATTCGCCTGCTGTGGAGTTGCAGCTTGATGTCGATGATTTCGAACGCCTGCACGAGACGCTTGATCTGGCGCTGCAGCGCGAGCAAAGAAGCCGGCGGCGCAGCACCTCCCATCTGACCTCCGAGCGCGGTCGGCGCAATCGCCGACGCCGCTAACGAGACGTCGCCAGAGCGCCGTCCGCCCGGCCTAAGGCTGCCAGCCATCAATCAGCAGCTTGCTGGCTTGCCGGCTTGCTCGCCTGCTCTCCACTTGCTGGGGCCTTGGAGCCTGTACGGGACCGCACCGCACCCGCTTGCACTGGCTCTTTTCTCCGATATCGCTGCTTCGCTTCCTTCGGGCTGGGTGGTCATGTGGCCAGGGCTTTCTTCCGGCCTGTTCTCATACCTCTCGCTTGCCGCAGCGGTGGATCCTGGCCGTTTTGGACGTACCACTCTCAGTCTTGCTACCACCGCTGAATCATGCCAGAAATAAGGTTGCGCCTCTGGTAGAATGAAAGCCGATCTGTTACAATGAGGGCGGACTTGCTCGCAGGGCAGGACCACGCTGTGACCAGCGCTGACCCAGGGCTGCCTGGCCACTTCTTCTTCCCCCTGCCTGTCAGCTCGCTTGCTTGAGCGCTCCTCTCTGATGGTCGGGGGAACGACCTACAGACAGCGTCTAGCCCTCGCTGGCGGTATCTATCTCTGCTTACTGGACTGCTTGCTGCGTTTGTGAAGGGAGGCTTGACTGGTATGGCGAATGAGCGCCTGAGGTATGGACCACGACCCTGCTGGGAGCGGGGAACCTATGTCATTGAGGCCGATGATGCCGCTGAGCTAGCGCGGGCGATGCAATTGGAGCAGCTGATGACGCGCCAGATGGGAAGCCTCTTCCCAGAACGCGATGATGAGCTGAAGGATGTGCAAACCGTGCTCGATATCGCCTGTGGCCCTGGCGCCTGGGCCCTGTCGGTGGCCTATGCCTACCCCCACGTGACGGTGATCGGCATCGATAACAGTCCCTCGGTTGTCGAGTATGCTCAGGCTCTGGCCCAGTCTCGGGGTCTGAGGAACGTGGAATTTGTGGTCATGGATGCCCTGCAGCCTCTCGATTTCCCCGACGATGCCTTCGATCTGGTCAATGCCCGCTTCTTGATGGCCATGATGCCCGTCTCGGCCTGGCTGCCGCTCTTGCGCGAGTGCCGTCGCGTCACGCGCCCGGGAGGCAGTCTTCGTCTGATGGAGTCCGAGCTTTGTCTGACGACCAGCCCCGCCTTCGAGCAGCTCTCGGCCTGGCTGGCACGGGCCTTCTGGCGGAAGGGCTATACTTTCTCGCCAGATGGGCGCACTCTGGGCATTACCGCCGTCCTGGGTCGGTTGCTGCGCTCGACGGGCTGGCGCGATGTCGGCTATCGCCCGTTCGTGATCGATTTCTCGACCGGTGCTTCTGCCCAGACGAGTGGCTACCAGCACTTTATGGTGTTCTGGAAGCTCGTGCAGGATTTTGTCTGCGCCTGGGCTGAGGTTCCTACCGAGACCTTCGAGCGCTGCTATCAGCAGGCAATGGCGGAACTGCTGCTCGATGAGTTCCGCGGCCTGTGGTTCCACTTGCTGGCCTGGGCGGTGAATCCTGCTGATCCCGGCGGAGAGAGGCCCGCCCTTTTAGCTGACCGCTGACGTCAGCATGGTGGCGGGGTTGCCTTGCCCTCCTCCGGCTAGCCGCCCGGCAAATTGCTGGCGCCTGCCTTGCCCAGATCAGATCCAAGGTGGGCAGGCTCCTCGCTCACCTGCTCTTCTCTCGCCCGGTCGCCGGATGGCCGTCGTCTCATCTTCCTGGCTCTGCAACGGGAAGGAGGACCCGGCAAATCGGAACCCAGAACCAGGTCGAGCTTTCTCTGCTCATGGGTGCAGGCGAGGGCGGCTTCATGGGCCGCCCGGGCCGACCGGGCGCTGCCGCCTCAATGTGGGAAGCTGCCATTTCGGTTGGCTCTTCGCCGACGCCTGGCTGGAGGAAGACGACGCCCCAGCAGGACCTGGAACGCTACTGGCGCCTGCCTCTCGTCCCCGGCCTGCGGGCAGCCTATTCGCACATCACTCTTGCTCCTTCACAACGAGCAAGACCTGCCTCCCAACGAGCGCTTCGACCAGCTCTTCACGATGCTCAAGTTTCTGCGACAGGCGAGCGCTCCTGGCGCTTCGAGGGACGGGGTCATGCGCTCTCTCGCGACGGCCATCTCCCCTCTGTCGTGCCGGCGCTTGAGTGTCGACGACTGGTTTGCGCGCCATTTGCAGGTATCAGGTGAAGAAGTTACTCCCCCCTTCTGTTCTCCCGTGGCTCGCTGATAGCGGTGTTCCCCTCTATCGGTCAATCTGTCTGTCAGTCTGTACGCTCCGGACTTTCTCTGATCTTTGCCCGCGCCGTACTGCGCCACTGGCCGTCGCTCTCCTCATTCGCCTGTCCAGCACAGGCACAAGGGGCGTGGAGCCTGGCAGACAGACAGGCAGCCTGTGATCAAACAATCACATACATTATGAAATTGATCGAATCTATTTGGTGAGCACTTTTATAGTAAAACCGTAACAGATCGCGGATGTCGAACAAGCATCGGCCTGCAATTGCGACGGTACGTCATGCCGGCTGGGCGGAGCGATCAGGCTCTGACTGGCCAGTGATAGTTGCAACTTGCGAAGGGACGAGACATTGCGAGTACACCAACGAATCTGGCATTACCTGTATCAAAGGCAGCGAACTGAGCCCCAGGGAAGGACACGGGCCCTGGCGACCCTGATGTTGCTCCTCTCGGGGACGGCTGCCGGGGCGGCGCAGATGCCCCTCGCAACTCAGGTCGTCTGCCTCCAGCGACAGCCAGCTCTTGCCCGTGGGGCGGAGCCGATCTGCCGTACCTGGGGACCGGCCCCGCTTGGCGCAGAAGCTGGTCAGCCTCGACAGCGATCCCAGCATCTTTTCCCCAACAAGGAAGCCCGGCCAGCAGGAGCGCGCGCTCAGCAGCCGCGCTCTGATGGCAGAGCGGCATCGGCCCGTCAACCCCGTCGAGCGGGCCAACAGGCGCAGACTCAGCGTTCCATCCAGGCACCATCCAGCCAATCTAGCTTAGCTGCCTCTAGTGCCTCCACGGAAGGGCAATCGGCGAGTTCGCCACCTTTCCAGGCGGGTGCCACGCCCACGGCAGGGGTGGCGCAAGAGCCGCCGCCGACGCCGATCGTGGGGGTAACCAGTGGCAACGTCTTCCCCTATGGGCAATGTACCTGGTGGGCCAATCAGCGTTATTTCCAGTTGCACGGCCTCTACGTGCCCTGGCGCACCCAGGCCGACGCCTGGCAGTGGGTAGCGCGGGCCTACGAGTTCCACTGGCACGTTTCGCACGATCCTGTGCCGGGAGCCATCATTGTCCTGCAGCCGGGGGTCGAAGGGGCCTATGCACTGGGACATGTGGCGGTGGTGGAAAAGGTACTGGGCCAGGGGCGGGTACTGGCCAGCACTATGAACTGGGGCGCCGCTCCCTGGAAAGTCCAGTACGTTGTGTACAGCGTTGGTCCTGGCGTTGCCTTTATCTACAGCGATTAGCTCGTGCCTCTCGTCGACGGCCAGGCTCTGGCTTGCTTGGCCCAGGCCCAGGGAGCCGGCCAGGGGGGCGATAAGAGCAAAACCAAAGGTGAGAACGAGAGAGACAATTGCAGGCAAGATGAGCCACGGCAAGGCGCCAGAAAGCTGCAGCGGAAGCGGCCTTCAGACTACCAACCAGGCCCTGAAAGCGCGCTCTCTGCTGGCTGGCGCTCCAAGTCGCTGCTCCTGACTCTCCATCCGCGATCTCGGGCCAGCGGGGCGGGGAAGACGAGGCGATGGGTCGCTGTTGGAAGCCTCCCTCTCAGCCAGGCATCCGTCCTGCTGGCACACCGCGTTGAACCAGCCTGCCGGCTCAGGTCAGCGTCAGCAGGCCAAGCTGATTGGCGCCGGCCTCTGTAAACCAGACCTGACGAGGAGTTGCGGCGACCACCCCAAAGGGAAAGCTGCTGACTGTAGGTACCAGGTAGTAGAGAAAGCGCCGCTGTTCGGGGAGCAGACGCGCCACCGTGTTGGCCGCCGCCACCGTCACCCAGACGGCGCCGCTCTCGTCGAGCGAGAGGCCGTACAGACCCCCCGACGAGCCATCGGGCGTCGGGGCATAGTAGCGAGCAAACTGGTGGCTCCTGGGATCAAAGCGCAAGAGCAGATTGTGGGCGAAGGTCGTGATCCAGACCTGTCCCTGCCGGTCGATGGCGATCTCCATCGGCATCGCCCCCGGATCGGGCGTCGAGAAGGTCGTAATCTTCTCTGTGCGAGGATCGAGATAACCGATGCGATTCTGACTCGACTCTGTGAACCAGAGGTTCCCTTGAGCATCGCTGGCCAGGCCATAGGGATTGAGCTGCTGAACCGTGTGGTGGGAAGAGAGGGGATACTGGCGCAGTTCCCCGGTGGCGGGGTTGAGGCGCCCCAGCGCATCGGCGTTCATCTCCGTGAACCAGATCTGCCCCTGGCGGTCTAGCAGCAGCTCGTTGGGCGCCACGGGCAGGGTCAGCTGCTTCCCCTTGTGGGCCGGGTCTGGCGCGCTGACCGTAGGCAGAGGATAGACCTGGAAGCGACCAGTGTCAGGACTGTAGTGGCCGATGTAGTTGGCATACTGTTCGGCGAACCAGACCGTTCCGTCGGATGCCACGGTCAGGCCCATCAGTCCGCCCCGGCCGTGGGGAGGTACGACGGTCTGCCAGCGTGCGCTCTGGGGATCAAACAGAGCAATGAGATTGCTGGCCATCACCCCGAACCAGACCCGTCCTCGCCGATCAAGGACGGGCCGCATGAGCATATCGCCCTCGGAATGGCGCGTCAAGGGATACTCGCGGACGGTGGCCGCCTGCACTAAGGCTGGTAGCGTCCCTGGACGGCTGATCAGCTCCGGCACCGCCGTGGCCGTGGCCGGCTGCTGACCAGTGGCCGATGGGGGACCACTGCAGGCGCTCAGAGCTAGAAGAAGAAGCAGGGCGAGCAGCCGGAGGAGGAGCCAATGGCGGCGCGAGGGGAGAGCACGAAACGACCGGCGGTCTCGCTCCAATTGTCTCTCAGGCCAACGAGTGGTCATCACGGGCATGGGCTGCCCCCTCATCCAGGACTAAGCAACCTCCCCCAGAAAGATACCACGCACGCCGTCTTCGGTCAGGCGCTCCAGGCGAACGGCCACGAAGATATTCTGCCAGCGGCGCGTCTCGGCCTCCGGTAGCTGCTCTACCTCCACGCGCACGTAGGTATCGGTCAGCCCCTCCCAGTAACCCTGCTTGCGCTGCTCCAGCAACACCTGGACCGTCTGACCCAGGAAACGGCTGCGAAACTGGCGCGACAGCTCGGCCGCCAGCGTCAGCAGACGCTCGCTACGGGCCTTCTTCACCTCTTCCTTCACCTGAGCAGGCATGCGGGCCGCCGGTGTGCCCTGGCGCGCCGAGAAGCGAAAGACGTGGCAACGGGCGAAGCGCAGCTTGCTGGCCAGCGCGCAGGTCTGAGCAAAATCCTCCTCGCTCTCTCCGGGGAAGCCAGCAATAATATCGGTCGTAATGGCGATATCGGGGATCAGGCGCCGGGCCGTCGTCACGATCGTGCGATAGCGCTCCGTGCTATAGCGTCGCCCCATGCGGCGCAGGATAGCGTCCGAGCCGCTCTGCAAAGGCAAATGCAGATGGCGACAGAGGCGCCTGTCCTTCCACAGCTCCAGCCACTCCAGGCGAAAATCCTCTGGCTCCAGCGAGGAGACGCGGATGCGGGCTATCGAGGTCTCGCGTAACAAAGCGGCCAGCAGATCGCCGAGGTCCTGCTGTGGATTCTCCGGCGGATGATAATCGCCCAGATGAACGCCGGTCAGCACTACCTCCTTGTAGCCGGCCCGCTCCTTGCGGCGGACCTGCTCGACGACCGAGGCAATACTACGGCTGCGCGAGCCACCGCGCACGTAAGGCACAATGCAATACGTGCAACGGTTATCGCAGCCGTCTTGAACCTTGATCTGGGCCCGCGTGCGCGAGAAAGGAGGGCGCCACTGATCGGGAAGCGTCAGAGACGAGAGGCTATCGGCGTTCTCGGGGAGTGGCTCCTCGCCGAGCGAGCCATCGCTTCCAAGGTGGAAGCTATCGAGCGGCAGCATCGGCAACGCTCGGCCTGCGCCTCGTCCCTGCTGCCGGTAGCCGGGAACCACCGTCGTTGCGCCGGCCTCAGCGGTATGCTTGCCCTCCTTGAGATGCTGGCGAATGGCCTCCACCAGTGAGGTCTTGCCGCTATTGCCAACCACCAGGTCGACGCCTGGCAAAGCGGCCACCGCCTGGGGATTGGCCTCGGCGTAGCAGCCCGTGACCACCAGGAGAGCATGAGGCTGGCGGCGATGCACCTGATGGATCAGGGCCCGCGAACTCCGATCTCCCAGGTGAGTCACCGTGCACGTGTTGACAATATAGACATCTGCCGGCTCGTTGAAATCGTGCTGGACAAAGCCGGCAGCGTGCATCTGCTCGCTGATCGCCTCGCTATCAGCCTGGTTGACCTTGCAACCCAAAGTAGCAATAGCGAAGGTGGCCGGTCCATGTTCTGAAAGGCTCATACAATCCCCAACTCTCTCCGAAGCTCATCCATCCTGCTCTGGTCGGCCCGCCGCGCCGGCCCCTGGGGCCCGGTCCAACAGGAGATTCTACCGCCCTCACGGGCAACTGCACCTTCCCTTGGCGCAGCAAGCCTGGCTCCAGCGAGGCCGGCCCTGGAGGCGACTTCCCGTTTGCCCACCGACCTGCTCCGTGGGCAAGCGGCATCCTCCATCAGGGGAGGTATCTTCCTCCGCATGCAGAGAGAGTATCTAACAGAGAGCCTTCCGCTGTCAAGCGGCCCAAAGCGCCAGCGAGCCACGGCGCTCTTGTGCTCGCGCGACTCACTGGCCTGTCCTTCCCCTGCTCTTTTCTCATCTCCCCTGGTTGCCTGGCGGCCCATAGGGTGGTGACCGTCGGCGGAACCCGGGGAGACGGAAGCAGGGTCAAAAAGCCAGCCGGTCAGTCACCCTGGCCATCCTGCTGGGCCAGAGGAACCGTAGCTCTGCCAGCCTGCGAAGAAGCGACAGAGGGGGCTGGCGTCCCTGTGACGGGAATGGGGGTGGTCTGGCTGACTCCGGCTGTCCACTGGGGGCCAGCCAGAGAGGCGGCAGCGGCGAGCGACTGAGCGGCGGCGGAGGCCGGAGCTGGCGGAGCAGCGCACGGCTGGTTAGCCAGGGCGCGACGCAGCTGCAGGGCGGCGTTCATCTCGGGGGTCACCACCAGGTTGCGCTCGATCAGTGGGAGAACAAACAGCACATTGCCCAACCCGAAAATTGTGCCCGTCAGAACCCGCAGCAGGGGCGTGCTCTCTCGCCAGCCGAACATCTGGGTGAAGCCATCGAGGGCGATCGGTAGCAAGGTCAAGGCCCAGAGCCACCAGGGGAGGCCAGGCAAGCGTCGTCTGCTCAGCACGAAAAGCAGCGAACCCACAAACATCGAGGCATAGATCGAAAAGTTGCGCTCGCACATCCCGAGAGGATGCCCGAAGATATAAAAGGAATGAGATGGGATCTGTGCGCAGATGAGGTGCAGAGCAAAGTAGATGGGGCGGGCAACCGCATCCAGGCCGAAGTAGAACAAAAAAGGCACGCTCACCGCCAGCAGAACAATGCTCCCCAGCAGCGCGGTCACCACGTGGGCCCAGTAGCGCAGCAGCCAGGAACCCAGGTGGTTAGCCAGCGCGCTCAGGCGAGATGAGCGGCGCTGTCTGGGCCTGGGCACGGCAGCAGGGCGAGCGAGCGACTGAGGGAGCTGAGAAACTCCCTGATCGACGGCCATGAGCCTGGTCCTCCTCCTTCTCACTCACTGAACAGACGTCTCTCTAGACATATCAGGCATACTCAAGGCAAGTGAAAGGCCCTTGCCAGATCGCGGAACTCAATGCGCCCCTCCAGCACCTGCCCATCGACAATAACGACCGGAATGCGATAGCGGTATAGTTCGAACAGCTCGGGATTGCCGCGGATATCGATCTCCGTCAGATCGAAGTCCACCTGGCTGGCGATCTCCTCGAGCATCTCGCGGGCCTCGTCGCACAGGTGGCAGCCCGCTTTCGTATAGAAAGTCACCTGCGGCGGGAGCTGCTGCTTCTGCCGACTCACGCTCCATGCTCCATCTCTCTTGCGCCCGCCGGCCTCCTTCCAACAGCGGGAGGAGCTGCTGTCGGCAGCCGGCTAGATCGGTTCCTTCTCAGGGGAAATGATACCACGTCGGTTCGGCTGGCGGCAAGCCGGAAGAAGGCGTCTCTTCCAGCCACCGCTCTCCCTGGCAATATGCTGCAAGATAGACCCTACCCCTGTCTACCGTCTTTGGTTCTATCTGCGCTTCCTAAATAGGTGATACAATACAATATACTCATCGAGTTTTCTACTGCCGAGCGACGTGAAATGTGAGGAAGTAGGATGATAACTGATTCAAAAGATAAAGAGAGGAGCAAGCAAAGCTTTTCGGAGGAAGCTCGAGCAGAAGCTCGGGCAACCATCGAGAGGCTTGCCGGTGCTTTAGAAGGGCGCCCAAGGGCCAGAGGGATCACCATCGACGGGCCGACCTCGCGCGATTTGGATGATGCCCTGTGGCTGGAGCTGTTCCCCGATGGGAAGGCCCTTCTAGCGATCAGCATCGCCGATGTGGCCTCTCTGGTCACCCCCCAACTGACCCCGGCCCTGGAGCACGAGGCGCGGGAGCGTGCCTTTACACGCTACTATTCCCGACATACTGTCCCGCTCCTTCCGCGTCTTCTCAGCGAGGAGCATTTGAGCTTACAGGAGGGCCAGCGGCGCCCCGCGCTCACGCTCTTCCTGCCCTTCGAGGCCGGCTGGCAGCCGGGGGAGCCGCGTATCAGCCTCACCTCTTTCACGAGCATCAAGCGTCTCTCGTACGCCGAGGCGGACGCTCTGCTGAACGAGCCAGTCACTCCCCTGGGCGAAATGCTGCGTGCTCTCTACCAACTTGCCGAGCAACTCTATCAGCTCCGGCGCGCGCGAGGCTCGCTGGCTCTCTACGACCTGGGTCGTGGCTGGGCCACCAGCGAAGAAGGTTTCCTGCTGCGTCTG
>NZ_JBHOQV010000078.1:0-3939 GCF_042408735.1 Thermogemmatispora sp.
AGGTGAAGGTCAGCGTCCAGCCGTTCCAGGGGCTGCTGCCGGTGTTCTGCAACACCAGGTTGACGCTGAAGCCGCCAGGCCACTGGCTGACGACGCTGTAGGTGACCTGGCAATAGCTGGCGGCGTGCACCCGCATCTGACCGCCAAATAGCCCTGTCAGCAGCAGCAGGGGCAGGGCCAGCAGCGCCAGCAGTCGCTTGCGTCCCCACAGCAGGCTCTGTCGTCGAATGGTGTGCGGTGTCATGCTTCGTCGTGCTTCCCTTTCCTTGCACGAGTGTCGCTGGCTACCGCCCCTCGCCCTGCAGAACCCGACAAGCAGGTTCTGCAGGCCGCTGGGGAGGGAGCGGAAGCTTCCTTGCATTCCTGCTTGGAGCGAAATCGGTACCGCAAACGATTACGTAAGCGGTTTCAAATAGAATATAGTCGGGGGAAGCCCTCTTTGTCAAGGTCTCCCTGAAAATTTTCGCGGCTGGCGAGGGTGGAGGGAGCCAGGCAGGCCAGGCAAGGCTGAGAGCAGGAGAGGTGGCCAGCCAGGGTTCACGCTGGCTGGGGACAAAGTGTAGAATGGATCTGCTTGGGGCCGCGAGCGCGGGACTGGGCCAGGCGGGGGGTCCGATTGGAGGAGGGAGGCAGGTGAGGCGAGGCGAGGCAAGGCAAGGCAAGAGGTGGTGCGCCTGTCCCTGGTTCGGCTGGCCCTGGTAGGGAAGGTCAGCGGCGAGCTGGCTGGCCCGATCAGTTAGAAAGGATAAGACAGCGAGACGATGACCGTGGCTTTCGATAAGGAGGCCGTGCTAGCTCAGGTCTACCGCGAGGTGGAGGAGCGTTTTTTGAGCCTGGGGAGCGTCGATCTGGCTCACGGCTGGGACCATATAGAGCGTGTTTATCGGCTGGCGCTGGCGATCGCGCGCCGCGAGGGAGCGGATCCGTTTGTGGTGGGGATGGCGGCCTTGTTGCACGATCTGGGGCGCGCGCTCCCAGAGGGCGCCCAGGGTGGGGAAGGGCCTGGCCACCAGGGGCAACGGCATCATGCCGATCTCTCGTATCAGTTGGCCGGCGAGGTGCTGGCTGCTCACGGGGTGCCGGCTGAGGAGAGCGCGGCGATTCTGCATGCGGTGCTGGCTCACAGCTTTAGTCGAGGAGTGGAGCCACAGACGCTGGAGGCGCGCGTGGTGCGCGATGCTGATCGGCTCGATGGCCTGGGAGCGATCGGGGTGATGCGCTGGGCGGTGACGGGCAGCAGGCGCGCGACGCCGGAGACGCGCCCCTATCATCCGACCGATCCGTTTGCCGTTGCCCATGAGCCGGATGACCGGCGCTATCTGCTCGATCACTTCTATACGAAGCTGCTGCGGCTGGGCGAGACTATGGGAACGGCCACGGGGCGCACTCTGGCAGAAGAGCGCCTGCGCTTCATGCAGGTCTATCTTGATGAGTTTCGGCGCGAGCTGGCGCTCGAGGGGCCGCCGGCCTGACGGTGGCCCGGCCTGGCCGGGCCGGACCTGGTTCGGGAGCGCGGGTAGCCTGGCCCGCCGGTCCCGCCCCGAACCAGGGCGGCGGCTGCCGCCCTCGTCCTCTCTTCTGGCCGCTGGCCTCACTCGCTCCTGGCTGATTGGTTGCCGGTGAAGGCGGGCGGATCTTCGCCTGGGTCTTCCTGCTCTACCGGCGCGGTCTCGATGAAGAAGAGGCGCAGGCGCCCGGGCGGGGTTCCCAGGATTTCGCGGAAGATCCGCGTTGCTTCGCGGGCAAAGGCCCGCTTCTGCGCAGCGGTGAGTGGTTTGTCGGCGGCGCGCAGCACTTCTAGCATGGGCATCGGCCTGGCGGCTCCTTTCTGGCTGGATTGCCTCTCTCCGGCTGACCGGCTGGCGAGCTTGCTGGTCGGGCTTTGGAACCGGCGCGCCCGCTCGTTGCCAGCAGCGACGGAGAGGGTGGGTTGAACCAGGTGACAGGTCTATTGTACGCTGTTGGTCCGGGACCCTGCCAGACGGGGGATCAGGGCCGGTCAGGCCGGGCGCTTGAGAGGTCCACCGCTGAGAGAAAGGAGAGGTCGATGCTTGTCTTGAAGGTGACCATCATGGAGGGCCGCAGCGTTGAGCAGAAGGAGCGCTTGATCCGCCAGCTCTCGGAGGCGGCGGGGCGCGAGTTGGGCTATCCTATGGAAGAGGTGCGCGTCATTATTTACGAGGTGCCCAGGGGTAACTGGGGGATAGGTGGGCGCTCGGCGGCCAGCCGCGAGGGGGAGAGCGGCTGAGCAGCTAGACCTGCTTGCGGCTCGCCGGCACCGCTGGTGGCACGGGTGAGGCGTCAGATATCTCCCCTCGAGAGCGAAGTTTGAAGCGAGCACGGGGCCAGCCGCTCGACCTGGTCATTGGGGTGGCTGGTCCCGCGCTCGTTTCGGCGACAGCCGCTCAGGCCCTCGCCGGTCCTGGCTGTGCACGGGCATGAAGCCGATGAGCCAATTGCTGCCTTCCTCAGCGCCAGGAGAGGGGCAACTCGCCCTGTCTCTGGCGGGGTCTGGGACGGCAGGCGATGCTCAGGACTGCTTTAGGCTATCCCTCTGGCTCCTTTTATCACCGGCAGGCAGGCCAGCCATCTTCGCCGGCCGGCTTGTTGAGTTGAGATCGGCCCTTGCTTCTGCGTTAGTCGTAGGAGTAAGATAGGCCGGCGACTGGTCCCCACGCCTTCAGGCATAGGATCTGGCGAGCGAGTGCCCGTCTGGTCGGTCGCTCCAGCCAGTCGAATCTCCGATGCCAGGCGCCAGGGGCCGCCTTGTGGCCTGTCAGGGCAAGGCGTTGTCCTTCGAGGCCGCCTTCTATGAACCACAGGAGCCAGCGATGTCTACCGAGAAGAGTGCTTTTACCAGAGAAAAAGAAACCATGCTCATGATGCTCAATGGCAAGGCTCTTCAAAGCCAGTGGGAGCAGCCTATTCTGCGCGATCCCTGGGCTGAGGAGGCCATGCGCCATATCGATTACGACATGAGCCGGACGCTGACCGGGATCAGTTCCTGGAAGATATGGCGCAAGATTGGCTGTACCATCATTGCGACGCGGGCGGCGACCTTCGATCTGCTGACCCGGCGTTTTCTGGCAGAGTATCCGAGTGCCGTCGTGCTTCATGTGGGCTGCGGTATGGATAGCCGGTTCTTCCGCGTTGATCCGCCAGCGACGGTGGATTGGTTCGATGTGGATTACCCGGATGTGATTGAGCTGCGCCGGCAACTGTTGCCCGATGGCGGCAGCTCTTATCACCTGATCGGGGCGCCGCTCTCCGACTTAGCCTGGCTGACGGAGGTGCCCAGGGCCCGGCCCGGCTTGCTGATCGCCGAGGGAGTCCTGCCCTACTTGAGCGAAGCGGAGGTGAAGGCTCTCCTGACGGCGGTGGTGGATCATTTCCCGAGAGGCCAGGTGATCTTCGATGCCTGCAACAGGATGATGGTGAGGCGTGCAGGCTCTAACGTTGGAGGGACAGGGGCAACCTTTCGCTGGGGTCTGGATGATCCCCAGGACCTCAAGCAGCTTGAGGCCAGGCTTGAGCTGGTCAGAGAGTTCAGGCCCAGCGAGGTGGTGGCCTTCTCGCGCTTTCCGCTCTGGTGGAGGGCCCAGACTCGTATCATGGAGGTTCATCCGGCGCTGCGCCGTATGGAGCGTATCCTCGTCTATCGCTACGGAGAGAGCGCGCCCGAGACGGCAGGATAGCCCTCCCCGATGACATTCTTTGTATTGATATGTGGATGACGGTGGTCGGTCGGGCTACGTGGCAAGGGGGTGGGAGAGCAGCTTTCTTCCGCCTTGATGGCCTGCTCCTCTCGCTGCCTTCGCTCGCCCGCCCTCATACCCACAGCAGCAGCTCGCTCAGCTCCCCTACCCTCTTCTCCCCCGGCCAGCGCTCTATCGCCTTCCTGAAGTTGCTCACCAGCTCCTGCTTCCTCTTGCGACTCCC
>NZ_JBHOQV010000028.1:0-47649 GCF_042408735.1 Thermogemmatispora sp.
TCGTCACGCTGGGTCGGATAGAGCAGACGGTGCAGACCAGCCAGGCTACCAGCCAGGCTCGTGCCAGGCAGGTAGTCCAGGCAACCAAAGCCAGAGGGGGCATGATCAGCGCGAATGGCCAGCGGTGCGCGGGCTTGCAGCAGCAGGGCGAAAGCTTTCATTCTTCATCCTCCTGCGCCGTCGAATAGTACATCAGCTCGTCGAGACGCGCCAGCCAGCCGCGCCATTCTTCGGGAGGATACTCCTCACCATTGATTTCCAGACGCAGCACGTCGCAGTGACAACGCCCCTTTCCCGTTGACTTGTTGGCTCCGAGCTGCTCGACCAGATGCAGGCCCGCGAGCAAGAGCAGCAGCGAGTAAGTCGGGCTACGCGGCTCCTCATCAAGAGGCAGGCAGGTCAGCCAGCCGCGAATGGTGCCGGAGAAAGTTAGATGGCGCCGACCAAACTCGCTGGTGTAGAGGGCACCAGGGACCGCCGTGCGCGTAAGGCGCCGCAGGCGCACCTGCGTATAGGGGGTTACCAGGGCTTCGGGAGACTCTTGCAGTCCTTCCGCCGTGGATGCTGTCCCTGCAGTCGGAGCCGTCTCCGCGGTCGTCAAGAGGCGAGCATTGTCGAAGAAGAGCGTACCGGGCAACATCTGCGAGCCGAAGATGCGCGTGATCATACTCACACGTGCCCCCAGGCCACGCAGGGCCAGCTCATCATCGTGCGGGGTAGCCATGAGATGGTACATTTCTGCCAGCTCCTCATAGGTGCGGGCCAGCTGTTCGCAGCACTCACGGACGACCCCTTTGAAGGTGGCGCCGGGCACGTAGAGCCAGCCCTGCCGATCGCGCGCGATCGTGCGATCGACCAACCCCTGACGGAAGCCGGTCCCGAAGTGGAAAGGGGTAAGGAAGGTTAGTCTGTAATCGATCGACAGACGGTCAGTCCTCGCTTTCACGCTCGCCCTCCTCTGCTGCCACAAAATCGTAGAGTTCGACCAGGTCGAGCAGCGGCGTCAGGTAGATCTCTCGCCCCGACTGACCCTGGTCTTGAAGCCGCGACCAGGGGAAAATGACACGCGGGAAACCCTGGAAGAGACTAGCGTTTTCTATCGACTGGTCCCCGCGCAGGAGATAGCGCTGACTGAAGTCATAGAGCCGTTTCAGCAGAAACTCGCGCTCTCTGTCGCGGCAGCCCTGCAGGGACGCCAGAGCCTCGAGAACGGTGCTGGTCCGGTTCATTTTGAGCACGGCCTCGCGTAGCTGATGCAACTTGGAGCGCGGGAAACCCAGGCGCTTCGCCTCGCGAATGGCTTGTAGCAGATTCTCCAGCGCGGGGAGCCAATAGGGGCGCAGCGTGGCACGGAATTCAGTGTCGGCCTCACGCTTGCAGTAGACGGTCTTGTAGAGATAGTCAAATTCGTGAGTGCCGGCACCAGCTACAACCAGGAAATTGATGCGCGTGTCGTTGCCATCTCCGGCGTCACGCCACTGGTCCACCCGGGCCTGCTTCTTAGCGAACCTGAGCGCATTCTCCGCCAGATCGTGCATCAGGCCGAAAGGATACTTCAATGGGGCAAAAACTACCCCCACTGAGAGTGTGCCCTGCTGCTTACCTGCCTTTTCACGGAAGACACGGGCCACCTCCAGCGCCACGTTAAGGGCACGATCACCGCTGGTCAGCAGCATCAGGTCGTCGCCGCCAAGCAAGAGCACATCGAAGGGAAAGAAATAGTCGCCCTTTGGCTGAGCTTCTTGTCTTGCCTGACCATTCTCCTCCTCGTTGTCCTCCTCATCCAACAGGCCCTTCACGGGGACCGGCTTGAGGTGTTCGGCGACTGCGCTCGCCAGGGCCTCGTAGATGGCATCGTCGATATCGCTGGCGAATTCTTCGATTTGTTTGAGGGTCGAGAGCTTTTCAATCCTGCTGCCCATACCGTTGCCATCGGCGTAGATCAGGCCGAGATAGTCTCTGACACTACCACTACCTCGACCACTGCTGGCAACGGCGCGCAAGGTATCGATATCACGTGGGCGCTCCGGTTTGCACGGCTGGCCAGCTTCCTGGAAGTAATCAAGCGGCAGCAACTCGATCAGCTTCTTCCAAAGCACCGCTTGCTTTGCGCCATGAGCAGAGTCCAGCGCCTTGCCACTCAATTTGGCATCCACCAAGCCGTCAATACTTTTCTTGATCTGAGCATCCTCTCTTCTCTTCTGAAGGCAGACAGGGCAGTAACGCTGCTCTTCCCCCCGAGGCTCTCTCCAGGGGCTTTGCCCGGCAGCATATGCAAGGCCGCAGGAGTCGCAGAGCTGGAGCAGCGGATGAGACGGCAAGGCCACGATGGCCGGTGGGCAATCCTTGGCGCGGCGCAGCTTGTAGCGCAGCAGGTCAAGCTGCTGGAGCAGGTTAGCCTGCCAGAGATCAGGCTCAGCCAACTCCGCTGGCAGCCGCTGCACAGCGCCCGTGACAGTAGCCCCACCCTGGGTTTCTTCGCGGTATCTGGCCTGGACTCGTCTCACGAATTCTTCTGATTTGTCCTCAGCCAGCAAGAAGAGGCCCGAGCCGCCATTGGCATAGACCACCCGCGCGTTGGGATCGAGATCCCTGGCGATGGCTCCCATGATCTCACGGTTGAGTCGGTCGAGGATAGAGCTGGCACCCCGGATCTCTCTCAGACGATCGGTGCTGAAGACGTAGTTTTTGATACGATCGGTGTCGAGCGCTACCAGCGCATAGGCCACAGCTGCACTACCTCCTTCTGATGTCTACAGCGCTCTCTAGCTGCCCTACCCGGCAAGCAATAGGAGTATAGCATAGTTATAGCCCTCCCACTTCAAAGGGGTATATGATTTTCTTCACAAATTTTTATGAATTTCACTAATACACCTATCAACCAACTACGTTACCCTGAATAGGATCACTATTTTTTACTAAAAAATCTCGCCACTTTTTCAACCCCTACGACGTGTAAATATACCTTACATATGAAAATCTGGCAATCTATCGTTACACAAGTGACCAGCAATACCTATGCGGAAGCATGAGCGAGTTATGGCTAGAGAGTAAAAGGTGTCCTCTCTCATAAGGGCAGTAACGAGCCGGAGAATTTCACCCCTGCTCCATTCTCACCTTCCCCGAGGGGGCAAAGTACGCTATCATATCAAGGCAGCCGGGAACAGCAGAGGACAACGGGGGTACCTCAGCCAGCCGCCATCGGCACTAGCAGGACCAGCCGGGCCGGACTGGGCCGGACCGAGAGCCTATGAACCAGCCAGAGAGAACACACAACAGCCATCCTCACAGACAGTACGAACGGAGAAAACCACATGAGGCATAGAGAGCATCGAGAGCGCAGCAGCCCAACAAGCATAGCGATGGCCTTGCTCATCTCCCTCGCACGCCACTTCTCCCTTAAGCGCCTGCTCCTACGCACCGTGGGGGCCATCCTCAGCGCCCAGGCCATCACCCTGATCATCCTGCAAGTTATCTCGCGTCAGCGCAAGCGCTACCTTCCCCAGGGCGGCTTCCCACACACGCGCTTTGCCGAGGTCACCATCGGACAGGACCACCTGCAGCTCTACGACTACGGGCGCGACCTCTACGACGATATGCTCGCCGCCATCGACTCCGCTCAAGAAACCATTTATCTGGAATCATATATCTGGAAAGACGACAGCGTTGGCCGCGCCTTTAAAGAACACCTCATTCGCAAAGCCGAAGAAGGCGTTGCCGTCTACGTCATCTTCGACTGGTTCGCCAACCTGGTCGTCCCGCGCAAATTCAAAATCTTCCCTCCCACCATTCATGTGCTCCAGTACCAGGCGTTCCGCTACCCCTGGCATCTTTTCGATCCGCGACGCTATGCTCTCGACCATCGCAAACTACTCGTCGTCGACGGCAAAATCGGCTTCATCGGTGGCTACAACATCGGCGAAACCTACGCCACCAGCTGGCGCGACACCCACCTGCGCATCCGCGGGCCAGCCGCCGCCGACCTGGCCCAGTCCTTCGTCGACTTCTGGAACCAGCACGTACCCGCCTATGAACGCATCACCAGGCGCCACCCGCGCTGCTTCAACCCGCTCATCAACGTGCGCGGCACCAGCGCCATGCGCCTCATGTTCCCCATCCGTGACATGTACATCGAGGCCATCGACCGCGCCCAGAAGTTTATTTACCTCACTAACGCCTACTTTGTTCCCGATTCCATTCTGCTCGACGCCCTCAAGGCTGCCGCCCGGCGTGGCGTCGACGTCGAGATTCTCGTCCCCTGGATGTCCAACCACATCATCGCCGACTGGCTCTCGCGCAGCCACTTCAGCGAATGCCTCAAGGCCGGCATCCGCATCTTCGGCTATCGCCACATGCTCCACGCCAAAACCTGCACCATCGACGGCGAATGGTCAACCATCGGCACCGCCAATCTCGACCGCCTCAGCTCGATAGGCAACTACGAGATCAACGTCGAGATCTACAACGGCGATCTGGCCCGCCAGATGGAGGTTCTCTTCAAATACGACAAGACCAACGCCTTCGAGCTAAGCCTCGAGGACTGGGAAGAGCGCCCCTGGTACGTGCGCCTCAGCGAATGGATCCTGGCCCCTCTACGCTTCCTCACCTGACCAGCGCGGTTCATCATCCCCGGTCCGGCTGGCTGGTTGGCGAATCGCTCTGCGCTTCGCGGCTCTCCAACCAACCGACCAAAAAGAGCGCGCTCCCGAGTTCTCGACACCCTGGAATACCAGCCGGACTCGGCAGAGCGCGCTCCCCTTCTTCTCTACTCTACTTAACTTAACTTGACCTTAAAGAACCTGCCTCACCGCTTCCACGAATTCAGCCGTTGTAGCCGTGCCTCCCTGGTCGGGAGGTAGCGCCTGTCCTCGCCGATAGACCTCGGCGACCGCCCCGGCAAGACGCTGAGCCTGCTCCTCATAGCCAAGATAATCCAGCAACATAGCGCCCGAAAGCAGCATGGCCGTGGGGTTGATCACCCCCTTACCCGCCAGATCCGGAGCCGAGCCATGCACCGGCTCAAAATAGGCATAAGCGGGACCATAACAACCGCTTGGTGCCAAACCAAGGCCCCCAATGCAGCCGGCGGCCATATCCGCCAGAATATCGCCATGCTCATTCGAGAGCACAACTACATCCAGGCTCTCAGGCTCAGCCACCATGCGCCGCGCCAGATCATCGATCAGGAACTCCTGATACTCCAACTCCCCACAGCGACGCACCGTCTCGCGCACAATCTCGCGAAAGCGTCCATCGGTGCGCGGCTGAATCGAATACTTGGCCCCCAGGGTCACCCGACCACGATAGCCCTGAGCCTTACGCCAGAGCGCCAGCTCGCAGGCAGCCTGCGCCACATAGGCCATCTGCTCATCGGTGCAGATACGCAGCGCATAGGCCCCCTGCCGATCGACCGGGGGTGGCAGCCACCAGGTTCTGCTGCTCGGCAAGGCGGCCAGCTCAGACAGATCCCCTTCGCGCGGCGGATACATCCCCTCCAGATTGTCGCGCACAATAACGTAGTCGACGCGCTCCGGCTCACGCAGCGGACTGCGATAGCCTGGCTGCCAGCGTACGGGACGAATGTTGACCCGCGTCTCCTTGCCCCAGCGCAAATACCAGAGCACGGGCCGGCTTGGTCCCCCACTGGCCCCAAAGAGCGTACAGACAGCGCGGTCAATCAGCTCCCGCGTCTCCTGCGGGAAAGCGCTCCCGTAGCGCTCCTGAGCCTCGCGCCCGCTGCTTCCCTCAACAAAGCGTAGCTCCGGCACCAGCCGACGCAATATCTCAACCGTGGGCCAGACAACCTCTGGCGCCGCATCATCGCCCGCTACCACACAAATCAAGGGCTGTTCCCCATCAGCAAGCTGGCGACGGAAGATAGCGGCCCTCATCGCAGCGTCCCCTCGCGGCGGATATACTCAATGATGCCGCCGGCCTCCACGATCTTCGCAATAAAGGGCGGCAACGGCTGAGCCTGAAACTGCTGACCGGTTGTCAGGTTGGTGATCAGCCCACGCTCCAGGTCAACATCGGCCTCCTGCCCGTCTTCGCTGTTCAGAACCGCCTCCTCACAGATGAGCACCGGCAGGCCAATGTTGATGGCATTGCGATAGAAAATGCGCGCAAAGCTGCGTGCCACCACGGCCTTGACCCCGCTGGCCTGAATAGCCGCCGGCGCATGCTCGCGCGAGGAGCCACAGCCAAAATTATGTCCTCCCATGATAATGTCGCCCTGGCGCACCTGCGTCGCAAATTCGGGAAGAATCTCACAAAGACAGTACTTTGCCAGTTGTGCCCGATCGGTCGTCACATTGTACCGTCCAGGAATAATGACATCGGTATTGATATTATCGCCGAGCTTCCAGATACGTCCCATGCTCGCTACTCCTTCCTTCAGCTACTCGCCTGCTCCTGCGCTCGCGAGAGTGTCCGCAGTGGATCAGGCTCAGGCCAGAAACGGACGCGGATCAGTAATATGCCCGGTGATGGCCGTGGCCGCCACTGTCGCCGGACTCCCAAGATAGATCTCTGCCGTGGGGTCACCCATGCGCCCAGTAAAATTGCGATTCATCGTCGTCAAAGCCCGCTCACCAGGCCCGAGTACGCCAAAGTGGCGACCGATGCAAGGCCCGCAGCCGGGCGTTCCAACCGAGGCCCCCGCCTGGATAAAGATTTCGATGTAGCCCAGACGCAGAGCCTCCAGATAGACCTCGCGCGAGGCCGGTATGACCACCATGCGCGTGTTAGGATGAATCTTGCGACCGCGCAGAATCGAGGCAGCGATCGCCAAGTCGTCCAGCCTGCCATTGGTGCAGGTTCCCAGAAACACCTGATCGATCTGAATATGCTCGACCTGCTCAACCGGCACCACGTTGTTGACGTCGGGCGGGCAGGCCACCAGCGGCGACAGCTCCGAAACGTCAACCTCGACTACGCGCTCATAGCGCGGATTCTGGGGCCGCAACATCGGATAGCTGCGATCAACGCGTCCGCGTAACCAGGCCTCGGTCGTGGCATCGGGCGCCACCAGGCCGGTCTTGGCCCCCATCTCGATCGCCATGTTACAGAGCGTGAAACGCTCACTGATCGACATAGCCTCAACCAGGGGACCACTGTACTCGAGGGCTCGATAGTTAGCGCCATCCACCCCAATGCGGCGCACCAGCTCCAGGGTGACATCTTTGGCGTAGACGCCGGGTTGCAGACGACCTGTCAGCCGCACATTGATGGTCTCCGGCACGCGGAACCAGCTTCTCCCCGTGGCATAGGCAACGCCAATATCGGTGGACCCCATGCCCGTAGCAAAGGCCCCAAGCGCGCCGTAGGTGCAGGTATGGCTGTCGGCTCCAACGATAATCTCACCCGGAGCCACAAAGCCGCGCTCCGGCATCACCTGATGACAGATGCCCTCTTGTAGGATCTGGATACCCTGCTCACGGGCAAAGACACGAATGTCACGCTGCAAGGTGGCCGCAGCCACCGTGGCCGCTGGCACAATGTGATCGAAGACGATGTGGGCCCGAGCCGGATCAAAGACCCGTCCCCCACGCTCGCCCGTGAGCTTGCGAAAAGCTTGAATGGCCAGCGGCGAGGTCGTGTCGTGGCTCATGACATGGTCGACGTCGACGATAACGATCTCACCGGCACTCACAGGCCGGCCCAGTTTATGGCTAAAGATCTCTTCCGTTAGCGTTCCCATGCGGTACTCCTCTGCTCTTCATACCAGGATTGAATAAAGGCATCGACCGCCTCTGGCGAAAGCGGTCCCTCCTCAGCGCGAGTCTTCAGCGACCAGGTCAACTCACGCACCTCCTCATCGCTGAGCTGCAGCCCCAGCTCCGCCGCCCGATGAGCGATAGCATGGCTGCCCGTGAAGCGCGAACCAAGGTCTACTCGCCGCTCCAGGCCGAAGTCCTCCGGATTGAGGATCTCATAGGCCCGAGGGTTGTTGAGAATGGCCCGCGTATGGACACCAGCCCGATGGGTAAAAGCATATGGCGCCGTAATTGGGTTATTGAATGGAATAGGCAGATGAAGACAGCGAGCAACATAGTCATCGAGAGGCGCCAGTTGTCTCAAATCGCGTCCCTGCAGGGCCTCGGGATAATGGAGGTAGAGCTGGGCCACCAGGCCGCTGAGGGAGGCGATGCCGTTGCGCTCACCGATCCCCAGGACGGTCACATCCAGGCAGTCGGCTCCGGCCTCATAGGCGGCCACGGTGTTGGCAATGGCGCAGCCACTATCGTTGTGGCCGTGAAATTCAATGCCTGCGTGAGGATAGCGCTCGGCACAGAGATGAATGATGCGCTCCACCTGGCGCGGCGTGGCAATGCCGACCGAGTCCGGCAGTCCGATACGCTCCACTCCAGCCTCTACCACGGCATCAAAGACGGTCAACAGGTCGACCAGATCACTGCGGAAGGCATCCTCAGCAGAGAAGCGGACGTAGCGTCCCGCCGCCCGAATGCGCTGAATGAGAGGCACGGCATCGGCGATGATCCGCTCGATGCGCCTGCCGTGGCTATAGGAGCGCAGTTCGGGTGAGGTACCGTAGAAAAGATTGATGCCAGCTACCGGCGTCGCCAGAGCCGCCTCAACATCGGCCTCGACGCAACGCACATGAGTCACAATGCGCGCGCGCAGTCCCAGGGCACAGAGCTGCTCGATCGCCTCGCGAATGCGAGGCGAGGCGATCGGCGAGGGCACCTCTATAAAGTCAACGCCAAAGGCATCGAGCATGCGCGCGATGGTGATCTGCTGTTCCAGATTGAAAAAGGCGCCGGCAAACTGCTCTCCCTCTCTCAGGGTCGTATCCAAAATAGACAGCGGTCGTCTCACTGCTCTCCCTCCTTCCCTCCAGCCATGTCCTGGGCCAGGCTCGTGAGCACGCGCTCCAGTACGGCAATGGCCTCCATATATTCCTCCACAGCAAGGTGTTCCTCGGGCGTATGATCCAGGCGCGCATCACCGGGACCATAAGCCACAATTTCCGGTCCCCAGACCGGCCCAACTACGTTCATGTCGGAGGTGCCGGTCTTAACCTTAAAGGCAGGCTGGATACCCATTGCCCTCATGGCCTGCACAAAGGCGCGCACCAGCCTGGTCGTGCGCGGTGCCTGGAAGGCAGCTTCCTCGCCGCTGAAGTCGACTTCTAGCCCGGCCTCCATCGCCCAACGCCGCAGTTCCTCACGCAGCTCCCCTGCTGAACAGGCCAGCGGCAGGCGATAGCCGATTCGCAGCCTTGCCCATTCATGCAGACCATCCTGGTCGCTCTCGATGCTACGCAGCACCGGCTGTAACGCCGCAAAAGGAGAGCCGCCACCATGAAGGCGGTTCCATTCCTCCGCATGCAGCTTGACCCGCTCCCAGAAGGCCACTGCCTCTTCCGCCGCCGTCTGGCGTGGCCCGGCGCTATGACCACAGGGACGCACGACGTGCCCCTCGACGAGCAACCGCCCTTTGTAGCCGAGTGTCACCGCCCGGCTGCCGCTCGGCTCACCGATGATACAGGCGTAGGGACGATAGCGGTCAACAACGGCGCGCGCTCCTCGGGAGGTTGCCGCCTCTTCCTCGACGGCCCCGATGACCACAATTGGGCGCCGCAGATCGCGGCGTCTCGCCAGACGGGCCGCCGCAGCCAGAAAGGCCGCCAGAGGGCCTTTGGCATCAACGGAGCCACGCCCGTAGAGTTTCCCCTCGCGCAAGGTGACCGGAATAGCACCAGGGACCGTATCCATGTGACCGAGCAAGAGCAGCGGCTCCCGCTGGGCGAACCCGGCAGCCACGGGAACCGTGGCAATCAGATTGCCCGCCTCATCCAGGGTGGCCCGCAGGCCCAGACGCGGCAGGTAGCCGGCTAACCAGGTCGCCAGGGAACGTTCCTGGCCCGAGAGACTTGGAATGCTTACCATGCGATAGAGCAGCTCAACCTCCGGCGCCAATTCCGCGGGAGCAGCGTCAGCGCGGGCCGCAGCTTCCACAGTGGACGGAGCCGCCGCAGCCACCGGCTGCCCGGCTTGCAAGACTTCCGCCAGGCGGTCCAGGGCCTGATCAAGCTGCTCCTGGCTAATAACCAGAGGCGGCAGCAGGCGGATGACATTGGGACCCGCCGGCAGGGCCAGTACCCCGCGCTCCAGCAGGGCTTCCAGATAGGGCTGGACGCGCGTGCGCAGCTCGATGCCGAGCAAGAGACCTAGACCCCGTACTTCACGGATCAGCGGCGATTCGAGAGCCCGCAGCCGCTCCAGAGCATGCTGGCCCAGGCGCGCCGCTCTTGCGGCCAGTCCCTCGCGTTCCAGGATGTTGAGCGTCTCCAGGGCCGCCGCGCAGACGAGCGGGTTGCCGCCGAAGGTGCTTCCGTGGACACCCGGAACGAGACGCCCGCTGGCGACCACGCGCTCGCCCAGCGCAACTACTCCCATTGGTAGCCCGCCAGCAATCCCCTTGGCCAGGCAGAGCAGATCTGGCTGCAGCCCATAATGCTCGCAGGCCAGGAACCGCCCCGTGCGCCCACAGCCGGTCTGCACCTCATCGACGATCAGCAGGACTCCCCGCTCCCGACAGAGCCTGGCCAGCTCGCCTACGTAGCTCGGGTCGGCCACATGAACGCCGCCTTCTCCCTGAACCAGCTCAATCAGCACTGCCGCCGTCTGCTCGTCAAGCGCACGCTCTACCGCCGCCAGATCGTTATAGCGTACATGCGTGATACCAGGTACGAGCGGCGCAAACGGCTCGCGATAGCTACGCTCCCAGGTGGCCGAGAGCGCCCCAAAGGTACGCCCGTGGAAGCCGCGCAGCGTCGCAATGATGCCCGGTCGTCCGGTTGCCAGACGGGCAAACTTGATGGCTCCTTCGACGGCCTCGGCCCCGCTGTTACAGAGGAAGAAGCGCCTCAAGCCAGAGGGCATCACGCCAGCCAGACGCTCCAGCAGGGCGGCGCGCACGTCGTTGTAGAGGCTCTCGGGACAGGTGATCAGGCGCTGGGCCTGAGCAGCCAGCGCCGCCGCGATCTCCGTTCGCCCGTGTCCAATGTTGGCCACCCCATGACCGGAGGCGCAGTCGATATAACAGCGCCCATTGGCATCCCAGAGCAGTGCCCCCGCACCACGCACGATCTCCACCGGACGCTTGTTGTAGACGCCGCTGCTATAGGCGCGCTCCAGCTCCATGAGCGTCTCGGAAGCAGTGACCGGCTCGCTAAGGGTGCTCATCGCCGCACCTCCGCTGATAGGGCCGGAAGGCAGGAGGAAGAAACAGCTTCGGCCTCGCCCAGAGCCGGGGAGGCACTGATGAGCGTTCCCTGACCCGCCAGTAGGGTTGCCAGCGAGCCGGAGCCGATGTAGACGCGGCGCACGCCACCGGCCAGGGCCTCCTGAGCGCCGAGCAGCTTTTTCCGCATGCGCCCCTGGGCATAAGGCAGATAGCGCTCCAGCTCATGGGAGGCGATCAGAGGCACAACGCTGCCCGGATCGGCCAGATCACGCAGCAGCCCCGGCACATTGGTCAGAATCGCCAGCGTCTCCGCTCCCAGAGCCGCCGCGATCGCAGCCGCCACGCGATCGCCATCAACGTTCAAGCGCTCTCCCTCCAGTCCCAAGGCCAGCGGCGCCACCACCGGCGTATAGCCCGCCCCCAGCAGCAGCTCTAGCAACGAAGCATTTACCCTCTCGATTTGCCCGCTGTAGTCATCGCGCACCACCCGCACGCGCCCATCCGGCATGACCGCCCGTAGGGCCGTCTTACGCCGTGCAAGCAGCAGGCGCCCATCGACTCCGGCTAGACCCAGCGCGTTGACCCCACGCCGCTGCAAAAGCGCCACAAGCTCGGTATTGATCTGGCCAGCCACCGCCATGGCATAAATACGTAGGGTCTCGGCATCGGTATAGCGGCTGGTCATACCATTGGGAGCCGTGAGCACCTGTAGCGGATGGCCCAGTCGCTCGCTCAACTCATTGGTAAGCTGCGAGCCACCGTGCACCAGCACTACCCGCTCTCCCTCAGCAACCAGGTGCGCGATCTCTTCAACAACCGGCGTCGCGTCAATACCGGCACCGCCGCCAATCTTCACAACGAGAGTCATGCCCGTGCCTCCTTCGTTCTCTTCTGATGAGCGAACGGACCTCAGATCAGATCGGATGCAGCCCCGGGAACGTCAACCCCAGGGTCTCATCCCAGCCAAAGCGACAATTGAGCGCCTGCACGGCGTTGCCGGCGGCTCCCTTCACCAGGTTGTCCAGCGCGGCCATAACCACCAGGCGGCGCTGGGCAGCATCGAGTTCAAAGCCAATGTCGCAGTAGTTGCTACCAGCCAGAATCTTCGGCTCAGGATAGCGGTAGACGCCACTGCGCTCCTTCACGAGGCGAATGAATGGCTCATCGCGGTAAGCCTCCCGATAGAGACGCCAGATAGCCCGCTCATCCAGATCGCCAGTCAAAAAGACGTGGGCAGTGATCAGCACGCCGCGCACCAGCTCGACCGCGGTCGCCGAAAAGGCTAAGGTCTGCTGCCAGGAACCACCAGCCAACGCCCCCAGCTCCTGGATCAGCTCGGCGCTGTGGCGGTGACCAGTCGGCTGAAAGGAGCGCACCGCCCCGCTGCGGTCGGGATGGTGACTACCCGGACCTGGGGTGGCACCTGCCGCCGAGGAACCAACCTTTGCCTCGACCACCAGGGGCAGTCTCGGCTCAACAAGGCCCGCCCGGTAGAGCGGGGCAAGCCCAAGAATGGCAGCGGTGGCCGTGCAGCCTGTGCCGCTGATGAGCGTGGCCTCGCGCAACTCCTGCCGATGCAGCTCGGGCAGGCCATAGACGGCCTGAGCTAGTAGCTCCGGCTGCGGATGCTCCTTCCCATACCAGCGCGCATAAAGCTCGGGTGAGCGGAGGCGAAAATCCGCCGAGAGGTCGATCACCACTGGCGCCAGCGCGCGATAGCGCTCAATAGCCTGCATCGCCGCTCCATGCGGCAGGCAGAGAAAGAGGACGTCGCAGGTCGATAGGTCATCAGAATGACAGAAGCGAAGGCCGCAGAGCTTGCGCAGATTGGGATGCCGGCTATGAACGTATTGGCCAGCATGGCTCTCCGAAGCTACCTGGGCAATCTCCACCCGGGGATGGAAGAGCAGCAGGCGCAACAACTCACCCGCCGTATAGCCCGAGCCGCCCACGATCGCCACACGCACCTGACTCATCGCTCCGCTCCTTGCATCACGTACTGCTCGATATAGTCCAGCATCGCGCCGGGAATATCGACCCCCGTAGGGGCAATGCTATTGCGAAATTCCATCGTCGCGTTGATCTCGTTAACCAGCAGGCCACGCTCTTCATCCTCTAAGAGATCGATGGCCAAAATCCCACCGCCGACCGCCTGGGCGGCCCGCACGCAGAGGGCATCAAGCTCGGGGGAGACTGGGCAATTGCTGGCCTGCGCACCGCGGGCTGTATTAGTGATCCAGTGCTCGCTTGTGCGATAGATGGCGCAAATCGTGCGCTCTCCTACGACAAAGGCCCGGATATCGCGCTGCGGCTTAGGCACGTACTCCTGGATGTAGTGGAGGTGATGCTGATAGGAGCCGAGCGTCTCGCGATGCTCCAGCACGGCCTCAGCGGCGTCGCGATCGTTGACACGGGCCAGGAGGCGCCCCCAGGAGCCAGTAGTTGGCTTGATGACCGCCGGATAGCCCAATGCCTCGATCCCCCGCAGAGCGCTCTCGGCGCTGCAGGCCAGGAGCGTGCGCGGCGTGGGGATGCCCGCGCGCAGCAAGGCCAGCGTGGTCTGAAGCTTATCGTTACAGATAGCCGTTGTGGCCGGGCGATTGAAGACGCGCAGTCCCCAGCTCTCCAGGACCTGGGCCACGGCCAGGCCGTGGGACTGGCTTACGCTGCGACAGAGTACGGCATCGTAGGAGCGCCAGCGCTCATCGGGCCGCGCCAGATCGAGCAGCAGCTCGCCATCGTTGAGCAGGTCGAAGGCAATGCCGCGCTGGCGCATTGCCTCGATCAGCAGCTTCTCCTCAACCCGAATGCGCGAGGTCAGAATTGCCAGCCTCATGGTCTATTCACCCCAATCCTCTTCAACACGCGGCGCCAGCGCCACCGCCGGCTGGTCCAGGTCGGTGACCTCCAGCTCGGCATTGCAATCGGGACAATAGACGATCTCGCCTACAAGCCTGTTCTGCAGATCAATTTCTGCCTCACATTCTGGACAGAGCGCGATCAACTGACTCATCTTCTCTCCTCCTGACTGGCTGCCTTCTTAATTCAGCTCTCCTTTTCAGAGATGACCGTCAACGATATCTAAACAAAAACGCTCTTCGCCCCTTCTCAGCTTGAAGGACGAAGAGCGTCACTGATTGCAGTCGATAGCTCTCGCGGTACCACCTTCATTCGCCGGCACTCCTGCGCACCGGCCTCAGCGAGCACCTCAGCGTGCTCTTGCCCGTTAACGGGGGCCTCCGGCAGAGGTCTACTCTCGTCCGCCGCCCAGGCAACGAACGCGCGGACGATTTCTTCTCGCAGCTCCAGGGTCTTTCTCGCGGTTCACGACAGACGAGCTTTCCACCAGCCGCTCGCTCTCTGGCTATCGGAGGAACCGCTACCTGTCCCCTTCAGCGCCCTCTCCTATGTGAGTTGTTGAGCAATGACCGACACCAGCAAACAGCGCGGTCTCTGAACTACCGTGCAGGCTCCCGCCGTCAGGATCCTGCTGCCTTCCTTTTCGTCGCGCGCTCCTCCGCCCGCGGCGGGGACGGCCAGACCAGGCCAGATGGCCCATCCGCCGCCAGAGGAGCCTGGCAACAAAAAAACTCTTCATCCCCGAAAGGACGAAGAGCACAAGTGAGATGTGGCTCTCGTGGTACCACCTTCATTCGCCGCTACCTCGCGGTAGCGACCTCGGCAAGTGCAACGTTCTGGCTCACCGACTCCTCATCGAGACTCTGAGTCCATGTGAGCGAGACTGCACTCCTGCCCGTTAACGGGGGCTTCCGGCAGAGGTCTACTCTCGTCCGCCGCCCAGGCAACGAACGCGCGGACGATTTCTTCTCGCGGCTTCGGGACCTTCTTCACGACCCACCGGCATACGAACTTCTCACCAGCCGTTCGCTCTCTGGATGCGGCCGGGCCGCTACTCATCCCGCGACGCCTTTCGCGCTTAGGATGGGTTGCTTTTTTGGGATTTATACCATGTTTTGCCGCTGCTGTCAAGTCCAGAAAAAGACTTTCGTAGTACAGCCAGCTCTCTAGCCGGCTGGCAGCAATGGGAAGCATGCCTCGCATCTGCTTTCTCCTGTTCAGTCGAGGCAAGCCCTGCAACAGCTAGCCCCGCCGCCGCGTCTGTAATGAGTGGGGAGTAAACCAAGACAAGCAAGCCCTGGCAAGGCGCCCGCCAGCTTCCAATGAGAGGCTGGCCGCGAGCCTGCGACGCCCCACTTCTTACCTGGCGCCGGAGAAGGAAGGGACCTCTGGATGAGCAGCGTTCTTACCTGGCAGGATTGGCCGACGAGACCAACTGATTTTTATCTTGCACCTGGCGAGGTCCACCTCTGGTGCACCTCGCTGGCCCTCCCATCAGCCACGGTGGCGCGCCTGGCTGCAGTGCTGGCCCCCGACGAGCAGCAACGTGCTGCTGGTTTTCTCTCAGCGGAGAGCCGCCGAGAGTTTGTGGCGGCGCGGGCGATCCTGCGCCTCATCCTGAGCCGCTACCTTGGGCTTGGGCCCCAGGAGCTGCGCCTGCGCACCAATCCCTGGGGGAAGCCAGAGCTGGAACCCGCGCCAGCTAGCTCTCGACCAGCCCTGACTTTCAATCTGTCGCACTCCGAGGGGCTTGCCCTCTATGCGCTGACGTGCGAGCGCGCTATTGGGGTTGACCTTGAATTTCTGCGCCCGCTCCCAGAGGACGAGCTGGAGCAGCTTGCCGCCCGCTACTTCGCGCCCTCAGAGTATCGCACGTTCCTCAACCTGGCCCATGAAGAGAAGCGAGCGGCCTTTTTCCGCTGCTGGACGCGCAAAGAGGCCTATGTCAAGGCCCGCGGTCAGGGCCTCTCGCTCTCGCTCTCCGCCTTCGAGGTCTCGCTGACCTCCGACTCTCCCCCTAGATTGCTGGCCAGCTCCGAAGATCCTCAGGCTCCCCAGCGCTGGTCTTTGCTGTCTCTCGAGCCGTCCCCGTCCTACACTGCCGCGCTGGCAGTCGAGGGTCATATTGATCATGTAGAGTATTTACGCTGGAACAGTCACGAGTTTTCTCCTTTTGCTACTTGACAAAGCAAGCGTTCAAGTCCATAATCCAGGCAGCAAGCTACTACGAGCCTGCGCTGGGCTTGGCAGAGAGCAAGGAGGCATGAGCGATGAAAGAGTACAACAGCGCTGAGCAGCCCCAGCCAGAGATCCTGCGCAGCCAGACGATCGGCATTATCGAGGTGCGACCAGACGATACGCGCCAGAGCGTGCTCACCGCCATTCTGACCCAGGAGAAGCTGGGACGCGGGCACATCGTTCTGCTTCTGCCAGCCGAGAACAAGTCTTTCTACCGCAAGGTCGATTTTGAAGGGCTGCGGGAGCTGCAGCGCGAGCTGCAGAGCCAGATCATCATTGTTGTCCAGCCCGGCTCGAAAGTAGCCAGTTACGCACGCCAGCAGCGCTTTCCGCTCTACCCCTCGCTAGGAGACTATGCTGCGGCAGTCCGCCTGCAACAGCCCGCGCTGGCTGAAGCTGAGAGCCAGCCTCCCGGCGAGCAGCCCCAGTCGCTCCCCAAGCCAGCCTCCGCCAGGGAGGCAGAGCCACCGGCGGACCTTGAGACGTCAGCCGGCCCAGCTCCAGCTATCCCAGGAGCTGAACAACCAGCGGTCCCCTCTGGCCCACGAGGAGCCTTGCCTTCCCTCCTACCGGCAGTCAGTCGTCGTCTACCTCCTCTGTTCACACGCGGGAACCAGGCCCGCTGGGGTCCCCTGGCCAGTCGACGAGGCTGGTTACTCTCTGGCATAGCCATTGGGCTGCTCCTGCTGGCCAGTCTGGTCGTGATCCCGCTGACCCAGCTCTTTGGCGGGGCGGCCACCGCTGCCAGTGTCACCCTTGTTCCGGAGGCGCGCCCTCTCAAGCAGCTCTATACGCTGAGCGGACAACCTGGTCTCCCGGCCAATCCTGCCCGTCACCAGATCAGCGCCCGACTGTTGGCCTCTGCCGAATTGCGTCAGAGCCGCCAGGTGCCAGCCAGTGGGCATGGCGTCAGGCCCGCTTCACGGGCCGAGGGCGTTCTTACTTTCTACAATGCCCTGCCCGTGCCCCAAAGCGTGCCGAAAGGGACTGTCCTGAGCGATCAAAGTGGGGTCGAGGTGATGACCGATGAGACGGCCCAGTTGGCGGCAGCCATGCCTCCTATGGAGGCTAGCGCCAGCGTTCCGGCCCATGCTATCCAGCCGGGCAGCCAGGGTAATATTCCAGCTTTCGACTTCCGGGCCGTTGCCTGCTGCGGCAATGGTATCACCGTGCAAAATCCTCTGGCCTTCAGCGGAGGGAGCGATCCCCAGCCCTATACGTACGTTCAACAAAGCGACATCGATCAAGCCAGCATGGCGCTTCAGGCCAGCCTGATCGCAGCGGCCCAGCGAGATCTCCAGTCTCGGGCTGCAGCCAACGAGCGCTTTGCAGGTCAAACCCGGTGTCCGACTTTGACCAGCACCGATCACCAGGCGGGCGATCGCGTGCCCGCGGTGACAGTGACGGTCAGCGTCATCTGCAGCGGCGAGGTCTACGACCAGGTGGAAGCTCGCGTTTTGGCTGCCAGTCTGCTTGCCAATGACGCCTTGCGTCATCCAGGACCACGCTATAGCCTGGCGGGCCAGATCGCCACAAGCATCGTGTCGGTCTCCCTGGATGGGCAGCAGCAGGGTCTGATCAGTCTCCGCGTGCAGGCCGAAGGGATATGGGTCTACCGTCTCGATAGCCTGGAGCGGCAACGTCTGGCGAGTCTGATCAAGGGGAAGACGAGAGATGAGGCCCTGGCTCTGCTCAGGCAGCAACCGGGTATCAAGAGCGCCTCGATCGCGCTCAGCGGCAGCGGCAGCCGCCTACCTGACGACGCCAACTCAATCACCGTTCGCGTGGCCACGGTCAGTGGCTTGCAGGCATCGCCGCTGCCAACGGTCTCTTCTGTTGCAGGCACCGCCCAGCCGTCGGTGGTGCCCGAGCCGGCCCAGCCCATCAGTAGCAGTACCAGTACTCCCCCAGCGACGCCCTCTCCTTCGTCCACGGCTTTGCCAGCCCCGGCCACGCCGACTCTTCCCTGACGGACGATCACAGCCCCCTCTCGGAGCATTCCGCCTCTCTGGCAGGGGTATTGCGGAGTCTGTCTTTGGTTGTCTCTTTCTCTCCAGGTATATCGCTATATATACATTGGTCTGTCGTGGGGCGTGTCCATACTGAGAGCAGAGAGGAAAGTGACGGATCAGCATATATGCTCGTTAGGACGACGGTGTAGAGCTGGACCAGGAAAGGAGTAGAGTTCTGTGAGCCGGATTATTGTTCAAAGTGAAAAGGTCATTCCTGGCAAGCCCGAGGATATCTACGCGATTTTAGCGGACTACAAAGGGCGCCACCCTCAGATTCTACCGGCTAATTTTCAAGACTATCGTGTCGAGCAGGGAGCCCAGGGCGAGGGCACGGTAGTCAGCTTCCGCCTGCGCGCTGGGGGACGGGAACGCCTCTACCGCATGCGCGTCAGTGAACCGGTACGGGGCCAGACCTTGACGGAGAGCGACCTTAATTCTTCGCTGGTCACGACCTGGACAGTGGTGCCGCTAGACGACGGGCAACGGGCTCAGGTACGGATCGCGACGATGTGGGAGGGAGGCAGTGGCCTCAGGGGTTTCTTTGAGCGCCTCTTCGCCCCCCTCGGCCTGCGACGGATCTACGATCAGACCCTGGCTTCGCTGGCGGCTGTGGCCGAAGGGCGTCCCCCCGAGGAGCGCCGCGCACCGGGTCCGCTGCTCGTTCTCCCGCTGCTGGCCTTGATCATCGCGGTACCGCTGGTCATTCGCCTCATTCAGCAACGCCGCCAGCGTTCAACACCCGTAGCGCGCATCGTGCCCGCGAGTCGCTTGCACGAGGCCCGCGCTCGGGCGCGCGAGATTCGCCAGCAAGCAGTCCGGGCTTTGCCTCGCCTGCGCTCACTGCGCGCCTGAGCCGTTTTAAGGACTGCTCGCTCCACTTTGCCTGCCCATGGCGAACCAAGAGACTACAGACCAGAGGCGCCACCTCAGAGATGGTCGGCGCCTCTTTTTGCTCTCTGCTTCCTCTCTTTCACCGCTCGCCGCTTGACAAGCTTTGCCGAAATCGTTATCCTCAAGAACAGGATAGGCGCGAAAAAGGATAAACAGGCTCAGTTTTCAATAAAGACCATGCCGCGTCGCCAGACGAGACAAAAGCTCGCTTGCTTTGAGCAGCGCTTCTCGCATCACACTGGACGGCGCGCAGGAACCTATCCCGGCCTGCGGTGCCTGTGGCTGCTCCGGCAAAGGGAAGAGGCCTTGCGCTGGTAGCGGCCAGACTGCTGGTTGGATTGCCAACTGCTGCGGTAAGAGAAAAAAACGAGTTCTTTCCCCGCTTGGGGAAAAAGAGACGATACAGAAGGAAAGCTTCTGCGATGAGAGTGCAGCCGCCTGGTGAGTACGGGGATCGAGAGTTCAGGAGCGGTCGCAGGCTGGCGCCTATACTGCTGCTCCTGTTGCTGACGCTGCTCCTGATCACCCTCGTCGGCAGCTCAGCCACGGGTCTCCCCTCCACGGCAGGCAACTGTACGGCCCTCTCTCTCTCCCCTGGGCGCACTCCTCCCCTCTACCTGGGTCTGGCCGCCTATCGCTTTGTCGATAAGCTGGCCTACCTGGAGATTGGCGATCGCACTTTGGGCCTGTCCACTGCCGATCTCTTTGGCAGGAACGCCGACGCTTCCCACTACCTGCGTACGCTCCCTGGGGGTGGACGTGTACTCTTCGATGCTCTCGGTCCGGGTCTTCTGACGTTCGCCCGTATGCAGGAGACGTTTGGCTCTCCCTGGCTGCTCTATCGCGACGGCGAGGGGCTAAGGTTCTCAGCCAGCGATTTAGGGCAGCGCCAACCCGCGTCTGGGGTGGCCAGCCGCTTTCCTTACCCGCTTTCTCTCAACCCGAGCGAGGATGAGGGAAGCAGCATTGTTGCGCTGCCACTGCCTTTCGCTCAACGCCTGACCCTCAGCACAACGCGCCCTAATGGCAATTTTTATGCTCTCTACCGGCGCCTTCCCTGGGGGACCGCTCTCGCAGACTGCTCAGGCAGCCGTATAGGCAGTCTGGCCGCTATGCTTGCCAGCTCTCAGGCCGCAACGCTGTCGGCCAGCACCTCACTGCAGCAGCAGAGCGGCAGGCTAGAACTGCCCGCTAGAAAGGACGTGACCTTTCTCAGGTTGCAAGGACCGGCCCAGGTCCGTGAACTGAGGTTTCGCGTGCCACTGAGCGAGGCGGTCGCCTTCGGGAAGAGCTGGCTGTCGATCTTCTGGGATGGTGAGCGGCTGCCCGCGGTAGCTGCCCCGCTGAAGTTCCTGGCAGGCGATGGCGCTGGCCTCTACCAGCCGGCAGGCCGTCCCCTGGTGGCCGGCTGGCTGGCGACGATCCAGAGCCAGGGCCCGGCAAATCGGCCAATGATGACCTTCAGCCTCTTCTGGCCGATGCCCTTTGCCAGCAGCGCTCGCTTTGTGCTGCAGGCCCCCCAACGCCTGACTGCCGTGGACTGGAGCGTCTCCCTGGAGCCTTTTCCTGATCCTCGAGCCTGGTGGGGAACCTTCCATGCCACCTACACCAGCGTCAGCCATCCGCCACAGGGCCAGGCTTTGACCTTGCTGGACGTCCGTGGCAGCGGGAAACTCGTGGGCACGGTCATCAATTTTTGGCGTCCCGACGGGACCCTGGAGGGGAATCCAGAGATTACTCTCGACGATAGCCTGACTCCTCAGATCGAGGTCACCGGCACCGAGGAGTGGGGCCTGGGCGGCGACTATTGGCATGGCGGTCATCAGACCAGCCTGCCTCTGGGCGGTTTCCCTTCCGGCGAGAATAATCCGCCCGGCAGTGAGCACGATGGGGCCGCCCTTTATCGCTTCCTGGTGGCTGACAGCATTCCGTTCAACCGTCGCCTGGTCTTTCGCCTGGGACATGGCAGCCACAACCAGAGCCCCTATCCCTACCGCGCCCTTCTGCTCTGGTATGGGACCCCTCGTCCGACGGCCTTCCTCAGCGATACGCTCTTTCCAGCACAGGCGGCCAGCCGTTTCCAGCATGGCTACCAGGCTGAGGATGAGCATTTCTATCAGCTGCAGGCGGCTGCGATCTATCAACCAGGAGCAACTGCCGCCAGCGGTACCGTCAGCGCCGCCGGCGGGACACTCTCCTTCAGCTTCCATCTGGCAGCCAACAATGTCGGTGCCTTCCTGCGCCGTCTGTTCGATTACTGCTCGCCCAATCAGAGCGCCGCTGTCTACGTCGACGGGGCCTTCGCCGGGATCTGGTACAGCCCGGGAGTTGCCAACCACGGCCCTCCTGGCTCTCTTCGCCACTGCTGGCGCGAGGAAGACTATCCGCTGCCGGCCCAGTTGACGGCGGGCAAACGCCTCATCAATGTGCGCCTTGTCCCTGTCTCCGTGAGCCAGGCACCCTCATTAGTCTGGACGGCCTTCCGCTATCAGGCATATAGCTTCCTGCCCTAGGTTCGTCCCCTCTGCCTGCGGCGGCTCAAACATCTGTGCCCCCCACATGCGCCTTGCATCCAGTAATACCGACATCCTTTCACCATAACCCGGGTAGAAATCACAGGCATTGGATGGCAGATCATGGTAGGCTATCGTTACGACGGAAGCGCTTATCTTGAGCACAACCACCATTGCGTCCACCGCGGCCTACATGGTAGGCCGCGCCGCAAGGAGGCAGGATTATGAGCCAGTCAGTTTCTTACGCTCCAGCAGCCGCTACCTCGAGCGAGGCCCGACCAGTGATTCCAGCTCAGGGTAACGGGCGCCGCCTACTGCAGCGACTGAGCGCCCTTCAGCAGGAGGTGGCCGAGATCGTGGAAGAGGCAGTCGAGAGCGGCAGCCACACCAATGGACCTCGCGTCCAGAGCCTGGAGGAGGCTTTTAGGGCCTATCTTCAGGTGGCGGATGCAATCGCTGTCAATAGCGGTAGCTCCGCTTTGCGCGCCGCCTGCGAACTCCTGCATCTGCCTCCGGGAACGGAAGTCATCGTTCCTTCCTATACGTTCGTTATGACCGCTTATGCGGTCAACGATGCCTTCGCCATCGATCCCCAGAGCGGAGCGCTGGCCAAGGGCGGTCTAATTCCCGTCTTTGTGGATATCGATCCCCAAACCTATACTATCGATCCGGCCTGCGTCAGAGCCGCTCTGAGCGAGCGTACAGGGGCCATCATTGCCGTTCACATGCTTGGACAGATGGCCGATATGCGCCCTCTGCTGGACCTGGCCGACGAGCGGGGCCTGTTCGTCATCGAGGATGCCGCCCAGGCTCACGGCGCGACCTATAGTGATCCCCGGACGCAGCATATTTACCCCGCGGGGAGCATGGGCGACTGCGGCTGTTTTTCGCTCAGTGACGTGAAAAATATCGGCTCAATGGGCGGCGACGCGGGCCTGTTGACGCTGACCACACGCCTCGGCTCCCGCCTGCCATCGCTTGCGAGCGAGGCTCGTGCCTGGCGCAATACGGGTCGCCTGGGACGGCAGCGCTACGAGCATCAGACCTGGGGCATCCGGGCCCGCATGGACGAGTATTCTGCCGCCGAGTGCCTGGCTCAGCTGCGCTATCTTGATAGCTGGGTAGCCCGTCGACGGCAGATTGCCGCCCGCTATAACGCCGCACTGGCCGGCACCTCCTTCACGCCCCCCTACGTTGCACCTGGCCGCGGCCACGCCTTCTTCAACTACATGGTCAAAGCGCCCACGCTGGAGGCTCGCCACCTGCTGGAGTCGCGCCTGCGGGCGGCGAGTATCCAGGTTGCCGATACTTACAGCGTCGTCCCGGATCAGCCACTCTATCGCCAGGGTCTGCTTCCCTGCCGCCTCGTCGCCAGCGAGCAAGCGCGCGAGATCGCTCGCTTACTGGTGGCCATTCCCTGCTATCCCGAGCTTAGCGAGGACGAGGTTGCCCGCATCGAGGAGGTGCTGAGCCACTGCCCATAAGCGAAACAATTGTCTGTCTGTCTGCCCGTCTGTCTGGCTGCCAGGCCCCCTCACCAGAGGATGGGCAGTTAGAGCGCCGGGGCAAGGTTGTTCTCTGCCTCTCCCGCCGTCTCTCTTGCCCCGGCGCTGCCCCTCTCCTTTTTTCCCCTGCTGACTTACTCAGGATGGGCCTGTTGAGAAGGAACCTCGGCCTCACCCAGGTGGGTCTTGATGACGGCCAGCAGCTCTTCGGTCCGAAAGGGCTTGGTCAGATAGGCGGTGGCCCCCGCCAGCCGTCCCTTGAGGCGATCTAGCACGCCATCGTAGCCCGAGAGGATGATGATGACTGGGCGTCGCGAGCGACGGGCCTTGAGGATCTGCGCAATACGATAGCCGCTCAGACGGGGTAAAGCGATGTCGAGGAGCACAAGATCGGGGGAAAGATCACGCTGCTTGGCTAGCGTTCTGATGGCCTCTATGCCATCCGCATAGGTCAGGCAATCGATGCCCTGGCGTCGCAAACATACTTCGACGATCTTGCGCACCGGCAATGAGTCGTCGATCACCATGACAAGCTTGCCCATTGTGGCCTGCCCTTTCCTCGAACTGGCAACAGGGTCTAATCGCCGGCAGGCTGGCCTGGAGCCGAGCGATCTGGCCCTTACCGGTCAATCGTCCTGGCGGAAGGCTGCTCTCCTATCTTGCTCTCGCCGGCGGCCTTCCAGAAGCTGCCTCCTGATCTTTTGAAGGCGATCGCCTGTCTGGCTCAGAGCGGAGTGGACGTCTTGTAGTGGATCCAACGGACGCTGCAGCGGAAAGGCTGGCCGCGGGCCTGCCCTGTGAAGACTGGGCCCGGCCTCGGTGCGAGTCGAGGTCGTCCTCTATCTGGCCCTCTCCTCGCTGCTCTTCTCTCAACAAGGGTGGCAGGACGGGTCAGCCGGGCCAGGAGAGAGGTCTAACAGAGTGCTCAGGTGGCCTGTCCTGTCTCCTGGCCCAGCTCAGAGCGCCAGCAACCGGCCATGGGCTACTCCGTCAGGGAACCAGAAATTCTTCGAGCATGCGCTTGCGACAAGGCTCGGCCAGTTTGCGCAGGGCTTTGGCCTCGGCTTGCCTGATGGCTTCGTGCGTGACTCCCAGCTTGCGCCCAACTTCCTTGAGAGAGTGCTCGCGGGCCCCCTGGAGACCATAGCGCAGGCAGATAATCCGCCGCTCGTTGGGGCTAAGGCTCTGCAGGACCTCCTTGATGTGCGTTTCAAGCATCTGGCTGATGACGACCTGCTCGGGAGAATAGGCGATGTCGTCTTCAATGGTGTCCCTGAAGGGGATCTCGTCATCTGAGCTGGTGGCTGGGGAGTCAAGGCTGAGGGTCTCCTCGCTGGCCTGCAGCAGAGCAAGGACCTGCCGCTCCGAGAGATCCAGCTCCTCCGCCAGGTCCTCGGTCGTGGGATCACGCTCCAGGTCTTGTTGCAAGCGCTGACGGGCTTGCGTAAGCCGCTTGAGTTCTTCGCGCTTGTAGAGGGGCACGCGAATGGTATGGGCCTGCTTGGCCAGGGCATGTGACATGGCTCGCTTGATCCACCATGTGGCATAGGTGCTGAATTTGTAGCCCCGGCGATAGTCGAATTTTTCAATGGCGTGGATCAGGCCAATGTTGCCTTCCTGGACCAGGTCCATGAGGTCCATCCCCAGACCCACGTATCGGCGCGCAATGCTGACAACCAGACGCAGATTGGATTCGATGAGTTGCCGCTTGGCCTCCTCTCCTTGGGCAAGAATGTATGGGTCAGGATGGGCCTTCCTGCGCTCCTCACGCGCACGCTCCATCTGCCGGGCCAGGGCTGTCACTTCCTCAGGACTAAGCTGCCGGGTGCGCCCGATCTCGCGCTTGTACATCTGACGGGAATCGCGCAGACAGAGGATGTCTTGCTCCTGCTGCCAGGATGTCTTGTCATCCTTGATGTCAAGAAAGGCTCGCTCCACAAAGCGCGGTTGTAGGCGCAATTCCTCATCGTCAGCCGGTCCAGTGCCAATGACAACGCACGCGGATGCGGTTTTAGGCAACACACTGACCATATACAGACTCCTCTCTTTGCTCTGTCTCAAGAAATAGGTTTTCAGGAACCAGGAATAGGTTGTAGTCCTATGCATCAGCGATCATGCGGTTATGGGAGCCACCTGCACGACGATGGCGCTGATGTTGTCAAGCCCCCCGCTGTCGAGCGCCAGACCCACCAATTGGTTGCAGATTTCAGCCGAGGAGAGGCCAGGCAGACAGAGGAGTTCTTGAAGCTGAGCATCGTGGATAACCTCCCACAGTCCGTCAGAGCAGAACAGGAGGCGATCGTCGACCTGCAGATTCAGCTTAAAGCACTCGACGTCGACAGTGGCTTTGCTGCCAAGGCCGCGATAGAGCTGCCGACGCTCGGGATGCCGCTGGGCCTCTTGCGGGGTGAGTACGCTGGTCTCGACCATGCGCGCTGCCAGGGAGTGGTCACGGGTGATCTGCACCAGGCCCTCACGCTCTCGGTAGCGATAGGCCCGGCTGTTGCCTACGTTGGCGATATAGGCCGTCAGTTCAACGATCAGCCCTACTGTCAATGCGGTCACCATATATGTGCATTCTTCTATGCTGCGCAGATAGACGGTCTGGTTCGCGCGCCTGATGCCTTCGACAAGCAGCTTCGGTAGCTGCTCCTCGTTGAGCTGACGGTAGCCTGCCAGGCCCAGCAGGACGAAATGGAGCAGGGCCTGGACGGCCAGAGCGCTGGCTTTCAGGTCGTCGGCGCGATTGCCAAGGCCCAACCCATCGGCTACGATGAAGAGGCCGAAGGGGAGCAGGCGCTCGTTGCAGACACAGGTTCCCTGGAGGGCCACCAGCCTATCCCCATTGGGGCCGGGACGACGTCCTTCGCCCAGGTGCCAGGCCGTACCTACTTCCAGGCGCAGCGGCAGGTCGCGCTGCCAGCGGCGCGGGGGAGATCGGCGCTCCGGCCCGGTGAGTTGTCTTACCAGCGCGGGGAACGCCTGCAGGTGTGCAAGTAGAGACGCCTCGTTTTTCGACTGCAGCTGCTCTTTCATGTCAGCGTCCACGCCTCCTCGCGCGAGCGATCACTCCTGCTAGCCCACTACCTGGACGTAAAGGGCATACATGAGTTGCATGGCCTGCTCTTCGCCAAGCTGGCCCGCCAGGCGCTGTTGATAGCCCCCAAGGCAGTCCATGCGCCGCCGGATGAATTCATGTCGGGCGCTGCCCAGAGCCAGCCCGTAAAGACCGTTCTGCATAGCCTCCAGTTCTTTCTCGATCTGCGATCGCAGCCGTGCAACCTCGCTCTCGCACATGGGTCGTCTTCCCCCCTTTGTTGACTGCGCCCAGGGCGCAGAAGAACAGATGGACAGACGAGGATCTCACTGACACTGGGCAGTATACCGATTGGAGGTTTTTCTAACCTCCCCAATCGCTTCCTGGTAAGATAAGGCGCCTGCTGCTGCCCGGTGCCTTTGAGGAAGGAGAAGCCCGCTGAGGAGTGTCCCAGGTCCCCGGACGGCGTAATATAGGGCACGATTTGCTCTGACTGGCGTCTCAGAATCGCAAGATGTTTGCCTCGCATTTGGATGATAGAGACCCCTGAAGGGCTTGATCAAGGTCCCAGGCTTCTGTTCCCGGATGACTGCCTCTCTGGACTCCAGATGACTCTGGAACAGGCTTCAGCCGAAGACAAAGAGCTGTCCTGTCTTATACCAGTCTTATGTAAAGCGAGCGGGAGACTCCGGCTGGTCGGAGTTATCGGCGGTTGAGATCAGCCTGGCCAGGGGCCAGGCTCGGGTCAGTGGCTCCATCGCCAGGACGCCGGGTTTTGTGGTCTGGGATGGGCCTGGTCTGATGGAGCCTCGTACGCGCCCTGGAGGTCTGGCTTCTGCTGTGCAGGCATGGTGGGCGCCAGCGTTGCCAGGCGAAGTGGGCGAGGAAGCTGCGCTATCCTTTTGACCCGCTCCTGCTGCCAGCTTGCGCAGAATGGGGTATAAGGTATAATGAGGGAGTTGATTGAAGCGTCCCGGTAGGCTCCCTTTCGCAGCTCAGCCTATCCCTTTTTCCCGCAAGGTGCAGTTCAGAGGGCGGTAGGAACCGCCGCTAGGGGATCATCACATGAGCACAAAAGTGACCTACCATCAACAAATCAGTTTCTGCGGCAAGCCACGCTGCCGTAAATGTAATACGGGCATCGGGCACGGTCCCTATTGGTACGCTTACAAGACGGTGAATGGCCGTACCACTCGCAGCTACGTTGGAAAGACGCTGCCGCCCGATGTTCAGCCTGAGCAGATCCAGACGTGGATCGCCGGGCGGCCCGCCCAGGACGATGATCCCGCCGTGCTCCGAGTCTCGATGCTCGGTCGCTTTGAGCTTGAGCGCCGCGTGGGACGTAACTGGCAGGTTGTCGAAGATGCGCGCTGGAACCATCACCGTCAGCGCTCTCTCTTTGCTCTGCTGCTTCTGAGCCCGGGACGCAAGCTCGGCCGCGAGCAGATTATGGAAGCGCTCTGGCCGGGACTTGATCCTGAGACGGCGGCAGCCCGCCTGGATCGGACGGTTTATTCGCTGCGCCGCATTTTGGAGCCTTCGCTTCCACGGGCCTCGATCTCGCATCTGCTGCGCACTGAACACGAGGGGCTGGCGCTGGCCGATCAGCATGAGATCTGGACGGATAGCGATGCCTTCGAGCTGTTGTTGACGCAGGCCCACGAGGAGCAACGCTCGCTTTCGGAGCGGGAGCATTTGCTTGAGGAGGCGGTGGCCCTCTACGCTAATGATCTGTTGCCTGAGATGCCGGATGTGGCCTGGGTGGTGACGCGCCGCGATATGCTGCGTCGCCACTGGATGGGGGCTTTGCTGGAGCTGGCCGATCTGCGCCTGGCTCGCGAGGCCTACGCCGCGGTGATTGAGCCGATGGACCGCTTGCTGGCGGCTGATGATACGAACGAGGCCGCGGTCCAGCGTCTGATTATCGCGTTGACAGCCCTGGGCCGGCGAGCCGAGGCGATGCGCGTCTATCACCGCCTGGTCGAGGCTCTGCGGCGCGCGCATGATATAGAGCCGCTGGCGGAGACCCGTCGGCTCTATGAGGAGGTGCGCCGCGGCTCGATCGGCGTGAAGGGGCTGCCGCCGGTGCCGCTGACAGCCTTGTTGGGTGTGGAGGGACGCAGCCAGGAGGGACGCGATGGGCGTTCGCAGGTGCAAGTTGGCCGCCAGCATCAGAGTCCGCTGGTGGGTCGTGAAGAGGAGTTGGAGAGGCTGCGCACGGTGATGCATCTGTGCGAGCAGCAGCGCCGCGTTCGTCTGGGCAACCGCCGGCGGGCTTTGATTTCTCCCTTCGATCAGCCGCGTCAGGCTCAGTGTGTTTTGCTGGCCGGCGAGGCGGGCATTGGCAAGACGCGCCTGGCCGAGGAGGTGGGACGGGAAGCTCAGCAGCGGGGGTGGGCGATCGCCTGGAGCCGTGTCTATGCCCAGGAAAGTAATGTTCCTTATCGGCCCTGGACGGAGGTGCTGCGCAACGCCGAGAGCCGCGGCTTCTGGCAGGTTCAGGAGATCAGTCGTCGCCCCTTGCTTTATCAACCCCTGAGTGTTCTTCTTCCCGAGTTGAATGCCTTGCCCCATGTTGAGTTTGCCAGTCCCCTTTCGCCCGAGGATGAGCAGCGCCGCCTGTGGGAGGCCACCCTGGATCTGCTGACGATGATTAGTGAGCGTACGCCTCTGCTGGTCGTGTTGGACGATATGCATTGGGCCGATCCGAGCAGCTGTGAGCTATTGGCTTATCTGGTGCGCCATCTTCAGCAGCGGGCTATTATGGTAATCGCTACCTATCGCGATACTGAGCTGCCGGAGGAGCATCCGCTGCGGACGTTGCTGCCTCACTTGCAGCGGGAGCAGGTGGCTCTGCGGTTAGAGATTGAGCCGCTGAGCGAGGAGCAGATCGCCTCGCTGGTGGCCCATCTGCCGGAGCCGCTGGTGCATTACATCCAGAAGCAGGCGGGCGGGAACCCGTTCTTTGCGGAGGAGCTGGCGCGCACGCTGGCTGGCGCCAGCCCCGAGCTGGTTGAACAGTTGCTGGCCGAAATGGGAGGCGGCAGGCCCCAGCAGGAGCTTGGGCGGACGCTGCCGCTGCCGGAGACGATTGCAGCGGTGCTTGATCTACGCTTGCGCCGCCTGAGTTCGGCCTGTCAGCGCTTGCTGAGCAATGCTTCAGTACTGGAGGGGGCTTTCGAGTTTGGGGAGATACTGCAACTGGAGCAATTGGGGGGCAGCAACATCGATGAGCCGACCTTGCTCGATCTTCTGGAAGAGGCGCTGCACGAGGGTGTGCTTGTCGAGGAGGGGGCTGGTACGCGCATCAGCTACCATTTCTGGCATCCATTGCTCGGTCTGCATCTCTACCAGCGGTTGTCGGGGGCGCGTCGGGCCAGCCTGCATCGGCGAGCGGCCCTGGTCTTGGAGCGCAAGTACGCGGGACGCGAGGCGGAGGGGGCAGCGACGATCACGCAGCATCTGGTGAAGGGCGGCGGCGAGGCGGCAGCGATTAGCCGCTATGCGGAGCTGGCGGGCGACCACGCCTACGCCCTATCGTCCTATGGCGAGGCGGAGTACTATTATCGCCTGGCGATTCAGTATCTGCAGGCTTCGCAGGGGCGTCCTCTGGCTCTCTGGAGCCAGGAGGAGCGCCTGCATCTGGCAGATCTCTATGAGTTGCTGGCCTATTCTTTGCGGGTGCAAAGCCGACCAGAGGAGGCCCGCCATTTCTATGAGCGCCTGCTGGAGGTGCGCAATTATCAGCGCCAGCCGGCGTCTCCAGAGGAGGCCCTCTACGAGGCTCAGTATCAGGCGATGATCTGGGTCGAGATCGGCTGGACCTGGTACGATGCCAACGACAACGCTCGGGCACTCGACTGCTGCGAGCGCAGCGCGCAGATCCTTCAACAGTTCCAGATCGAGAAAAGCCCCGCCTGGGCCAGCATTTACCGCGAACGCGGTTATATCGCGTGGCAAGTTGGTGATTACCAGCTAGCTCTGCGGGAGGCCAATCGCGCCCTGCAGCTGTTCGAGCAGAACCTGGAGCGGGCATCTATCAGGCTTCCTTTAGACAAACCACTCAGGCAGACCAATATTAACACGAGCCTGATGGGAGACCAAGTCGACGTCGCTCTTACCCATCGCCTGCTTGGTTCAATCTTAAATAGCGTTGGGCAGACGAGAGAGGCCCTCTATCATCTAAAAATGGCTCTCACGATATTTGAGCAATATAATCGCTATAGGGATATAGCTGCGGCCTGTTGCAACATCGGCCACGCCCATCTGAGCATAGCCCAACTGCCAGCGGCCCAGGCGGCTTTCCGCCGGGCTTTGATGCTGGCGGAAAGACTGGGGGATACCTTGCTGCAGGCTGTGATTATCAGCAACCTGGGCATTTTAGCCGCCAGGCTGGGGGGCCTCGACCTGGCCGAGAGAGAGTTTAAGAGAAGCTTGCGAATGGCCGAGAAGGCCAGTGACAGGATATACCTCTGCTTCTGGAACGCCTTTCTAGCCGCGACCTTGCAGCGGCAAATGAAGAGCCAGGAGGCAGCCCAGAGCATGAGAAAGGCTCTCTCTGCAGCCATCTTCCTTAATCTGCAGCCTTGCCTTGGCTTCGCGCTCGTCGCCCTGGGCACTATGCGTCTGACCCAGGCCATGTACGAGCTGGCGCGCAGGCCAGTAGAGGCCCTTCAGCCCCCTGGTCGTGAAAGCCCGGCTGGGAGGGCGAGGCATTGTCTGAAGCGCGCTCGCCAGATTCTCGAGCGCGCTCTGGCTTTGGAACAATTGGAATCCGAAACCCTCATAGAGGGGAAGCTGGCTCTGGCTCAGGTCCTCCTTCTGCTCAACGAGTTAGAACAGGCCCATAAGCTCACGAGCGAGTTGCTGGCGACGCTGAACGCCCATGAGCGAGTCCTGGAGTTTACAAAGGCTCAGTTTTTACAAGGGACTCTCCTTCTAGCGCAAGGGGCAGGAGCGCAGGCAGAACGTCAGATCAACCAGGCTCTAAGTACTCTGCACAATAAGGGCCTAAAAATAGAGTACAGCCATTCGATATACTTTCTATCTCTACTTGTTTCATCTAAAAATGTCAGGTTATCAAAGGCCAAATTCCTTCCCCAGCTTAGAGATGCCCTGGCCCTCTTCAGAGATTGCCAGGATAAGCTTGCTTACGAAGCCACCCATCACCTGCTGGAATCGTTCCGTGGCGGAGAGCGCCGCAGTTAACCCTGCAACCCTGGGTCAATTCACCTGTGAGCGTCATGCGCCTGGCTGTCTGCCTGCATCCGGCTATAGAGCAGCAGAGCGTCTCTTGTACATCCAGTAGTTCTGATATGTCCCTCTTCCATCCGCTATGTTATTTGCCTCTCCACGCAGGTAAAAACTCCAGGCATCATCTCCCCAAGATAGGGTACGATACAGATAACAAAAGTGAGAGTGCTCTGTAAGAGACAAGATAGTGGTAGCCAGCGGCAAGGTCTATCCAAAGCGCCCGCTCCGCTGCTCGAAGTCGGAGGTGAGCCAGCCCAGACCAAAACCTTAGAGTACAGAGTCAGCTTCAGCCTTTCTTATTCAGACACTAAGATCAGTCATCCTGTTTTTCGGTCAACCTGCACGCCGCCGAGGAGGAATGCAATGCATATCGCTCTCAGCAAGAAGCAACTGGTAACCCTGATCGTCCTGCTGGCGCTCCTTGTGGCCGCTGCCCTGAGCGCCGTAGCGCTGATCGAGCACCAGGCCCTCGCCCATATCTTGAGTGTCACACCTCACTACCAGTGGTACGGCAGCCCCTAATCGCCTGACGGCTCTCTGACCCAGGAGAGCCACCTGACCAAGCCGCCAGCGATCGTACAATGTCACCATCGTTGAAAGGCTGCCGTGCTTGAGGCTTGCTGGTCCTGCTGCTGGCAGTGGTCCTGGGGGATGTGGCAGTGACGGCGAGCGACGCAGAGCGCCACGTGGTACCACCCAGCCACTCAGAGGCTGCAACAGCGCCCGTCGCTCCAGCCGTCCTGGCAGAGTCGCCTTCCACGGGCCGCATCGGCCAGAGCTACCCATAGCCCACATGGGCAAACGACATAACCCTTGCCTGAGCGGGCGAGGATGCGACCAGGTCAAGATCACTCAACCGATCGGATCGCCCTCGTCCCTCTCAGAGTAACGTCCCTGAGAAAGGAAGCGCCTGATGTCTCACTTCGACTAATCAGCGCACCCTTCGTCGTGATTGCAGACATGGCGAGCTAGCTCAGGCCCCCGGCAGGGTGCCACAGCCAGTGAGCCACGGGCTACGGCCACCTCCCGTAGCACCATCCCGGCCCACTGACACACCAGCCGCACCTGCCTGGCCCGCCTGTCGATACAACGGGTCGGTCAGCCTCCCCCGGTCTGAACCCCTCGAAGCCGCAGCGCTGACCGACCCACCTTTTTGTCTCCCATTCCCCTTCTCTCGATTACTGCACCTCTCCACGGCCCTGAACCTCAACCAGAACCGGGCCGCAATCCCTGGCAGGCGCTTCTTGCCACCATAGAGCGAGCATTACCTGACAGATCACATCTCATAAGCTATAATAAGAAACGCCGGTCGCTCGCATGAACAGTTCGACCTCCCGCGCCGCTCGCCAGCGGTCGCATTTGGCGGTCAGGTTGAAGCACCGATATTTATCGGGTAATCTTAGCTGTGACTACTTACTTCCTACCGACATTTCACAGTGCGGCCTTCTTGGGATTCGGAGGAGAGAAAGAGGCCCGGTAGGCGCAGGCCTCTTTCTAAGCCTTCGTCCTATGGCAGCCAAGAGAATGCAGCAGTCCTGCTAAAGATTAGCGAGCAGACTCAGCGAGCTAAGACGAATGAGATCAGGCCGTCCTGGCCAGGGATCAGACAGAGGCTCCGCTTCACACCTGCGATGGCCTCACAGGGTGCCCGATGCCACGTAAGCCAGGCCAGTTCACGAGGGAGCAGCAGAGCGCATGCGTGTAGTAACGATGGCGCCAGAAGACCCGTTCAAGAACCAGCGCCACAGCTTTGCGATGCCTGCAGCACTCCGGTGCTCTCCTGCCCAGTTCACCAGACCCGCACTGGAGCACGGAAAGAGAGCGCGCTCCCATGCCAGAGCAGCGCAGGCCGGGGATGGTCCTGCTTTGCCAGTAAGCAGCCAGCTCCAGCAGTCGCCCCACGTCGTCAACCATCACCGTCTCCCTCTGCCAGAAGTGTCAGGGCTTTCCGGGGCAGGAGCGGCCCCCCAGACCCAGTTGGGACCAGCGCAGCCACGCAGCCACCGTCTTGCCCTCGCCAGGAGAAAGAGCCTGTGGGCCGCCCAGTGGCCCCTAGACGCACCAGCAAGACCAGTGCGACGCACGCAGGCCAGACCCTTCCTGGTAGCCTCTGCGATCAGCTCCCCAGCAGCAAGCCTGCGTAGCGGCAAGGAGTGCGCGCGATGAACAGTAAGGTCACCTACTATCGTCAGTACAGCTTTTGTGGCAAACCACAGTGTAAAAAATGTCGCGCAGGGCGCGGGCACGGACCTTACTGGTACGCTTATCGCAGCGAGGGCGGCCAGACCACACGCACCTATATTGGCCGCACCCTGCCACCAGAGGCGCTGACCCAGATCGAACAACAAGAGATCGTGGCCGGTCAGCCAGCGCAGCCCTCGCAGCGACGCCTCTACCTGCTTGGCAGCCTACGTCTGGAACGTTCCATCGAAGAACAGCGAACCACCCGACGTGGCGGACGCCCCACTCTCCAACTCGCCGGGCGCGCCCTCCTGGCTCTGCTGACCTCCAGTCCAGAGCGTCAGCTCTCGCGTCAGCAAGCCATGATCACCCTCTGGCCTGGCCTGGAGCCGTCCGAGGCCATCCGCCGCCTCGAACGCGCCGTCTCCAACCTGCGCTATTGGCTCACCAGTGCCAGCGCCTTAGCCTCAGCTTCCATACTGCTTCAAGAAAGCGAGGAGGCGCTCAGCCTTGCCGGCCAGCAAACCCTGTGGATCGACGCCGACGCCTTCGAAGAGCTGCTCAACCAGGCCTCGCGCTGCAGCGACGAGCCGCTCCGCGAGAGCCTGCTCGATGAGGCTCTGCGCCTCTACAAAGGGGACCTGCTCGCTGGCTGGACTGTCCCGCCTTATCCCGCCCAGCTCGCCAGAAGACGCGAAACCCTACGCAGGAGCTGGCGCCAGGCCCTGCTAACCCTGGTCGATCTACGCCTCGCCCGAGATAACCTCACTGGCGCATTGCCGCTGCTCGAACGCCTCTTAGCCTACAACCCCAGCGATGACGAAGCTCTCTCCTTGACGATGTACTGCCTGGCAGCCCTACGTCGCCGCAGCGAGGCCATCCGCCTTTACCAGCAGTTCCTTTCTTCACATGAAGGGACCCCCTCAGAGGCGCTTCAGACCCTCTACCAGGCTATCTGCGCCAACCATCCTCTCTCTCGCCCCCGGCCTGCGCCCGCTCCTCAACCGAGCCAGCCAGCCACCTCCCGAGAGAGTGTCTCCGCCTCTTCTTCCCCTCAGATCGGGCGCACCCACCGCAGCCCTCTGGTCGGGCGTGATCAGGAGCTGACACGCTTACGGCAACTCCTCATCACCACTGAGCAGCTCGCTACAACTACCCTGGAGCGGCTGACTCCCGCAGCCAGCGGGACCGGCTCGGCCCGCAACGGGGCCACTGCCACCTTGCCCCTGGCAACCCAACGCCAACCTCAGTACGCCGTCCTGGTCGCAGCCCCCGGCCTTGGCAAAACTCGTCTGGCCGAAGAACTCAGCCGCGAGGCCCTGCAACGCCAGTGGACGGTCATCTGGAGCCGCGTCTACGAGCAAGAAAGCGCCATCCCGTACCGCCTCTGGATTGAACCACTGCGGAGCATTACCGAGCAAGACTTCTGGTTTACCCAGGAGATTCGACAACATCCCGAACTTTATGCCCCCCTCGGGGCTATCCTGCCCGAACTCTACGAGATCCTGCCACCCCCACCACCACTACCCCCAGAGCAGGAACAGCAGCGCCTCAAAGAGGCTTTGCAAGAACTGCTGACGCGCATCAGCAAACAGGTTCCCCTCCTGCTCGTGCTGGACGACCTGCACTGGGCCGACGCCAGCAGCTGTGAGCTACTCGGCTACCTGGTGCGCCGTCTCGCCGGCCACCCGGTGCTCTTCATCGGCACCTGCCGCGACAGCGATCTGGCCGCCAATACCGTCCTCCAGACGCTCATCGCCCACCTGCAGCGCGAACACGGCGTCATCACCCTGGACTTGCCGCCGCTCACCGATGAACAGATTGCCCAGATCGTCAGCCATATGCCCCCGGCAGCCCTGCGCTTCATCCAGTCGCACGCCGCTGGCAATCCCTTCTTTGCTGAGGAACTGGCCCGCAGCATTGAAATGCAACTGCTTTCCCCTACCGAGAGCAGCTTTCAGGCAAGCCTGCAGCACCTGCCCGAGACCATCACCGCCGTGCTCGATATGCGCCTCACCCGGCTCAGTCGCCACTGCCGCCGCCTGCTCAGCGACGCCTCCATTCTCGGCGGCTCCTTCGAGTTCGAGGCCCTCTGCGCCCTGGAAGCCGCCGATCCCCAGCCTTTCGACGAGGAGCGCGTCCTCGATCTGTTAGACGAGGCCCTGCAGGCCGGCGTCCTGAGCGAGACCAGCAGCGGCAGCCATATCAGCTACCACTTCTGGCATCCTTTACTGGCGAGCCACCTCTACGAGAGCATGTCTGGAATGAAGCGCGTCCTGCTGCATCGGCGCGCCGCCGAAACCCTGCGCCAGCTCTATAGTGGCCACGAAGAGAAGGGCGCCGCCATGATCACCTACCACCTGGTCGCCGGCGGCGGCCCTCCCGAGCAGATTATCCGCTACGCCTCGCTGGCAGCAGAGGCCGCCTACGCCCTTTCGGCTTATACCGAGGCGGCCCGCCTCTATCGGATCGCCGTCGAACATTTCCCACAGATCAGCGACCCCACTACGCCCACCAGGAGCCCCCAGGTTCTCCCTTATGACCGCCGCGCCTATCTCCTGGGGAGACTGGCCGAGTGCATCCGCATCCAGGGACATTACGCCGAGGCTTGCCAGCTCTATCAGCGTGCCTTTGATGTTGCACAGGAAGGCCGGACATACGGCCCGAGCGATCCGCCCTATCAAACGCAACTTGAAGCGCGCCTGCTCACCGAGATTGGCCGCACCTGGTTCTATATGAGCGACTTCGCCCGCGCCCACGACTACTGCGACCGGGCCGCCACCAGATTGCGCGCAGCAGGCATCGAAGGAGGGATGGCCTGGGCCACCCTGCGCTACCTGCGAGGCTACATCTACAATGACGAAGGCCGCTACGCCGAAGCGCGCCAGGAGGGGCAGGAGGCTCTGCGCCTCTTTGAAGCCCTCTACACGCACAGCTTCCAGACACGCGCCGGCGGCGCCCCCATCTCAACCCCAGCCAACGCCGAGGAGAGGCTGGCTCACCAAGAAACACGGCCCGCTACCCCCCTGATCAGCGGCGACCCCATCGGTCTCGCCCGCACCCACCGCTTTTTAAGTACCCTGGAGATCAACACCGGTCGCCACGAGCAGGCCCTGCATCACCTGCAAGTCGCCCTCCAGCTTGCCGAAGAACTCGGCCATAAGCGAGAAATTGCCCACATTTGTTGTAATATTGGACATGTTCTTCTTTACCGCGCGAACCATGCCGAAGCCCTGGCCTACTGTCGTCGCTCGCTAGAGCTGGCGGACGAGGTAGGCGATCTGCCATTGATGGCCGTCGTCTTCAGCAACCTGGGCATCCTCGCCGAACGCACAGGTGACCTTAACGATGCCGAGCGCTATCTCAGGCAAGCTATCGCCCAGGGCGAGCAAGGGAAAGACCAGGTCTACCTCAGCTACTGGAACGGCTATCTGGCTGGTGTCCTGCAAGCCCGCGGTCAGCTGAGCGAGGCCGGCCAGGCCCTCTATCAAGCGCTGACCATCGGACGCACCATTAAAAGCAGCCCCTGCATCAGCTCGGCCCTGGTCGCCCTGGCCCGTCTACGCCTTGGCCAGGCGCGCCTGCTACAGGCCAGCCTCTCCCGAGAAATCACCGCCGAGACCGAGCAACGCGCGCAGGGCCAGCAACTTCAACAGCGACTGCTTCAACGAGCCCGGGCCGCGCTGCGGCTGGCCTCAGCCCAATCAGGGATCACCGCAGACGTCGAAGCCCAGGGAAAACTGACCCTGGCCGAGGTCAACCTCCTACTTGGAGAACCAGGCCACGCGCAGTCCCAGGCCGAGGCCATTCTCGAACAGGCGCGCCGCACCAACATGACGATCATCCAGGGGGAGGCCCTGGCGTTGCTAGGCCGTATCTCTGCCCAGGCAGGAACCCGTGAGACCCATCTCCAGGCAGAGCACCACCTTGAGGAGGCCCTGCGCATCTTCCAGGAACGCGGCATGCGACTGCACTACGCCCGCACCCTGATCAGCTATGCCCAGCTGCTCTTACAAGACAGCCCCAGACGCCAGAGCGAGGCCCTCAACTATCAACGCGAGGCCACGGGCATCCTCCGCGAGTGTGGAGCCATGCTCGACCTGCTGCAACTTCAAGCAGCAGAACCCTCCTCCTGAGCAGACACCAGCCGCCAGACGAGGCAGCTCGCACAGCAGAACAAAAGCCCGGCTCCAGGTTGCGAGCCGGGCAGTCTCCCCCTACTTATTCCCTCGCCGGCTAGCTGGAGCGACTGGCATGCTCAGCCCGGCGGCTGCACTCAACGCAGCGCCTCTCCCCGCCCGTTGGTCACCTCGGCCATCACCCACTCGTCGAGCCTGATCAGAACCAGCCACGCGCGAGAGCGATGGTCAAGACGAGCGAGAGAAAGAGCGTGATCCCCCACAGCAGCACCCGCTGATAATCATTGCCATCTGGCAAGGGGGGCAGCTCCTCGGGAGCGGGCAGCAGTGACTCCTCGTGCTGCGAAAGATCCGAGGGAGGAGCCAACGATTGCAAGAGCGGATGACCCTGCAGCGGGTCCTCAGACGCATCAGGCAGTGGCTCGGTCGCAGGCGGACGCGGCTCAGAGACCACAGACACAGATTGGGAAAGTCCAGCAGGAGGCTCAACAACCTGGAGCGGCGCCTCCCGCTGCGTCGTCCGTTCGGTGAGCGCCTGACGCAACTGGGCAGGATGCTGATAGCGCTGCGAGAGATCGGGCCGTAGCCCCTGTCCTGAATAGAGACCCTTCGCTAAAATAGCCTCGAAACCAGGACTGAGCGCCGGATTCAACTGACGAGCCGGAGGGATACGGCCCTGGCTTCTGGCCGGCGGACAACCGGTCGCCAGATGGTAGGCCGTGGCCAACAAAGCATAGAGATCAACACGGCTATCGATCACCCCATGAGTCAGCTCGGGGGCCGTATAAGGCGAGAGCTGCGCGCGAGCCATACCGGTCACAAACTGCGTTGCCCCCGAGGCCAGCATCACCGAAAAGCCCGTCAGCACATAGTGAGAGCGCGTGCGACCGGCAATAATATAGTCTGGCCGGATCAAACCGTGAACAATAGGAGGGGTCTGACTGGCCAGAAACTCCAGGACATCCACCATTTGCAGACAGCACTCGACCACCTCCTGCTCACCAAGAGGACGCCCGCGCCGACGCAAACGGAGCAACAACGACTCCCCCTCAACATGCTCGAAGACGAAGAAATCGCGCTCCGCCTCCGAAAAAACATCGAGCAAGGTAGGGATCTGCGTGTGACGTCCCGCCGCATGGAGGGAAGAAGCAGCAGAGCGAACAAGCGCCCCCCGCAGGCGACCATCTTCACGCGGCAGCACAAACTCACAAATGCGAACTGGCGCCCCCCCACGGCGAGCATCATGCGCCAGCCAGAAGGTCTCGTAAGCTTCCGCCAACCACTCATGACGCCCCTGACGCTCAGCCAGACGATAGCGCCCCCCCTGGAGCAGCTCGCCCGCCTGCAGGGACCGCAGCCCCTCAGCCGCAGTCGAAGGCTGCGCCCCAGAAGAGCGCCCTACTCCCCGGCGCTCCCGCTCGCGCACCTGCTCCTCTGTGCGGCGTTGATCATCCAGAGTCGTCGGCTCCTGACGCCCACCAGCACCAGCACCAGCAGTCTGCCAGGGCCGATGCTGACGCAGCTGCTCCGCTGGCGACTGGTAACGCGGCGCCTCGCTCACCAGCACCGGTGGAACGGGCGGCTGTTGCCCACCAGCATGCCGCCCGGCAACAGGAGTCACCCGCGGAACATGCAAGTGCGGCTGCCTTCCACCAGCGCCGGTTGACCAATGGGGCCGCTCCCGATCTCCCGGGCGAGCCACCGCGTCTCCGCTGGCCACAGGTAACACGAAGCCACAGCGCAGACAGGCTCGCCTCTCCCCATCCCACTGAGCGTGACAACGTGGACACAGCATAAAATCATCCTCCCCTGATGTATGGATGCTTGAGTGACCGGCCTCCCTGCTTACCGGCCAGCACGCGGTGGACCATTATCACCAGGACACCACCAGGATGGATGGTCAGCCCAAAACCACCAAGCAACACCAGTAGAGAGCAGCCAGATGCCAGAGAGTCAGCCATCTGACGCCCGCAACCAACCACCCTGGCGCCTCCCAGTCAGTAAGAAGGATTGCATCGCTTGAGAAAGGAGCAAGTTCATGCCAGGCCTCGCTGCCTGGCTAGCGACAATACCGCAGCGGACGCGGGTTCGACTGGGAGAGAGAGGCCGGTAGCGAGAGCCGTCGCGGCAGCGGCTCAGGCTCCAGCCCCCCAGTCCAAGAATCGGGATCAGCAAGTGCTCCAGAACCCGCGGCATTGGCTACATCGGCACCATGCTGCGCAGGGATCAATCTCCGTAGTGGCTCAGTTTGGGGCCTCCTTCTTGACACGCTTCCCTGCAGGAAGGGTTCACCGCCCTGGGGCGGCGCCTGCCATCCCGCCACTGCAGCCGTCGTGCCCAGCGGAGGAGACAGAGGAGGCGCACACCGGGAGGTCGCCAATGTACGCTCCGCCAGCCGCCCGGGCGCCGTTAAGGTATAGAGCTTAGACGAGCGAAGCCGCGCAAAGTAGGCACGTGCATCAAAATCGCCTCGGAGCAGAGCATCCTGAATGGCCGCCACAGGCAACGCCTCATCGATGAGGCGCTTGATCGCCAGGGCATCAGGCTGCGCCCTTCCCAGAGCGAGATAGCCAACCAGACGATCATCCACCAGCGCCAGGCGATGGTAGCTCTGCTTCCCATGCCGCGTCAGGACCTTCACCTCCGCTGCTTCCGCCAAGGGATCGCCGACCGCCAGGATGGAGAGCGAACCCAGCCGTGTGGCCTGCCAGGAAGCACCAATCACCTCGCTGACCTGGGTCACCACCCGCCCCATCATGGTCGCTGCAGCCACTCGTCCCTGAAGGACAGCAGCATGCCAGGATGGCCGCGAGCGATAGGATGCGCTCAGAGGATGCCGCCAGGCCGCCACATCGCCCGCGGCCAGAATTCCCGGGACACTGGTGCAGAGCCGCTCATCGACAAGAATGCCCTGCTGCTCCTCGTAGACAAGAGGCAGGGTGGAACGAGTCGCCAGGTCGAGCGCGGGACGGGTCCCTGTGCAAATCAGCGCCAGCTGCGCAGGAACAAGACGCCCGTCAGCCGTGGCAACACCCGCTAACTCCCCTACCCTGCCCACAAAGCCTATCACCTCGCTTTCCAGATGAACCAGCGCCCCCGCCTGCTCCACGTGCCGCAAAACAAGCTCAGCCGCCACTCGATTGAGCAAGCGCGGCAGGCAGTAGGAACCGCGAATGAACCAGTGAACACGCTTACCTACGTGCAAAAGGCTCATGACGGTCTCAGCTCCATGCACCCCACCACCAATCACCGCCACCTCTCGCACCTCCCGCAGCCGGCGCCTGACATCAAGATAGTCAGGCAGACGATGCAACGTCAGAACGCCATCCAGCGCAGCACCAGGCAGATCCTTCGGCAACCCACGGGCAACACTACCTGTCGCCAAGAGGAGTACTCCATAGTGGACTACCCCCCCACCCGCTACCAGCAGCCTCCGCTCGACCGCATCGATCATCTCAACCCGCGCTACCCCCACCTTGATCCCACGCGCCTGCTCCGTCCCCTCGGGATAGGCCAGCAATTGGCTCCGGCTCACCTTACCAGAGAGGACTTGACGCAGCGCCGGCGTGTGAATCGTCGGATAGCACTGCTCCGTCAGGACTAGAATCGTGGCATCAGGCGCAAAACGGCGAGCCTCGATCGCAGCAGTCAGGCCGGCGATCCCATTCCCCACAATCACGACATCCGCGCTGGCCTCTATTCGCGAATCGCCGAACCAGGCCGGCAGGGCGGTCTTCTGCATGGTTGAAGCGCACCTTTCCTGTTGAATTACATCTGTATTATCCTTTCAAGGACAACCGTCTCTCTTACCCCATATCTCAGAAGCAAGGCAGCTCTTCCAGCATGCACCTGTGGAATCGAGATGATCCGAAGTAGCCAAGATGGAAGAACAGGAATGAGATAGAGAGGTACTGAGAGAGAGGGCTAACCCTTGAACGATCAGCTGCATTCCGATACCGAAAAGCTGATACCGAAAGGCAGTATGGAACAGAATCGCCCAATTTGCGGGCACAGCGCGGGAAAATAGCCAGAATGTCCCATACGCAGCGCTCGCCCCCCCCCACCAGAGGGATGGCACTGCCCTTTCTGGCAAGAGAAGCAAAAAAGCCAATTCAGGTATTGATTTTTGGGCGATTATCTGGTACTGTAAAATATGGAAGGAACAAAATATACCAGACATTGAATATCATTGCGTTTCTTTGTACAGCACCTATTGAAGCAGTCCATGCTTCCCACGGCAACGGCCAGCGCGCCGAAGCGCCGGCTCAGCGACAGCGAGCGCGATCCCCAGACGTAATTTGATCAACGCGCCGCTCGTTCGTCCTCTGTAGAGAGCAGCATTCAAGGAGCAAGATGCGCTTGTGGAGAAGCAGTATGAGGAAAGGAGCGTTATTTTCGTGCAGCTATTATAGTGCTCTCGCAGTGCAGGGCCTGCTGCTCCTCTCCTGAGTAGCAGCCGTTTCGCCAGCCAGCAACAAGCGAGCGCCAGCGGAAGAGGGGTCCGCGGCCCGGCGACGAACTGCGCTGGCCTTGACGCGGAAAGAGGGGGGACGTCCCGGGCGCTCCAGCAGCAAACAGGCGGCACAAAGCCACCACCGGCCCCCGGCTCGGCGCGGGCTTCGTTCGGCAAGTTGGTCCGTCCGTCAGCAGCTATCTTAGCCAGCCAGAAGGAGCGTGCCATGCAGAAGACCTCTCTGCGTATGACCAAAGCGTCCCCACGTCCCGTGCAAGAAGAACCTGCAGAGATTCGCCATTTTGCCTTGCGCGATTTGCTCCCTTCCCACCATCTCCTGGCCCTCAACCTGACCCTGGGCACCCTGGCCCAGCTCGCCTGTGAGGAAGGTCTGCCCCGTCTCATCGCCGAGCAGCAATTTACCAACAGTGAAATCTGTGTGCTGCTCCCCCTGCTCGAAGCCTATCCCCACTACTGCCCCTACGAAGTCCTTCTTGCCAGCTTCACCAATGGCCAGATCACCGAGGCCGAAGTAGAGCGTTGTCGGCGGCGCCTGAGCCTGGCCCAGGCCGAAGGCGTCTGGGATCAGGAGATGCGCCCGGTGCGCAACGTTCTCTCGCGCACGCGCATGAAGTTGTACGCCTTCGGCATCGATATCTTCTCCATCCTGGAAACGGGCTATGTACTGATGCGTCGAACACGCCAGCGCACCAGCAGCTAAGCGCGTAAGGGACAGCCCCGGGGCTGTCCCTCTCTGATCCTGATAGCCAGCGCCTGCTCTCGCCAGACCTGGCAGAGGAAGTCAAACCGCTCAGCCAGTTGCTCACACGATCTGATGAGCTGAGATCGCCTGGAAAGCCTGGAAAGCGCCGCCTCGCTGTAGTGCCGATGAGGTACGTCTATCGCCTCTCAGGCTACGCTACAGCTCAACAGCAGCAACCTCCCTTGCCCTTGCTTTGCTCCCTGGCAGATAGATTGCCAGGGAGCAGCCCTTTCCAGGTTCTAGATCCCCCTCGCTGGCGTCGGCCCTCCCCTCTGGTGAGAGCCTGGCAGACCTTCCCCCAGCGCCCCCACTCCGACCAGTCAGCCCTTCTCTTTTCACTTCCCTGCACCAGTATGGTACACTTAGCGATGGACAGGCAGCGCTGCGTTGCTCTTCCTTTCGCCCAGCATCCAGCCGTCTGCCGTCAGAAGGGACTCCCTCCCATCAGGCAGACCAGAGCATGCCGCGCCCGCCTCTCCATCCGTACCCCGGAGAACACCAACTTCGCTAGCTAGAGAAGAAAGAAAAAAGAAAGGATCGCTATATGGAACTTGGTCTTATCGGGCTTGGACGCATGGGAGCCAATATGGCGCTGCGGCTCCAACGGGCCGGCCACAGATGCATTGGCTATGCACGCCACGCCGAGACCGTGGAGAAACGCTTGAAAGAGGGGGCCATCTCTGCAGGAGCTACTTCCCTGTCCGAACTCGTTGGGCAGCTGAAGCCGCCCCGCACCGTTTGGCTGATGATTCCCGCCGCCTCGGTCGATGCCACTCTGGAGCAGCTCATTCCGCTGCTCTCCCCCGACGACGTCGTTGTCGATGGTGGCAACTCCTTCTATCAGGACGACATTCGCCGCGCCGCCACACTCAAAGAGCATGGCATCCACTACCTGGACGTCGGCACCAGCGGCGGCGTCTGGGGCCTTGAGCGCGGCTACTGCCTGATGATCGGCGGAGAGGCAGAAATCGTGCAGCGGCTCGAACCGCTCTTCGAAGCCCTCGCCCCCGGCCTCCAGGCCGTCTCACGTACTCCCGGACGCGAGCAGGTCGGTGGTACCGCCGAGCACGGCTATCTGCATTGCGGCCCACACGGCGCCGGCCACTTCGTCAAAATGATACACAACGGCATCGAGTACGGCATCATGGCCGCCTACGCCGAGGGCTTCAACATCTTGCGCCACGCCAACATCGGCAAGCATCCCGAAGAGATCGACGCCGAGACGACGCCGCTGCGCAACCCCGAGTACTATCAGTACGACTTCAACCTGGCCGACATCGCCGAACTCTGGCGCCGCGGCAGCGTCATCGCCTCCTGGCTGCTCGATCTGACCGCTCACGCCCTGCTCCAAGATCCCGATCTGAGCCAGTTTGCGGGGCGCGTCTCCGACTCCGGTGAAGGGCGCTGGACAATCAAAGCCGCTATTGACGAGGCCGTACCCGCCGGCGTGCTCAGCACCGCCCTCTACGAGCGCTTCGCTTCCCGCGGCGAGGCAGATTTTGCCGATAAGCTGCTCTCGGCTATGCGCTTCGAGTTCGGTGGTCACCATGAGAAGCAAGGCTAGCCCCGGCTACTACCACCTCTGTCAAGGCTAACCCCTCGTACAGCCGACCCGCCTCGCTCGCGAGATGCGCGCCGGGGCCGCCGACCGCCGGGCAGCCACCGCCACATAACGTTTGCCCGCGGCTCCGGAATGGGCTGGCCCGCTACTGCGCGGAGCCAGCCTTCCTGCCCTTTCCTCTCCCTCCTCTCCTCAAACCTGGGTGAAGAACTTCTCCCAGCACTCCTATCCTCTAAGGAGACACAAGCCACTCTCTCCACCTCATCACTTATCAGCGTGTTTCATCACAGCTGATCGCCAGTTGCTGCTCTTGAATAGGTATTTTTACCTAAATTCTGGTATAATGAGGGGGCGGTCATGTACAGCTATAGGCAAGAACACACAACATGCACAGGTGCTCAGCCATGAGATACACCACCAATCACGAGCCGCACGGGTCGGTCTCCCGGAGCGAGCCAGGATCAGCCCGCTCAGGGGGAGCAGCGAGCCGACCGGCAAGCCTGTTCTCTCCCAGCAGGAACCGCCATCGCTCGACCCCATCCCGGACCATCCAACTGCTGCTGACTGGCCTCCTCAGCCTGCTTCTGATCGCCACCGCCGTTCTCGCCTGGGGCCTCTATGCGCTTCTGAGCGGCAGTAGCACGGGCGGCAACCAGGCCCAGCGTCACTCTTCTGCTACCTTCATCGCCGAGCACCCGCAGGAGCCGGCCAACGAGCAGCAAGTGCTTGTTCTCGCTCAGCGCTATCTGACAGCTTTGCTGCACCATGACTACAGCACCATGTGGTCGCTCCTGGCACCTGCCCGGCGCGCCCTCTGGCCCGACGAGCAAGCCTTCGCGCACTTCTGGCAGGCACGCTTTGCCCATTACACCCTCCAGGGCTTCAGCCTGGGACTGCCCAGCCGGCTCAGCCGCTGGGTCGACCCCGAGACCATGACGAGCTACAGCGATACCCTGACCGTCCCGGCCTCGCTGCAACTGGCCCCCGACGCCATCTTGAGCAAGGAAGCTAATTTACCGCCCGAGGACCAGCACCCGGCGAGCGTCTACCACAACCTGCCCTTCATCGTCCAGGGCAGCCCCGGTCAGGGCAATGAACAGCCACACTGGTATGTGCTTTCTGGCGGACCGGCAGACTCCGAAGCCCCCATCCTGCCCCCACCGCAGCCAGCCGCCCGCAGCGTCTCCGTCCCCATCCTGATGTACCATCATGTCTCACCAGCCCCCACCCACAACCTGCTCGATTTCAGCCTGACGGTCACGCCGCGCAACCTTGCCGCCCAGCTCGACTATCTCAAAAGCCACGGCTACCACACCATCACCTTCAACCAGCTCTTCAACGCCCTCTATTTCGACGCACCGCTGCCCCCGCATCCCATCATCCTTACCTTTGACGATGGGTACGAGGACGTCTATCGCTACGCTGTGCCCCTCCTACAGGCCCACGGCTTCAGCGGCATGTTCTATATCATCACCGGGGCCGTGGGCGCCGCGGGCTATATGAGCTGGAACGAGATCCGTAGTCTGCTCGCCCAGGGCATGCAGGTCGGCTCACATACCGTGCACCATACAAGCCTGGGCTGGATCATCATCGGCGACCCCCAGCTCACTCAGCAGGAGCTGCAGGCCTCACAGGCTGCCCTGCAGCAGCACCTCGGCATCCCTATCCAGCAGTTCTGCTACCCCAGCGGCGAGCCATTCCGCCACGGTACCCCCCTCGAACAGACACGCATCTCCACCATGCTGGCCGCCGACGGCTATGTCGGCGCTACAACCGACCCCGGCCCCACCGGCTGGCTCCAGCAAAGCACCCAGCCTTTCGCTCTCTTGCGCATCCGCGTCGACGGACGTGAAAACCTGGCGGAATTTATCGCCAGCCTGCCGCCATCTCCATAAAACGGAATGGGTGAATTGCAAGATCTCCTCGAAAAGGGTCTTTACAATTCACCCTTCAATGTGCTATCATTCTAGCTGCCAACACAAAGGCTTGGGGATGTAGCTCAGCCGGTAGAGCGCGACAATCGCACTGTCGAGGTCAGGGGTTCGAGTCCCCTCATCTCCACCCGCTGCCTGCTCAGCAGTAGAGCACAGCTCAACGGGCAGCAAGGACTAAAGGGCCTTCCCCCTTGCAAACCGCAAAGCTTTGTGCTATAGTAAAAGGGCAGCGGAAAGAGAACAGCTCTGGCGATGAGCAGGAGTAGTAGGTCGCCAGGCCCGTCCAGAGAGTAGCCGGCTGGTGCAAGGCTACACGGGAAAGCGACCGAACTCGCCTGTGAGCAACAGGTGCGAACGCCTCGGGAGTCAGTAGCACCTGTCGGTATGCCCGTTATAGCAGTGAATGAGTGCCAGTCACCCGGCCCTGCGGAGTGAAGAATAGCTCGCTTGTTCGGCGCTCTGAAGCGTCGCCTCTATTCTTGCTTGGGCCTGTAGCACAGCTGGTAGCGCGCCTCTATGGCATGGAGGAGGTCAGGGGTTCGAGTCCCCTCAGGTCCACTTCTCTTCAACTCCGCAGTAAGCTGCCGATGGTGATTGGAAACAGGGTGGTACCACGGAAAAACCTTTCGTCCCGAGCGGATGAAAGGTTTTTTTATTGCTACGCTCGCTCCCTACTCCGTCGCTTATTTCCTGGCCTGTCGCTGTCGCCTTCCTGGCTCGGCGCCGTTCGCCCTGCGCCTGGTCTGCGCCGCAGCCTGCTTTGTCTTTCGGCGGCTACCGCTCCACCTGGACTACCGCCGCTATCAAAGCAGGGCCACCACTACGAGCCAGCCAGCCAGCCAGACCAGGAGAAGCAGCAGAATAAGCGCCACCGCTCTCGCGCGAGCGCCGCGGGCTGGCTTCGCAAGCCTATGTACGATGCCAGTTCGCTTTGCCTCTGCTTTCCTGCTGTTGGCCGCAGTGCCTGATCAGGTCCGACCGATTATCAGGGGAGGGACACCTGCAATGATCACGCGCACAAAATATGATCCAAAGGTAATTGAACCAAAATGGCAGACTCGCTGGGAGGAGGAGCAGATCTATCACGCGCCGGACGATT
>NZ_JBHOQV010000032.1:0-1031 GCF_042408735.1 Thermogemmatispora sp.
TCGGGGTTGATATCAGCGGAAGCGTCATCGAATATGCCCGTACCCAGGCTCTGTCGCGCGGCCTTGACAACGCGCACTTTCGAACGATGAATGTCATGCAGCCGCTGGACTTTGCCGATGGGACCTTTGACCTGATCAACGAGCGGCTGCTGTGTGGCTTCATGCTGCCGGCGGCCTGGCCGAAGCTGCTGGCCGAGTGCCACCGCCTGCTCAAGCCGGGCGGGATAATCAGGCTGACCGAAGCAGAGATGCCGCTCTCCACCAGTCCGGCTCTTGAGCGTTTTCATGCCCTGATGGCCGCCGCCCTCAAGCAGGCTGGCCAGAGCTTCTCGGCGGACGGGCGCCACATTGGCATCACGCCGGTCCTGCCCCGACTGGTGCGCCAGGCCGGCTTCCGCGACGTGCACCTGCGTGCCAGTGCTGTCGAGTGGTCAGTGGGAACGGAGGCCCACTACGGTGTCTTGAAGGACTATGTGATGGCTCAGGAGCTGATCTTGCCGTTTCTCATCAAGATGGGGGTAGCCAGTCGCGAGGAGCTAGAGCGTCTGAACCAGCTTGCCACTGCGGAGATGCAGCGAGAGGACTTTTGCGGGCTGTATACCCTGCTGACGGTTTGGGGGAGAAAGGGCTGAGAGTCGAAGGACTTGAACAAGGTGGTCCGCGACTCCCAGGGAGAGCCTCGTTACGCGTCACGACGAGCACCCGCCTCTCCCCATGGCCTCTCTGGGGTCGTGCACTGCTGAGAGGCACTATCAGATCAACGCGGTTCCAAGGGAGGTAATACCTCTTTAAGAGAGCGCAGATGCTGCGTGACTGCAGTAGCCCGATAGCTCGCAGAAGCCTTTGGTGCTCAAGCAGCCGGGGAACATCACGATCCTGAACTGGAGGAAATAGCCAGTACCATCATTTGGAACCCATTTATGCCTCTTCGCGCGCTGAGGCTGAAGAGCACTGCCGACACTTGCTGGCCCGTCATGGAGAGCAGGCCCATCTGATCGATCTGCGTCCCTATCCTCATGGCTTTGTGGTCA
>NZ_JBHOQV010000038.1:0-4563 GCF_042408735.1 Thermogemmatispora sp.
CACATAAAAATGCTGGCTATATATTGCAGAAATTCTCAGAAGGTACTATCCTTTGATAGATAGAGAAGCCCGGTTCCTTGGCACGTTTTACCCAGGGGGGTATTGACAAGGATTTATATCATAGTTCATGATAAAGACGGAAGTCAAGCTCTTCCATCCATAATAAGCTCTTCAATTAGTGGGCCACCAGGAGTTGCAGGCTGATAGGTATATGAGAGTACCTATTAAGCAAGCATTAGCTGCTAATTTGAGATAAAGGTGCGGAGCCTTCGGCGATGACTGAACTATCCGGGGCAGCTCCACAGGGCATCAGCTTGACCGCGCACCTGACTGCGGCAGCTCGCGCTCGCGAGAGTCAGCGAGCGGATCGTCTCTTTCACGATCCCTGGGCCGCCTTGCTGGCCAGCAGTGAGGGATTCAGTATTCTTGAAAAGGGCGAGGACAAGGGAGCCTCGATCATTGTACGTACTCGCTATTTTGATGAATGGCTGCAGCGTTTGACCCATGAGGAGGGTCTGTGTCAGATCGTGCTGCCAGCCGCTGGTCTCGACACGCGGGCTTTTCGCCTCGACTGGCCACCAGCCACCCACTTCTTTGAAATTGATTTGCCCGCCGTTGTGGAGTACAAGGAGGCTCGGCTCCAGGACCATCAAGCTCAGGCTCGCTGCCAGCGCACTGTCCTGGCAGCAGACTTGATGTCCGCCGACTGGGAGGAGCGGTTGATAGAAGCTGGCTTTCGTTCAGAGCTTCCCTCGATCTGGTTGATAGAGGGCCTCTTCTTTTATATCCCTCTGGAACAGACGCGCCTGCTGCTCAGTCGGATTAGCCGCCTGGCCGCTCCAACTAGCTGGCTCGGCTTCGACGCGATCCATAGTGCCCTGCTCTCCTCACCGCTGACCCATTCGCGCATCCAGCTGACGAGGAAGAACAGGGCCCCCTGGATCGGGGCAATCGATGATCCAGTCGCCTTCCTGGCACCCTTTGGCTGGCAGGCCAGCTTCGTATCAAATGCGCGCAAGGGTTACGAGTATGGAAGAGCGATCTTTCCTTTTATTCCACCGGAAAGGCTGACTAGTGACACGGAAAAGCTCTACCATATGCTCGTCACTGCCAGGCGTTTCAATTAGGAACAGTTAGAGAAGAGAAAGCATATTTTATCGATTACGGCATGAGCGTTCGTTTGAAACGGTTAACCCTGCAGAAGAATGCGCAGCTCACACTAGCTCAGAAGAGCCTACGTTGCTGTCAGCCTGCAACCGGAGAAGGGTGCCACCCCCTCACGAGGAAGACCAGACCAGCCAGCCTCTCTTCCATAGGGAGCCCTTCAGCCAGCGAATCCAGAGCTAGTCAACCGGAAGCAGCTTGTCGCACGAATCAATTAACGTTACAGCCGACGAGGAACTGCTCCTTGAGAGGACACAGGGCCACCTCCAGGGAGCAAAGGAGCAGCTGAATGAGCATCGTCATACACGTGGAGCAGCTTACCAAGTCATTTATACGCAACGATCGCGAGATTTTGGTTTTGCACAACGTAAACCTGGAAATCGAAAGCGGCAGCTTTGTCGTGATTGCCGGTCCGAGCGGCTGCGGCAAGACAACGCTGCTCAATATTGTAGCAGGACTTCTGGCGCCAGGTTCCGGAATGGTCTATTACAAGGGCACCCCTATCAGCGGGCCGCGGCTAGAGATGGGCTATCTGACCCAGAAAGATACCCTGATGCCCTGGAGAACGGTTGAGCGCAACGTCGAAATGCCGCTGGAGATCAGAGGAGTACCAGCGGCAGAGCGGCGTCGGCGCGCAGCTGAGTTCATCCGCCTGGTTGGTCTGGAGGGTTTCGAAAAGCTTTATCCCCATGAGCTGTCGGGGGGCATGCTGCGCCGGGCAGGTCTGGCGCGTATGCTGGTAACTATGCCTGAGACGCTCTTGATGGACGAGCCTTTTGCCGCCCTCGACGCGCAACTGCGTTTGGAGCTTCAGAACGAGTTGCTCTCGCTATGGTCGCGACAGCGCTCCAGCGTGCTTTTTGTAACCCATGATCTGGAGGAGGCGATTATCCTGGGTGATCGCGTGGTGATCCTGGGTACAGGGGGACAGGTCATCGCCGATGAGCCTGTCTTATTACCACGTCCCCGCAACGCTGCACACATCCGGTTCCGCCCAGAATTCATCAGTCTGCATCGACGCCTGTGGGATGCATTGATGGAGTCGCGCCAGCAAGTGCAACGGCAAGAGGTGAGGCTATGAGTCTGGTGAATCAGTTCAGATCGGAGCAGCCGAGGTCGGCGCTTGTTGCTCCCTCGGCTCTGGTTAGACAGACCCAGCAGCGCAAGCAACATCAGCAGTGGCTGATCTATGGGGCTCGTCTGTTGCTGGTGATAGGAGTGCTGCTCTTCTGGCAGTTTGGTTCTGGGACGCTGCTCGACTCGTCCTTCCTAAGCAATCCGTTGGCGATCTTGCACCAGACAATCATCTGGCTCAGCGATGGCACGCCCTGGTACGAGAGCACACTGGTGATGAACACGGCCGTCACCTTGGAAGAGACACTGCTAGGTCTGCTGTTCGGGATCATTAGCGGCCTCATTCTGGGCTTCCTCTTTGGGCTTCAGCCGACGCTGGAGCGCATTTTTAGCCCTTTCATCATTGTTCTGAACAGTATTCCCAAGATCGCCCTGGCGCCGCTCTTCATCCTTTGGCTAGGAATCGAGATTCCGATGAAGGTCGTTCTGGCGGCAGTGACGGTCTTTTTCTTGATCTTCCTGAACACTCTCAATGGAGTGCGCAGCGTTGATCAGCATCTTATCGATGCAGTGCGTTTAATGGGAGGAAGGAAGCGCGATGTAATTTTTAAGGTAATTTTGCCGTCGGCCACCGGCTCGGTACTAACAGGTTTACATGTGGCAATCCCCTACGCCCTGATCGGAGCTATCGTCGGGGAGCAAATCGGGGCTAATCGCGGCATCGGCTACCTTATTCAGTCCTGCGGCGAAGCCTTCAACCCCGCGGGTGTCTTTTCGGCCCTATTGGTATTGACGCTGATTGCTGCTCTTCTGAACGCCATCGTCAACTTGATTGATCACAAGACGTCTCATTGGAAGGCTAGTTTGAAGCTCTCTAGCAGCAATCAGTCTTAATTCCTTCATTGTCCCAGTCAGACAAGAAGCTTCAGAGCTACAGTTATTGCTGTTGCTTGTGGAGCAGCGGCGAGCAGAAATCGGATCGATACAGATCCTAGTTCTCTGATCACAAGTTGCTGTCAGGATGACTGGTAACATAGTCATCCGGATGGCTGAAGAGAATCAAAGATTAGCTGGAGGACCTAGTCATGTCAGAAAGGATTCAGATTACTCCTAAAGAGCTAATTGGCCCAACCGCCTATCTCACAGCAGCAGCTCGCGCTTACGAGAGCCAGCGCCCAGATCGGCTTTTCGATGATCCCTGGGCGGCCGCGCTGGCCGGTCACGAAGGGAAGAGACGCTTTGATCCCATCGAGGACAAAGGAAGTTCTATTATCGTACGTACGCGCTATTTCGATGAGTGTCTGCAACGTCTGGCCTTCGAGGAGGGACTACGCCAAATTGTACTGCCAGCAGCCGGCCTTGATACGCGGGCCTTCCGCCTGAACTGGCCCACCGGCACACGTTTCTTTGAAATTGATCAACCGCTGGTTTTAGATTATAAGGAAGCAATTCTTCAAGCCCAACAGGCTCAGCCGCGCTGTGAACGCCTGGTGGTTATGGCGGACCTGGCAGAGGCCGATTGGAGCAATGCCCTGCTACAGGCGGGTTTTGATCCAACCTCTCCTTCAGTCTGGCTCGTCGAGGGTTTACTTTTCTACTTGTCCTCCGAGCATATCAATCAACTTATTGGACAAATAAGTATTCTTGCTGCTCAAGATAGCTGGATAGGATTTGATGCTATACACAGTGCCATGCTTGCATCACCTGTTATGCAGGCTAGAATTGAGCGTGTAGCTCGCTTCGGTTCCCCCTGGATTGGTGCTATTGATGATCCTGTGTCTTTCCTGGCCTCCTTTGGCTGGGAAGCCACTTTCGTGCCCACTGTGTATAAGGGTCATGAGTACGGACGAGCTATTTTCCCTTTCATTCCACCTGAAGAATTGACCCCTGAGAGTGAAAAGCTCTACCACATGCTGGTTACGGGACGTCGCAGAAGGCAATAAGCTGGTACAACAAGAGAGACTGGGCGTCTGTAAACAGACCATATTTCTATGATCGTGATCGGGAGGAAACATGAGAGATCAGACCCACAAGCAAGGGTGGCCAGCCGTGCTTATTCTGATAGCGGCTCTGCTCGGCCTTTCGGGATGTAGCTTTGGACCTGCTACCAACTTCAAAGACGACATGAAGCTAAAAGTGGCGGTTGATGGCTTCTCAGCCCCGTTCCTACCGGCCTTTGTTGCTCTCGATAAGGGCTACTTCCAGGCCCAGGGCCTCACCGTCTACCCTACTCCCTTCCAGGTCGAACCCTCCAGCCCGCAGATGGCTGAGGCCGTCCACTCCGGCGCCATCGAGGTCGCCGTCGGCGGCCTGCTCACCGAAGCC
>NZ_JBHOQV010000050.1:0-1521 GCF_042408735.1 Thermogemmatispora sp.
GGCGGTGGAGCCGGGCCAGCGCGTGCTGGAGATTGGCACGGGTTCGGGCTATCAAACGGCCCTGCTGTGCCGGCTGACAGGAGCAGCCCACCTGGTGACCAGCCTGGAGATCGAGCCGGAGACCCTGCGGCAGACCGCCTCGGCGCTGCAGGCGCTCGGGCTGGAACCGCACCTGCGGCAGGCCGATGGACGGGCCGGCTGTCCAGCGCATGCCCCCTCTGACCGCATCATCGTGACCGCCAGCAGCGAGGGCGTGTCTCGGGCCTGGCTCGAGCAGCTGGCCCCTGGGGAAAGGCTGGTTGCCGTGCTGCAGCCGGGGCAGGCGCCGCTGGGCGGCGTGCTGGTCGCCCAGCGGGAGCAGGGAGGCCTCCGGCTGCAGGGGAGGCTGCGTTTTCCCGCAGCTTTCATGCCGTTGCGCCGGGAGTCGGGCTCGGGCGACGCAGACCGCCCACCGCGCCCGGCTGGGAAGAGCTGGCCACGCTGGGTCCAGGTTCATGGGGAGCCGGAGTGGCCGCTCACGCCCCAGGAGCAGCGGCAGACCCGCCGCTGGCTAGTCTGGTGGCTGGCGACGCAGCCGCGGGGGCTGGTCTGCTGGAGCCGAGCCGGCAGCGAGAGCGATCAGGAGGCGACGGTCGAGATCGAGTTGCGAGGGCTGCCGGAGGAGGCGGCGACGACCTGGCAGCAGCTGCAGGAAGCCTGGGCGCTGTGGCAACGGTGGCAGCCGGGGCTGGAACAGGATCGGCTGGAGGCGGATGCGCAGGGGCAGCGTCTGTGGGCCGAGACCGCAGGGGGCTGGCTGATCGCCCGGGCCGCCTCCTGGGCGGAGGAGGAAAGGAAGCTCGGGCAGGCAGCACCACTGCGCCACCCGAGCAGGTGAGTGGAAGCGCAGCTGGTGGGGGCAGGGCTGGCCAGGACCACTGGTCTAGAGCAGTGTCAGGGGCGGGTGATCTGCAAGGCGCTGGCGCGCGGCTTGCTTTGCTGCCAGCAGCTCCCCCAGGCAGCGCAGCACGCCCGGCTCGAAGCCGAGTTACTGGCTGATGGTGGTGAACCAGTCGAGCAGGCGGCGGGTGGCCGGCCCGGCGGGCTGGATGATATCGCTGCGTTCCAGGAGTTCGATCCAGCCGCCGGGCCGCGTGACGCGCACCAGCTCGCGGACGACGCCGGGCCAGGAGCGAGCCGGGATGGCGGCGACCAGGGATGGCGGTCACCTCCTGGGATGTGCTGGGTATGAGGAGGCCGCCATACAGGGACTCGTGACAGCGCGGCTGCCGCTGTGGTTGCCGGGGGCGTGGCACGGGGCTGCGCAGACTGGCAGCCAGGCCAGGTAGCAATGGGTCTGGCTGGCTGCGCGTGGCGTCTTGAGGTCAGGTGGCATCGCCCCGCGGGGTGCACGGCAGACGCCATGAAGCCTTCACCCGACGGGACAGGATGGGCTGCTGATCCATCCAAGATCAGAGGCGCCTGGCCCGCCGGGACGGCTGCCCTGTGGCTCATCGGCGGCACGCTGGGTGGGAGGAAGCG
>NZ_JBHOQV010000051.1:0-24538 GCF_042408735.1 Thermogemmatispora sp.
TTGGATAGGCAAGTATACTGGAAGTAGATCCCCCCAGATCTAGAGAAAGTTTCAAATCACCCGGATGGGAGGATGGAAGGAGAAGAAGACAATGGCCACAACGAATCAGGGAAACACAACTCGCAATACACAGTCAGGTTCGACGGGATCACTGAGTGTCCTGAGCCGGCAGTCGGGTTCATCTCATCACTCGTCGGTTGGAGTGGGGCCCAAGTTCGTGCCGGCTCTCAGCGAGGACGAGGCCATCGGTCAGGCTCGCTTGCTTAAGGCGCTGGCGGACCCCACGCGCCTGCGCATTCTGAGCCTGTTAAGTCGTTATGAAGGGGAGGTGTGTGTCTTTGAGATTGTGGAAAGCTTCACCCTGGAGCAACCGACTATCTCGCATCATCTCCGTATTTTGCGAGATGCGGGGCTAGTGGATTGTCGTAAAAAGGGTCTCTGGGCTTACTATTATGTGCGTCGTGAGGCGCTCAACCGTGCGCGGGATGTGATCAGCGGCATTGTCTCCTAGTCTGGCCGGTCTAGTCGGCTCCACTGGCTAGCTGGCTGGCTCTGCCCCTTAGCTGGCTAAGGTTGGCGGTCTGGTTGGAACGCGTTGATGGGTGCTCTCCCTGTTCCTTGCCAGGGGTAGTGTGGCCACCGCACCGGCGCTGCTGGAGAGCCATCCTGGCCCGCTCTACTGGGCGATGGCGGGCACCAGCTGAGCTGACCTTTGTTCCTGCCTCGTGGCGCCCAATCGAGAAGGTGGTGGGAAGAGAATTCCTGCTTCTGTCCGGCTAACCAGCAGCCAGGGACGGTAGGGTGGTGCAGCGAGGCGGCCTGGTCGCTGGGCGCTTCCGCTCTCTGTTGCTGGCTAAGGGGCATCTCTCCACCAGCTCAGTCTCTCCATCTGGCAGCTTTGTCTGCCTTATCTGGGGGCCTCCGTGGCCAACGGGCTTGCCCTATCGGTAGCGCAGAGGGGGGTGGCCCTCTCTCGGGGCGTGGAGCGACCCCCAAACTTCCCGAACTTGCCAATTTCCCTCTTGACAAGGCTTGAATTTTTTTGTATCCTACAAGGCGGAAACGCTAAGTTGCAAGTGTGCCTGTAGCTCAGTGGATAGAGCGTTGGCCTGCGGAGCCAAAGGTCAGAGGTTCGAACCCTCTCAGGCACGCCTGAAAAGGCCCTGACCGTCAATGACGGTCAGGGCCTTCTGCTTTTCTCCCTCGCTGGCCCTGGGTTGCCAGACTGCTACCTGGATCAGGCTCTTCGCGGGCCGGGACGGCGACCCGCGCTCTCTGCGCTTGCTGGCTTTGGCTTGCAGCTCTCTCTCCTGCCTGCTACAATGGAAACCACATGGCTGGCGGAGCGACGCCGTCATTGCTCATACGGACCCTTTGGCTGGTGGACGCTGCTGGCAACCTCAGCCAGGGACAGGCTCTCGTATTCGCTCGCTCCGCTTCGCCTGCCGCTGGAGTCTTGCCGTGTCCCGGAGCTTTCGTTGTCGCTGCCTCGACCATGTTCGCTGGCGCCTTGGCTGGAACCGTCTTCCCGCCTGGCTTCAGCTGCTAACGCTCTTTATCGCGGCGCGCTATCGCCTCTTTCGCTGGCGGCGGCGCCTCTTGCTCCTCTGGCGGCAAGACCAATCTATGGGGAGCGCAGCTACTACTACAGACTCGATGGAGAAGAAACAAACACTGCTTTTTGTGCGTCATGGCCAGACTTCCTGGAACGTCGAACACCGCCTGCCTGGTCGCTTGCCCGGTATTCCTTTGACCGATCAGGGGAGGCAGCAGGTAGCGCGTCTGGCTGATGCCTTGAGTGTCTTGCCGATTAGCGCGATTATCAGCAGTCCCCTGGAGCGAGCGCGCGATACGGCGGAGATTCTGGCCCAGGGTCGGGGTCTGGAGGTCTGGCTGGAGCCGGATCTGATGGATACCGATGTGGGACACTGGGCCGGTGAGCGCTATGATGAGTTGCTCAAGAAAGATCCTGCCTGGAGGGCTTTCGTACACGATCCGACGGTGGCCCCCGCTCCCGATATTGAGTCCTTTCCCCAGGTGCAACAGCGAGTCGTCGCCGCTGTAGAGCGCTGGCGCCAGCGCCCCGAAGCTGGTCGCTGGCCGCTCTTTGTGGCCCATGCCGATGTCATCAAGCTGCTCCTTGCTCACTATAGTGGCTTGCCGCCTGCGCGTGCCCCCCTGCTGGCGATCGATAATGCTTCGGTGAGCATTGTGGAGCTGGAGGGGGAGCTACCTCCGCGCCTGGTTGCCATTGGCTGGACACCGCGCCCCGGCTGGCTGCGCGCGCCGGAGGCTCATCCGCCTGCCGCCTCGTCTCTCTCTCCCTCTGCCCCTGCGACAGCCTTGCCTGCTGGTGGTAGCCAGCCTGGGGAAACGGGTACAATAGAAGGAGGAGAGGCTTAGCACCGGCTGGCTGGTTGGTTGGTTGCTGTCGTGTAAGCTGAGAGAGTGCTGGAAGGAAAGAAGCAGCATGTTTGATCCGCGAGATCCTTACGAGCGTTACTGGTGGCATTACGAGTCACGCCGCCCGCTCTCGATTGCGCAGATCATTGCCCTAGGCTCAACGGATGCGGAGACGGTTGCTTTGATCTGGTTAATGCTGGAGCATGGTGCCTCGCTGACGGTGGCTGGACCGACTGATCCCCAGCCTGGCGTTGGCAAGACGACAACCTTGAATGCCCTGCTCCAGTTTCTGCCCGAGGGGACGGCGCTGGCCTATATGTCTGGCATGTATGAGGACTTCTCTTTCACTCGCCTGCCAGAAGTCGATCCGGCTCGTACGTATGCCCTCTGCAATGAGGTCAGCGATCACCTGCCGATCTATATGTGGGGGCGTGTGGCTCGTCGCTATCTGCGGCTCCCCGCTCAGGGCTTCCATATCGCTACCAGCGTCCATGCCGATACGATCGATGATGTGATCCGCATGTACCGCCGCGATCTGCGCCTGGAGGTCGAGGACGTTCGTCGCCTGGGCCTGGTGATCAATATGGGGTTGGTGGGCCGTATTTATCCCCCTCGCCGTCGCTGGTTCACGACTCACTATCTGCATCCTCTCGCCCCTGCCGATCGGCCTGACGAGATCGTCAAGCTGCCTCTTTCCATCTGGCATGCTGAGGACGATAGCTTCGAGCATGCCGATGCCTGCGTGATCGATGAGCTGGCCGCGATCGCTGGCCTGTCCTCCCAGGAGTTCAGGGCCGCCTTTAAGCGCCGCGTTGTCTGCCTCCAGGAGATCTCTCGAGGGCGCGGTATCGATATGCACGAGATGTTCGATGCTATTGAGAAGGTTCGCCAGCAGGAGCGTCAGCAGCGCCCGTGAGCCGGCCTGCTCCGCGCTGCTCGCCTCAGCGGAAATATCCGCGCTTCGCCCGCGTGTTCTATGTAATGGCTACAGCATGGCGCTGTAGCCTTCATGGTAGGTCGTTCTCTTCCGCCTGCGTTCACGAAAAGAAAGGAGGGACGCCCGTGTCCGCGCATCTGCTCCTGATAGCAAGCGAAGGGCGCTGGCCCCGCATCTGCAACTCGTGAAGGATTTGTCACATTCTTGTGAGGAGAAGGAGTTTCGCCGTTATGAGGCATGCCATTGCCATGCTCTGCGTCCATACGTCTCCGCTGGACAGACCGGGACAGAGGCCGGACGCAGGTGGCATGAATGTCTATATTCGTTCTCTGGCGCGCGAGCTTGGTCAGCGCCAAATCGCGGTTGATATCTTTACTCGTCGTACTGATAGCCATCTTCCCTCGATTGTCCCCCTCGGGCCGCGCGCGCGGGTGATCCACGTGGAGGCCGGTCCTGTGGCGCGCCTGCCAAAACAGGATCTCTATCCCTATCTCCCTCAGTTTTGTGCCGCGGTTGAAAGCTTCTGCCAGCTTGAGGGCCAAAGCTATGATCTGATTCATAGCCACTACTGGCTTTCGGCTTGCGCCGCTCTGGAGCTGGCTCGCCGCTGGCGCGTGGCCCATGTCACGATGTTTCACACCCTGGCTCGTGTGAAGCTCCTCAGCGATCCCTCCAGCGAGGAGCCGCCGCTGCGCGCTCAGATGGAAAAGCTGGTTGTCGCTGAAGCCGATCGTATCGTTGCCGCCACCGCTGAGGAGCGGCTCCATCTGATTAATCTCTATGCCGCCTCGCCCGCGCGCATTAGCGTCATCCCTTGTGGCGTGGATCTGCGTCACTTTGTGCCTCAGGACCGCTTCCAGGCGCGTCAACGCTATCGTCTACCGCTTGACCGCCCTTTGCTCCTCTTTGCGGGGCGCCTGGATCCATTCAAGGGACCTGATGTGCTGCTGAAGGCTTTGGCCCTGATGGAGGAAAGGGCTGAGGCGGTCATCGTTGGTGGCCAGCTCCGTGGCGATCGGGAGCTGCAGCATCTGCGTCGATTGGCGGCTTCCCTCGGGCTGGCCTCGCGTGTGCATTTTCTGGGAGCTTTGCCACCCTGTGAGATGCCCTTTATCTACAGCGCTGCCGATGTGACGGTTGTGCCCTCCTACAACGAAAGCTTTGGTCTGGCGGCCGTAGAGTCGCTGGCTTGTGGCACACCTGTGGTGGCGACACGCGTTGGCGGCCTGGCGGCTATTGTGCGTCACGGCGAGACCGGCTATTTGGTGCCACGCTGCCCAAGTTTCTTCGCCGAGCGGCTGGATTTCATTCTGCGTCATCCTCCTTTGCTGGCCCAGATGCGTCGTGCCGCTCGCCCCTCGGTCATGCGCTTCAACTGGCCACAGGTTGCTTCTCAGATAGTCGGTGTCTATGCCGAGCTGCTCAACGATGCGCGCTCGCTCCTGGCCCAGTGAGGCAAGAATGGGGCTGCCGGGCTAAACCGATTCGTCGCCTGCTGGCTGCTATCTGGACCCCTGGGCGGCAGCCGCTCGGCGACAAGGTGCGGACGGACAAGGCTATGGATGCGTGAAGGAGGAGCTGTCGACAATGACACGTGCACGCCTGCGTGACCTGGGGATTGCTGTGGGGCATCTGCCCCCTGGACGCTTCAATGCGATTACCGATGTGCCAGGGGTCCTGGTGGGCCACTGTACATTGATCTATGATGAGCCGCGCGTGGCGCGCACTGGGGTCACGGTGATCGTGCCACGCGCGGGAGAGATCTGGACAGATCAGGCTTTCGCTGGCTATTTCAGTCTCAATGGCTGTGGCGAGTTGACCGGAACGGCCTGGATCGAGGAGGCCGGTTTGCTGCACACACCCATCGCTCTCACCAATACCAATGCCGTTGGTGTGGTGCGCGATGCGCTCTGCGCCTTCCCCATAGAGCAGCAGGAAAGGGCCGGTCTGGCTGCGGTTTCTTCTTCTTGGACGGGAGCTTTGCCGGTGGTGGGAGAGACCTGGGATGGCTGGCTCAACGATATTGCCGCTTTCCATGTGCGCAAGGAACACGTCTTTCAGGCCCTGGCTACTGCCAGGGATGGCCCCGTTGCTGAGGGCAACGTGGGGGGCGGCACAGGGATGATCTGCCACGAGCTGAAAGGGGGAATCGGCACTGCCTCCCGCCTGGTCGATCTGGGGGATGCGCGCTATGTAGTGGGAACCCTGGTTCAGGCCAACTACGGCGCGCGCCATCTGCTGCGCATCGCCGGTGTGCCCGTGGGCCGGGAACTCGGCTACGAGCTGGTCCCCAGTCCCTGGTCCTCTCTACCTCCTGCTGCTGGACAGGCAGGAGCCGGCTCCATCATCGGCATCGTGGCCACGGATGCGCCGCTGTTGCCCCTGCAGTGCAAGCGCCTTGCTCGCCGAGCGGCTCTTGGCCTGGCGCGCGTGGGAGGCATCGCCAGCAATGGCAGCGGAGACCTCTTTCTGGCGTTCGCCACCGGCAACCATCTTCCCGCAGGCCAGCAGCGCCCGTATGCGCTGACGATGTTGCCTCACGATCGGCTTGATCTCCTCTTTGAGGCTGTCGTAGAGGCAGTTGAGGAAGCTATTTTGAACGCGCTGACGGCGGCTGAAACTCTTAGCGGCTGGCAGGGCCATACGGCCTATGCCCTCCCCCTGGAGGAGCTGCAGCGTCTCATGGCGCGTTATCGCTAGCCGCCGCTGCCCGGCGGGCAAAGGGGCCTAGCAAGCGCCCAAGCTGGGGGTGCAGCGAGCCTAGCAGGGCCAGGTCCTCCTGGGTCAAAGGCCGGATCAGAAGGAGCAGCAGGAGCGTACCTGCCAGGTAGATCAAGCCCGTCAGGATGAGAGTCGGGAAATTGTCAGGGCGGAGCAGAAGGCCAGGTAGAGCGGCCAGGGTCAGCGCCAGGAGCAGGCGCAGCGTGTAGCCGAGAGGGTAGCGTTCGGGCAACAGGCGCCAGAGGAAGCTGAGCAACAAGGCTCCACCAATTACCTGGGCCAGGCCATCGGCTATTAAGGCGCCCGCCGGCCCCCAACGTGGGATCAGTACGATCCCGAGAACGATGAGTGACATCAGGCTGATCCACTGGCCAAGCACCACCTGCCAGGCTTTCCCCACCACGTAGAGCGTGGACTGATGAATGCTGGTACCCAGCGTTCGGATCAGAATCTGAAAAATCAGGAAGAGAGCCAGCAGCGGCCCAACCGCTTCGTAGCCCTGGTAGAGCAGATGGGCGATCAGCGAGGCGTTGAAGAAGCTGAAGACCAGGACCGGGGCCGCGAGCAGGGTCTCGATCTTGATCAGGGCCTGCCAGGAGCGCGCCAGGCGGGCATAGTTCTGGCCGACAAAGGCTGCCGCCAGAGCCGAGCCGGCCACTCCCCCAAAGCCGGTCACCATCAACAGGCTGGCGGTGTGACCAAGCTGATAGGAGAGGTTAAAATAGCCAATCTCCGCCAGGGGTACAGCGAAGCTGCCCAGGAGAATGATCACCGTTTGCTTGAGCAAGGCCCCAGAAACAAGGTTGGTGAGCCAGGCTGAAAGGCCCAGGCGGATCACTGGCTGCAGCGGCTGATAATAGCTCGCTCCCCGCTGGAGCAAGAGCGGAGCCTGCCAGATCAGGAAGGCTGCTGCACTGGCAAGCGAGACCAGAGCTTGCATCCAGAGCAAGCCATCAACGCCGCCGTCCAGTTGCAGGACCAGGTAGCTCAAGGGGAGCTGCACAAGCTGGGACAAACTGCCGATGACGAAGACAAGGCGCATGCGCATGAAAGAGGCGCAGACGGCAGTTTGCAGGCTGAAGATACCATTGCCCAGGACATAGAAGGCGATGGGCGTGATGTGCCGGAGCAGCTGAGGGTTGCGCAGGCCGTTGGCCAGATCGCTGGCCCAGGTCCACGAGCTGGGAAGCAGGCTGAAGGGCCAGGCCAGAGCCGGCAGGGCGAAGAGCATGACCCCCATGCAGAGCACTAAGGTCAGGCAGCGTAAGAGCAGCAGGCGCCGGATCAGGGCCGCCGCGGCAGGTTGCCCGTGCTCGGCCAGAACTCGAGGCACGTAGGTGGTGGTGGCGTCCTCCAGCCCAAAGGCCACGATGTAGGCGATAGTATTGAAGGCCGACATTGCCACCGCATAGACGCCATAGAGTTCGTGGCTGTTGACAAATGCTCGCGTAATAATGAGCGTCAGAATGAACGAGGAGAGGAAAAACCACAGCCCATATGCCTGGTTCAGCAGATAGCTGATCGGGGTCCGCCGCAGCAGGTGGCGCGCCTCAACCTCGGCAGCCTCGGCTCGGCCGTGCTCTGGGCCGGTCGCTAAGCGGCTGCGGCTGGTCGGCTCTCCAGGGTGAGGGTGACTGCCGTCTGCCAGCCGTTCAGCCTTGTTTTCCTGGATCCCAACCCCGGCCTGCCCTGCTGCCCCGGCCTGGACTGCTGCCAGCGGCGCCGCGGGCTGCTCCTGCTCATCCCTGCCAGGCAGGGAAGCTGCCTCGGCGAGCTGACCAGTATACAGACGTTTCAGTCGCAAAGGGTGAAACCTGGGTCGCTGCATAGCTCGTAGTATACACCTTTAACTAGATTGGTGCAGCTTGAAGACCTGCCGTCCTAGCCAACCAATCCCACCCAGGAAAGCGAACAGCTCCAGTGTGCTGACGTTGGCCGTCACATGGTCTGGCGAAACCAGGTAGAAAGCCCCGATCTTGAAAGTGGCGGCCACCAGAAAGAGGCCCAGGCTAAGCCAGGCCGGCAAGGTGGCGTAAAAGAGCGCTCGCTGCCAGGCGCGACAGAGGAAGCCAATCAGGACGGGGAGCACGTACAGCAGAGCGGCCACAACAGGAGCCAGCGCCGCTGGATAGGGGCCGTCCAAGGCCGCGTCCGTTGATTGGGGCAGCAGGCGCGTCCAGAGCTGGGCTGGCACCAGCGCCGTCAGGAGAAGAAGAGTCTCAAGGATGATCAGACAGACTACGGTAATATGCCAGCGTTTCTCTTGCTCTGCCGTGGGTACACTTAAACGCAGCATTATGCTTTACTCTCTTCGGATGTAGATCATACATTGAATACAGAAAATCCTGTAGAAAAGAGTCTCTGCTAAGAGAACGTGCAGATGGACTACTGAGGGAGATGCAGCAGCCCCAATTGGTATTTCAGCATCAGAATCCGGCGAACTGACTCGTCGATCCGTGCCAGGCTCAAGGCGCCGGTCTGCACCGCTGATTTCAGGGCCTCTATCATGGAGGCCGCGGTTTGCGCCGAGACGGCTCCCATCAGGAGATCGGCTCCGGCCTGGACCGCCATCACGGCTGCCTGGGTCTCGCTGTAGTGTGCGCTGACACCCTCCATAGTGAGGCTATCGGTGATGACTACGCCCTGGAAGCCGAGCTTCTGGCGTAGAATGCCGGTGATCACCTTGGACGATAGCGACGAGGGAGTGCTGCTGTCAATGGCCGTCACGATCTCGTGGGTGACCATCACGGCATGAACCTGTCCCTGCTGGATCAACGTGCGATACGGCAGCCAGTCGTTGGCCTCTAGCTCGGCCAGGCTGCGCGTGAGAACGGGCAGTCCGCTATGGGGATCAACGCTGACGTCCCCCAGTCCCGGAAAATGCTTGAGAGTCCCAAAGACCTGGCCGCTCTCCTGCAATCCTTGCAGGTAGGCTCCCGCCATGCGTGCCACAACCGCGGGATCAGTTCCGAAGGTACGGGTAGCCAGTTGGGGGTTATAGACGCTTGTCACATCGACGACAGGAGCAAGATTCAGGTTGATCCCGTAAGCGGCCAGATCGTGGGCATCTTGCCAACCGGCGGCTCGGGCGCGCTCGGGGTCGTTAGTGGCGCCGATCTCGGCCGCTGAAGGGCGGGGGCCATCGAGGCCGCTCAGGCGATCGACTCGTCCCCCTTCCTGATCGATGGCGATCAGCAGAGGAATCCCGCTGCCAGTAGTGCGCGCTCCCGTCTGGATCTCTTGAGTCAGCTGCTTCAGTTGGGGGGCACTCATGATATTGTTGTTGGCCGTGAAGAGAATCACAGCGCCAACGTTTTCTTGAGTGATCATAGTGCTGAGATCGAGCGAATAGTAAGGACCAGTAAATTGGACAAAGAGCATCTGGCCTAGCTTTTGATCAAGGGTCATATTGCGCAGAATCAGATTGATATAGGCTGTGGGGGTAAGTTGCTGCGAGCCTGGCTCTGTGGTATGGGCGGCCGCTGTCGAACCTGGCAGGGCCGAGTGAATCTGCTGCAGAACGTTGTGGGAGCTGGCCGTTGTGCCCCAGAGCATGAAGGCCCAGCCCTGTGGTCCCAGCACTTGGGCCAGGCTGGTGGTAGTGGCATTGATAACCAGGATGAGCAGAACGATCATCAGGCCAAGAGCCTGACCGCGGGTCAGTTGGAAGGCTCGCTCGCGGACCTGGCTGCTGGCTGCTGGCAAGGCTGGCAATCTGCGGGTCGGCAGGAGTGCGAGGGCGCCAGCGCCGCTCTCTAGAGGGTGAGATCGCCCAGAGAGGGGGGCAGCAGAAACAACGAGATCTGTGGGCAGCTTGACCGTTTCAAGCTCGGCCAACTGAGACGCTCTCGCTGCCCGGGTTGAGGAGGAAGGAGCAGGAAGCTCGCGTGTCTCCTGCTGCGCGATCTCCTCGACTCGTTGCTCTCCGCGCTGATCTTGCTCATCGCCAGCCGTGGCTGTCCGGGTGAGCGGTGTCAGCAAAGGGGCTTGTAGTCTTTTGGCATCGGGTCCGCTGCCAGGATCCGCTCCGGCTCTCGGGGAGAGGCGCTTCGGCGAGGGTCTGCCGGGAATCCTGATTGCGGCCAGCTTGACTGTATCCTCATCCTCCGGGCTGGTCTGCGAGACTCCCAGAGGTTTCTGCTGGCCGGGCGGTTGCTCTCTCTCCATGATCATGGTACCTCGTCGTTGTTGACCTCTGTCAGGCCAGAGAGATGTCTCCCTCTGCCACTAACAGAGGTGCTTGCCGCACGCTTTGTTCTGTCGCTATTACCAATGACGGATTGCCTGGCTGCCTGTCCAGGGTCTTTTGTCCGCACTCTCCGGTCAGCCAGAACCCGGAGCTGTCAGCCTGCATACGAACCAACGGGCCTGCTGAGCTGGTCGGAAATGCCTGCCCTGCGCTTCAGCGGTGACTGATCTGCCGCCTGGACCCCCTGCTGTCCTCCTCTCTGTCTGCCTGAAGCCCGGGTTCATAAGCTTTCTGTGTAATAAGGTGGGGCTGTTGTGGCCCGGCACTTTCTTGCTGTCGGTTGCCTCCTTGTTGACACTTGTTCAAGTCACCGCTTCTACGCTATACTGTGACTGCTATCAACCGGCAAGTTCTGCGAAAGGTCGCTGGACGGAATGAGAGCGGAACAACATCCACAGGCCCTCGTGAGCGTGCAAAAACCAAGCGGTGGAGCGAGGGCGCTGCGACGGCTCGCCTGGCCGCTATTGGTTGGAACTTTGGCCGCTGTGGCGGGCTTCCTCGCTGAGCTGATGCTGCATTGGCTGCAATCCCTGGCTGTGTACTGGCCAGTGGAACAGGAAAGAGGCCAACGGCCTGCTTTGTTGTTGTCTTTTGCTTCCTGGCTTCCTTCGCTCTCCTTCGCTGGATGGTGGACGCTGGCCATCCCTCTCACGATCGGCCTGGCTGTCTTTGTAATCACTGGCCTGCTGCGTCGCCCGCTGGCTCTGCGCGCCTATGCCCGAGCCGTGCGTTCCTCCTCGGCGGATTCCCTCGCTGTGCTCCCCCTATCGACTGCCTCTGATATCTACGAAACGGCGCTTGCTTATTATCAGGATATCACTGATCAGAGTGCTCTGCCATATAAACAGGACCTTTCTTTCTCTGCTTTGTTGCAGGAGCCATCTGCTCAGCTGTTGCTGCTGGGAACTTCTGGGGCAGGGAAAACGTTCGCCCTCTCTATGCTGCAAAGATCAGCTCTGGATGCCTTCTTCCAAAATAGGGGAAAGAGTCCCAAACTGCCCGTCTATCTCTCCCTAGAGCACTATAGCCTCTATCTTAATAGAAGATCGTCGATTGTTGTCGGAGCGGAAGAGGAGAGCCTGGGGTCCCGGCAGGGCACGGATAAGGGGGAGGATGAGAGCCAGGCCGGTCGGGAGGTGGCCTCTCAAGGCTCAGCCATCGCTAACCTGCGGCCAGAGGCGACCCTCTTTGATTTTCTGCTGGAGAGCCAGGCAGCAGGTCTGCCTCATCTGCGCCCCTATCTGAGTCAGTTGGCGGAGCGTGGGCAGCTCCTGCTCCTTTGCGATGATCTCCACCTGATCGAGGCGGCCTTCCGCGAGGCCATTGTGGCCGAGCTGAGCTATCTCATGAGTCAGACGGGCAACCGTCTGGTAGTGAGCGCCTGCGATCTCTCCTACGAGGCCCTCCCGCAGCTTGAGCGCCTGCTGACGGAAGGGGGCATGGCCTGTGCCGTGCTGGCGCCGCTCTCGCCGGCGCTCATTCGGCGCTTTGTTGAGCGAGCCTTGCGGGAGCAGCAGAGCGGCTCGCGGCGCCGGTATACAGCTGGCCAGATCATACGTGCGCTTGAAGACAGCCGCCTGCGCTATCTGTGCAGTGTGCCACTGACCCTCTTTAGCTTTCTAGAGGTGCTGGATTCGCTCGATCTGGCGAATCCCGGGCAATTCGATAGCCGTGGGCGCCTGTTCGAACGTCTGCTGCATCGCTTGCTGGCGCGAGAGCTACGGCAGAAGCGCTGGCGCCGTAGCAAGGGGGGCCTCAGAGAGGAAGAGCTGGTCACTTTATTGCGCCAGTTGGCCTGGACACTCTATCAGAGTGGAGGGCGCGATCTTATCGTCTGGCCCTCTGCCCAGGGGCGTCGTCAGAGAACAAGAACGCGCGCGGCTGCACTGGCCCTGCCTCGCTGGTTTGAAGAGAATGGAGCGATGCTTTCAGGACAGGGGCTGGTCCTGCCGGCGGATCTGCAGGCACCACTTGCTGAGCCTTCGCATCTGGAGCGGCAGCTTGCCTGTCTGGAGAACGCCGGTCTCGTGGCCCTCAGCGGCGATGGCCTGCGCTTCCGCCATCTCTGGCTGGTTGAGTATCTTGTGGCCTCTGTCCTGCGAGAGGTTGATCAGGAGGCCGATCAGGGGCTGGAGGGACGTCAGGCGGCGCTGGCTCTTTGTTGTGGCGATGCGGCGCGCTGGGCTGGCCCTGTGGCTATGTGGGCGGGCCTTGTAGATGAGCCATTGGCCCTGGCTGAGCGCTTTGCCGGCTTGGGAGAGGCTCATGCTTCCTTGGCCGGGCCTGCCAGTGCTTTGGCGCTCATCTGTGTCGGCGTCGCCTGGTGCCCTCCGCGCTCGATGGCCGATGAGCCGCTGAGTTTGCCGCCCCGCCTGCTGCGCTTGCTGAGCACTGTATTGCGCGATCCGGCGGAAGTGGAGCAGCTCTCTCGTCTGATTGGTCGTTTGGCGGCAGAAGGCACGCTCGAGGTCTATCAGGGTCTGCTGCCGACCGTGATGGTGCCCGGCGTGGAAAACCTGCTCCGGCTCTGCGATCAGAAGCTGTTGCTGGATCGCCTGTTCGATTACCTTTATGAGGTAATTGATCTGCCAGCCTATGATGCTCAGGTCCGCCGGCTCATTCCTGTGCTGGGGCGTCTTGGCGAGGGGGTGATCCCCTACGCTGCTGAATTGGTGCAGCCGGCAGCCGACCATTCGCTGCGCCTGCGGGCTGCAGCGGTGCGTATTCTGGCGCGCTCTGATGCTCAGCAGGCCGTTGATCCTCTCCTTGATTGCCTTGGGGATAGCGAGCAGGTCATTGTCGACGGAGCGCTCAAAGCGCTTGTTCGCCTGGGACCGGCGCGGGCTTTGGGGCCTCTCCTGGATGCCTTGGAGCACTATCTACCGGGGATGGCGGGAGCCCGCCAGGTACTGCGCGCCGTCCTGGTGGTTCTTGACTACTTTCTCAACGAGACTGATCCGCAGCGGGCCCTCTGCGAGGAAGATCGCAGGCGCATCTTGAGCGCCGTCTCGCCTCTTTTGTCTGGCCAACAACCGCCCGAGGTACAGCGTGGAGCGCGCGAGCTATTGGCCCGGCAATTGCGCAGGCAGCCGCAGCCCGAAAACGTCCAGTTGCTCATTCAGGCCCTGGCCAGTGCTGACGATCTCCTGGTGCGCAACGCTATTCGCGTCCTTCAACAGGGGGATGCGCGCCTGACGCCGCTGCTTATCGAGCAGCTAGAGAGCCAGAGTGCCGAGGTGGTGCGGGCCCGCCTGGTCGAGGTCCTGGGAGGCATACGCGATCTGCAGGCCTTGCCTGTCCTGCTCAAGCTTCTGGCCGATCCCTCACCGCTGGTCCGTCAGCAAGCAGGCATTGCTTTGCAGCATGCCTATGTGCCCGAGAGCATTCCGGGCCTGATCGAGCTGGTCTTGCAAAGCAAGGAGGAGCAGGTGGCGGAGCTGGCGGCGCGTATCCTCAGTGGTATGGGCGAAGAGGTCGTTGAGCCAATTTTGCAGGCCCTCCCCCAGATTGTCCCCGGTCGGACGCAGTTGCTGATTCGTGTTCTTGAAGAGCTGGATGACCCGCGCGTCATTCCGGCGCTAGTTGATCTCTTGAAGGAAGCGCGGGCGGAGCCGCTGCTGGTGGTGGCCCTTATTCGCGCTTTGAGCCGTTTCGCCGATGCGCAGGTGGTGCCGCCGCTGATCGGTTTGCTGGACAGCAAGGAGACCCTCGTCTATGAAGAGGCTATTCTGGCGCTGAGTCGCCTGCGCGAGGTGGCTCTCTCGGATCTGCTTGATGCCCTGGATGTCGAGCCAGAGCGCGAGACCGTCGTTGCGGCGCGGGCGCGGCGGGCGATTCTTGGTATGGAGCCATTTCCGGGGGAGCAGCTTATCGCGGTCCTGACCCACGGAAGCGAGGCCCAGGTGAGCCAGGTAGCCAGGATCTTCCAGGAACGGGGGGCTGAGGCCGCCCTGCTGCTTGTCCATCAGCTCTTCCACCCCGATGCTCGCACTCGTGGCTATGTTCGCCAGATCCTCGATGGCATGGCCGGACAAATCCTGGTGCCTGCGCTTCTGGAGGTGTTGAATCGCCCGGCCTGGCGCCCAGTGTTAGCTGAGTACCTGGTGCGCTATCCGGCTGAGGCCGTGCCTCCCCTGATCGCTCTGCTTGGTGACCCTGAACGCGGAGATGCCGCGGTCTCGGTCCTGCTGCTCTTCGGGCCGAGCATCCTCTCAGCGATCGTTCCGGGCCTGGCCCAGGAAGATGAGCTGGCACGGCGACGGGCCCAGCAGTTGGTGATCTCGCTGGTGCGTCAGCAGCCCGAAACCGTTGAGCAGGTGGTACAGCTTTTCGGCCCCTCGTTGCCCTCGCGTGCCTATGAGAGCCTGGTGGAGATCCTGGCGGGCGATCTGGCCGATCTGGCCGTGCCCGCGCTCCTGGCGGGACTGGGCGACGCCTACCTGCTGGCCGGGGTCTCTGAGGTGCTTGCTCGCCTGGCCCGGCGCCGGCTGACGCCCGCCGGACGCGAGGCGCTGGCGGGCCTGGTGGCGGCCCTCCGCTCGGACGAGCAGCGGCATGGGGCTGAGATCACTCTGGTCGAGCTGGGTGAGCTGGCGGTCGCTTCCGTAGGCGAGCTGATCACTGATCCCGATCCCCAAGTGGCGCGCGCCGCACGGCGTATTCTGCGCGATATCGGCACGCCTGCCCTTCCCTTTATCTGGGCAGCCTGTAGCGATCTGGCCAATCGTCAGCGGCGCGAGGCCGCCCTGGAAATCTTTCGCAGTATGCCGACGCTCGTCATTAAGGATGAGCTGTTGGCCCATCTGGCCAGTCGGTCCGTGCAAGAAAGCTCTATGGCGGCTACGCTCTTGCAGGAACGTATCTACGATGAGGCCAATAGCCCTGATCCTTCCCGCCAGGAGATGGTCCCGGCCTTGCTGGAGTATGTCCAGCATCCTCAGAGCGATGAACGGCTCTGCCGGCGCATCCTGGCTCTGCTCCTGCTGATGGGCGGCGAGTACATCGTACAGCACCTGGTGCAGGCTCTCTATGAGCGGCCAGAGCGTCAGGAGCTGTTGATGCGCTGCTTTCTCTTCCTGGGACGGGAGGGCGAGGCGGCTCTCTGGGAGATGTATCATGATCCAGAGACGCCACCGGACCTGGCCAACCAGGTGGTCAGTGTGCTGGGAATGCTGCGTGCCTATCCTGAGATCTGCGACCTGGCCCTGAGCCTGAGTCAGTATGGCTTGACTCTCAATAAGGAGCGGCTCCAGAGTCCCGATCAGCTGGAGATCTCTCTGCGGGCCCTCGGTGGCCTCCTGGCTGGGGGACACTGGAACGTTGAGGCCCTGGAGGATCTGCGCCAGCGCTTGAACGAGGGCACTGCGGAGCGCGACCTGGTAGAGGTGCTTTTGGGTTGGCGCTATGGCTCCTACATTACTCGCCTGGAAAACGACTTGCAGAGCGTCGAACAGGCTCATAAGGAGAATATGCGCAACCTGACCATGCAGCTTCTGCAGGCTCGTAGCCAGTTGAGCGATATGGAGCACGAACGTGAGAATCTTGAGGAGTCGCTCAAGAAGGCCCAGCAGGAGCTGGAGATCGCGCGCCAGGAGCTGGCCCGCTTAACCCAGGAACATCAACGCCTTCAGCAGGAGCAAGGGACTCGCAGCGAGGAGCTGGAACAGGCTCAGCAGGCCGTCCAGCGTCTCCAGGAGCGCTTGAACGTGGTCGTGCAAGAGAAGCGGCTGCTTCAGGATCAGATCAATCAGTTGCATGCCCATAATGCTCAGCTTGTTGAGCAGATCAATCTGCTTCAGGGGGCAGAGAACCCCTGATTGCCTGCCTTGAACCTGTATGGGGCCGGCCAGAGAAGATCAGGCGAGCGGCATTAGTGAGCTTGAGGTGGGCTGGGCCGGCCCCTCCCGCTCCTCCTGCGCCGGAGCGCCAGCCACGAAGCTGCACGGACCACCGGACCTGCTGCCGGGGACCAGTCTGGTCTGTCTGACCTGGACTGGCCGTCAACTGGCTTGATTACAGCTCTGGCTCCCTTTCCTGAGCGCCCCGAGGCCGCCGGCTGTAGAGAGCGTAGTCCCAGTCCAGATATGCCTTGGGTAGCATGTCCTCGGGAGTCCATTCCTGCTGCTGCCCGTATTTCCCCTGATATTCCTTAAGGGTTTCGCCGACGTATTCGAAAGTGATCTGGCAGATGCGGAAGCCGACGGGAACGACGATGGTTGTCATCGTATGGTTGCTGATCTCCATCGTCCAGCGGCTGATATAGCCTACATCGCCGACCCCGGCGCAGCGGCAGACCGAGAGACCTGAGCGGGCCACAGTGCTGCGTGCGTACATTTTCCCCAGATACCCATTGCGGCCACCAATGATCTCTTGCGTATGGGCCAGAATGGTGGTACCCGGACGAATGGCGATCTGGCCGTTCCTGGCGCGCCGTGGCTCACCCCAGTAGCGCCGGATCTCCTCCGGGTTGTCTAGATGCAGGGTTTCAACGTTCGCATCGCCCTGGAAGTACCACTCACCCAGACGGCAATCGTAGGAGTTGGTCCCTAACTGGCGCTCATCGAATGGCTCGATGACAATGTTGCCACGTGCAAGCTCTTCTTTGATACGCTTATCCGATAGCAGCATAGAAGGTCATTTCCTCCGCACTGGATGAATTGGCTCTGCAGACCACCGCCATCATCTTCAGCCGCTACGGACCAGACAAGGGTTGGCGCTGATCTTGAGACGGCCCAAAGGCTGGCGAGAGGGGAGAGCGATGGTGTAGCTGCTATGGTATCACATCTGAGCTATTTTGTCTGCGCGCCCGACCGTCCGGTCCCACCCCGCCTCGCTGGAAGGGCTAATCAGGCTCATGCTGCTGGGCACGTAGCGCCTGCCAGATGCTCTCAATCAGCTCCTCGCTGGCCTCCCGCTCTGTCAGAGCCTGGCGGCTAAAGGGGAAGAAGGCCCGATCCCGACTATGATGCTTTATCCAGCGACTGATGATCATGAGCTGATCGATCTCGGCCTGCCCAACTATCGCCGGCGGGGTCTGCTCCTGGGCAGCCCTCCTGAGCAGGTTGCGCAGGGCCTGGCGTGTGGCCTGCTCTGCGTGAGGGACTCGTTGTAACTCAAGTAGGCGACCGTGACGGATCAAAAAGATCTCGTTATGGCCCTGGCATGCCGACGGGTAGACGATGAAGAGATTATTGGCTGCCACAGCGTTGCTGATCAGGCGCTGGCAGAGGAGCACCTCTTCGGCTCCCTCGAGCATGTCGCGCAGCAGGGCGGCCCGCTCGTAGTGCAGAGCCTGAGCCGCTTCTTCCATTTGAAGACGCACGCGCTCCAGCAGCTCGGGACGCTCGCCCCTCAGAAAGGCGCAGACCTCCTCGATGAGATCTTGATAGGGAGCCGAGTCTAGCTGTCCACTGCAGGGACCCAGGCAGCGACCTAGATGGTAGCGCAGACAGGGCGGGCTGGGTGCCGCTTCCGGGGGCAAAGAGCGGCTACAGGTGGCCAGAGGAAAAAGGCGTTGGAGCAGCTCTCGCGTTAGCTCAAGGCTGCGTTCGCTGCGAAAGGGTCCAAAATAGCGAGCGCCGTCGGCCTCCGGTTCGCGAGTGATCAACAGGCGTGGAAAAGGGTGCTGCACGTCGATCTTGAGAAAAGGGTAGTGCCTGTAGTCGCGCAACTGGACGTTATAGGGCGGCTGCAGCTCCTTGATCAACTGAGACTCGACAAGTAAGGCTTCTAGCTCGGAGCCGAGAGGACGGGTCTCGATGGCCTGTACCTGCTGGAGCAGACTATCGATTCTCGGTCTGACGCCAAGGCGGTGGTGGTAGTAGGAGGCCAGGCGCGTCTTTAGACAGCGGGCCTTCCCCACATAAAGCACTCGGCCCTCGCCATCTTTCATCAGGTAGACTCCAGGCTGAGCGGGAAAGCTCTGGCGCCAGGCTGGATTGAGCCACAGGGCGCCTGAGAGAGGTAGCCTGGCCGGAGAGAGCTGTCGCCCTGCGCCGGCTCTCCTTTCTGAGGACTGGTCTGACTCTCCCCCCAGCTCGCTCGTCTTCTGCATCCTCAATCTGGCCGGCTTGCCCTCCAAAGGCTGCAGATACTCCTGAAGCTGCCCATACGTTGTTATGCCCTGCTGGCGGGCCAGCCGCAGCAGTTGAACAAAGACCCGAGCCGTTGCCTCGGCATCGGGCAGCGCCCGATGGGGAGCGGTCAGTGGGACCTGCAGTCGGCGGGCGAGGGCGGCAAGGCCGAAGCGGCGCTGATCGGGCAGAAGACGGCGGGCCAGAGGGAGTACATCGATGCCGTCGCTGGGCAAATGGACCTTGAGAGGGGCCGCCTCATAGGCCAGAAAATGCAGGTCGAAGCTGAGATTGTGCCCAACCAGGATGGCTTCGCTGCAAAAGCACAGTAGCTCGGGCAAGACGGCCTCGATGGTGGGCGCAGCCGCCAGGCTTTGCTCGTTGAGGCCGGTCAGGCGCGTGATCGCGGCAGGCACTGGTCGCTGTGGATTGATAAGGCTATGGAACGACTCTGCGAGAAGCTCCCCGCGGAGACGCCAGGCCCCAAGCTCAATGATGCGGTCGCGTCCCGGTCTCAGTCCCGTCGTTTCGCTATCCAGGACAACAAAGTCCAGGCTCTCCAAAGGACGCCGCCAGAGGCTCCAGACGGTAGGCTGCCAGCGTCCGGCCGCATCGCGCTCAAAGAGCGCCGAGTCGGCCAGGAGCTGACCGAGCGGCTGATCCTGAGAGGCCCGCCAGACAGGCTCTTCCCTCTCCTCGAGGCGTTGAGCAAGCTGCTCCTCATCCAGAGGCTCGCCCGCGGCCTGGAGCACGGCATAGATCGCCCGTAAGATGCTGCCAGAGCTGGTTGCTTGCTCTGGCTCAGCAGCATGTTGCAAGGGGGGTCTCGACCTCGTTGACATCTTGCCCTGTTGATCGTGGCTGGCTGTTCTTCAAACGGCCCGCGGAAGCGAGCGAATCGGCGAGCACCAGCGCTGATCTCTCAGGCTAGCTTCTTCTCTGCCTCACTATTCAGTATCAGTGAGGATAGCACGAGGGAGACAGACTGACAAGAAGGCCGGACAAGATGGCGCGGCCCGCTTTTGTTCCTGCTCCTGTCCGCCAGGTCCCATCTCGCTCGCCCGCTCTCCCGTGGACTTGACGGGCCAGGTCCGGCCCAGGCGACCGAGCAGGCCGCTCCAGGCCGAGGCCAATCAGAAACCTGTTCCTGGAAGGCTACCTGGCAAAGTGATATACTGATCCCATCCCTATCGACCGCCCACCGAGAAGGAGGGGCACTCGCTTATCAACGGCTGCTCTGGACTGCCAAGGCAGTCTGCGGCAGGCGAGAGAGAGAAATTCGAGGGAGACATTACCGCTTGCGAGTGAGAAGCCAACGATGACTGCCGGAATGCCGATCCCAACATTTCAAGAGGTCTTGCAGGCCAGGAAGCGCATTGCCCCTTACTTGCCACGTACCCCCCTGCATAGCTATCCTGCACTCAATGAGCTGCTTGCAGCTCAGGTCTATGTCAAGCATGAAAACTATCATCCAGTCGGAGCCTTCAAAGTGCGCGGGGGCATTAACCTGGTGTCCTGCCTCACACCTGAAGAGCGCGCCCGCGGAGTAATTGCCGCCTCCACCGGCAACCACGGCCAGTCGGTTGCCTATGCTGCCCGTCTCTTCGGCGTCAAAGCCCGCATCGTCGTTCCCGAAGGAGCCAATCCGGGCAAAGTCGCGGCCATGCGTGGTATGGGTGCAGAAGTAATCTTTCATGGTCCGACCTATGATGAGGCGAAAGCCCACTGTGAGGAGCTGGCCCAGCGGCACGGTTACCGCTATATCCATTCTGGCGATGAACCTTTGCTGATTGCTGGTGTGGCGACCCTGACGCTGGAGATACTGGAGGACTGCCCCGATCTAGAGGCGCTCATCGTGCCGATCGGGGGGGGGAGCGGCGCCGCCGGCGCCTGCCTGGTGGCTCAGACTCTCAGCCCTCATCTGCGCCTCATCGGAGTCCAATCCGAAGCGGCGCCAGCGGCCTACGAAGCCTGGCGTCAGGGAGAACTGGTCACCGCCCCTAATCGTACCCTGGCGGAAGGGCTGGCCACCGGTGTCTCCTTTGCCTTGCCGCAGCGCATCCTGCGCCAGTATCTCCGCGAATTTGTGCTGGTCTCCGATGAAGAGATCTTGCGCGCCATTGCCTGGATGGCTGAACTGGCCCATACCCTGGCCGAGGCAGCGGGCGCGGCGGCGCTGGCAGCCGCCTATCGGCTGCGAGACGAGCTACAGGGCAAAAAAGTCGCTCTCGTCTGCTCCGGTGGAAACGTCTCTCTGGATCAATTACAGCGTGCCCTCGCCCTTCGCTTGCAAAGCCAGGCGAAGCGTCTTTGAGCGATATCGATATAGACAGACTGACGCGCCATAAAGAGTGCTGAGAGCGGGCTATCCTTTGCAGTGAGAGAGAAGAGGCACTGTGAGCGCTATTGTTCATATTCGGGAGATCGTCCCGGCCGATGCAGAGGCCTTTCTCAAGCTCTGCCGACGGCTCGATCAGGAAACCCAATTTATGCTCCTGGAGCCTGACGAGCGCACCTTTAGTCCAGATCAGCAGCGGCAGGCTCTCGAGCGACTGCTGGCCAGCGGACGGTCAACCATCTTTGTTGCCGAAGTCGGCCAGAGCGGCGAACTGGTCGGTTACCTGGCCATCGAAGGAGGCACCTACCGTCGCGAACGCCATCGAGCTACGCTGGTTGTCGGCGTAGTTCAGACCTTTAGCGGACAAGGCATCGGCAGCCGTCTCTTCCAGGCAATGGAGTCCTGGGCCAGGAAGCGGGCCTTTCATCGTCTGGAATTAACGGTGATGGCCCATAATCAGCGGGCCTTGGCCCTTTACCTGCGGCAGGGCTTTATCGTCGAGGGCCTGCGCCGCCAGGCCCTCTTTGTCGGCGGGCGTTACGTTGACGAATACTATATGGCAAAGCTGCTGGACTGACCGTCAGATTGGCTCAGAAGCAGAGCGCCCTTTCCAACTGCCAGCCGGCCCAACGGAACAGCTCTTTCGCTGCGGCTGCAAACATGCTACAATAACAACCATGAGTGAGCTGACCTCGCGTATCGAACGCCTACAATGGCGAGTCCACGAAACGATGGTGCGCCTTTGACCTGGCGCACAAACGGGAACAGATTGCAGCTCTAGAGGCGGAGACGCTCCAACCCGATTTCTGGTCCGACAATCGGCAGGCTCAGGCCCACATGCAGCGCCTGACAGCCCTGCGCGATGAAGTAGAGACCTGGGAGAGGCTGGAGAAGCAGCTCCAGGATCTAGGGGAGTTAGCGCAATTGCTGGAGGAGGAGCCGGATGCTGAGCTGGAGGCTGAAGTTGTACGCTCGCTCAATGCTGTAGAGCAAGAGGTAGAGCAGCTTGAGCTGGCTCTGCTCTTCAGCGGCGAGCACGATGAGCGCGACGCCATTCTCAGCATCCATGCCGGCAGCGGTGGCGTCGATGCCCAGGATTGGGCCGAGATGCTGCTGCGCATGTACGTGCGCTGGGCTGAGCGGCACCGCTTCCGCACCCAGATCTACGAGTACAACGAAGGTGAGGAGGCGGGCATCAAGAGCGCCACGGTCGAGATCTCGGGGCGCTACGCTTATGGGCACCTGCGTTCCGAGATCGGAACTCACCGCCTCATTCGTCTTTCACCCTTTGATGCCGCTCATCGCCGCCATACCTCCTTTGCCCGTGTCGAGGTCATACCCGACATCGAGGATGCCATCGAGGTAACCATTCGCCCCGAGGACCTTGATATCGACACCTATCGCTCGACCGGGGCTGGTGGACAGCACGTCAACAAGACCGACTCGGCGGTGCGTATTCGTCATATTCCCACGGGGATCGTAGTCACCTGTCAGAACGAGCGGTCCCAGATCCAGAACCGCGAGGTAGCGATGCGCATTCTGCGAGCGCGCCTCTACGAGTTGGAGCGTCGCAAGCGTGAGGAGGAAGTGGCGCGCCTCAAGGGCGAGTATGTCCAGGCCGACTTTGGGACCCAGATCCGGACGGTCACGCTCCATCCGTATACGATCGTCAAGGATCATCGCACTGGCTACGAGACCAGCGATACTCAGGGTTACCTGGCCGGCGAGCTTGATCCCTTTATCCGTGCCTATCTCCAGATGCAAACGAGCCAGGAGGCCGCGGGCGTGCAGCAGTAGCCTCCTGGCCCGCCGACAGGACTAGAACGGGCGAAAAAGAAAAGGAGGGGCAGAGCCAGCGGTGGCCCTTCCTCTGCCGCCGCTGGGCTGCTCGCTCTGGGCGACTCTCTCTGGTCCGTATCCTTACCCGCTGGCGGGCTGGGCGGGTCTAGGCGTGGCGGCCATCCTCTCCCCCGCCTTTCACAGCGAAGCAAATTCGCGCAGGCCATAGTAGCGCTCGGGGTAGCGCAGCTTGCGCAGGGCCTTCACCTCTATCTGGCGAATGCGCTCGCGTGTCAGCTTGAAGCGGGCGCTTACCTCGTCCAGCGAGTGAGAACAGCCATCCTGCAGGCCATAGCGCATCTCCAGGATCGTGCGCTCACGCGGATTGAGAATCTCCATCGCCTGCTGAAGATGGTCGTGGAGGCGCTGGCGCGCTTCAGTGTCCTCGGGGGCCATCATGCTGGGATCCTCCAGTGTATCGGCCAGGTGATACTGCTCATCATCGGCCACCGGCGCGTCGAGAGAGACGGGCTGCTCCGCGATGCTGAGCAGCTCGACAATGCGCTCCTTGGGTAGACCCACCTCGGCAGCTAACTCCTCGGGCAGAGGCTCAACTCCCTGCTCCTGGTAGATGCGCCGGGCAACGCGCTTGATGCGGTAAATGAGTTCTACGACGTGAACCGGAATATGGATCGTGCGCGAGTGCTCGGCAATCGCTCGACTGATGGCCTGGCGAATCCACCAGGTGGCATAGGTGCTGAAGCGGAAGCCACGGCGATAGTCGAATTTCTGTGCGGCTCGCATGAGGCCGATGTTCCCCTCCTGAATCATATCCAGCAAGGGCAGGCCCTGATTCGTATAGCGCTTGGCGATGCTGACAACCAGGCGGAGATTGGACTCGATAAGGCGCTGGCGGGCCCGCAAATCCCCCTGAGCCACGCGCTCGGCGAGCATTAGCTCCTGCTCTGCAGTTAGCAATGGATAAGAGCCGATTTCCTTCAAGTAGAGCTTGACGGTATCATCGATAGCGCTGCGCTCTGACGCCTCCTCGCCTTCGTCCTCGTCTTCCTCCTCTTCCCCCAGCTCAGCGAGAACGGCTTCTTCGCTCTCCAGATCCAGATCGGAGGGGCCAGGCTCGTCGAAGGGGGCAGCGGCCTGGCGATAGCGTTTTTTGGCCGTGTGCCTGGACTGTCCAGCTCTCCGTTTTGAACGCTGAGCCGCAAGAGACATATCATCCACCTCAAGCAGACCAAGATGCGTCTCTGCCTTGTTTCCTCGCACTCCCATTACTCAAGCTCCTTAGTAGCGCAGATGAGGTCGCGTTGATCACGCTGCTCATGCAACCGATGCCAGTGGATTGAGAGGGGCCGCCCTGGCTGGAAGCCCAGGCAGGTGCGGCGCAGGGGTTGCGCTCCCACACTTCTCAGGATTCGCAAAAAGCGTGCCAAAGGGTAAGGGAGAGGTGCGCTAACTGGGAAGGAGGCCATTCGCCTGACCTCGGACGGCCTGCCCGGCGTCGCCTTCGGACGGAGAGATGAGAGAACAGAGCGCCTGGCGGGCTGACAGGATCGAAGATGCTTCCAGTCTGACGGCGGGAGGGTGAAGAGATTTCCACCTCTGGGGAATTTTGCTCACCCGGAAGGCTGGATGAGAGCCAGCCGCACAGCCGAAGCGGGTCGATCGTCCTCTACCGGGGGCTTGCCTCTCCCTGGTATGCTAATGTGTAGAGTGAGCAAACAGGCGGCGGAGCGGAACAGGAGGTGAGGCGTAAGGGACGGAATGCTGGCGGGGTAAGCTCACGAACGCTCAGGCAAGCGCTGTAAGCCCTCCCCACTGGCCTCAGACAACACCCAGGGTTCTCGCCTACGCTTGCTTCTCGCTTGCCATTTCGGCAGAAGCAATTGTGTGTGACGAATAGATATGTTATAATCGTGTGGTATCGAAGAGATACACGCGCGAGCGGTTGGGATTGGCCGTTCCCAGCAAAACCGACCCCTCATAGGGAAAGAGGGTGTCACACAAGAGACAATCTGTGGTAT
>NZ_JBHOQV010000055.1:0-23538 GCF_042408735.1 Thermogemmatispora sp.
AGGGGGCGTGTTCTTTCCCAAAAGGACATAATTCGCCCAACGCAACGTGAACATCGCTGAGCTAGAGACCAAAACGATCGCAGAGTTGCGCGAGATTGCTCGCGACCTCGAACTTTCCGGCTACACAACCCTCAAAAAACAGGACCTCATTTTCCGGCTTCTTCAGCAGCACACCGAGCAGCAGGGCAATATCTTTAGCGCCGGCGTGCTCGAAATCGTGGAGGATGGCTTCGGCTTCCTGCGCCAGGAGCGCTTCCTGCCGGGAAACATGGATGTCTATGTTTCCCAGTCGCAGATCCGCCGCTTCGGCCTGCGCACCGGCGATATGGTGACCGGCCAGGTGCGTCCGCCGAAGGATAACGAGAAGTACTACGGCCTGCTGCGCGTGGAGGCGATCAATGGCATGAACCCGGAAGATGCAAAACGGCGTCCCCACTTCGATAACCTGACGCCCATCTTCCCCCGCGAGATGTTCGACCTGGAAACCGGTCCTACGAACATCGCCGGTCGCCTCATCAATCTGGTCGCCCCCATCGGTCGCGGTCAGCGTGGTCTGATCGTCTCTCCTCCCAAGGCCGGCAAAACGATGCTCCTGAAGGCCATCGCGAATTCGATCACCGAGAAGTACAACGATGTCCATCTGATGGTGGCTCTCATCGGTGAGCGCCCTGAAGAAGTGACGGATATGAAGCGCTCGGTGAAGGCTGAGGTCATTAGCTCGACCTTCGATGAGCCGACCGAGGCCCATACGCGCGTGGCCGAAATGGTGCTGGAGCGCGCTAAACGCCTGGTCGAGGGCGGGCGCGATGTGGTGATCTTGCTCGATAGCATTACTCGCCTCAGCCGCGCCTATAACCTGGCCGTCCAGCCAAGTGGCCGCACGCTCACCGGCGGCCTCGATCCCAGCGCGCTTTTCCCTCCCAAGCGCTTCTTCGGCGCCGCTCGCAAGGTCGAGGAGGGTGGCAGCCTGACGATTATCGCTACGGCCCTCATCGATACCGGTAGCCGCATGGACGATGTGATCTACGAGGAGTTCAAGGGTACCGGTAATATGGAGCTGATCCTCAACCGCAAGCTGGCCGAGCGCCGGGTCTTCCCGGCCATCGATATCAGCCTGTCCGGCACACGTCGGGAGGACCTCCTGCTCGATGAGAAGACGCTGCGCGCCGTCGTGCTGATGCGCCGAATGTTCTCAACCCTGGCTGAGCAGCGCGGTCTGGAGGCAATGGAGGCTCTGCTACAGCATATGGCTAAGACGCAGAATAATATGGAGTTCCTGGCTACTCTCAATAAGAGCATCCTGTAAAGGCTCTGTAACCGTCTCAGGCAGGATCGGTTCAGCCTCACGTTGTTTCTTCTCTCTGCCGGCTGGTCCTACCAGCCTTGCCGGCTCCGGCTTGTCCGCTTCGCTCGCGCCGCTACGGCGTTGCGCTCTGACAGTGTGGACACTGTAGGCACTGTGGCGCTGTTGCACCGTCGCACCGTTGCACGGCCTGGCTTCTGCCTTCCTCGGCAGTGTCCCCTCTGTTCAACCGGGCCTGGCGGTCTCTCCTCTTTCCTCTCCCCTCGCCCCCAGCAAGGCGAGGCCAGTCGAGAGGCCCGGCCCCGGCAGATACCGGCAGGCAGGCCGCTGCTCCCCCACGCGCTCGCAGGGCGGAGCCAGCAGACGGCTTCCCTTCAAGGCCCCGGCAGGGAAGGTCGCTCGCTCTCTCTTCGCTGGCAGAAGAGAAGCAGGATAGGCAAGCAAACAATCAGTCAGAGACTCCGCACCCTCTACGCCAATCGCTAGAGGGAGCCTCTGCATCTGTAGCCAGACGAGAGGGCCACTCGCTCTTCCGGACTGCTCGGGGTTTGCTGGTCGGTTAGTCTGCTCCCTCGCTCGCTGAGTCAGAAGGAGACTCCCAGGATCGCCAGCGAGGAGTGCAGCTTTACCTGGGTGGGCTTACCGCCGCGCCGGCTGTTCGCGGCTGCTGCGCGCCAGTCCGGCCCGGCTGGGATTAGTCCGGCCTGTACAGGTCCGCTAGTGCGTTTGCCTTCCCGGGAGAGTGATCTCTTGCTTTCGAGGTCGCTGCTTTTGCTCTTTTCTCTTCTGTCTTCTTTGACGTGTTCTCCTGATGGCAGGACTGGAGGGAGGCAGGGATTGGCGAGCCGCTCTTGATGTCAACAGGGGACCTCGATCTCCGGGACGCTGGAGGCCGCGCTGCCGGCGCGGCGGGGTCAGGCGCGCTCACCTGAGCGGTGGCGCTGTCGTCGGCCCCAATGCCCGCTCCGGTCTCGCTCGCGAACAGGTGGCTGACTGTAATAATAGAAGAAAGCGCGGCGGGCTGCTTTTCCCGCTCAGCGCCTTTTTTGCCTTCGTGCCGGCGACCCCGCGCCCGGCCAGGCTGGCCCCCTTCCCCGGCTGGGCTGGTTGGGAAACTCTCTGCTCCCCGCCCGCTTCTCTCCTGGCAGCTTCGTCAAGAAAAGGAGAAAGGAAGCAAGAGGAGCAGGCAGGCCGCTCCCGCTTAGAGGGTCACTCGCCGACCACCCGCTGGCATGGTAAAGCGGAGGAAACCGCCCTGGGCCAGGCGCGTACAGACCACGGCTACTGTGTAGAGCGCCAGCAGAGCGACGGCGGTACGCAGCTCAGAGAGGGCAAATTGACCCAGGGTGAGGTGAGCTTCGCCGCCGGCAAAGAAGCGCCAGAGGGCCGGACCTTGTTGCACGCCTCCAAGAGCATTGACGGCCATCCCCAGCGTGAGCGAGATCACCAGGTCGATCAGGAAACAGAGGCCGGCCAATAGGGGTCCAAGAAGCCAGAAGCGTCGGCTCATGCGCTCGCGCCTGGTCGACTGAATGCGATAGGTCGCCCAGATAGGACCACCCAGATACTGCAGGAAGAGGAACAGCAGGGGAAGCAGCACAAAGAGCCAGTCGGGGAAGACCTGCGGGCTGATCAGGGCCCCCAGGCGCCCAAGCGTGTAGATCACGAGCGCCTCGATCACGCCGCGCCGGTAGCTGGTCTTGAAGAAGAGGCGCGACTCCTTCTTCTGCGGCCTCTGCTGGGTAGGAGAAGGGGTTTCAGTGGCAGCCACAGCTCCCACCACCACAGCTGCAGCTCCCGCCCACGCCGGCGGAAAAGTCCTCCAGGCCCGCGCCAGCCGCCGCTCCAACGCGCTGGGTGGCGAAGACCGAGAGCAGGCGTCGCACGTTCTCGCTCCCGCACTGCGCGCAGGCTACCTGGTCCGCTCGCTCGTGGCTGACCAGGAGTTCGAAGCGGGATTTGCAATCACCGCAGCGATATTCGTACAATGGCATGAGAAGCGACCTCCGCGTTGTTACCCAAAGAGAGGAGCAATCAGATAATGCCACTCCTAATTGTAAGGGAGGGTTGCATAAACCGTCAAGAATAGCTGGTCAGGAGGGGTTTGTTCTTTATGGCACTGAGAATAGGCATCGTCGGTCTGCCACAGAGTGGCAAGACGTCGCTTTTCAATGCCCTGACGGGCGCCCAGGCGCCTATTAGCGGCTATGCGACCCGCACGGTGCAGGCCAATACGGCGGTGGTGCAGGTGCCCGACCCGCGTTTGAAGCCGCTGGCGGAGATTTTTAAGCCCAAGAAGGTGACCTATGCCACGGTGGAATTCGTCGATGTGGCCGGGATGGGTCAGCAGGATGAGGAGGCCCGTAAGGGGGGACTGAGCGCTGAGTTCCTGGGACATATTCGCAACGCCGATGCGCTGGCGATTGTGCTGCGCACCTTTGTCAATGAGAACGTGCCCCACCCGCTCGGGAGCATCGACCCACTGCGCGATTTGGAGCAGCTCGATAGCGAGCTGGCTCTGACCGACCTGGCAACCGTCGAGCGCCGCAGCGAGCGCACGGCCAAGGCGGCTAAGTCGGGCGAGAAAAAGTATCAGCAGGAGCTGGCTCTGCTGGCTCGCTTGCAGGAGGCGCTGAGCAGTGGTGTGCCAGTGCGTCGCCTGGAGCTGAATGCCCAGGAGGAGGCTCTTGTCAAGGAGCTGTTCCTCTTGACAATGAAGCCCCGCATGTATGTGCTCAATGTCAGCGAGGATGTGCTCGCCGAGGCGGCCACTTTGTTGGAGCACATCCACCAGGGTCAGGGGAGCGCGCCGTCTCCGGAGACCTTGAACGGCGAGCTGCGCGGCGTGGCAGCCGTGGCGCAGCGGGCTAGCGCCGAGGAGGCCGAGACGGTGGCGGTCTCCGCCCGCCTGGAGGCCGAGCTAAGCGAGCTGGCTCCCGAGGAGGCCGCCGAGTACCTGGCTTCTCTTGGCCTGCCGAAGCTGGGAGCCGAGCGCGTGATCCAGGTCGGTTACCGCCTGCTGAATCTGATTACGTTCCTGACGGTCGGTGAGGATGAGGTGCGCGCCTGGACGGTGACGAAAGGCGCCAAGGCCCCTGAGGCCGCCGGCAAGATCCATTCAGATATCGAGCGCGGCTTTATCCGCGCTGAGATCACCCACTTCGACGATTTCATGGCCTGCGGCGGCTCCTTCGCAGCAGCGGCTCGCAAGGGCCTGCAGCGGCTCGAAGGGAAGGATTATGTGATGCAGGACGGCGATATCGCTCACTTCCGCTTCAATGTGGGACGCTGAGGCGCGCGCTGAGGAGACGCTGCTCCCCTGCGATACCCGCAGGCTCAAGAATTCTGCAGGAGGAAGAGCATGGCTTCTGCTGCTGAGCAGGATACTCTGAAGTTGGAAATCGATGAGATGGTTCCGGATATTGTGGCGCTGCGACGCGACCTGCACCAGCATCCTGAGCTGGCTTTCGAGGAGGTGCGCACCGCCGAGATCGTGGCGGGCCGCTTGCGCGCCCTCGGCCTGGAGGTACAGACCGGCATCGCTCAGACCGGCGTGGTTGGCCTGCTACATGGGACCGCTGGCGGGAACGGTCGGACGCTGGCCATTCGTGCCGATATGGATGCCTTGCCCATCCATGAATTGAATGAGATCGACTATCGTTCGACGGTCGATGGGAAGATGCACGCCTGCGGCCACGATGGCCACGTCTCGATCGCTTTGGCGGTGGCGACGCTCTTGAGCCGCCATCGCGACCAACTGAAAGGGACGGTCAAGTTTGTTTTTCAGCCGGCTGAGGAGGTTATCGGGGGGGCCGCACCAATGGTGCAGGCTGGGGTCATGCAGGATGTGGATAGCGTGATCGGTTTGCACCTCTTTAGCAGCTATCCGGTTGGGCGTGTGGGGGTACGCAGCGGTCCGGTTTTCGCCGCCGCCGATCGCCTGGAGCTGCGCGTCAAGGGCAAGGGGGGCCATGCCGCTATGCCCGAGGGGACGATCGACCCGGTGGTGATCGCCGCCCAGATTGTGCTGGCCCTCCAGACATTGATCAGTCGCGAGACCTCGCCCTTTGAACGAGCAGTACTGACCATCGCCAGCATCCACGCTGGGGCAGCTTTCAATATCATTCCCGAGGAGGCCGTGCTGCAGGGGACGCTGCGCACCTTTGATGAGGGGCATCGCCGCCGCCTGCTCGGACGTCTGCGGGAGATGGCCCAGGGCATCGCCGCCGCCTACCGGGCGACCTGCGAGGTCGAGGCGGCCGATGGCTGCCTGGCCTGCGTCAACGATCCGGCGGTGACCGAGGTGGTGCGCCGTGCGGCGGAGGTCGCCGTTGGCCCCGAGCGCGTCGATAGCGACGAGCGCGTGATGACAACCGGCAGCGATGATATGGCTTATTTTCTGCATGCTGTCCCTGGCTGCTACTTCATCGTGGGCGCTCGCAACGAGGCCAAGGAGGCGATCTACCCTCACCATCATCCGCGCTTCAACATCGATGAGGAGGCCCTGCCGGTAGCGGTAGAGGTGCTGACGCGCGCGGCCCTCGACTATCTGCGCCCCTGACTGATCCTTTGAGACGAGGAGAGGAGGCCCCAGGATAGCTAGCAGGCCGCTGGCCGGCCGGCTGGCTGGGGCCGGGCTTACTGAGCTGGCTCGCCCTTGCCCAGCAGCTCCGCACGCTTCTGGCGTAGATAGTCGGCCAGGGCAGCCGGATCGTCTTTCTGCAGGGCGCGTTCTTTCAGCTCAGCCAGCACCAGCCCCCAGGCTTCCTTAGCCGGCAGATAGCGGCTATCGCGCCCGAGCAGCTCGGCAAAGATGCGCCGCTCTAGCTCGTGCCAGGTAGAGCGGTCGCGTCCGTCAAGTCCTTCGCCGTCAAGCAGATAGTCACGGTCGCTGGCGTTGTTCTCGACGCGGGCATGCAGCGGCTGGAAAGCGGAGCGGAGCAATTCCTCCATGCGCTGGAAATCGAGGGCGTCAGCGTCAAAGGCCAGCGTCCCCAGCAACTGGACATGGACAACCGGGCGCCGACGCTCTTCGGCTCCGGCGTAGCGCGGACCTTCGCGCTGGCAGAACTCTGCCAGCCGGGCGATGACGGCTTCAGGGGTAGCCAGGCCATCGACCCGCAGGTCATAGCGGACGAACGGCCGCCGAGTGTTGACCAGATGGGTGGCCCGATGATAGCTGGAATGCTCCGCTCTCGCACCTGGCTGAGCCTGGCTGGTGTCGATTTCGACGAAATAGTAGCCGCGTTCCTGCCACTGGGCCTCTTCAGCGCTCCAGGTCTCGGGCGAACCGGGGTTGTAGATCCAGCTCTCGAATTCGTAGGGCTTGTGAATGTGGCCCAGGGCCACGTAATCGATGTAGGGGCGCAGACGCCGAAAGTGGCTCAGCGAGGGCAGCCCCTGCAAGCGCGGGACCACTCCTTCGATGCCGGTATGCATGACCAGCAGGCGATATTCAACGCCAGCCGCTTCCTCGTTGGCCCGTTCGACGGCCAGAGCCTCGGCCAGCCCTTCAAGGCAGCGCAGGGTGGCCGACCCCTGCCAGGGCAGACCATAGACGCGCAGCTTCCCGTCAAGCAGGTCAACGTGCGAGCCAAGCATGGTCTGCCTGTTCCAGGGCGCGATGACGGGCGCGCCGCCGCGCATCTGCGGCGCCAGCAGAGTCAGATAGCCCTGATGACAGAGAAACTGCAGCCAGGAGATGCCTTCGCGGTAATAGCTGCGGTCGTGGTTACCTTCGACGGCAATCACCGGGATGTGACGCTCGCGCAAACGCCGCAGCCCCTCGATGGCCTGAAGCAGGGTGCGGGCATCGATGGAACGCTTATTGAAGAGGTCGCCCGCAATTACGACAAAGTCGACCTGACGCTGAAGCGCCTCGTCCATGATTTCCCAGAAGGCGCGGGCAAAGTCGTTGAAGCGCTCGCTGACGCCATATTGCTCGTATCCCAGATGAATATCGGCGACATGGATAAAGGATGCTCGCACGCTGATGATTCCTCCTCGGCCGCTGGTTCGCTTGACTGCTCAGCGGCCCCTTGTTGGCTGCGCGGCCCAAAGGGCTTGACCGGCTGAGGTCAGGCCGGCCCGGTCATCATGGCCCGAATGGCTGCCGCGACGAGAATCAGAGTTGCAATACTGAAGATGAGCACGTCGCGCCGGACGTTCTTGCCGCTCGAGCTGTAGGTGAGCGCTACGGGCAGGATGAAGACGACAATCGCCCCGTAGACGTAATGGAGCCAGTAGAGGCCCGTGCCGGTGCCAGGACGTAGCCCCATGATCACCATGATAATGCCGAGCAGCCCCTGCAAGGCCCCAACACAGCCTGTCACAATCAGCGCGATGCGCCAGGCCGGACTGAAGGTCTCGGTCCTTCTGGTAAAGAAGAGAAAGAAGCCCCAGATGGTCGTGATAGCGCCTGTCGCCAGTATGAGAAACTGGTTCCAGTAGTGGAGCGTGATGAAAATCTGTGCCATCGTATGCCTAGCGCAACCGTTGACCGCCAGGCCTGCTCTGTTGCCATAGACCAGTTGGCCTGACTGACGTCGCCAGCGGCTGCGTCCTTTCATGAGCTTCTTGTTTTGATGGTGCAGCACGGAAGGGGATACTTGCCCTAACTATAGCGCGCCCAGCCCTGGAAAAACAAGAGTGGAGTTGAGGCCGGAGCCGGGACGGGAACTTTTTGGCGGCGCCTGCGTCTCTCTGACAGCAGGGATCTGCTGCCTCCTCTGGCCCAAGAATGGCTAGGAAAAGAGGGGAGATCTCGCTGCCTACCAATGCGGCGCTGACAGAGTCGAGTCTCCGAGGAGAGGAGGTTTTGGAGGATGGCCAGTGCACACCGTCACCGTGCAGGAGGCTTGCAGGCCAGCTTTGGCCGTCCGGGCTGGATGTTGCTTCTTATGCTGCTCGCCGTCTGCACGAGTCTGCTTCAGGCTAGCGACAGCGCAGTCAGCAGGGGGACGAACAAGGTCGCTCGGCCCCAGGCCTCGGCGCCCTCGGTTCCCACGCAGCCGTCCCCCCTCAACTGCGGCAGCCTGTACGGCGTTGGTCCCGAGGGGGTGAGTCCGCGCGGCCAGGACCCGCGTCCCGCCGAGGCTTGCCTGCTCCGGGCTTTTCTGCATTGCCAGCCCGCCCGCCTGGACTATACGCGCATCGAGGTTGACAGTGGCCTCATTCATCATTTTCGCCTTGAGCGCCAGCCAGGGCGTTGCCAGCTCAGCGATGCCACGGCGCTCTTTATCGCTCCCTCGCCGCCACGTCCGGCGGCCAGCTATGGCTGTCGCGCCGTGACGGTGGAGCGGGAACGCTACAGGGTCCTCGGCTGCGGCGCCGAGGGCGATATCCTGCTGCCCACGCCGCCGCCCGCGCGCCCGACCCCCTTCACCAGCTCCGCCGCCAGGGTCTGTCTGGCCCCCCTCTCTCCCTTCATTGCTGAGGGGGCAAGAGGGAGGCCAGAGCCTGGGCATAAGCTCGATAGGACTCTTCGCCGTACAGGACCAGCATCACGCGCTTGAGCGAGGTTGGCTTCAGTAGATGGGCAATGATCGTACGCAGAGCAATAGGTGCGGCTTCTGCCAGCGGATAGCCATAGGCCCCGGTGCTAAGTGAGGGGAAGGCGATGCTCTGCAGACCATACTGCTCGGCCAGATCGAGGCAGCGCTGATAAGCGCTGGCTAGCAGGCGCGGCGCTTCGCGATCGACTCTGTAGATGGGGCCGACGGCGTGGAAAACGTATTTCGCGCGCAGCCGGCCCGCGGTGGTCGCGACGGCGCTGCCGGTCGGGCAGCCCCCTATCCTGCGGCATTCCTCCATGATCTGCGGGCCGCCAGCGCGATGGATGGCCCCATCAACTCCGCCGCCTCCGGCCAGGGCCGAATTGGCGGCGTTCACAATGGCATCCGCCTCAACTTCGACAATGTTGCCCTGCATCAGGGCTAGCGTAACCCCGTTGATGGTCCGCGTTTCACGCTGCTCCAGCATGCGGTCACTCCTCCTCTCGTCTCGCCATCGGTAGCCTGGCCTTGTTCCATCTTACAGCGAAGATCGCCGCAGAAGGAGTAGGCTCGGCCTCTGGTCGCTCTGGCTTCCGTGTTGATTGTAATGGAGGCCGGGCAGGCCATCCAGCAAGCGCCAGTCGGGGAAGGAGTGGGCCCAGTCAGTCCTCCGAGCTGGGAGAGGGGTCGCCCTGTCAGCGGAACCCTGGCCCACGCCTGGCAGATGGCGCCGCTTCGCTTACTGATGCGCTGGCCCCCTAGACCAATCCAGACCCACTACCGGCCAGGAGCCGCAGGCGCTCCTGGCTAAGAATCAGGACCTTCCCTTGACGCACGGAGATGGCACCAGCGGCCTCCAGCTCTCTGAGGGCACGCCCGACGACCTCGCGCGCCGTACCCGCAATGGCCGCCATTTCCTGCTGCGTCAGGCGGCGCGCCTGGCGGCCCTCGGCCAGGGCCTGCTCCTGTTCCAGCAGGATCCGCGCCACCCGCTCCGTCACATGCCGGAAGGAAAGGTCCTCGACCAGTCCCACCAGATGGCGCAGGGCAAGGGCCAGGGCGGCAATCACTCCCTCCGCCACCGCTGGCCGCTCTTTGATCAGGCGACGCAGTTCCTGGCGGCCAATGCTATAGACCGTGCTGGGTTCTAAGGCGGCCACACTCGCAGGATTGGGGCCACCGTCCAGGGCGGGCACGTCGTTGAAAGTATAGCCCGCGCTAATGAGCCGCAGCACTTGCTCTTTACCGTCAGGCGAGAGCTTGAAGACCTTGACCAGGCCACTCTGAACATAGTATAGCGCCCCGCCGCGCTCTCCTTCCATGATAATTAGCTCGCCACGCTCGTAGCGTCGCTCCCTGGTGACAGCAGCTACCCGCGCCAAATCCTCATCGGCGAGCGTGGTAAACAGCGGTATCCGGCGTATAGCCTCAATAGCGACCGCCATGTTTTCCTCTTGCTTGCTAGCTTGCCATATCGGTACAGTAGACCGCCGAGCCAACTTAGCGCCAGACAAATCAGATGCGACAAAAGTTACGGTGCCAGCCTATCCCAAGCTGTACACTCAGAATTGTAACGCTACATAACCACGCTGGTGAATACCTGACGCTCGGTAAGAGTACTGAGCAGGAAAGGAGGCTTGAGGAGGTTTTATGGATGCTGCACAGGAACAGGCCCGGCTCTGGCGCGAGCAAGCGACAGCTTTGCTGGACGTGCGCCCCGATCTGGAGCGCGGCGATGAACCTTTTGTCCGCATCATGGAGGCAGCCACACCGCTCAAAGTGGGCGAGACACTGGTACTGGTGGCTCCCTTTGAGCCAGTACCCCTCTATGGGGTGCTGGGCGGGCGCGGCTTCCGCCATGAGACGCTCTGTCTGGCTGCCGATGAATGGGTAGTGCGCTTCACACGGGAAGCAATGCCCAACGAGCAGTGAATCAAGACCCAGGTTAGCAGATGATGGCTATCCTAAAGCGGGCGATAACGATGATGCCGATGGCTGGCAATCCTTCCGGCCAACGCGCGGGAGCTTTTAGGATCAGGGACGCGCAGGCCAGCTTGCCCGGGATGATGGGGCGACGCGGTGTGCCCCTGGGGGTACCGCTTCCTTTTCTGGTGACCGGTAGCTGCCTGGCCGCTGTGGCGGGCCTCCTGCTGCCGTTCGTGCTGCCCGAGACTCTCAGCAACTGGGGTCAGCCCCACGTCCTGGCCCTGGTCCACACGGTCACGCTTGGCTGGCTGACCATGACTATTCTGGGCGCCTCGCAGCAGCTTACGCCAGTGATTACGGTCGCCCCCCTGCGCCTGAAGGGACTGACGCCGGTGGTCTATCCGCTCTACCTCGCCGGGGTGCTGACGCTGCTCGCTGGCTTCTGGTTCTTTCTACCCGGGCTACTCGTGTTGGGCGGCTCTTTGGTGATTGTGGCGGTGCTCTGCTATCTGGCCATCCTGACCGCTACCCTGCTCCAGGCCAGTAAGCGCCCCTTGACCGTCTTCTACATGGGCGGCGCTCTACTGTATCTCAGCCTGGTCGTTGGGCTTGGCCTGACGGCAGCCCTGAATTTCGTCTACGGCTTTCTGGGCCTGGGAGCATTGCTGGTTCTGCCGCTCCATGTGACTGTAGGGGTAGCCGGCTGGCTGACAAACATGTTGGTGGGAGTCTCCTACACCCTGGTCCGTCTTTTTGCCCTGGTCCACGATCATAGCGATCGTCTGGGCTGGATCGTATTCGGGCTGCTCAATCTGGGGATCATTGGTTTGGCTCTGGGGCTGCTGGGAGGCGCTGGCTGGCAGACGCTGCCCGGCGCAGCTCTGCTGACGCTGAGCGCCTGGCTCTTTGGCTGGGATTACCGGCGTATGCTGCGCCAGCGACGGCGGCGGCCCTTGGACGTGACCCAATATCACGGGATCGCTGCCGTGATTTGCTTTATCCTGGCGGCCAGTGCTCTGCCCGTGCTGCTCTTTGCCGGCCTCAGCGGTGGCGGACTGGCCACCTGGCCCGTTGCTCTGCTTCTCTGCCTGCTGATCGGCTGGGTCGGCCAGAGTGTGGTCGGCTACCTCTACAAGATCGTGCCCTTTCTGGTCTGGCACAGCCGCTACGGACCGCTGGTTGGTCATCAGAAGGTGCCGCTGATGCGCGAGCTAGTCCAAGAGCGGCTGGCCTGGGCCTGCTTCTGGCTGCTTAACGCGGGCCTGGCCCTGCTGCTGCCCGCCGTGCTCCTGGAATGGGATGGGCTGCTGCGCTTAGGTGCGGCTCTGGTCGGGGTCGGCCTCATCGGTGCAGCCCTGAACGTGCTTGGCGTTGTACGCCATCTGGAGTGGAAACTCAGCGTCCTGCGAAGCTAGCCAGGGCCACCAGGGCCGGCTGTGTTGGCCCGCGCTTGCCTGGGACTGCCTGGCCGTCGGGCCGTCGGGCCGTCAGGCCAGTCCCAGCAAGCGCCTTCCTTCAGGGGTAAGGCGTGCAGGCGTCCAACGTGGCTCCCAGACCAGTTCGATCTCGCCACCCGTCAGCTCGGGAATATGAGCCAGGGCGGCCCCGACGCCGTCCGCCAGGGATTCGTGCATGGGACAGCCTGGCGTGGTGAGGGTCATGCGAATGGTCACGAAGCCATCGGGGGTCAAGTGGATGCCGTAGATCAGGCCGAGGTCGACCAGGTTCACGCCCAGCTCGGGATCATCTACAGTGCGCAGCGCCTCGTAAATTTCCTGCTTGACACGCTCGATCGTCTCCTCATCAAGCATAGAGCCATCGATCCTTTCTGTCTCCACACAGCCGCGACGAGAAAGTCCCCGCAGAGAGAGGGTGCTGCCCCGCGGCCCTCACGGGACGGGGCCAGCCCACGAGATGGTCACGGGGCAGCAGCAGCTCACCGTCATCACGCCAGCCAGTATAGATCGCCATAGGCCCGTCTGGCTGCGACAAAAGTCACGGCATTCTCCTGAGCAGCCGGCCATACTTGGGGTAGAGAGGGCAGCCTGGCCAGCCGGGGAGCATTTCCCCCCGGATGCCCCCGGCGGGACAGCCGTCCCTCCGTCTTCCGAAGAGACAGGGTCTCTCTCGGCAAAAGATTGAAGACCGTGCCTGACATAGATCCATCAATAGGCTGTCGGGAGACAGCAGAAGGAAGGATAGCAAGCATGAGCGATAACGTTGCAGAAGTCCTTGACGTGCGCACCATCGTCCCACGCGAGCGCCATCCGCTTATCTTCAGCCGCCTGGAGGCGCTCCAACCAGGCAGCGCGCTGCGCCTGATCAACGACCATGATCCTGCCCCCCTCCGCTATCAATTAATGGCAGAGTATCCAGATGCCTTCGACTGGATAGCGGAGCAGCAGGGACCAGAGGAGTGGGTCATTCGCATTGTCAAGCGCGCCGGGTGATCTCCCCCTGATTACCGATTGACAGGGGGCGGCCTCACCGGGAGGATAATCTCAGCAAGAGAAGGAGGAATCCAGACGGCATGGAGGAGCAGGAGCAGACTGATCCCACCCAGGACAGCCATCTAGAGGAGTCAAAGGCCGAGAGCCACTTCAGGGTTTTTGATCTGGCGGCTTCAGCGGCCTTCCGCAGCGAAGGGCCGACGGTGCGGGTCCTTTGGGAGAGCGCCACAGCCCGTCTATTGTTGCTCGCTCTCCAGACAGGGCAGCAGCTACGCCAGCATCGCACAAGCTACCAGGCGCTCATCCAGGTAATTAGCGGACATCTCTTGTTCTCGCTGGAGCACGAGCGCATCAGCATGCGCGCTGGAACACTATTGCACCTGGAGCCGCACGTAGCCCATAGCGTCGAGGCGCTGCAGGATAGCATCTTTCTGATTACCCTGATCGGCCCCTCTTCAGAGAGCAGTGGCGAGACCGCTGCATCTGCCGCCCCTGAACCCGCCGTCGATGCGCAGCGCGGGACGGGAGGAGGTGATGACTAATGTCCACAGCAGATGCACCCTCCGCCACGGGCATGGCTGGGGCTGGCAGCGAGGGCGGAAGGTCCCAAGAGCCGTTTCAGCGTGTAGCTCCTCTCTTGCGGGCAGCTCTCCTGATCGGCAGCGGCGGCGGCTTCCTACTGGCCGCCGTCCTGACTGTGAGCCAGGCCCTGCCTCTGCCGGCGGGAAGTTGGTGGAGCGCCCTGGTTCAGGCTCATGGGCACCTTCAGCTCTATGGTTGGGCAGGACTTTTCGTCATCGGCGTCTCCCTCCACTTCCTGCCGCGTCTGCGCGGCGCGGCCCTCCCGCTTCCGAGGCTGGTTCCCTGGATCCTGGGTCTCCAAGTTGGGAGTCTGTTCCTGCGTGCCCTTGCTCAGCCGCTACTGGCCACGACCAGCACCGGGCTTCCCCTGTGGAGACTGGCGCTGGTCGTCAGTGGCGGCGGCGAGGGGGCGGCCCTACTGCTGGTCGTTATTGAATACCTGCTGCTCTTGAGGAGTGGGCCGGCCCTGAGCACGCGCAAAGCCTTCTTCAGCATCGCTCCATTTATCGTTCTGGCAGCCCTCGCTCTAGCGATGGCGACCATTCTCAACCTGGCAAACATGCTCCAGGCCGCCGCCACCGGTGGCCTTGCTCCCCAGCCCGGCGACGATCTCAACGTCAGCCTGGGCCTCTTCGGTTTCCTCGTGCCTTTCGCTCTGGCCGTCTCTGCCCAATCGCTTCCCATGTATGCCGGCCTGGAAGCCTTCCCGCGGCGGATCCTCTGGCCGCTGGCGGGAGCCTACTGGCTCGGCCTGCTTCTTCTCTGTCTGGGTCTGGCGCTGGGCGGGGAAGGCAATCCTGTGGCGTTCCCTAGCATCTGGGCAACCCGGTTCCTCGAGGGGCCTGGCCTCCTGCTCATCGGCAGCGTCATCGCCAGCTTTGTCACCGTCTTCATCAGCATGATGCGCCGACGCGGACGGCTACCGGCCCACGTCGCAGCTCTCTCCCCGGCGCCGGAAGCGCTGGCGCGCTCCTATCGCCGTCACACCGCCCAGCAGAGCCGGACCTACGGTCCCTTTGTCGCCCTGATCGCCAGCGCCTACCTGTGGGCCTGCTTCTCCGCCCTGCTGCTCATCCTCGCTGGTCTCTTTTTGCTCGGCAGGGGAGCAGCGCCTTTTGGCCTCGACGCGCCGCGCCACGGCCTGGCTATGGGCTTTATCACCCTCCTCATCTGCGGCATCGCACCGCGCATGGTGCCAGGCTTCTCCGGCGGCGCCATCGCCTCGCCCCGACTCGTGGCCGCCACTCTCTGGCTTGGCAACCTGGCCAGTGCCCTGCGGGTTCTTCCCTTGCTTCTCGGCGGAGCGCTGACGAGCCTCTGGCCGGCCAGCTCCTGGCTTGTGAGCCTGCTCTTTGGCCTATCAGGTCCCCTGGGACTGGCGACCGTCGTCTGCCTGGCCGGCAATCTCTGGCCAGCGCTGCGGACCAGCAGCAGGTGAAAGCCTGGGAACGACCGAGATATCCGACGACCAACGTGGAGGCAGGCAGGAGCGGAGAGGGTGAACGATAGACCATCGGCCGGCTGAGGCGAGCGGACCAGCGCCAGGAGGGCGGGCAGACAGGCAGGCAGACAGACAGATAGGCGTGCAGTAGACAGGCGCAGGCATACACAGGCAACAGCCGGGGTTCGAGAAAGGGGAGAGGAGAAGATCAACAGGGAGGGAGCGCAGAGCGTGGCGAGCGGTCGAGGGTCGCAATGAGTAAACAGCAGCCCCATGGCCTGCACGAGGAGGAGCAAGGTCGATCGGGGCGACAGGCGCTCTCGCTCACCACTCTCCCTGCTCCAGCGAGGGCGTGCCAGGGGCTAGGGGACCCAGTGGCAGTGAGGAGATGAGACGCACTACAAGCGACTACGGCTATTTCTTGCTCTGTACGGCCTCGTTCAGCTCCTTGCCGGCGGAGAAGCGCACGCGGTTCTTTGCAGGCACCTGAATGGTCTTGCCATCGCGCGGATTGACGCCCTTGCGCGGCGCGCTCTTGCGTACCTTAAAGGAGCCGAAACCAACCAGGCGGACCTCGTCGCCGGACTTCAGAGCATCGCGAATCACGTCCAGCGTTGTTTCCAGAATGACGCCTGCTTGCTTCTGCGAGATATCGGCCTTCTGAGCGATGCGCTTGGCCAGCTCCTGACGGCCAATCGTCGCGACTTCCTTCTTCTTCGCTGTTGCCATGGAGACCTCCTTACAACACGACTGTCGATGCAAGGCCGCTCCCGGTCTCGGACCCGAAGGCGCCGGGCCAGTCAAGCGGCATGACAACCTCACTGCCAAATAGAATATAGCACGCACTTTTCCGAAATACAAGCGGCTCGTCAAGCTTCAGAGCTAGGTTGTAGAGGTGAAACGGCCTGGGAAGCCAATTCGTAGCGAGCGAACAGGTAAAAAATTGGCTTCCCAGGCCAGTCGACAGCTCTACCATAGCCAAAATTCCTAGACCGCCGCGTAGAGAATCAGGCCATCGTCTGTTCGTTCCTGCCTGACATAGCCAGCAAGGCGCAGATGCTCCAAATGGGAAAGAATCTCGGCGACCGCCATCCGGCGTGCCTCATCGCTCTTCAGGCGCTGGCCGAAGACCTGCTCAGCGAGCTGGTAGGCATGCTGAGGGCGTCGCCCGAGCAGGGAAAGAATCTCCAGCTCACGCTGAGCGTGGTGTCTGATCAACTCGCGCACGCGGCGAGCCAGGTTACGGAACGGCTCGCCATGGCCTGGAAGTACCAGGCTGGCGGGGAGATGGCGCACCTTCTCCAGCGACTGAATGTAGTCCCCCAGCGGATTAGCCCGATTGTACTCCGAATAGAGGCCGATATTCGGCGTGATGCGCGGCAGAACGTGGTCGGCGGCCAGCAAGAGGCCATCGCGCTCGCGGAAGAGGACAATATGGCCATCGGAATGGCCTGGCGTCCAGATCACGCGGTAGCGTTCCCCCACCAGCGTAATTTCCTCCCCATCCTCGACGCAGGTGATTGCCTCCCTCGTGGGCACCCGAATGACAAAGTTCACCACCTCCGGTGGCAATTGCGAGCTGACCACCGGCTCGAGCGGCGGCATTCCATGCGGCCTGAAAAACTGATTGGCCTGGGTGAACGAACGCTGCTGAGCGCTGTGGCCACCTTGCTCACCGTGCCCACCATGCCACATAGCCTGCATTATGGCGGCATCGATAGGATGCATATAGACCGTGGCGCCACTCTGCTCCTGCAGCTCTGCCGAGAGGCCAATGTGGTCGGGATGATGGTGCGAGAGCACCAAGGCCCTCAACTCCTGCAAGCGCAGGCCGGCGCGCTCCAACCCTTCGGCCAGGACGGCGCGCGCCTCGGGCGTGCCCATCGCTGCATCCACCAAGGCCCAGCCATCGCGTCCCACCAGAGCGTAGATATTGACGGTGCGCAGAGGAAAAGGAATGGGCAGAGTGATCTTCCAGACGCCGCTGACTACCTCTTCGGCCCCAGGCGTCAGTTCCGCGGGATGTTTGGGGCGCTCGCCAGTCGTCGCATGCTTCTTATCGTCACTCAAGAGAGTCACCTTCACTCGCTCGCTGCTCTGTTCAGCCGGGCCGATTGCTGCTGGCGGACCACCGTCCTCCACCCTTGCCCGCCTTGCTTGCTGGCGGGATTCGGCGCCGCCTTCCGCTCACAGTCCTCTCCCCTATTCCTCCGTGTCGCAGCCGGACCCCAGCCTGAGACAGAACCCATCACAACAAAGAAGAGGAGGAGACCACCGGCTGGCCTGTGGGGCAAGAGGAGTTGCCTGTCTGTCTGTCTGCCCGCCTGCAGTCCAAACCGGTGGCTTTATTTGTGATTGTAGGCGCCAGCTTATGGCTGTGTCAACAGCCAGAGACCGGAGCAGCCCGGCAGGCGAAAGGAGAGTCGAAGGAAGGCCGCAGGGAGTCAGAGCGAGGGTGGTTCTGGCCGCTCCTTCCCTCCAGTGCCAGCCATCTGGCCGTAGCGCCGCACCAGCTCGGCCCGCGACATCCAAACCTCCTGGGGATAGCGTCCATAGGTAGTGCCGCGAGTCAGACGAGCCTGCCCCTGGGGATGATAGAGCAACAGCAGGCCAGTCATGAAAATGCGGTCGGCCCGGCTCCACAAGTCACGCGGCCTGGCTCGCAAGCTAAAGCCCAGGCGAGGAGCGGCCTGGCTTAACAGGGTCACCCCATAGATAGCGCGCACCTCAGCGCCAGCAGGTGTTTGAAGCCAGGCAGCCAGCGCGCCCAGGTCGGCCCGCATCATGCGCAGCAGCTCCCAGGGAGAACACTGCAGGGCAGCATCGCGCAGCCGACGATTGGCAAAGTGCAGCTCTAACAATTGGTCGCCGCGCTCAAGGCGTGTCCCATCCGGCAGCACAAGCGGCTTCCGATGACGATAGCGCGTGAAACGGACATGAAAAAGGCCATAGGGAGCGCCAGGCACTGGCCGAATCCTCAGCAGGGCAAGCGTCAGCCGCTCCCAGAAGGTCCAGAAGCGCATGACCCCTCGCGCCTCACCAGCACGTGTCTTGCCGGCCAGCGACCAGAGAGGATTGACGCGGCCATGACGCCGACGGTCCTCCAGAGCAGGACGTTCCTCCTGCGAGGAGGCCGGAGCAGCGGGGACCGAGGCCGCTTCCGTCTGGCTGCCACCTGCCGGTTCCCTGGCGGCTCTCTGCTCACGCACCCGCAGCACCAGGATCGCCCCGAGAAGGAGAAAGACGGCCGCCAGGGCGAAGACCAGACGATAGCCGAGGGAAGTCTGACCCTGATTAGCGGCCATACTGATGACCAGGCTACCGACCAGGGGAGCCAGCGTCAACGGCAGATTCGAGGAGGCACCCCACAGGCCCAGGTCCTTGGCGGCCACCTCCAGCGAAGGGAGCGCGTCGATAGCCAGGGCCCAATCAACGCTGGTATAAGCCCCATAGCCGAGACCGAAGAGCAGTCCCAGCGGCCAGAGCGGTAGCGCCGCCGGCGCCACCACAAAGGCCAGCGCCGGCAAGCCCATCACCAGCGTCGCCAGACAGACGAGCGGTGCCCGGCGAAAGCGATCCGAAAGCATACCCAGTCCCAGGGTACTCAGCAAGGCCCCTACCAGGGCCAGGGTCGCCACAGCCGCTGTCTGCTGAACAAAATTGGAGACGTGCACCACGTTCGCAAAGTAGTACTCGATGAAAGTCATGAACAAGTACAGGCCCATCATCACGCAGAAGCGCGTCAGGAAGACCAGCGTAAAATTGAAGCTGCGCCAGGGAGCGACCCAGTTCCTGACCAGCCAACGGCGCAGTCCCGCCCAGGAGCGGAGCCGGTCATCATGATGGGCAGCCGGGTGATAGGGAACCTCATGCACGCCCAGGGCTGTGACCAGAATGCCAAGCAGCATCACCACATCGGTCACCACATAATAAATCAGCGCTCCTCTCATAATCAGAGAAGCGCCGAGCGATCCCAGGCTGACTCCGCCGAGCAGCCAGGCAGCGAGGCCCAGGCTACCGACATTGCCCAGAATAGTCATCAGGCCCATATAGCCGGAAGCCTCACCGCGCTGGTCCTCGGGCACCAGGTCGGGCAGCAAGCCCTGATAGGCCGCCCAGACCACATTACTGGCGAACTGGAAAAGCGCCAGCCCAACCACCACCAGAGCCGCATTGACGGCACCCGCCAGCAGCAAGGCGCCGGCCAACGTCAGCGCTCCCCCAACCACAACGTAGGGGCGCCGCCGTCCAAAGGGGCTGCTGGTGTGATCGGAGAGCAGGCCCACAATGGGGGGCACGACCAGAGCAAAAAAAGCCCCCATCGCTGACAGCCAGCCCAGAAAGGTCGCCTGCTCAGCGCTACCCACCTGGCCCGGAGCGACAAACAAGAGAATCTGCGTCGGGATCACAATCGGCAGAAGTGCGGCTGATTGAATGTTGAGTCCGAGCCAGAGGAAACTGAGGACCAGTTGCTCACGAACTGTCAGATGATGCTGAGAGATACGTGCATCCATACAGAAGACCGCCTTTATGTCCTGCTGCACCGCTGTGAGGAGAGCGGCTCGTGCTCTTATTATACTACCTGGCCGCCTGCTCAGGTCCGCAGGGCCGGTGGCCCGATGGCCCTCACGCGCTCAGAGAGGACTGACCGGTAGCTGTAGAGCCAAGATGAAGGTCACGGCCGGAGGCCAACGGTGTTAAAATAGGAGGGATCATAGGAAGAACGAGTACTCATCCCTAAGAGCCTGGAGATAAGGCACCGATTATTACTCTTGATGCGGAGGGCCTCTTCATGAGCCAGAGTAGCGCTGATCAACCCCAGTTTTGTGGCCAGTGCGGTCATCGCCTGCACAGTACAGGAGTATGTGTCAATCCACAGTGTTCCCTCTACAACCAGCGGATGGCAGACATCCTGGCAACGGGGGCAACGAGCAACGCCCCGACAGTGGTGAAGCGAGACGAGGCGGAGACCCCAGCGCTTCCCATGCAAGGCCAGGAGAATCAGTTCACCGTGCCACCGCCGCCTCCACCCAACACAGTCTGGCAGCCAGGAGCCAGCTCTTCCACGCAATTAGCCGGAGCCAGCCAGCCCACACCTCTACCAACCAGTCCAGCTCCGCCCCCCCCGACGCCCACGCCCATCCGGCAGCGCCGGCCAGGCGGCCTCTACATCGGAACCATCGTGCTCCTGAGCATACTGCTGCTGATCTCTTTGAGCTTCAACTTCCTGAAAATGAGCAACAGCTCCCAGCCAGGCGCTTCCACCACCTCCGGAGCAAGAACCAGCCAGAGCCAGGGAGAGGGATCGCAACAAGGCAGCCTGACCACCGCAACAGCCACCTCTCAATCAGAGACCCCACTTACTCCCACCCCAACCCCCTCGCCAAGCGCTCAGGTAGCTCCTGGCACCGTCCTCTGCCAGGCCGACGCCACCCACGGCTGGAACGGCTGGTCCGGCTCCTCCGACTGGAAGCTCCTCAAGGGCCAATTGCTCAACGACGGCACGAACGACGACCAGTCCCTGGCCCCGACGATTAGCGCCCCCTGTTCTCTTAACGGCATCACCAACTACGCCGTAGAGGTCACTATTCAGATCATCTCATCTAATGACTCGTTCGGTGACGGCTTCGGCATTGCTGTACGCGGCGACCCCACACAGAGTCCGTGGCAGGGCTACATCGCAGCCATCACCTATACCGAGTTCGCCGCGAGTCCCTACAAGGCAGTTCTCGCCGCCAATCAAGCGAACAGCAGCGGCCAGCTACTGGCCTCTGTTCCCTTCGATCCCGGCAGCCGCAGCCATACCTATCGCGTCGAAGCTAAGGATAACAGCCTCAAGTTCTTTATCGACGGCGGCCAGGTTCTGGCAGTCACAGACAACCGCTATCTCACCACCACCCAGGTCGGCCTCGCCAGCCAGGGCTTCCAGCTCGTCATCAGCAGCTTCAAAGTCCTCAGCCTGTAAAAATATTGATATCTATCAATCAATATATCGGCCGCCAGCGTTCTGGGCCGGCAGAGGTTCCAAGTCCAGGCCGCTGGCGGCAGCCGGGGAGGGGGCAGCAGACGGAGATCGGCGTTTCCTGGGAGGGATCACTCATGAACCGTGGCGCGCTCCCAGTGGCAGTCGGCGGGTTTGAGCTGTTGCACGAGAGCGGTCAGCCCATCCAGATCATCAACGTCGTCGCGGTAGACCACCCAGGCGCGAACGGGCCGGGCGGGATTCTCAGCCTGGTCCTGGCCGTCGTCGGTACTGGGACGGCGATAGAGCGCCAGGCTGATGCGCGTCCCATTAGGGAAAAACTCCTCCTTAACCCGTGCCAGCTCCTCCCAGCGCAGCGCCACCGTCTCGCCGCGCTGGCTGCGCCTGACAATCTCCTCTGCGCTCACCGTGATCGTAAAGGGCTGGGGGGCAATAATCCAGAGATAATAGACAAAGCCAGCAATAAAGAGCAAAGCCGCGATCGTGCTGCCGACCGCCGACAGGCCCTCATGCCAGGCGATGAGCAGCACCGCCAGCGTAATCGTCAGCAAAGCTACAGCAGTGACTGCCCGCTTTAGAGGGCTAAGGCCGCGTCCAACAAAGGTCCGCGGCTCAGCCAGCGAAGATGAGACCATCGCTTTCCCTCGTAGATCGCCCAAATCTCGAGGCAGGCGGCGACCGCCAGCCCTTGAGACTGGCAGCCGCTGCGCCCCCTGAACTCTGCACCAATTGTAGCGGCCAGCCTTCTGCGGATGCAAGCGGGAGACCAGCAGGGCAGCAGGCGGGGAAAGGCCGCCAGCTCGGATAAGCAGAGGTAAGACAGCCATCCTAACGTACTTTGCGTGAGGCATTTCTTATGATATACTGAAGCCGCTGTCTCGTTCATCTAGAGAGCACCGCCTGTAACAAGGGAGTAATCAGAATTCCTGGAACGGCCCACCCCCCGCTGGCGGGCAGAGCGAAGGCAGCGCCAGGGCGAGAGAAGAGAAAGAGCGTAAGGAAGCAGGACAGCGGCAGCGCGGGCGAGGGAGGTGGTAGCCTAGTCAGAGGAGGGGGTCAGCGCGCCGAGGGTGACGAGGGGAGCCAGGCCAGGCCAGGCCAAGAACAAGAGGAGAAGGAAGAAGAGCGACCTCCCCGTTCCGCATGGTGCTGTTCTGCCTGGGCCTGCCCAGTCCACACCGGCAGCATCAGACAAGCCCGCAAGAGGAGACAGGAGCGTGTCAACACAACGCAGCAGCCAGGCACCACGATCCACCGGTAAACTGCTGGCCACCCAGGGCTATGTGCTGGGGATCGAGATCAGCGGTAGCGGCACGCGGCAATCGGTGGCGCTGGCCGATCTGGATGGCAACATTCTCCATCAGGTGCGCCGCCCCCTGGAGTACATTCCCGATACGACAACGCTGCTCCAGTTGCTGGAGGCCATGCTGGCAGAGGTGTTGGACCCCGAGCGCCTGCACGGTGGGCGGATATTGCGCGTCGGTGTCGCTGTAGGCGGGCCAGTCGATGCCTCACAAGGGATCGTGCGGACGCTTTACCACGCGCGTGGCTGGGATAACTTCCCCCTGCAGGACTACCTGGCCGAGCGCCTGAACGTGCCCTGCATCATCGACAATAACGCCAACGCTGCAGCCCTGGCCGAGGTGCTCTACGGCGCCGGCCTCGGGGAACGCGTGGCTCTTTACGTCGGGCTGGGCCGCGGGATCGGCGGCGGCCTGATCGTCAATGGCCGCATCTACCACGGCGTGACCTCGACCGCGGGCGAGATCGGCCATCTGCTCGTGATGCAGAACGGGCCACGATGCTCCTGCGGCGGCTATGGCCACCTGGAGGCCATCGCTTCCGCTCAGGCGATCGTTCGCACCATGATCGGGCGCGCCGTCGAGCATCCCACCACCCTGGAGGCCATCCACCGGCTCACCGAGGGACGCGCCGAGCGCATCACCGTGGGGCAGATCTTCCAGTTGGCCGCCGAGGGCGATGAGGTGGCTCGCTGCCTGATCGACGAGGTGCTGACCTACCTGGCTTTCGCTCTGGCCAATATCGTTCATCTTGTCAATCCCGGTATGATCATTTTAGGCGGGTCGGTCGCGCTGGTAGGGGAGCCTCTCATCGCCCCCCTGCGCGAGCGCCTGCGCGCACTCTGTCTGCCCGCGGCCAGTCAGCATCTGCGCGTCGTTCAGGGCAAGCTAGGCCCCCAGGCGAGCCTTGTCGGGGCGGTGACGCTGGCTCTCCAGGATCTGTAATCGCTTTGATTGATAAAGAGGCATCGATTGTGGAAACAGGCCGGGTCATTTGCAGGCGTTACCTGCTGCGACGCTTGATTAAGCAGGGACCTTTTTGCACCGTCTATCAGGGCC
>NZ_JBHOQV010000058.1:0-1076 GCF_042408735.1 Thermogemmatispora sp.
GCTGGTTGATGAAAAATCGACGGATGAGCAAAGATTACGAAACATTACCGGAAACATCGGAGGCGATGGTTTATGCGGCGATGATTCGCCTGATGCTTGCTAGACTGCGCGTTTGAACGACTTTTCAGACACGCTCTTAGAACCCGCGATTTGGCGTACTGCTCCGAGTATCTTAACTCCCCGCGCTTGCTATCGGCTCCGGCGGTCTCGATCTCGGTGTCGTGCACCACCGGCTTATGCTCTGCCGTTTCAACTTTGTCCTCCCAAACCTTAGGAATGCTGCCGGTTTCGTCTACTTTGCGTACCATCGCTTTTTCCCCTTCATACATGCAAGAATTCTTCAAGCCTAAAGCGCGCAACGATCACACGCCCAAACGCTCTGTGGACATGTAGATCAGCAATCCATGCTTCCATTACCGATTTTTCCCTCCAGCAGGCAGCTCCCGCCGTACGACCGCCGCTTCGCAAGAAGCTCATCCACACTGTGCTATCCACTTTGTCTACGCGACGGTTCATCTTCGTTTGCGCTAAACGACTTTCGGACTTCTGCTTTAATTTTTATCACTACTATTATTATCGGCGGTTCGCGTAAGAAGTTTCCTGTTTAGCGAGCCGTTTTTCTTACTTTTTGGTTGTTAGATTATTACAATTTTATCGCGAAGCTTCCGAGATCCGAGATCCGAAACTTCTGCCCCCATCGTGGAATATGATTTATGGTCCAACGATCTACATATAAGCCTGAGGAAGGCAAGGATTTATACCCTTTTTGGAACGAATACACCTTGGTTTCATGTGCCAACGACCCAAATTCTGGATTAGCAGAGTGCATCTAGGTGAAGCTAATTAGTTGCTCCGCAGGGTGCTTTTAAATTAAGTGCCCACGAGGGAAACAGACGCCAGCGACTGCGATACAAGCCGCCATAAGAGAAGTGTTTAAGGCATCTCTCGCCCCTTCGTCGAGCAGCGTCGCTTGCGAGGTGGTTCCTCGGGATGTTCGAGGAAACGAGCTGCGTTACTTGCGATGTAGTTCTGCGAAATGGACGAAGAACCAGTAGGCGACCGCCAGCCAAACCAGC
>NZ_JBHOQV010000065.1:0-42572 GCF_042408735.1 Thermogemmatispora sp.
CGAGATAAGATGAGCTCTGCTGTGGTCAAAACGAGGATAGAGCTACGGCTGACATGGGGGAAACCAGAGCAAAACGGGTGGATAGAGAACGTACCTGCCTTCCAAGCAGGCTGTCGCGGGTTCGAGTCCCGTCTCCCGCTCCTCCTGTAGGGCTATCGTCTCGCTATACCTCTTCACTACTTGGCTTGGGCCTTGTTCCGAGGTCGAGAGGGTGTGAGATGAAGCTTTACTCACCTGTCAGGATCTCCGGAGCGGCTACCTGCCTCCCCCAGAAATGAGGGGAGCTTTCCGCCCCTTTCCTGCAGACAAAGGTGCTGCCTCTTCCCAACGTGCCTGGCATCCTGCCCGTATCTGGCGGCGATTTCTTGCCCTCCTCTCTTGCTGACAAAAGTGTTCCCTCTTCCCAATTGCCTGGCATCCTGCCTCTACCTACCAGTATCTACCAGCGACTCCTTGCCCTCCTCCCTTCTTGACAAAAGTGCTCATCAACCCCTCAGGCACTAAGCACTTGTCTCTCTCGAGAAATTCCCTTTTCCCTTCCTGGTGTTTCGGTCACCAAAGTGTTCACCAAACGCTCGGGCAAGGATCCACCACTGGAACTGTGTCTGACGACATTCTACCCTCTCTTTGGGAAGAATACAATAGAGGTAGGTGTCCTCATTACGACAGCGAGAACTTTCGATCTCTTTGGGGGTCCTGGCAAGGACGTGCTTTTCTCCTACCCTCTCGCTTCCAGCGCCAGCGGGCCATGCCTGGCCGCAGGCCCCTACTCGTGCCTCCGGTCCTTCCTCGCTCTTGCCACCGTCCTTCCGTGAGCCTCCCTCTGTCTTCCCACTTCCTTTCCAGCGGCTTCCTGCTCCGATCGGATAGGCTGCTCCCCACGCAATGCAGGCTAGACAGCCCGTTCTTTCTGGCCATGGGACCGAAGGACCAGCGAACGCAGGTTCATTCTCCCTTCCAGCCAGGGCCTGGGGAGCGCACCATGTGCTGGCCAGTGATATTTGTGCCGATCAAGCCACCGCCCCTGGCCTAACACCGCTCCTCGACCGGACCATGACCGGACGATCTCGGAAAGCAGGCCCTGTTCCTCCATTGAGCAAGGTGGGTCCCCAGGGAGACGCTCGCGTGCACTGCCGGATCTTTTGGCCCTTCTTCCTGCAGACCCAGGCAGGGGCAGCCGCAGGACCCAGGGGATCATGCCTTGTTCGTACATCCAGGCACACCCTCTGGTCTCTGCTCTGCAAAGCCAGGGCTAGCTGATCCGGATGGTCAGGGTCGCGCTGGGGCTATGGTCTGCGTCTGGACTTCAGGTTCGAGGACCATCTTTCCTCAGTCGTCAGAGAAGGCGATTTGCTCTCATCCTTAAGGCACACGTTCCTAACGCGCACGCGCGTTCTCGCTTGCCAGTCCAGCTGGGGGCTGCTGCCTCTCCAGAGCACCCAGAGCCACCGTCGTTCCCCACCAGACCCCTTCCTGTCCTCTTCCTATCGGACTATGAGGACGAGGTACCCGTCTGCGCCCCGATGGCACCTTCTCGGGATGAACCGTGACCGGACCACATGTCTTTCTACCGGATTCTGGAAGCGTTTCAGACGCGACTGGTGCGGGAGAAGACAATTGCTGTCTCACGTTCGTGGGACACCTCGGGCGACTGCAGGAACCCGACCGGCCGCTGCTGCTAGCAGCGGAGGTCACAGGAGACAGCCAGGGAGTGGGCTTTGACCTGAACGAGAGGCATGCGCTGCTGGCCATTGATGGCCACCAGCGAGTGCTCTTCCTCTGTAGGCATCAACGTCCAGAACTGGCGCACGGTGAAGAGGCGGAAGCCATGGCAGCGGCAGCTAGCAGCCTCCAAGGCACAGCACCAGGACACGGGCCGTGTCTGGTGAGCGCTGCAACGGCATGGCAGCAAGCCAGAGCACCGGATCCCGTCCAGACCGTTGCCTAGACACGGGAGCAAAACGCCTCGTGGGCCACTGCAACAGTACTGGCCTTTGGACGGCTGCAGGTGCCCTCGCCGCAGAACGAGCCGATCCACGGATGGTCCCTGCTGCCGCAGCTTGCGCTGTGGCAGTGGGAACCGATCCGAGGGAGGCAGAGCAGCAGGCCCTTCTCCCGGGCCTGCGGATGGCGAAGGTGAGTCTGGCCTCCCCTCTCCAGACCTGCTCCTGCGTGGACAACGGGGGAAGCACTGCCGACATGCTTTCACCTGCCCACTCTGTGGGTTCCAGGAGCATACTGCTATCAATGCAGCCCACACTCCAACACTTGCAGGCGCGCTTTCCTGTCCTACGAGGCAGTCAGCTACCGTCGAAGGAGCCTTGAAGCTCGGGCCAACGAGGCTGCGAGCAACCTCATGACTTGAGCCAGGAAGCGATTGACCTGGATCAACACTCCTGCTACAGAGATCATTCCCGCGCTGGGGAAACTGCTCTGAGGGGAATGATCGCCAGCCGCTGGAGCTGACTCACGACCCAGGTCACTCCCCTTGCACCCGCCCTGTCGTTGGATCTTGCTGTCCAACATAGGCCGTGTTCGCGTTAATCACCATGTCATTCAGTAACGACAGCGCCTTCTCCTGTCGCAGCTGAGCATCGCTCATGCTGACAAGCTGAAGGGCATCCTGGCGGATATGCTGCATCAGGAGCCTAACGACCTGCAATGCTTTGTCTACGCTTGTCGCAATGTATTGCTGAGCACCGGTATGCCCAGGTGCATTGACCAAGCCGCTCAAGTGCAGGCTGATATGGGCAAGATAGCTGGGGAGAACTTGGGTGGGAGCGAGATCAAGGAGACCAATCCGGCCCGCTTTTGGATCAACCAGAATGGGAGTACCGCTGGGCGTATCCTGCCCGACATAGGCAGTGCCGTCCAGGTAGTCAAGGACCCGAATTACTTGCCGGCGAAGCAATGCCGTATGGGTTCCCGACGCCCAGTCATCTCTTGCTGCACTTGACCACTCCAGGAGCTTTTCGCTATTACGATAGAGCCATAACGAGAGCCCTCCAGAGAGACCAATCTGTTGCAGCTCAGGATCTTTTGCTAACAAGTGGCGTAGGTGAGAGAGGAGGCTATAGTGCAGTTCATCTCCCGGTGTGGGCGTATCAGAAATTGCTCCAAGTACACGCCAGGTTGACGAGTCAAGCGCTGGCGTGATTGGATGGCTGGTAGCATCTTCCTCGGTCACGAGCAAGCGGCTATACTGCGCTAGCAGGTTTGTATGGTGGGGACTGCTATAGGTCAGATGGATCCCCTCTCTCCTGCTCCCTGCTGAGAGCCTACCCAGTAGCAGCGGTGCCGTCTGGTCGTCCGCTTGGTCGGGGAGTAGCCAGAGATCATCGACTTTACCTGTTGGTACTGCTGGGAGGGAATACAGATCGAGGGTGATGACATCATTAAGCCCTCGCCTCCCTAGAGGGTCGAGTTGACTACTATTGCTGAAGCTCACTGTCCCTACGAACGTTGGAACAGTGGGTTCTGTGAACCTCGTTGAAGGTATGGCCTCCAAGACCAGCGACAGGATCAGCATCAGTGCCATCAGGATCACTCCAATGAAGACAAGGAGAGCTAGCTTTGCCCTTTGGCGCAGAGAAACACTTCCTCGGGCCGTGCGCTGCCCGTCGTGTCTCTGATTCGTGTGGGTCTTCTCTGCCAACGGCGTTTGATCTGCGAAGCCCCAGCTCTCCAGACTCAGAGGGCCGCCCGTGTTGCCCATCTCGCTCTCCCCTGGCTCCTGATCTTGATCCAGGTTGAACTCAGAGGCAGAGGGAGGCGTTGGCAGCTCTGCCTCTGGGTGAGTCAACAGCACGTTGACGCTATGCTTGGGACTAGCTGTTCCACCTGATGACTCATCCTGTAAAGCAGTAGATGGTGGCAAGGCCCAGCTGGCGATTGCCTGCTCCAAAGAAGGAAAGAGCGCGATCCCATACCGGTCAGCGAAGTGGGCAAGCGTCTCCATGCGACCACCGGACGCGACGATGCCTACGATGGGCGGCGATTGCACCAGCTGGAGCTGTGCGACGTGCTCAATCCAGCTCGGCAATGGACCTTGGGGAAGCGTGAGAATGACAGGACGCTGTTGTTGGCTGATTCCTGCCAGAACGGTCTTGATCGAATCCTCTGGCTCGACCTGGAGCAGGGTCAATACTCCCGGAGCAATCATGGTCGCCATTTGTACCAGGTCCTGCTGTGCGCTCTCTGTCAAGAGCGCATGCACATCATCTATCTGCATACGGCTCCTCTCTTTCTTCTCTTGCATACCTTACAAGGGAGTCACTGAGCAGATCTAGAAATGCTGTCATCGCCGCACGGGAGCAGAGTTCGTGTCAGTGCGTATCTGTTCCTACGCCTTGCAACACATCCTGATAATCTGCTCCAGCAGGAGGGCACGATCTCTGGCGGATGCATCACGCACAAAGAAATGGTCCCCTGGAAATTGCTGAAGCCGAAACGTGCTCTGCGTATGCGCCTGCCAGGCTACCAGTTCAGGAAGGCCCACTAACACATCCTGTTCCCCGCCACAGGCCATGATTGGGCAGTCGAGAGCAATGTCAGGAACATAGGCATAGGTTGCTTCCAGAAGCGCGTCGGCCCAGTGCTTGGGGAGGATGACCGGCAGGAATCGCGAATCGGCCAGGATGTATTCAGGTGTTCCCTCCAGGGAGCACACATGCTCGATCACTTCCGCATCGTGGAAGTGTTCTGTGCCTTCAAGGGGATGTGGACCTGGCAAGTGAGGGGCGCGACAGGAGGCAATGCAGAGTGCCGCTGGGGACAGCCCATGCAGTGTGGAGAGCGCTCGCACCAGCTCAAAGGCGATCAGCCCTCCCAAGCTGGCGCCAAAGAACGCAAACGGTCTGTCCAGCCAGGGAAAGAGTGGAGAGGCGGAGAGCGTTGCCGGAACGAGCGTCTCGATCAGCGCTGGCATCGAAGTGAACAAGGGGCGCTCACGTACACGGTGAGCACGACCGGGCAGCTGTATCGGACAAATTTCCAGGTGATCACGCACTGCCCCTGGCAAGAGGTCAGGCCAGCGCTGAAACAGGGTATGATCGCCGCCAGCATAGGGAAGACAGAACAAGCGCAGTGAGGGCTGTTCAAGACGCCGCGGACAGCGCACCCACTGCCTAGAGTCCAGAGAGATCATTGCGGCGCCTCCTCAACGCTCCTGCTACTGAGAATCGCTTGGGCCTCTTGATAACGGCCGATACAGACCCAGCGTTGTCCGTGTTGACCACGGACTAGCGGCCCGAAGTGTCGAAACGAGGAACACCAGAGGAAAGGATTGACCGCGACTGCTGGCTCATCAAGCTGACGACGAAGGCAGGTATGGAGCGTCGCTCGTACAAGTGTCTTCAAAGAGAGACTCCTTGATACTCCAAATCAACACACTACAAGGAATGATCGAGGAGAGCAGAAGGAGGAGGCCAAGGCTTTGCGCTCTCCAAGCAGCGACATCGCAGCCGCTCCTCTTTGCATCCTGCTCCTTACTTGAGATGGCCTGAGTCGCTGCGCACGCCCTTCTAAGGAATGGATCTCACAAGCAGGTGGGAACACTCCGGAGAAAGAGATGACTGGATCCCACTCTCCTCTTCCCGCCCCCATCGAAGCGAGAAGGATAAGCGAACGTGAGCACCTATTGTATCACGACAAGTGACCTTCTTACTGTAGCAGAAGTTTACCATTCATGTCAAAGAATACTCTATTTCATGACATATAAACCAATGGTAGACGAATGTCATACCTTTGTGGAATATACTGGGCGAGTGGTGATGGTGTCAGCGTTCAGGCAGTAATGGAGCCTCATAGAGGTCACCGATTGCTCTTCTACAAGAGCGAACTGGAACAACGATGACTCAGATCATAGCGCTCCTCCCTGCTGGTGAGGGGACAGTTGTGCCTTAGAGACTTGTCGCTGTACGATTACCGTCGCCAGCCGAAACAGGGTAGGGTGTTCAATGATATCCTCTGGATTGAGACGAACCTTGAGTCGTTCCTCTATTGCGCTCAGCAGGACCGCGAGAGCTTGTGGATTCCCGCCGCTCTCAAAGAAATGTGAGGTTCCTTTGATATGCTCTTCCGGTTGTTCCAGGATTTGAGCGAAGAGCTGTACGAGCACCCGTTCCACAAATACCTGTAGCGAGACATCCTGCTGGGATTTGCTCCAAGAGGCGGGCAGACTGGAACGTGTTCCCCTCGATGCTTGCGTGGAGCCGGGCTGTCCACTAACAGGGGGTGGCGGAGCGGAGGCAAGGAGCCTGCCGAGTCCAAAGTGGGGGAGCCACCAGTTCAGTCTCCCCATGATCTGCATGGTCGCCGGAACGAGCAACGAGCGAATGATGGTCGCATCGATGAGGACGGAAGCAGTAATCCCAAAGCCAAGTTCCTTAGTCACAATCAGCGAAGTGAGTAAAAACGAGCTGGAGACGATGACGAACAGGAGGGCGGCACTGGTGATGACGCCTCCCGTCTTTTCCAGCCCCAGAGCCACTGCCTGGCGATTGTCCTGCGTTCTCTTCCACTCTTCGCGGATACGTGTGAGCAGAAACACCTCGTAGTCCATCGAGAGTCCAAACAGAATGCAGAAGGCCAGGATGGGAATAAACCGGTCGATGAACCCGTCGGCACGAAACCCCAGAATCTCTTGGAAGTGTCCCTCCTGGAAGACAAAAACGAGAGCACCATACGCTGCCGCGACCGAGAGCACGTTCATCAGAATGGCCTTCAGTGGCAAGAACAGGGAGCGGAAGGTGAGCAAGAGCAGCGCATAGGTCGCGACCAGGATAAAAATGCATGCTCGACTGAAGTTCCCGTAGAGCGTTCGGTTGAAATCCAGATCGACAACGCGCGCGCCGCCAACCAGTGTCACCAGATCCTGCTTCCTGTCGAGCGGGATGGTGCGCAAACGATCAATAAGCGCCTGATCCGCGCTGGTGCCGGCAACTGTGTTCGCCCGCACGATGATCAGCGTGGTGTTGCCTGCAGTGGTAGATGCCACCAGCGAGCGAAGCGGCTGAAGGTGCTGGTAAGCACCTGTACGATAGAGAGAGATGAGCTGTTGCAGTGAGAGCGCAGGCGCGCCAGCAGGAAGCCGTGTGAGGCTCGTGACCGCAGTGACATGGGCCTGGCTAGCGATCCAGCGCGTGAGCGCGTCAACGCGGCGCAGATTCGGTTCGGTCAGTGGGGAGGTGCCATCTTGCGTCTGGACGATGACGTAGATCGGATTCTCGTCCAGATCGGGGAACTGCCTCTGCAGAAGAGCGAGACCCTGCCGCGCTTCTGACCCCTGCGGAAGTGCTGCGGCACCTGGAAGCCCCGGATTGAGGGAGAGTGCCGGCCAGCCCAGGACGACGAGCAGGACTGCCACCAGGGCAATGATGGGGAGTGGCCTGCGCATCACCAGGAGCGCCAGGTTTCGCCAGAAGCCGGACCGCTGCCCCTGTACGCCGTTTTCCACACGCCGCACGGCCAGGCGCAGGCGAGCAACCCCAGGGACGCGCAATGCATTCACCCGAGGCCCCAGGAGACTCAGAAGCGCCGGTAGGAGGGTGAGCGCTGAAAGGTTCGCCGAAAGAGCCACAGCAATACCTCCTACCGCAAAGCCAGTCATGACGGGGAGGCCGATGAAGAACAGACCGGCAAACCCAATGATGACTGTTGCTCCGCTGAAGAGGATCGCCTCACCTGCTGTCGCGATGGTCGTCGCTACCGCCTCGGATATCGCTTTCCCGCCTGCCAGCTCCTCACGGAAGCGACGCAGGAGAATGAGGCTGTAGTCGATAGCGAGGCCAAGTCCGATAATGCTCGCGACGCTCTGCTCGAAAATGTTGGACGGAACGTGCAGAGCCACCAGGTAGATGATGGCGAGGGATGTAGGCACTGCAACCACCGCCAGTATCAGGGGCAGGGCACCAGCGACAATCGTTCCAAAGACCAGCAACAAGATCAGCAGTGTCACGGGCAGAGCGATCAGCTCCGCCTGCTGGGTGTCGGCCTCCGTGTCGAACTGGATCTCGGAGGCTGTGGCAGCCTCTCCTGTAAGAAAGACCTGCGCGGGACCAGAAGCAGCCGTGGGCAGAAGCCTGCGCAGGTCGGGAATGCGACTTGCCACCAGGTCTTTGTTCTGATCAAAGGCGAGAGCGACAAACATGCTGCAGCCATCCCGTCCCGGACCGCTCAACGTTACCTGGGTGACATGGGGAAAGGTCTTCGCGCGGGCGACAAAGCCGTTCACTTCTTGTTGGTAGGCCGGGTCAGAGACGCGCGAGGTCTTGGCCTGGAACACGACCAGCACCTGCGTTACTGGCTGGTGGAGCATTGAGCTGAGAATCTGGTCAACCCGATGGGACTCGCTCTGTTGGGCGAAATAGCCGCTATTCTGTAGCACCGATGGGGCAAGGCGAGCGAAAGGAAGAGCCGCGCAGAGAATGACAAGCCAGAGGACAACCGTCGCCCAGCGGAAGTGGTAGAGTAGGCGCCCATAGGTCAGGAGGAGGGCCGAATAAAAGGGATGGGACGTGGTCACATGAGATGGCCGCGACCAGGGAGCGATCACGCAGCGAGAATCTGGGGCAGGCACGCTAGGGACCCGCACCCCGGGCCCCTGTATTGCCGGCTGGAGGGGATGGACGTCTGGTTGAGCTGCGCTACTTGCCATGGAGGGTGCTTGCCTGAGCGTTCTGTCGAAGAAACCGAGGACTTTGCTGGCGTAGGCCCTGCTGTCAGTCAAAAACCCCTGGATGTGCTCTGTGTGTGGAATCAGCCAAAGGGTCTTTGGGGCATAGGCGGCTTGATACAGATGCATAGCGTCACGTGGATCGACAATGGTATCGTCTTCTCCATGGATCAGCAGAATCGGTCGGGGAGCGATCTGTCCGATGACACGGACCGGCTCGACCTGGTGGAAGTGATAGCCGGCGCGCAACCATAAGAGGTGGTCTGTAACCCAGCGCAGCAAGCCAAGCATCCAGGCAGGAAGGTGTGCAGAGAAGCGCAGGGTGCGATGCACTGCGAGTTCGACCGCGCTCCACTGGGTGGCGAAGGCACTATCAGCGACTAAAGCCTCAACCTCTGGCGCTTGGGCACTCCCCATGATGGAGATAGCGGCCCCCATCGAATAGCCTAACGCTCCCAGACGCGCATCGGGAGCACGCCTTCGGGCATAGTCGATGGCTCCCAGGAAATCGTTGACTTCTCGATACCCCAGCGTCACAGGGATTCCAACCAGTTCCCCATGCCCATAGCACTCGAAGGCCAGTACGCTATGGCCGGCCTGCCAGAGATGCTTACAGACTCCCAGCACATCCGTGAGCGCACGTCGGTAGCCAGGGCAAACCAAGATCACGGTCGATGCCTGGGGGCAGGAGATATAGAGGCCACGAACCTGGTAGGTATCTGTTCCTCCTCGTGGAGGGAAGTATACCTCTTCTGCTGGTAGGTCGAGAACAAACGGGTTCAACGGAACAAACTCGCGACGTTTCTTGGGGCGAGTTAGCCGGGAGACGATGGTAGAGGCCACTCCCAGGTAGAGCGCCGCCCCGACGACTATGACTATGATGAGGATCAGTAGATCCACTATGCAGAAGCGGAGCCAGAAATCGCCGGATGAGAAGCGATGCCGGGCAGGGTGCCCTAGAGCCACGGGGAGACCGATCAGTAAGGAGAGCGCGAGGAGAACCGTTCCTATGATCGACCTACCGGATTTCGCCGCAGCGCAATGATCTGGGGCTGCTGGCCCATCACCATGGTAGGCTTGGGCTCGCACAGGCGCTGGCGAAGTGCCTGGCGGCAGCGCCGTAGCAGGCAGAGGGGCTGATCTGGCTGAAAAAGCGGCTCCACAGGTCTCTAACAAGGAGCGGGGAATGAGCCAGACTCCCTCAGCTGCCAGAGCACACACGGGAGCCATGCCATAGATGAACGCCTGGCGCAGGAAGAGCACGATGACCAGGATATTAGCAGGCTGCAGGCTTCGCACGATCAGCGTGCTTCCCAGAAATACAGCTGCCAGGAGCGCCTCCTGAGCCGTGATACGCAAGGCTCGTTGCCATCTCTGGCGCTGGCGAAGCTTGGGAGTTCGTAGGAACACCCCTCTCTGGCGACACAAGGCTGTCAGACAAGCCAGGCAGGTGATCCACGAAAGCGCCGAGAAGAAGAGGAGAGCTCCGATTGCCTGGGAAAGCCTGCAGCCGGTCGTTTCACGCAGTCCCCAGATCATCTGGCTACTCCTGGTCAGGAGGAGGAGCAGTGGAATCAGCCAGATGCGCTGCAGGGCCGCGAAGACGTGAGGTTCTTCCAGTAGAGAGAAGGCAACCGTGACTGCCAGCAGCAGTGTAGAGAAAAACGACACTACTTCAATCAGATACTGGAAGCCGATGCCCAGATAAGAGAGGCGTTGTGTCAGCGTCAAATGGTACCGTGCCGGTGAAGACAACCCCAGCAATGGTCTCCAATGCTTCTTGAGTAGTTGCATGGTGCCAAAGGCCCAGCGAAACCGTTGTCTCTTCAGGGCCTCGAAGTCGAAGGGCATGAGCCCAGCTCCATAGCAGCGGTGAACATAGACACCTCGCCAGCCTTTTCCCAGCAGGCGAACAGATAACTCGGCATCTTCTGTCACACAGGTCTCGTCCCAGAGGCCCACCTGCTCCAGGCTACTGCGCCGCACGAGTCCCATGGTGCCTGTGCAAAGGAGGCTGTTGCGTTCACGCCGACTCGTCATGTACATCGCGAAAAAGGTCTCGTACATGTAGTTCAACCCTTCGAAATAGGGGCTGCCCTGCCAGGCGCGATAGTGTTGGGGTGTTTGAACAAAAGCCACGCTCGGATCGGCAAAGTGTCGCACCACTGCCCGTAGGAAATGGGGATGGACTAGATAATCAGCATCGATGACCGCAATCAGTTCTACCCAGTCTGGCAGGCGCCAGGTCCCTTCATTGAGGGCGCCCGCCTTGAAACCTGGCCACTGCTCTAGATGAAGAAACTGGATGCGCTGGTGATAGCACTGGCAGAGACGTGCAATTGGCTTCCAGGTAGCCGGGTCGGGCGTATTGTTATCAATCACCTGGATCATCCACCGGCCGGGATACTGCTGCCGTAGTAGTTGCTGGATGGTACGGGCTATTAGCTCAGGCGGTTCGTTATGGACAGGGACCTGGAAACAGCAACCTGGCCAGCGGGACGGTTCTGGCGCCGCGAACACGCGATCGCGCTCAGGGAAATGGCGTCTGCCAAGCACGGCCAGCAGATCGACTGTCAAAGGAAAGGACGCTACCACAGAGAGGGCCTGACTTCCCCACACCAGGCTCCCAAGGAACAGGGAAAGCCCTGATGACCGGAGGAGAACCCATCCCAGAGAGAACAGCATGGCAATCGCCTGTTGTACTAGGCACGCCGCGTACAGACAAGCCCAGGCTTTCCAGACACTGCGCCGATGTAGTCCAACGAGCCAGACCAGTCCAGGCAGCAGTGCTGTTCCCAATAACCAGAGCTGATGGAAACCCAGAGCGGCGGCGCCTCCTGCCAGAGTAACGAGTGCCGTAGGGACGACCCCAGACACCTGGAACGCTCGCACGAAGCGTGGCATTATCCCTAGCAGGGCAACGAGAGTCGCCAGAGTAGTTGTCACGAGCAATGGTTCGATCCAGGCGGGCATGAGCATTGGAACATCCTTTCTCTCTCTCCTCACTGGGAAGGCTCTTGCAACCAGTGGCCTCTTCCCTACAGGGCTGTCAGCTTGCTCGTTGGGTAGGTCTGCAGCTACTCCTGAACCGATGAATGCCTGGGATTGCCTGGTGGCCTAGATGATCCAGAAAGGGCGCCAGTCAAGGGCTTCTGTGCTGAGCTGAGAGGCACCCCTTCACGCCGGCTGGACGATTGGAGGTAAGGCATTGCCAGGAGAGTCCAGACTATAATTGGAGACCAGCCAGCCAGTTCCTCCCATCGGGGCATTAGCTCCCTGGTTGGCAGGGGGAACGCGCAGCAGCAGCACAACCATATGATGCACACGAGGCTGACCGGTCGCAGGATCAACCTCCATGCCTTCGACGGTGTGGTTGGGATTCTGCAGATCGAGCTTTGACTGCCACAGCGTGAAGGTGACATCCACCCAGGCAAACTGCTGCTGCCCGCGCATAGCGAAGGCCAGCAGGCGAGGCTGTGGATTGATGACCGACTGAATCAGGCGTTCCCCTACTACCAGGTCGTAGAGCTGGTTCGAGTTCACTCGGACATCCTGCTGCTGAAACCGCTCGCGAGCGGCGGGAGTGAGCAGGAACATTGCTGCTGTCAGCGTTCCTCCATGCTGTGCGCGGGTTCCGACAGAGCGATAATCCAGGCTCATCTCGCGATCGGTAAACGTGACAGCCGTCCGTTCTGCAAACAGAGCATCCCCCAGCGTTAGCCTCGTGGTCCAACCAGCGGGAAGTGAACCGGGTATCCAGTTTCCCAGGCCAGTGGCCCCTGTCACCGTCGGCGAGAGAGTCCGAGAGGGGACACGGGACGGAGAAGCCGTAGCCCCTGGTGAAGAGCCAGGACGAGGGGTAGACGTCGTAACGGCAGGAGGGCGTTGCTGAGTAGCTGTCGTTGCATTGCCTGCCGTTGGATGTGGCGAGGTAGCTGGAGCAAGCAGAGCAAACCCTAGAAAACCCAACGTCAGGACCAGGACAACGCTGATCAAACCAGGCTTCAGCCACATCCTCTGGCGTGCACCCCCTGGAGATGGATTCCGCGACTGGGGTGATGATGATGTTCTTCCTGGCGGCAGTGCCCCTGTCGGAGCCGTCTGCTCAGAGGCCAGGGCTGGCAGCGGCTCAGAGAGTTGAAACGGGAGAGGGAAGGCATCGCTCCAACTGTCATGCCCCATAGCTGTCCCCAGGTCGGGAAAGGCATCCTCCTGGAGGACAAAGGAGGAGAACGGGTCCCCAGGGTCGCTTACAGTGGCCGAATCACCCACATCGCTGGCGTCAACAGGGCGTGTGCTCGCAGTGGAGGTCGGCGACACAGGTTGCACCTCAGCCTCATGCTGATCAGGCTGGTGCAGCGGGCCAGAAGACTGCGCTTCTGGAGTGCCAGGTGGTTCGCTTGTCATTGGATGTTTTTCCTTTCTTGCTGGCTTACCTGACAACAGAGAAGGAGGGACTTTCCGGACTGGTCGTCAGAAGGGCCAGAAGCAGACGCGGTGTCTGCGTTGGCTTCTTCCTCCGGAGCAGCTTTCGCTGCCACCCGCGGTTTCATTGGTCAGACTAGGCATTGGGAGTCAGGCCAGCCGCACTTACGGAGCAGTCTAGCACCCTGGACCCTGAGGACAATGGGAGCGCTCAGGGAATCTCCTGGAAGCAAGGCGGGAAGTGTCCAGGAAGAAGGAGGGAAGGACAAGGTTGCGAGCCGAACAAGGGGTCGATAGGGGTTGCCGGCAAGGGCCATCTGACAGAACAGCCGGCCGAGGCAGAACCTACAGGGTGTTGATGAGCAGATTGATTTCCTTCCAGAAAAGGACTCACGCCTTCTTATGAGCCAAACCCATAGGGAAGAAGCGCGATGAAGCGTGGAAAACAGCAGCTTCTCTTTGTTTAGCCATCTGGTGCTCCGCTAAGCAGTGATCCTGAGTGGATTCGATCGGACCAGCTTCAGCGAGTACCTCTTCCCTCGGGCACTCTCTTTTGCCCCCTACGACAATAACTGTACCGCCTTTCCTATCGGAGGACAGTAGACGCTCTTGGGACAGGCGCTGCATGAACACCTTCACCAAGTGATGACTGTCGGAGGTGCCGCATCTACAATAGAGAATGGCAGCTATGGAAACTGGCTCTGGAAGTCCAGGCACCTTCTCTAGCTGCAGAGAGAGGGCAGATCTCCTCTGTTGCAGGTGGAGCACTTGCTTCCGAGTAATACTAATACCTCTTTTGACCTATTATCTACTTTTAATTAAAAATTTAATTAAATGAATCTATTGACCTGGGAGCGAGTGGGCAGACAGTTCATCGCAAGGGTAGCGAGGCGGATATGTCCTGTCCTATTCACCCAGAGCATGCCTGGCAGCTCCTTTCCAGTTGCGACTGTGTCCTAATTTTTCCCCATGCCTGGAACATTGCCCTGCCATTAAGCTGACCAGCGGCAGGCACAGTTCCCAGTCGTGGTCCTGACCATTTGAATGCTGGTCTCTTGTTTCTGCGGTAAGTGAGTTGCCTTTTCCTCAGCCAGCCATCGCCTCGGGCCCCGTGCTGGCTTGCTCCAGCTCTTCTCGGAAGCGTCTGATGAACAGGAGACTATAGTCAACAGCCAGTCCTAGACCAATGACGCTCACCAGACTCTGGAGAGGAAAAAGCTACCCCCAGGGCCAGGAGCGCTAGTGTTGTCGTGAGAGTGAGCCCGGCCAGTTCCGGTGGAAGCAGGCTTGCTACCAGCCCTCCAAAGACCAGTAGCAGAGCTGCCAGGGTCAGTGGCAGCACTAGCGCTTCTATCCTGGTCGTGTCCGCCTGGGTCCACCTGCTGTAGAACAGTCGCCCCTGCTGCCTCGCCTGTCAGATGCAAATGGATCGGTCCAGGAACAGCTTCGAGCCAGACCTGGAGCAGTGGCACGTCTGCCACTGCCGCATCACTGTCCTCATCCAGGCCCAGAATCACGAGTGTCATCTGCCCATCTGGACTGAGCTGTGAGTGGATTGCCGGGACATGCGGCAGGCTCCTGGCCACAGCGACCACCACCTGTTGTTGTTGGACAAGCAACAGGTGGCTTGCCCTGGCCTGTTGGAACGAGAGGCAAAGGACGGCAAACAGCTGGGTCGCCAGCTGGTACAGGCGCTCAACGAGCACGGTCTGCACCCGAGCGGCTCCATCCCCAGGCACTGTCGACCCTCCTAGCTGGAGCACTGTCATGACTGTCTGCGCCAGTGGCAAACAGATCAACAGTACCGCGAGGCAGGCTTCCATCACATTCCAACGCCAGTGTACCAGCCAGCGGCTCCAGGTCAGGCCGAGCCGAAGACGGCAGCAAGTCGGCTGGGCCTGCCCGAGTGAAGAGGAGGCAATCGCTTGCATGGACAGCCTGGTTGAGCCGCCCGAGGAACGGATATTTCCAGCTCCTGGGAACCAGCAACCATGCTCACGCAGAAAGCCGTCTAAAGGTGGGCCACTGACCGATCTCGCAGGAGAGTCTGCTGAAAAAAGGCCGTTAGATGGGCCATGTAGCGGTCAGGCATCTGCAGAGAGGCAGACAGACAGGCACACCCATGTATGTTCCGCTCCTGGCACCAGCCAGAGGCCTTGGACCATCCGGCAGCAGCTCTACGCCGCCGTGCCACCGCCGGCGGGATGAGCCGGTCTTGCTGCTCGTGAATGAGCAAGATTGAGCGCGGGGCAAGCTGCCCGATCGCTCTCACTGGTTCCACCTGCTCGAAGCGATAGCTAGCATGCCACATCAGTAGCTTGTTAGTCACCCAGCGTAGCAGCGGATAGCCCCAGCCGGCCCACAGCTCCTCCTGTCGAGAACCTCAGGGTCCCAATCCGACAGCCGGGTGCTCGCTCCGTGCATAGGTCGTCGCGACCAGCTTTACTTCACGATAGCCAAGGGCCAGGGGTAAGGAGACGCCAGCGGGCAGAGAGAGGACTCCATGTCCGCTGTACTCAAAGGCCAGGATATGATACCCAGCTTGCCAGAGAGCCTGGCAGAGCAGCAACACCTCCTCTACGGAACGTCGATAGCACAGACTGACGATGATCAGGTCCTGCACACCAGGCTGGCTACAGTAGTAGCCTGGCACACAATGGGATCGGAACTCAATGAACACCCAGGAGGAGACGGCTTCGGTAGAACACCCCAAGAGTGCTGACACCAGCGTAACGACTGGGGGACAGCGCCGGGGGCGAGTGAGGGTCTGTCCTATGACTCTAGCTAGAGCAACCAGACCCAGCGCCCCCGAGAGGCACAGCGTGCCCAGGCCAATCAGCACAAGCAAGCCCGACGTAAAGGCTGACTGGCCAAGCTAGCCTTCGGGCGAGTCCAGAGATCGCTCCTGCCACGTCGGCACCGGCCGACTGCCGTCCCCACAGGAAGAGCAGGAGTTCCGTGACCAGCAGAGCCAGCCGCATCCTGCATCGCTAGGCGGTGGAGCGGGGCCAGTGAACAAATGCAAGGACCTCATGAGCGGCAGAAGCCTCCAGATTCTTTAGGAGCAGGATATAGTCGAGGCACCTCCTTGAGAGCGAGGGAGTCTGCACCGAGTCAGCAGGCCAGACTGTTGCCAGGGCCGCAAGACCGATGCAGCGCCGTCAGGATCGCCTTGCCAGGTGAACCACTCTTGCTCTGGCTTCGTTGATACGGCCACCTCCGAGGCGGTCCTGGCTGCTGCCAGAGAATTGGGCGAGGGTGAGGGAGAAATGGGGGGGTACGGCCTCCCCTGGCGAGGCTGAGGGCCAGTAACTTGAGGGGACCGACGCTGCAGGGTGGAACGAGGAAGGCTCAGCCATAGGGTGTTTCCTTTCTGATCTAAAGGGACTCTCACCAATCTCTTTCAGAGATCTCGGCAACCAGGCATACCACTGCTAGCCTGTCGACTGGCCGGCAGGCCATCAGCACTTCTAGACTGGCTCAGCCGGGGTAGTAAACAGGTGTTGCTGGGACCGGTCTCTTGCAGCATAGCCGGACGGGCAGGAGACTCGCAGGGAGAGAGCAGCAACGCGCTCGCTCCCCTTGGAGAGACCGAGCGAACCACAGGGGAAATGGGAGAGGCACGAGAGGGGAACCAGAAGGGAATACCTCTGTCAGGCCCGGGCTGCACTCCTGCTTGTCGTCCATCAATGTTCCTCTAGCATCCCTCCGGGAGAAAAGAGGGACTGGCAGAGAGGGAGCCAGTCTCTCCTACCCTTACGGCAGATCGAGTCGCTACCAGCAGCGTCAGGGGAGCATGGAGAACTCCTCTGCGACGCGCTAACGAGCAGACAGATTGTCACCATTTTTCAGCTTCACAGCGACGATGGACGTTATGTGAGCACCTGCCGCTCTTGCAAAGACAGTGGGAGGATGATAGGCTGCAAGTAGCAGGCAAGAGAAGGGGGGCCAGGTTTCTGAGAGGGGTCGTCAGAATGCAGACGCTTTACCTCACTCGGAAGGCAGAGAGAGGACAAGCCGCCTTCTGGTCTTCGTCTGATCACCTGCTCATCGACCTGTCCTGTCGTCAAAATGACGATAGGAAATAGCAAGAGGAGGCACTATGGAACCTGCAGATCTGCCCATGCACCCAGCTTCGTTGCTTGCCCATCTCTGTCGCCAGCAACCCCTGGCAGCTGGCGCCGGCGCTCCCCTACTGCGTCAGATCTCCATGCCGGCGCCAGTCCGCGAGCAGACATCACTGGACGGAGCGGCTCTCCTGATCTCCGTTGACAATGGCAATGATGCCCTCAAAGGAGCCCTCCTGCATGCCCGTGCGCCCAGGCTAATCACGCGCCGCATCGCCACCGCCTATGCGCCTGCTGACCTGGTGCGAGTGGGGGAGGAGGTGCCCACCTGGCAAGTGGATGCTTCCGAACCGTTCTGGATTGGCGAGCAGGCACTAAGGGAGGCGAGCACGGTGGAGAGCTTGCCCGTTGGCTTGAGTCCAGATCGCTTGCCTGATCCACGCTGGCAGCGCTTCTTCTTCGCCTGCCTGGTGGAGCTCCTCCAGGCAGCAGGCTACGAGCGGCCCGGACGAGCCTGGCAGGGGGAGTATGCCCTCTTGCTGAGCCTGGGCTTGCCGAACGAAGAGCTTTCCAGAAATAGCCTGCACCCAGCAGTGCTCCAGGCTCTACGCCCTCTTTTGGAGGTGCCACGCCTGGTCCAGCGGACTGATGAAGGCGGTCAGACGAGTACCTGGCGCCTACGGCTCGTCGATGTGACGCCCTATCCACAGACGTTTGGCTCATTCGCTGCCTGGTACTACAGTCCCACTGGGGAGGCTTTGCCAACCCATGTAGTGAAGCATCTCACTTTTGATATTGGCGGGGGACAGCTCCATCGCTGCACTGTGACCATTGATGGGCCAGCGGAGGGCCAGGGGGGCCGTCCACGCCTGCGCATGCAGGCCACCTTGCTCGATGAAGGCACCATCGCTTTGGCCCGTGCGGCACGAGATAGGCTCCGCAGCCACTATCCCGGGCTGCGTCTCTCGGACACAGAGGCACAGCAGGTGCTCATAAGTGGCACACTCCTTCGAGGAGGAAGGCGCGTTGACGTCACGGAGCTCCTCAATGAGGTGATCACGGCCCGCTCTCAACGACTCTTGACGCACCTACGACACCTGCTACAGGAGGAGCAGACCTTCGTGATGTGCACTGGAGGAGGAACCATCCTCCTAGAACGGGCATTGCGTTCCCTCCTTGGCCAGAGGCGCGCCCAGGAGAGCATGCTTATTGTCCCTCGAGAGCTGGCCTCTGTGCTCAATGCATTGGGAGGCTACTTGCTGGCTCAGGCTGCCGCCCAGAAACGACAAACAGCAGCAAGGACAGGGGAGGAGGTCAGCAGCCGATGACAGCTCCACTCAAAGGACCCATCTCGTTACGGAATCTCCCGCCAGCGGCTCTCCAGATAGCCCGGAACCTCTCCGAGCAGACGCGGCTATCGCTGGCCGATCTGCTGCGGCAGGCCCTGGTCACGGGGCTGCTGGTCGAAGCAACCCGCTTTGCGCCAGACGAGCAGGGACGACTTGGAGGGCTAGAGCCCGTGGTGCTGGCTCGAGCGCTCCGACGACACCTGGGATCAGCGATTGACCTGCTCATCGAATATGGAGAGCTACCCTACGCACTGCCGCCAGGCAGCGACGTGGGAGGGCGAGGAGAGAGCGCGGCTAGATCAGGGGAGACGTCCATAACAGGTGAGGAGGCATCGAGGCGGCAGCGAGCCATCCCCGCCCTGGGAGAGGATTTGGAGGAGCTGGGCATGGGGCTAAGCCTGGCAGCCTCGATCAGAGGGCAGACGTTGGAGCCTTGAGGGAACTGGTGGCTCCCTTGCCTTTGGCTTTTCGGAAGGAGAAGACCACTCAAGCAAGTCAGCACCAGTGGATGCTCTCGTCCAGCTGCTGAGAGCACGCCGTGGAAGGGAGCCTGAACCGCTTCTTGTCTCGCTGACCCTGCTGCTACCGCCACGAGACCAGACTTCCGAGCGATCGGCGAGCGGCAAGGAGGATGGGCGTTGCCTCCCGGCTTCCACCAGCTTCCTGAGACCTTTCCAGGAGTATTCCAGGTTCTTCCAGATCTGGCCAGCCAGAGTAGCACCGCTGCGATGAGAGATGCCCGTGAAGGGAAAACACCTCAGCTTCGTTCATGCTGCGGGCACAACGCTCAGCCACGGGCCTGCATACCGTGAATGCTTCGAACAGGCTGTCTTTGCATCGCCGTGTGATCGGACGACCATGAGCCGGATTGCAGGTCTCTCATCAGCAGAGATCTCTCCTGCTCCAGCATCTGGCCTATGCCGCGTTCGTAGATCTGTCTCTTTGGGCGTTCACTTCCTCTAGAACAGGAGGTGACCGCATTGGTGCCTCCTGGCCACCTGATCAGGTGGCCAGGAGAGGGTAGGATCGTCATCGGCCCAGCCATCGTCAGGAGTATCCTGGCTCTAGGAAACGAGAGCCTGTTTGCCAGCTCTCTTTGGGCTGCCAGGACAAAGAGGGACCTCACGGAGCACAAGAAAGGAGCAGTTCACCGACAGCGCTACCTCCCCCAGAGGCTCGTTTGCCCGGCTCTCTTCCGGACAGTTGTTCGGCCCCATCTGGGCAAAGCAGGACCCCATGAGTTGGCGGCTACCAATCCCATTGGAGACAATCAACTCCCTTTCTTCTCCCCCTCAGCGCCTTTGTCGCTGGATAGCTCCAGCAAGGTTGCTATCTATGCGCTCCTCTCTGACAAGGGCAATCTCCAGCCGGGCGCACATCCTAACGGGATGTTCGGCCCGCGCTATGTCGTCATTGGCACGGCAATAGGCGAATCTCCTGCCAACGGTATCGGTCAGCCCGAAGCCGGCACGCTGGAGAGCCGTCTGACCGCCGCGCCGGGGCCAGGACGGTTTATTCCAACTCACCGTAGTCAGGGGCTTCCATCTTCTGTAATCGCGGATCTTCCGACTCGTTCCGGCAGCGTGAAGAATCTGACTTACTTCCCTCTGACTGACTCCGGAATGCCTTGCCACTTTTGACTGGCCGGCCGTCCTTGATTCGACCACATACAGCCGCGGAGGTCCACCGCTGCCACCATAGACCCTCACCCCAGATCCGGGAGCTGGATTCATCGGAGGGAAGCCCTGAACCTCCCTGCCAGGAGAGCAAGCAGATAGGGTCGGGGGATCCTCGCTGCCTCGGGGATGGACCAGGCACGGGCCTTTCCCTCCCTGTTCCGGCGCGGTTCTCGCTGCCTTCACCCCAGCCTGCCGGCGCCTTTCCCCAGGGGTTCCAGAGTCATCCCCCTGGCGCCTGCTAGAGTAGCAGTGTCCTGCCTGTCAGGAGGCAGGCAACGATGACGTCCTACAGCAACCTGCGCCAGGGACTCCTCCTGGCTGGACCTGTTTCCTGGTGCAGGGATACTGGCCCAGGCCAGTCAGCATCGGGACAGAGTCTTCGGCAAGCAGGAGGACCTGACGGAGGGACGAATGGAGGTATCTCTCATGTTTCTGGTCGTCTTGATCGACATCACTCTCCTGGTGTGCGTATTGGTCTGTGGGAGTATCCTGTGGACCCTCGTGCGGCATCCGAGCCTGCGAGGGGAGCTCCTACAAACCCTGCGGCAGGACTGCCGGACCGCTTTGCGGCAGGGAGTCTCGCAGGTGAAGCGGTGGCCATGGCTCATGGCCTCCTCCAGGAAGCGCGAGCAGGTCAAGATACCAGCCAGGATAGATCTGCGTTCCCTCAATGAGCGCGTGATCCGGCTGTGGCTAGATCCTCGGAACTTCCATTGGAAGCCCCCTGAGACCGAGATGGCCGATTTCTACCTGCTGAAGGGCCAGATCGATGCGATCTGGAGTCTCATCGAGGCCTCCCTGGGAAAGCCAGGACTCGAGGAGGAGTCCTCGCCAGCAGCTGAGAAGTTCCAGAACGTCCTGGCGGAGTATGTGACCCGTCTCGAACGCCGCGCCCTGGCCTGGAAGAGTAAGTGGTCGCCGAAGAGTAGGGAACTGGCAGCACGGATCCATCATATCCACTGCTTCCTGAAAGCAGAGGAGGGAGAGCTGAGCGACCTGAGCGAGCGGGCGCAGTCTTCCTTCAGGAGGATAGAGCGTCGCTTCCAGAGCCTCCGCGATCTGGAAGGGTCGCTTAGCTACGTGGATTGCAACCGGATAGCGGAAGAGATCCAGCACGACTGCCTGAACTTCTCCGAGATGAAGAAGTGGTACTGACCACGTTAACGTGACTCGGCTCGAAAGCCGATCAGGGCAGGTGCCTGGTCATCCTGTCGTCTTGGTCTACATTAGAGGAGACCGGTCGCTCCTGGCTGGTCGAGAAGCAGCGTCTTCCGCCCCCCCCTCTGGCCCCGGGGAGAGCCAGGGATCAGTGATGGCACCAGGGTCCCATGGGCGAGCCATGAGAGGGTCCTTCTGCCCTCCTGTAGCTCACCCCACCCGTAAGCCGGGTGGAGGCTCGGGAGAACCACGAGCCTGCAAAGCTCCCCTGCGCGGGCGCGGCCAGGACCACGTGCTGCGCGCCCGTGAACCGGGTGGACGGGGCTCGTCCAAACCGTTCTATTGTCCCTCGAGCCAGGACAGGCCGCGTTGTCTGTCCGGCTCTCACCTGACGTACGAGCTGGCTGGTTGAGTGGAGCCGCGCTCTTCGACCGCTCTGGTGATCAATCGATCAGCACGGTCTTGAGTTGAGCTGACCTGGCTTGCGCTCCCCCGCTGAGACGTCTAAAGCCTGTCCTGCCAGGAGAATGGGCGGCGGAACCCTGCAGCGTTCCCCCTCTTCTCTTGACAGGCTTTCCCTTGCTGAGCTGCCCACTGGAATGACTCACCCCGACTGATGAGGCTGGCGTCTCCTGCGGCACCTGCTCCAGGGTCGCTTCTCAGGCCTCACTCCGTCGCTGACCCCGGCTACTGGGCTTTTCCCTCTTTCCCTGGCGATGGAGAGAGCCTCCGGTCAGCCAATACCCTGCTGTGGCCTCTGGCAGCGCTGATCGATCCAGGAACGGTTCTGCCAGCAGGACACCACCCTGCCAGGCAGGAATACCCCCGCGCGCTTTCCCACGAGAAGGGAGTGCCAGTCAAACAGGCCAGCCCCTCCAGCAACCACTTCTCCCCAGAGATCGGCGCCCTGGGACAGAAACGGCTCTCTAGAGGGCCTCTGGGACCATCCTGCCCCTGTTCCCTGCCGGTTCGGTTGCAGCCGCTATCGGACAAAGCACTACTAGAGTACGGCGCGGAGGCCAGTGTCAGCAGAAGCAACCTGTCCCTGATTCTGGCCTGCCAGTGTGAACTTCCTACCTGGAGTATGAACCCTTTTGGGGGAGCATCCCATCGCACCCGGCAGGTGCTCCTGCATGGACCATGGGCGATCGGCACAAGCCAGAAGGCCACCAGAGTTCCAGAAAGCGAGCAAGGAACAGCCAGTTCCTCATTCCAGCGCCGAGAGTCCGGCTCCAGAGCAAAGAAAAGTTCTCCAGAACAAAGCAGAGAATCAGCAGGTCAGCAGCACGGCTGACTGGTGAACAGAGGCGTTCATATCGGACAGCAGGACATTACAAGCGATTTGACAGCATGTGAAAGGGGAAGCGCATCACTGTTCTGGTAATGCAGACAGCGATCTTTCCTTGCTGATAGCAGATCAGAGATGGACCTTGCCAAAGGATGAGCAGCATGCTATTCTTCTCCTAGAAACTTCCTGACTTCTCGGGAGGTGACTGATGAAGACCAGGCCCATTGTCCTCGACCTCTTTTGCGGGGCGGGAGGTCTCAGTCTGGGCTTTGAAATGGCTGGTTATCAGATCGGCTTAGGAGTTGAAAAAGAGGTACTTCCTTATCGAACTCATTGTCTTAACTTCGGAAGTGTCTGCTACTTAGGAGATATCAGCTCCATCGGCGATCCAGAGCGCTTTATTCAGGAGCACGATCTGGAGCGGGTTGATGTCATCATTGGAGGCCCACCTTGCCAGGGATTCAGCCGGGTTGGAAGAGGCAAGATCCGCCATCTGCGCAATGAACCTGACTATATTCATGATCCTCGCAATCAATACTATAAAGAATTCATCCGCTTTGTGGGAGTGTTACGACCACTTTACTTTGTCATGGAAAATGTTCCTGATATGCAGTATTATCATGATAGTGAGGAACTTCTTCTAAAGAAGGCCATGAGGAGTTTTGAGGAGATGGGCTATCTGGTAGATTCCCGGGTTCTCTGGGCTCATCACTATGGTGTGCCTCAGACTCGCAGGCGCCTCTTCGTGGTTGGAAACCGTCTGGGGCAGGGCATCTGCTGGCCTCCAGAAACTCATCAACACCATCCCGTGACGGTCTGGGAGGCAATCAGTGACCTTCCTATCGTTCCTCATGGCCATCGCCTGGATGTGATGCCTTATGAGCCACGTGGAGAGCTGACCAGTTACCAGCGGCAGATGCGAGAAGAAGCTGGAGACCTTCTCTACAATCACCAGACCCGCTATCATAATGAGCAGGACCTGGCAGCCTTCGCTCTCATGCCAGAGGGAGGAAAGTATATCGACTTGCCAGCAGAGTACAGGCGCTATCGGAGTGATATCTTCAAGGACAAGTACCGGAAGCTCTGCCGAGAGCGGCCTTCCTGGACGATTGAGGCCCACATTGGCAAAGATTCATATCGATATATTTATCCCAGTCGTTTGGGAGAGCCCGAGCCTCCCAGGACCATATCAGTTCGCGAAGCAGCGCGACTGCAAAGCTTCCCTGATCGCTTTCGCTTCGCAGGTCCTTTCACCCGGCAGTTTTCTCAGCTAGGGAATGCGGTACCGCCGCTGCTGGCCCGAGCTGTAGCTGAAGCCATTCTTCCTGGTGTGCTGGCGGGAATGACCGGCCAGAGAGGAGAGGAATCGACGTCTTCCTGCCGGTACAATAGCTCCCTTATAGAGGTCACAGATCCGGTCAGGTAGCACTCTATGAACGAGTCCCAGACTGCCCAGGCCCTCAACCACTCCATCGACGTCTCTACCTTCCGCCAGGCCCTCCTTTCATGGGGAGAGGAGCACTTCCGTTCCTTTCCGTGGCGTCAGACTCCAGATCCCTATCGCATCCTCATGGCAGAGATTATGTTGCACCGTACACAAGCACTGCAGGTGGTTCCAGTTTACGAAACATTTATCAAGCGCTATCCCACTGTTGCTTCACTGGCACAGGCTAACAGGGAAGAGTTACATCAGATTCTCTATTCTCTGGGATTGCGCTGGCGCATTGATCTGATTCAGGGTATGGCTCAGGAACTTATGAGTCGCTTTGGCGGGCAGATACCGCGGGAGAAAGCCGTCCTGCTATCTCTGCCCGGTGTGAGCGATTATATCGCCAGTGCTGTTCGCTGCTTCGCCTGGAATCTGCCGGAACCGCTGATCGACACCAATGTGGTGAGAATCATAGGACGGCTGTTTGGCCTGGAAACCAGAGATTCTTCGCGGCGTAGCCGGCTCTTTAAATATCTGGCAACGATACTGGTTGATTCCGAGCAGCCATGTCGCTATACATACGCCCTCCTGGATCTTGCCGATCAAATCTGCCTGAAGAAGCGTTTACCCCTGTGTAGAGAGTGTCCTGTGAGAGTCCATTGCACTTATGGAGTTGCTGTAGTGGTTGGGAACACTCAGCGAGGCAAACCCGATGAAGGCGGCAGGTGAAAATCGAAACAGCGCAATCATCGCCTCAACCTGGCGAGATGCTCTACAGCATTACCCTGATCGTGACCTCGTCACGATTGCCCAGGAAAAACGCCTCCGCTACAGGCACGATGTTATCCAGCTTCACCGGCTGGACCAGCTTTGTCTGCGTCTGAGCCTGCAGGCGTATCTGCACCGTCGACCTCTGGCAATTATTTACCCCATCCCCATCTGTCATCTGACGGCGCTGGTGGCAGCAGAACTCCTGATTTATGATCTGGCAGAGAACCGGCGGTCCAGGCTCTCTCTTCTGGTTATCAGTCAGCGGACCGAGATCCGTGAGCATTATCTGAATATACAGATTGGCACAGAGGCTCTGGCAGCAACTTTTCCGCTGGCTCGTATTCGAGCAGAAGGAGAGCCAGCTGTTATTGCCGCTTCCGGCATGGAGACCAGCTATCCTCCCCGACTCTATCATCTCTCGCGTCCCTTCTTACTTGAAACACCCTGGCCAGCTGGAATCAAAGCGATTATTGTTGACCATACCAGCGGCGGCTTTACAGATCAGATTGTTCGCATTCACGAGATTGCTGCACATCGAAAAATTTCTTGCATTATACATTTATGTACTGATCCTTTTGCCCCTTATCTCGAAGAGCTGGCAAAGGCAGGAGTCTCCTTATGGTTCTGGGACCATCTTGAAGTGGCAGTAGAGGCACGACAATCAGCGCCTGTGCATCCTGCAAACCCGGAACATCCTTTTGAGATCAGCACACAACAATTCAACAACATAGCTGCCGGAATCCACCACCATCTCGTCCTCTGTCGCTATCCCCGGCTGGAGGCTGCTGCCTCTCGCCTGTGGGATGACCTGGGAACAGTCCAGCGCGCTGATCTCGGACAGAGTGATTCCGGTATGCGTCGCGCAATTCAGGCTGCATATGGCGTCTTCTACACTATGCTGCAACTGCTTGTGCCCCTTCGTGTGTATGAGGAAGAGGCGAAGCGGCTCTGGGGTATCCGTTCCATCGAGGAGCGGATCGCTGATCTGGAGAAGCTGACACCCTCCCTCAAAAAGGCATCCCCTGATCTTTCAGATATCTACTGGCCATCATTACTTCTGGATCTCAAAGAGATGCGAATGACCCTGTTAGAGATCAATCCCAAGTATGATGCCCTGGTTCAGCAGATACGCAAGCATCTGCAGCAATCGGGCAGTCTGGCAGTGGTCTGTCCCAATCAAGCCACGCTGCGAATGGTGCAGCTCTGCCTGCGGGCACGCGAGGGACTGCCTCTCGATGGGTTAAGCATCCAGCGTACTGAAGCCGCTGTCCGTCTGCTGACCTACAAGGACCTGAGTGCTCTTCTCCGCGCCGATGTCCTGCTCTTGCCCGGCCAGCTCAGCTATAGTCGCCGTCAGTATGCTCTCACCGCAGCAGCTCCAGAGATCCGTTACCTTGCCTACAGTGACGAAGCCGAGCGAATTGAACAGCAGATTCCCTGGCTTCACCAGACTCTTGCGAGGCTGGCCAGCGCAGAGGCACACCAGCGTGCCTGGGAGGCGCTTGTCTCTGCAAGGGTCAACGCAGTCCAGACTGGGCGTGAAAACAGCCTTTCTCCCGTTGTCATAGAGTTCACTCGCCAGGAGGGGAACCGGCAGATTCGTAGAAGGGCGGCAGCTTTACTGTCATCTACCGATCTCTCTATCTGGACACCTTTCTCGACCGTCGATTACGATCAACATATCGGAGGAGATGACAGTACGGACGATCCTGACAGCGAGCTCGCACCCTCCTCATCTGCCATACCTCCACAACGGCTATCCCAGAGGTCACAGGTGTCTGCATTATGTGTGGAGTTCACGGATGGCTTCTGCTATGCAGAACGAGACAGCCAGGTGATGGTATTTCTACAGGCCACCGAGGAGGTAGATGAGCGCCGGGCCGAGGGACTACGGCCAGGTGATCTTGTGCTGTTCATCAACGGTGCGCAACGACGTACCCTTTATGAGGCTATTCTCGAACGGGTCGAACGCCTTCCCAACATGGGAGCAACCTATATACTGGTCCGCTACTGGCAGCGAGCTATCAAGGAAGGATTCCACAAGGCACAACTGACATATGAGGAGCTGCTCAAAGAGCTTCAGCGACGAGGAAGCCATATGCAGTCTGTTGCGGGAGTCCGATGCTGGATCACCGGCCAGGTACTCGGGCCTTCTGATCCCCAGGATATCTATCGGATTGGTTATATCTTCCAGGATAACATACTGATTCAGGAGTACCGGAGCATCGACAAAGCTCTGCGCCGCATCCGGTCACTTCACATTTCCCTGGCTCGTCGGCTGAATCGAGTCATCATTCAGGCTGGAGTGCGAGGTTTCCATCCTGATGCAGCTGAAGAGTGTGTTGATGAGGAACTCAATCTCTATCTGGATGATTTTCGCGACAGTGTCAGCATCCACCGTGTTGTCAGTATCAGGCAGCAGGAGCAGATGGTCCCTCCTGACTTGATCTGCAAGTTCTTCAAGAAAGGAACGGTGCACACATGGCAACGCCCCAACGTGCCGATGAAATAGCGCTGGCCCGCCACTTGCAGCAATCGCTGCTGGATCAGCTTACGGGCCGAAGCGAAGATATCTGTCGAGATGACAGGCCTCGCAACCGCTACTTTATCGGCTCTCTGGCCAACCGCTCGCAGCAGTCTGACGGCTCCCAGTTCGATGATGACCTGTTTTCTCGCCTGTCGCCTTCCTCAATGGGGCTTGAAATCAGGGTCAGGCCTGGAGGAGAGAAGGCACAGCTACTCGTCCTGCCAGCCTTCAACGTCTACTACCGAATCTTTCCGGATCTGGAGCACCAGCGTCGTGTCTCTAGATACCAGCAGCAGAGACCCGATCAGGACCAGGGCCAGTCCCGTGAAAGATGGGCCGTAGCCTTTCGTAAAATCCCTGTTCAGATAGAGCCGATAATCATACCTCTACCACTACAGATGATCAAGCGCCTGCGGCTGAGCAATGAAGCGACACAACTCAAGATCACCAGGGCGCTGGAGCTTGTCTGCCAGCAAATACAAAGCGACCCAAATCGCTACCGTGAGCTGCCAAGAGGAGAAAAGATTCCGCTCGAAGCAGTAAGGAGCCAGGAAGCATTCGAGCAGTTCTGCCGCCAGGTAGCCGCTGCTGGCCAGGAGGTGCTGCCCTCCTGGCAGGTAGAACTTCAGGTTGAGGCCCGTCCAATAGCCGGCGACCTTCTCCAGATTTCACTTATGCTGCTGAACCGCTCCCCCGATGACAGCCGGGAACAGTCCATCACTGATCACTACCTGTTTGACGTTCGGCTGCAGGTCGAAGGAGAAGATGCAGATATTGAACCTTTCGCCTTCGATTTGCTCCCCAAAGACTACCGCTATGATCGTCACCTGTGGGGGCTGGGACGCAACTGTTGCGTCGTTAGAATAGACAGGCAGAATGCTGTGCGGACTGAACATACACCGGTCTATGAGCAGCCGGTCTACATCACCCGGGATACGGTTGACTCTACCCTGCCAAGAGCAACCTTCCTGGATCTGGCAAGCAAACCGATCCCCATCTTACGAGCTATTGCAGAAGCAATGGATGAGTACCTGTACCAGTGGAAGCAACGGCTCCGATCAGAGCAGCAGGATCGTGGCTGGGATGCTGCCACGCAGGAAGCGGCAGCGAATGATTTGCAGGCTTTCGCCGAGGAGATTGCTCGCTATCGGCGAGGAATCAGCGTTCTGGAACGCTACAGCACACTACTCCGAGCCTTTCAGTTGATGAATCAAACATTTGCTAAAGCCAGCCGCCATCTCTCCTGGCGCCTCTTCCAGATTGTCTACATTGTGACTCAATTGCCCGCTATTGCAGCTCGTGAGTATGATCTTCCAGAAGGACGTGACGACTGGAACTATGTGGATGTCCTCTGGTTTCCCACCGGTGGTGGGAAAACCGAGGCATATCTGGGTCTGATTGTCTGTGCAGCATTCTTCGATAGATTGCGGGGGAAAACGGCAGGAGTCACAGCCTGGATGCGTTTTCCTCTACGCCTTCTGTCCCTGCAACAGCTGCAACGCATGGCAGACATTCTGGCTTCCGCAGAATGTCTCCGTCGTCAGACTCCACCCATTAACACGGACGAATACGACCCGTTCAGCGTGGCTTACCTGGTCGGAGCAGATAATACTCCTAATCGACTGGTGGGCCCCAGGCAAAACGGCCAGGACTCCTGGCTCAACCGTCTTCGGAAACAGCCGCAGCTTCTGCAAAGCTTTCTGACTATTCCCCGTTGCCCCTTCTGCAACCAGAATAGCGTGAGAATGGATCTGGAGGAGGAAACAACTCGCCTGGTGCATCGCTGTACCAATCCCCACTGCTCTGAAGCCGTTCGAAAGGGCATTTTGCCCGTTTTCATCGTGGATAACGAGATCTATCGCTATCTCCCCACCGTGCTGGTCGGTACGATCGATAAGATTACTGCTATAGGGTATGAGCGCAAATTCAGCCACCTCTTTGGGGCCATTACCCACAGGTGCCCTCTGCATGGCTATCTGAGTCTGGGAGAATGCACAGAAAAATATGCCTGCACAGTGAAAGCAAAGGAGTTTATCCCAGTCAGCCTGAAAGATCCCTCTCCAGTCCTACAGATACAGGATGAACTTCATTTGTTGCGGCAAGAGATAGGAGCTTTTGATGGACACTATGAAACTTTTATAGATTTATATCAGCAATATATGCAAAACAAACGAATGAAGATTATTGCTGCTACTGCTACTATAGAGGAATATGAGCATCAGATAGAGCACCTGTATAACCGCAAAGCCCGTCGGTTCCCCGTGCCAGGACCCTCATTGGGAGAATCTTTCTACGCCACCACCCTGGATCAGGATGTCCGGCGCCTCTTCATTGGTGTCATGCCGCATAACTATACTCACATCAATGCCATTATTCGTATCGCGGAACTCTACCACAGAGCTATCGAGGATCTGCGGAGCAACCCTGCAGAGGCTATTGCCCGTCTAAAACTGGCCTCTGTGGACAGCCCTGCTGGCTTGCTGGAGATGTTATCTCACTATGAAGTCTTCGTGACCTATCTCCTGTCCAAACGGGAGGGAGACCGACTTGATCAGAGCTTTGAGGGACAACTCAATCGGGAGCTGACCGAGGCCGGCTATAGCGAGGTATACAGTCGTTCAATCACCAGCGCCACTACCTTTCCTGAGGTGGCCGAGATTCTGAAGCAGCTGGAGCAACCTGATCATGACTTTGACCGGCGCCTGCGATCACTGACAGCAACCAGCACTATTTCCCATGGAGTGGATGTAGAACGACTCAATTGTCTGTGTTTCTTTGGTATGCCCCGTCAAACCGCTGAGTATATTCAGACCTCCAGCCGGGTTGGACGCGATCACCCCGGCCTGGTCTTTGTCTGTTTCAACCCTGCCCGAGAGCGTGATCAGAGCCATTATCACTTTTTCACCAAGTATCACGAATACCTTGATCGACTGGTCGAGCCAGTTCCTATTAACCGCTGGAGCAAATTTGCCATTCAGCGTACTATCCCGGGACTTTTTATGGCACTGTTACTGAATAAGTATAATCTCACGCTGGGAGGGGGGGGAGGAAAGTCTCTCTACTTCAGCAAGCAGGTGCGCCTGCTGCTGGAAAACCGCCAGTTGCAAGCGGAGGAAATAATCGCGTTTCTGAATCAGGCATATTGTACCACCATGCAGGGAGCTGGTCAGGAATTCGCACAGGTGATACAACAGAAGGTCAAAGAGTACCTTCGTCTGCTAAGTAATCCTGAGAAGGATTTTACTTCTGCAAATCTGACAGAGCAACCAATGCAGAGCTTGCGAGATCTGGATGAGCAGATTGATATTATCCCAGGAAGAGATTCTCATCTTGTTATGAGTCAGTTCAGTAGGGAGTGAGATCTATGAAGCGCGGAAGACAGCAAATCCTCTTCAACTTTCTGCCTGGGAAAACCTTCGACTTTGAGGGCGGACAATTCATCTGCAAAGTCAGCAATTTCGTGGCCAGTGATGAGCCCGAGCGGCGGCTGAACAAAGCATATGTGCTTGATCGGGTTGCCTGGCTGCTCCGGCAATGGCCAGAAGAGCGTCGCCGGGGTTTTCCTGATATTCGTCAGCAGGAAAGCTATGTTCTGGCTACTCCAAAGGGGGTTCAGGCAGAGATCTTTCCTCTGCTCTTCGAATGCAGTAACAAAGGGTGCAGACGAGCTGTCCTCTATCACACTCTTCAAGAACTCAGCCAACGCAATCCTGAGTTGCGCTGTCATCACTGCAAGGGGCGCCTGCGCCAGCTGCACCATGTCCTGATCCATACCTGCGGCCATATCCGGTCCTTCATCCTGCCATCTTGCCCTCAGCATAAGTGGGATCATCTCTGGCTGAATACCGGAGAGAGTCAGAAGTATGCCCATTTCCGCTGGCAGTGCAGGCTGTGCTCCTTCGAGCATGAAGTTATTCCGGGCAAGTGCAATGACTGTAATCTCCCAGAGAAGCAAATGCGCCCCATCGTTCATCGGGCTACTGCTTCCTACTATCCTCAGTATCGTACTCTGATCAATCTTCCAGGAAAAGACCTCGCTCTCATTCTGAAAGATCCAGAACGCTACTGGCTGGCCATTGCAGCCTGTCTGCGGCTCTTTGATCACGGCCCTCATCATCGTCTGCGCGATCTGGTTGTGAGTTCGGAGAGTCCGATGGAGAGTCAGGGAGTTCAGACTCTGCTGGAGCGGCTCATCAGTACAGCGCCACCAGAGAAGAGGGCTGGCCTGCAGGACCTGCTGCAAGGACTCAGAGCGGGAGAAGGGGATCAACGCAGCCGGATTGTCGATCAGGCCAGGCAATTGATCACACTGCGAGGGCAGGATCTCGAAGAGGCAGGGCAGGAGTTGTTGGAGTTTGTTCGCATCCGAGAGTCGCTTCATGTACTCACCATAAAAGATCTTGAACAGCGAGGACGTCAGCAGATACCCGGTCGCGTTTCCCTCTACCAGGAGACATATCCCCAGGCCCTCCTGAGTGCGGGGCTGGCCGACGTGCATTTGATAGGTGATTTCCCGGTGACAACAGTCCTCGTCGGATTTACCCGCGGCAGTCGCGAGGCTCATCAGACTATTATTCGAGCCTTTCCCCGTCTTCAGCAGAAGGACCCGCGTACTCCTCTCTATACCGATACGACAGAAACCGAAGCATTGCTGTTCCGCCTGGATCTCCGCCGTGTTATTCGCTGGTTACGGCTGAATGGGCTGATCACAGAGGAGCTTCCTGGCGACAATGAGGCAACGCTACATGCCTGGATTCTCAACCGTATGAAGGCCGGCAACCCTCTTCAGGAAATAGCCAGGGATCACCCTGTCGCCCGGGCAATTGTGGGGCTGGTGCACTCGTTCAGCCATCTGGTGCTCCGCCAGGCTGTGATCCTGAGTGGATTCGATCGGACCAGCTTAAGCGAGTATCTCTTCCCTCGGGCACTTTCTTTTGTCCTCTACAGCAATAATCGCACCGCCTTTACTATCGGAGGACTGTATACGCTCTTTGAGCAGGCGCTGCATGAACACCTTCACCAGGTGATGACTGCGGGGGGAGCCTGCATCTACGACCCGGTATGTCTGGAAGAAACCGGGGCCTGCCATGCCTGTATGCATATATCTGAAATGAGCTGTGAGCACTTCAACCGGAACCTCCATCGCAAGTATCTCTTCGGCCGGCTTGAGTCTGATGGGCGTGAATACATCGGCTACTGGGATCAACGTTGCGCTGTGGAGGGGGAGCCAGCACCAGCCAGCCGGTGACTGGCAGCATATGATAGCGAGCCAAAATCCGACGAGAGGCCTCGTAAACCAGGCAGGTGCGGAGCCCCTGGGTCTCAGGTGCACTCGTTGCTCTCCGCAGCGACTCTTGTCGACGCGGACGCTCACTGCAGGAGCGCTTCCTCCTCCTCCCAGGTTGCCGCTCGAGCAATGAGCCTGCCGCCTTCTGTCTCTGCCCACAGGCGCTGCCCCTGCTCATCCGCTTCCAGTCGATACTGCTCCAGTCCGGGTCGCCAGTGCCGCCACAGACTCCAGGCTTCCAGCAACTGCTGCCAGCTCGTCGCCGCCTCCTCGGGCGCGCCGCGCAGCTCGATCTGGATGGCAACCTCCGGCGCGGGCCGGCGGCAACAAACCATCCCCCGCGGCAGCTTCGCCAGCTGCCAGATCAGCCAGTGCTCGCCCGCGCGCTCTTCTTGTCAGCACTGCAGGCCCGGAAGCCGCGCATACAACCAGAAGAGCTGCCACGGCTCCTGCTGGAGCTCCTGCGGCGTGGCCGGCCAGGTGCGCTCTCCCTCAAACTGCGCCGGAGCGGCCAGGTGATCCCAGGCCGACGCGGCGGTCTCCCTACGTAGCCTGGCTCGCTGCGTCAGGGCATGAAAGCCACTGGAGAGTCCAGCTTCCCTCGCAGGCAAGCGCAATCCTCCTGGTCATGGATCAGGCAGGCTGGCCTGGCGAGTGCCCGACTCCAGGTTGCTGAAGGGCTGCAATTGCTCTGGTAGCCATCGCATTGCGCAGAGCAGCAACCAGCCGGATGCTTGTGGCCTCGCCAACTGGGTTGTGACTTCGTTGGACGAACTGGAGCAGCTCCAGGCCCAGCGCAGTTGCTGGTTACGAACTCATCCTGAAGTGATAGGGGACCGCACCTCCTTCCATGGGTGGCCTTCTTCGGATACTACTTAAACGGATTTGATATGACAGGATTTTGTCCTAGGATTGTTTATTGCTGCGCTGAAATACCCCTTTGCCGCCAATACCCAGGATCGTGCCGGCACCGCCAATACTCAAGATACTGCCAGCGCTGCCGATACTGAGGATACTTCCCGCACTGCCAATGCTGAGGATACTTCCGGCGCTGCCGATGCTCAAAATGCTACCGATGCTGTAAATGCTCATGACGCACAAGGCACTACCGATGCTGTTGAAGCTGGCATAGGAAGAAGTGGCCCAGCGCAAGAATCTTAGAGGGACCGCAACCTCTCGTTGCTTTACTTTGACCATCATTCTCTCTCCTTTCACACGAACGGCGGAGCCGCGCAAGGCATATGTTGGCTGTGTGACTCAGGTGCTTCGTATCTGAGTCACACAGCCAATACAAAAGGCGAGCGCCGCAGGCGCGAGCAAGTGTGGAAGTTGGAAATCAGACACACTCATTATAGAACACGGAGCCACGCTTGCCCATAGCAGAGAAAACGTCGTATCATGAAGCAGGTTATATCAAAATCCGTTTAAGTAGTATCCGAAGAAGGCCACCCATGGAAGGAGGTGCGGTCCCCTATCACTTCAGGATGAGTTCGTAACCAGCAACTGCGCTGGGCCTGGAGCTGTTCCAGTTCGTCCAACGAAGTCACAACCCAGTTGGCGAGGCCACAAGCATCCGGCTGGTTGCTGCTCTACGCAATGCGATGGCTACCAGAGCAATTGCAGCCCTTCAGCAACCTGGAGTCGGGCACTCGCCAGGCCAGCACTGTCGAGGCTATGCGAACATGGACTAGCGCCAGCAAGCCGTTGGATGTGGTGTTTCCCATCACTTCTCTGCTGATCCTCGGCGCGGGGCTGGCGATGACGATCGGTTTCTGGGGATGGACTCGGGCCTGGATCGACCTTTCGCTGGGCTTGCTGGTCCTCCTGAGCTTTGTAGGCGCTGCCTTCAATGGGGCACACGCCAGGCGTATCGCCCAGCGATCTCAGGCACGAGCTGAATCATCCGATGCACTGGACATCGGTGATCAGCATAGCGACGCCAGGGTTAGGAATCGTCTTTCTGATGGTGGAAAAGCCTGATTGGCTGGGGTCAATCATCACTCTGGTTGTTGTGCTGCTAGTGCATGTGATCCTGGCACAGATCATGGTCCATTCCGGCCAGGCATGCGTCCCCTCCTGGAAGGCAGGACGTACGGAAGAGCAGACATCCGGGCTTTACAGCAGAGCGTAGTCGCCCAGCGTTCCTCGTGTTCACCAGAGAAAGCTAATTTAGCGTAAAAACTCATCAGCGTTTTTCCTGATGACACAGGGAATACTCGACGGTTGCAGTTCCACCGTCTCGGCCCCCCCACAGGAGAATCAACAACACAGCCAGCCACGGCAAATACTGCTCCAACAGCTACCTCGCAGTCAACAGCCCAGGTAGCTCAGGCCCCCTTCAAGGTCACCGCGGTAGATATGATAGTCAACCCGATGACTTACTCTTTCACCGGGAGCGGCCCGTTGCCTGCTGATCACACCTTTCCAGAGCCGGGCGGAGTAGCCGTTCCAGCTCCAATGTGCTGCAGTCGCCACTCGTCGGTCCAACTGGCACCTGCAGCTAAGTAGCTCCTCCTGGAACTCTACTGCTACCGGGGTTACAGCTCAAGGGTAGTGGGCGTGCGCTGGTGGCTAAGGCCAGCGCACGCCCCTCTCCACGTCTTGCCATCCCCCTCTTCTGCCCCCATGTATTCTCAACTCACAGAGTACTGGGAACGTCAGCCAGCCTGAGCGCTCCTCTTCGAGCCGTTCCGACGTCGCCAGTAGCCACTCCCAGGGCTTGCGCCCGCAGTCGGAAGGGAAGGGCCCGGCATCGCTGCATGTCAGGTATGTCAGGCCAGACCCTCCCCTGAGGCGTCAGCGCCTGCTGATTGGCGGGGTGGGCGTCGCTGCCGGCTTATGGCCGTTCCCATTACTACCCGCTTGAGGACTGGCAACAGCCTGATTCTTCACGCATACCTCAAGAGGAGTCGTGCCACAGACTTGCAGAGCCGCAGCGAGATAGCTGGTCACATTGCTGTCCGTCAATTTGCCAGCAGCATTGGCGGAATTGTGGGCCGCCAGCAATTGAGCAACGGTCAGCAGCTCATTGATCTCGCCATAGCCGAAGACACGGTGGGACGAAACAGCCGTTCCACCAGGCGTAGTGCCCTGGAACGCGCCGGTATGCAGGGCACAGATCGCTTTGACCGCCGCTCCGTTACTGGCAGAGCTCAGACCATACTGGCTGGCCAGTTGGGTGGCGGTGGGGAGACCAGGACAAGCTGACTCCTGTTCCCTGATGGGCGTGGCCGCACCCTGGCTCTTGTTCTCCCCCTTTTGCCCCTTGGAGGACGCTTGAGCGGCAGGCGTTCCCGACCTCGCCTGGCTTGCCAGGGCATGGACCATGTTCTGCCTCACTGGCGTGGTCGCTGCAAAAGCCGTAACGCTGCCGATCACCAGAGCCGAGCCAATGACCGCTACCAGCCCTTTGCCCTTGAGCAAGGTAGTGAACAGACTGATCATTTTCATGAAGACACCATCCTCCCAATCAGAGAAATATGGCCTCGATGCAGTTCGCATCGCTTCACTACCAGCAGTTGTACTGGCGCCATGAGCGGTTATGCCCCCGCCCTTTTTTCTCCCGCGGTCAGTGTTCCTTCCTCTTCCGTAAACTGCCCCAATTGGCTGGCACCCATAACCGTGCCAGGGCAAACTACAACTCTATCAGGAGAAGCCTGGAGGCTCTTTGCAGCCTGCTGGCGCTGTGTGAGAGAAGAACACTGGAGGGGTCGGCTCATGTTCCCCTGGCAGCGGACTCGTAAAAATCGGTCCTCTGATCGTCAGGATCAGACGCAGGAGTTTGATCTGCTGCTGGAGCGTGCACGCGAGGGAGAGGCGGAAAGCTTGAGTATCCTCTATCGCCGCTTTCTGCCAGGAATTTTTGGCTATGTTGCCGCGCGCGTGCCCGATCGGGCGACTGCCGAGGATCTAACGGCGGATGTCTTTTTGAAGATGGTTGAGGGCATTGCCCACTTGCAGGCCAGGGATGAAGCCAGCTTTACTGCCTGGTTGTTCCAGATTGCCCGCCTGACCGTCGCTGGTTACTACCGCCAGCGAGAGAGCCAGCCAGTTGTCCTTTCCCTGGACCTGGTTTCCTGGAGGGATGAAGAGACAAGAGAGGACTACGCGCCGATCAGCGGACAACCCACACCAGACCCAGTGCAGTGGGTGGTCGCGCGAGCCGAGTGGCACATCATCGTGGAAGCCATCAACAGGCTCACCGACGAGCAACGTCGAGTGCTCATCTACCGGCTCATTATGGGATTCAACGTCGAGACAGTGGCGAGGATCATGGGAAAAAATGCCAATGCGATCAAAGCGCTCCAATTTCGCGCGCTCCAGAGCCTGCATCGCTTCCTGACGCTAGCAGTGGAGCAAGAGAAGCTTCCAGAGCACTGTTCCCTCCAGATGCGGACACAGGAGGAAATGCCATGAAATCGCTTCCCGAAAGGCTGAACGAAGAAATTGAATACCATGGAATCGGTTCCAGGCAGCATCAGCAGCCCTCGCTGGAAGATCTGGCAGAAGAACCGCAGATAGCGGCTCTGGTTTCACTGGCATGGCATCTACAACAGGCAGCGCCACTGCAGGTAGATCCTGAATTCGCCAGGCGTCTGGAGCAACGGGTCCTGCTCCAGATCAGAGCAGTGCAGGAGCAATCGCAGAAAAGACGCCTCCCTGCGGGCCTCGCCAACTGGCTACAAAGAGAGACAGCCGGCAGCTGGCCCAGGACCCTGCGCCTGGCTGTCGTGAGCCTGCTCTGCCTGCTGCTGCTGGGAGGCGGCAGCCTGTTTGCCGCCGCTCAGGTGGCGAATCCTGTCAGTCCTCTCTATCGCTTAAAGCTGTGGCAGCAAAATATATCGCTCACTGCCGCCGGGTCTGATCTTCGCCGCGCTCAGCTGCGCGGTCAGCTCGCACGTGAACAGCTCCAGGCGCTCGCCGGACTGGTGAATTCTCCTCAAGCCTATCGCGCAGCTCTCCGGGATTTTGAGGAAAAGATGGAGCTGTTTGCTCAGGCAATCCACGCCCTTCCAGCCGGGGCCGATCGCACGCGCCTGACAGAGGAGCTGACTCGCTTGGAAGCCGACGCTCGTCAAATGCTCTACCAGTTGTTGCCACGCCTGGCTATTCCAGAGCGCTTGCTCACAACCAGCGAACTGGGCCGCCTGGGAGCCAACATCATCCATCTGAGCAGCGCCATGATAACGGTCTCGCAGCATCCGAAAAGCGTGCTCACGGTGAGCCTCAGTGGCAGTGGCTTGCAGCCAGGGGCCACGCTCCTGTTGGACAATCAGCCGGTCAGCGCTGCGGGCACGCTGACCGACGACGCCTACACTTTTCTCTTAGTCTGGCAGGGACGGAATCGGCAGCTGCCCCGCTCATTGGGTCTCCTGAATCCCGATGGCACCGCGGTTGCAACAACGGCGGTGGTCGTCAAATACGAGGATAGGGGCAACGGCGCTAATTCGGGCAATAGTAATCAGGGAAATGGCAATGGTAACGCGCGAGGCAAGCCGACCGCTGTCCCCACGCCCCATCACTCGTTCATGCACTTGCAGCGGAGCGTCTGCAGAGCGGCCCTGGCCGCCGCCTGTCTAGCTCGGCACAGCCCGTGATCTATCAACCAGACATCTTGCTCCCTGCTCGCGGGCCTGACGAATCGTTGTCAGCGGGAGAGCCATATAGGTGGCGTATCAGCCGTCGTCGAAGCCGATGACGTTCATCTCCCCAGGGATACGACGATGGCGCTGGGAGAGCGCCGATACACACCGGCTGTTCGCACATCGTCGACCAGCAAAGATCGGCGCCTTGGGGATCAGGCTCCTCGCCGGCCTTGACAGGCTCACCCGGCTCTGCTACCTTAACACCAAGGTCACTCTGAATCACGCCGCAACGTGCTCCGGGGTGAGAACGATGATGTCCATCCGCAAGGGCGCCACCGGCGAGCACTGAGTGCACCGCTTTGCGCGATGGAGCATGCAATAGCAGAAAGGAGAGCAACGATGGCGGTTCCCGATGTCAGCGGTAAGACCCTGTCGGAGCTGATTTCCTTGCGTGGGCGCGCTGCCGTTATTACTGGTGGAGCGCGCGGCATCGGCCTGGCAATCGCGGAACGGCTGGCTGAGGCTGGTGCCGCTGTGCTGCTAGGAGATGTGCGCGCCGAGGAGGGCCAGGCGGCAGCGGAGCGGATTGCCGCCCGCTATCAGGTGCGGGCGCTCTTTGCTCAGGTTGATGTGACCGACAGCGATTCGGTGCGCGCACTGGCGCAGAAGGCCGTGCAGGAGCTGGGCAGCCTGGATATCTGGGTCAACAATGCTGGCATCTATCCCAGCGATGCCCTGCTGGAGATGTCTGACGAGCAGTGGGATCGCGTGCTGGATATCAATCTGCGCGGGACCTTTCTGGGGGCACGGGAGGCGGCGCGCTGTATGATCCAGGGGCAGCGCGGTGGCGTGATTATCAATCTAGCCTCGACTGCTGGCTATCAGGGCGGGGCAGGTCTGGCGCACTATGTGTCCTCGAAGCACGCCGTGCGCGGTCTGACGAAGAGCCTGGCGATCGAGTTGGGACCGTACAATATTCGTGTGCTCGCGCTGGCGCCGACGTTGATCCGCACGCCGGGCATTGCGGAGCTGCGACAGAGTATGACGGCTAGCGGTGCACCCGATGCCCTGGGCGAGTCGTTCGGCGAGCATCTGCCGTTGGGACGGGCCGGCGTGCCCGATGATGTGGCGCGCGTGGCGCTCTTCTGCGCCAGCGATCTGGCAATGCTGATGACAGGGAGTACGCTGGCGGTCGATGCCGGCGCCCTGACCATGTAGCGGCACAGTGGATCTTGATCGTGGCTCCGCCCTGGCCAGGCGCTAGCCGCCGACAGGCCAGCCTCAGAGAGGTGGAAAGTGCCTGGTAGCGCACCGATGCTCAGCCGGCTGGCGCGGTGGCCTCGCTCTTCCGCCTGGCGCTGCGCCGGCCCTCACGATAACCTTCTCACTCACTACCAGAGCTGAAAGAGGTCCGCCAGGGCGGTAACTCGATGCTCATACGGCCAGCGCTCCTTAAGCCCTTCATAGCTATGAATTTATGAACGTAAAGGTGAGATCTCATTCCCTTTGCCTGCCAAACTTGCAAGGAGAGTGTTAGATTCTCTTCTCCTCATGGCATCTTCCTCAGTGCGGGCATCCTGTACTGATGTTCCTGATTGCGCAAGATCTGTATTTGAGAGTAGCACTGTATCTCAGCGCTCCCGCTTCTGGTCTCCTGGAGGTGCGCCCATGAGCTGGTCCTGACCTGGCCAGCGGCTCAACAGCTTCGCGGTTCCAGCACCAGCCTGCGCCTTGGCCTGGCGCTGGGAGCTGCCTCAGTTGCTCTCCCTACCAGGGACCAAAGAGGTCCTTCAGCGATCGGACCAACTGCTCGCGTGGCCAGCGCTCCTGGACCTGCTCGTAGGTTCTGGCCAGCTTCTTGGCATAGAGCCGCGACCCCAGCTGACGAGCCAATTGCACTGCCTCATACAGACCTCACAGCCGTGCCCGCTGGGGGGGCCTCTGCTGATCCTGGCAACGTGCTTGGCTTGGCGCCTCCTCGCCAGAGCTGGATCCCTGGCTCCTGCTCCTGGCGCTTCCGATGAGGCCAGCCAGAAGCGCTCCGGCATCGCCAGACCAGACCCGGCTTCCCGCGCTGCCTCTGCCAGGTATGGTGCCAGGGCTGGGAACAGCCGGGTCAGCCCGCCCCACAGACCGCATCCGACGACATCACAGGAGGCAGCGAAGTGACGAGCCAGCGGCGAGCCGTTCGCCGCTGGTGGGGGCCTGTCGAACCGGTCCCTGGATCGCAGACTCCTGCCTCTCGCAGGCGTTGCCAGAGCGGGGCGCCGTCCGTATGGTCAGGGATCCAGCGCCATTCAGCCGCCGGCGGCCCTCCCCATCGCGCCCGCCAGGAGCGGCGGGCCGCCTCTTGCTCCTGATCCAGAGCAAAGATGGCTTGCAGATAGGCCCACTGGCGCGGGTTCAGCCGATGCGATCCCTTCTTCCTCGTCATAGCGGTTCTCCTTTCAGGACCGGAAATCAGCGCCGTCGGGACTGCGCGCTCTGCTTCGTCGTGGCTGCGCACTCTGTACACTCCGTGCCCGACGGCCTGGCCGGCGCCAACAACCATAATCATCCAGCTCAGATCTCCTGCTCTACCAAGATGCTGAACTCGTCCCTTCCACTTTCGGTATCCTGAAGCGGATCGAGGCCCCTGCAACCAGTGGGAACAGTGGCTCTACCAGCAACTTTCTATCTTTCAGTATCCTCAAGCGGATCGACGCCCCTGCAACACGCGGAAGTAGCAGTACTCTCTATCGATACCGCTACCTTTCAGTATCCTCAAGCGGATCGACGCCCCTACAACGGAGCGACGGGCTATAACACAGTGCTCATGCTCTCGCTTTCAGTATCCTCAAGCGGATCGACGCCCCTGCAACTCTCTCATCGTATACGGTGGGGGATTTATTTCATTTGCTTTCAGTATCCTCAAGCGGATCGACGCCCCTGCAACCGAACAACACACAAACCCTCTGTGCCAGGCAGGAGCCTTTCAGTATCCTCAAGCGGATCGAGGCCCCTGCAACTTGAATGCCGCTGCCGCCGCCGGCCGGCAGGCCGAGGCCGCTTTCAGTATCCTCAAGCGGATCGACGCCCCTGCAACCGAACAACACACAAACCCTCTGTGCCAGGCAGGAGCCTTTCAGTATCCTCAAGCGGATCGAGGCCCCTGCAACTTCAGGAAGCGCTTCAGCGCTTCTTTGAACGGCAGACGAACTTTCAGTATCCTCAAGCGGATCGAGGCCCCTGCAACGTAGATGCTCGCCGTTGTTGCCTCTACTCCGAGATGACTTTCAGTATCCTCAAGCGGATCGAGGCCCCTGCAACAGATCTGATCCAGGCCGGCCCCGGCGCCTGGCCGGACCTTTCAGTATCCTCAAGCGGATCGAGGCCCCTGCAACGCTTTTCTGGTACTATCACAAACCTGCGCCAGAAGCTTTCAGTATCCTCAAGCGGATCGAGGCCCCTGCAACTGATGAAGACAAGCTCTATCGAATCTTCTATTGCACTTTCAGTATCCTCAAGCGGATCGAGGCCCCTGCAACGGGCGCAGTGGGTCTCTGATCAGCCTGCTGATCCAGTCTTTCAGTATCCTCAAGCGGATCGAGGCCCCTGCAACGATACTATCCTCACCAACGGCAATTGCGCGTAGCAGCTTTCAGTATCCTCAAGCGGATCGAGGCCCCTGCAACCAACTTCGCCGCTTTCGCAATCAGGTCTGCATCCAACCTTTCAGTATCCTCAAGCGGATCGAGGCCCCTGCAACGCAAAGATGTTACATGACGGATTAGAACAGCTACTACCTTTCAGTATCCTCAAGCGGATCGAGGCCCCTGCAACGGCCTCTCTTCTCGTGTCCTTGAGTGAAATGGCGCTCTTTCAGTATCCTCAAGCGGATCGAGGCCCCTGCAACGCTCGTCTGCAGACGAGTTGCGTGAGCATCTGATGAGCTTTCAGTATCCTCAAGCGGATCGAGGCCCCTGCAACAACAGACCTGGGGAGAAGGAGGTCACATTCAAAGAACTTTCAGTATCCTCAAGCGGATCGAGGCCCCTGCAACTATCTTGCGCGTACACCACGCCATGCGCATTCATCCTTTCAGTATCCTCAAGCGGATCGAGGCCCCTGCAACTTTCATCGCGTGTTTCATCGCGTGTTTCACCTGACCTTTCAGTATCCTCAAGCGGATCGAGGCCCCTGCAACCGAACTACACCCCACGCAGGCCGAGGTAGGAGAAAACTTTCAGTATCCTCAAGCGGATCGAGGCCCCTGCAACCAGGCGGTGTATAAGATATCCAATGCGGGAGCGGATCTTTCAGTATCCTCAAGCGGATCGAGGCCCCTGCAACC
>NZ_JBHOQV010000073.1:0-74752 GCF_042408735.1 Thermogemmatispora sp.
TTACCACGGGCCTTACGCCTGGCACGCCGAGAGGAGAGTAGCGGGAGCAACGACGCAACCCGATCCAGCGCAGGTAACCTAACGAGGGCCTCCCGGCAGGGCGGTTCCTCGTTTTTTATTGCTTGCAGGGCGTTTCGCAGCGCTCTCACCTGGATTATCTGGTCTCAAGCGACTATCTTTTGTCAGTCTAGCGAGCTATTGCAGGGACGCCCCTAAGTTAAGGAGGAAGGTAGTATGACAACAACTGCGACGGTTACTCAGGAGTCAGGAGATGCCCGTAGGGCCAGCGCTCATGCCAGTGACGAGGCGCGCGAGCTGGCTGGCAGTCATATTCTCTGCGAGGCCCTGGTGCGCGAGGGCGTAGAGCTGCTCTATGGTTATCCGGGCGGCGCCATCATGCCCTTCTATGACGCCCTCCCGGCCTATCCGCGGCTGCACCACGTCCTGGTGCGCCATGAGCAGGCCGCCGCCCATGCCGCCGACGGCTACGCGCGCGCCACCGGTAAAGTTGGCGTCTGCGTGGCGACCAGTGGTCCGGGGGCCACCAATCTGGTCACCGGCCTCGCCACCGCTTACATGGACTCTACGCCGGTGGTCGCCATCACGGGCCAGGTGGGTCGTCCCTTCATTGGGCGCGATGCCTTCCAGGAGACCGATGTCCTCGGTCTGACCCTCCCCATTACCAAGCACAACTTCCTGGTCAGGCACGTCGAGGAGCTGGCCGATGTGGTTCATGAAGCCTTCCAGCTCGCTCGCAGCGGGCGCCCAGGTCCCGTCTTGATCGACGTTCCCAAGGATGTCCAGTTCGCCAAGACCATCTATCGCCCTGCGGCCTCTGTGCGCTCGATCGAGCTATATCGGGCCACGCGCGTGCCCCAACCGGCTCCCGAGGCCATTCAGCAGGCCGCGCGCCTCATCGCTCAGGCCCGCCGCCCAGTCATTATGTCTGGTCATGGCGTCATCCTCTCAAATGCCTACGCCGAGCTGCGTGCCCTGGCCGAGAAGACCAACATCCCGGTGATCAGCACCCTCCTCGGTCTCAGCGCCTTCCCGGTCGATCATCCTCTCTTCCTGGGCATGCCGGGCATGCATGGGCCGGCCTTCGTCAACCGCGCAATTGGGGTCACCGACCTGATTATCGGCGTGGGTCTGCGCTTCGACGATCGCGTGACCGGCAAGGTCAGCGAGTTCGCTCCCCAGGCGCAGATCATCCACATCGATATCGATCCGTCGGAGCTGAACAAGGTCAAACCTGCTGCCGTTCCCATTCTGGCCGATGCCAGGGCAGCCCTGGCGGCCCTGGTCGAGGCCGTTGAGCCGGGCGATCACGGCGAGTGGCTCAGCGAGCTGCGCCAGTGGGAGGCTGAGGAGCAGGAGCGCTCTCGCCGTCTGCGCCGTCCCGTCCCCTATCCCACCCCGACCGATATTCTCGATGCCATCTACGAGGTCACTGACGGTGAGGCGATCGTGGTCAGCGATGTGGGCCAGCACCAGATGTGGACAGCTCGCTTCTATAAGTGGACCCATCCCAACAGCCATATTACCTCCGGCGGCCTCGGCACCATGGGCTTCGCCCTGCCGGCGGCGATGGGAGTGAAGATGGGACGACCGGAGGCCACCGTTTGGGTCGTGGCCGGCGACGGCGGCATCCAGATGAATATCCAGGAGCTGGCGACGATCCGCGATGAGGGCGTTGACATCAAGGTGGCCATCATGAACAACGGCTACCTCGGCATGGTGCGCCAGTGGCAAGAGTTCTTTCACCAGAGAAACTACTCCGAAACTCCCATCAGCAGCCCGGATTACGTCAAGCTGGCCGATGCCTATGGCCTGACAGGTATGCGGGTGGAGCGACGCGAGGATGTCAAGGCCGCCGTCCAGAAGGCCATGCAGACACCTGGCCCGGTCATTATCGACTTCGCCATCGAGGCTGAGGCTAATGTCTATCCGATGGTGCCCCCAGGCGCGGCCATCACCGACATGATTATCGAGCGTGAGTAGCCTCCGACGGGTAAAGTGTGTAAGTGTGCGAGGCAAGACAGAAGGATGGGATTGAACATGACAGAGCAGGCAGTCGCCTCTGCGCGAGCTGGACAGGCAGATGCCCCTCAGGGGAGCGCGCGCCTCTACACCCTGGTGCTGCTGGTCGACGATCGCCAGGGGGCAGTTGATCGGGTGGTCAATGTGTTGCGCCGGCGGCGGGCCAACATGCGGACCCTCATCGTTGGTCCGAGCGAAGAGGCCGGCGTGGCGCGGATCACCGTGGTTGTCGACGATGCCGAGGTTGGGGTCGAGCACCTCAGCGAGCAGTTGCGTAAAATTGTCGACGTTCGTCAGGTGCTGCGCTTCCCGGCTGGGCAGGCGATCGAGCGCGAGTTAGCGCTCGTCAAGGTCAATTGCACCGCCGCTAACCGTAGCGAAATCATTGAGCTGGGCCAGCATTTTGGGGCACAGGCCGTCGATCTTGCCCCTGAGACGCTCACCCTGCAGGTAGCTGGCAAAGGCGAACAGGTGGAGCAGCTACTGGAGCGGCTCCAGCCCTATGGCATTCGTGAACTGGCGCGTAGCGGTCGCCTGGCGATTGCGCGCGAGGAATAGGAGGAGAAGCAGTCAATGGCGAATATCTACTACGATGCTGATGCCAATCTTGAGCTGATTCAGAGCAAGCGGGTGGCAGTCATTGGCTATGGGAGCCAGGGCCACGCCCATGCCTTGAACATGCGCGACAACGGCTGCAACGTCGTCATCGGCCTGCCGGCAGGCAGCAAGAGCCGTGAGAAGGCCGAGGCCGATGGCCTGCAGGTCATGACGACCGCCGAGGCGGCGGCCCAGGCCGACATTATCATGCTGCTCATCCCCGACCAGTACCACCGCGAGGTCTTTGAGCGCGATATTCGCCCGGGCCTGGCCCCAGGCAAGATGCTGATGGTCGCCCACGGCTTCAGCATCCACTATTCGCAGATCGTGCCGCCCGCTGATATCGATGTCGCGATGGTGGCCCCCAAAAGCCCCGGCCATATGATGCGCCGCCTCTTCACAGAGGGCGTAGGCGTGCCGGCCCTGTGGGCGGTCCATCAGGATGCGACCGGTCAGGCGGAGGCCCTCACGCTGGCCTATGCCCGCGCCGTTGGCTGCACGCGTGCCGGCGTGCTGCGCACAACCTTCGCCGAGGAGACGGAGACCGACCTCTTTGGCGAACAGGCCGTCCTCTGCGGCGGGGTCACGGCCCTGATCCGCGCCGGCTTCGAAACGCTGGTGGAGGCCGGCTATCAGCCCGAGGTGGCCTATTTTGAGTGTCTCCACGAGATGAAGCTGATCGTCGACCTGATGTATCAGGGCGGCATGAGCTACATGCGCTACTCCATCAGCGATACCGCCGAGTACGGCGACTACGTCTCTGGTCCGCGCATCATTAATGAGCAGGTGCGCAACGAGATGCGCAAGATCTTGCGCGAGATCCAGGACGGCACCTTTGCAACACGCTGGATTCTGGAAAATCAGGCTGGACGCCCGGCTTTCCAGGCCATGCGCCGCGCCAACGCCCAGCATCAGATCGAGCAGGTTGGCAGCGAGCTGCGCGCCATGATGCCCTGGCTCAAGCCTGTAGACAAGCGGCCTGAGATTGCGGGGCCGACCAAGAAGTGAGGACGAGGGCAGCCTGAGCTGGTTCGCCGGTGACGAGCTGGCCCTGGTCTGACCTGGTCTGGCTCTCCCACCGGCGCGCTCATCGGCTTGCCGCGCAGCGGGCGGCGAGACGCCGACAAATGGCCTCCCGCCGCCCGGTGAATGGTCACAAGGAGGAACAACAAACATGGGAGATCCTGCGGTAATTCGCGTCTTTGACACGACTCTGCGTGACGGCGAGCAGTCGCCTGGCGCCACTATGACCACTGAGGAGAAGCTGCAGGTTGCAGAGCAGCTTGTGCGCCTGAACGTCGATATCATCGAAGCGGGCTTTCCCGCAGCCTCGCCCGGTGACCTGGCAGCCGTGAAGGCCATCGCTCAGCGCGTGCGTGGCCACGATGTGGCCGTTGCCGGCCTGGCTCGGGCCAACACCGAGGATATCGACGCCGCCTGGGAAGCCGTCCGCGAGGCGGATCAGCCAGTGATCCATGTCTTCCTGGCTACCTCTGATATCCACCTGAAGTATAAGCTGAGGATCACGCCTGAAGAGGCCCTGGAACGGGTCAGGACGATGGTGGCTTACGCGCGCAATCTTTGCCCCCGCGTGGAGTTCTCGGCGGAAGATGCAACACGCAGTGACTGGGACTACCTGTGCCGCGTCTTTGAGCTGGCTATCAAGGCGGGCGCCACGACTATCAATGTGCCCGATACGGTCGGCTACGTGATGCCCCACGAGTATGAGATGCTCTTCCGCTATCTGCGCGAGCGTGTGCCGGGCATGGAGGATGTGGTGCTGAGCGCGCACTGCCACGATGATCTTGGACTGGCTACGGCCAATACTCTAGCGGCGATCCGCGGCGGCGCTCGACAGGTGGAGGTGACCATCAATGGCATCGGTGAGCGCGCCGGCAATACGGCGATGGAGGAGGTGGTGATGGCCCTGCGCACGCGCCCGGATGTCTTCCAGGCCGATACGCGCATCAATGCCCGCGAGTTCGTGGCGGCCAGCCAACTGGTCAGCCGCCTGACCGGCATCCCGGTACAGCCCAATAAGGCCATTGTGGGTCAGAACGCCTTCGCTCATGAGGCCGGCATCCACCAGGATGGCGTCCTGAAGAACCGCTTGACCTACGAGATCATGACGCCCCAGTCGGTCGGCTGGGATGATACACGCCTGGTGCTCGGCAAGCACTCTGGACGCCACGGCCTCGATGCTCGCCTGCGGCAGCTCGGCTACCGCTTGAATGCTGAGCAGCTGAAGAAGGCCTATGAGCGCTTCATCGCCCTCGCCGACGAGAAGAAGTATGTGACTGATGATGATCTGATCTATATCGTCGAGAGCAGCCTGGAGACGCCTTCGGCCATCTAAGGCCGGCGCCGGCCTGCCGGGAAAAAGGTCTTTCTCCCCGGCCGGAATGGGCCAGCGCTCACAGGATAGCTTCTGGCCGCAAGGGTGTGTCTGTCGTGAGACTCTAACGACACACCCTTGCGCCTTCTTCCTTTTTGTGTTTTATGCGTTTATTTGCGCGTGGGACGATCCTTCTCGCCCACCGCCTTGCCTGTATCGATCGAAGGAGTGAGGTCGTGACGCAGACACAGAGTTCTCAGGAAACCACATCCTCAAAGGTCTCTATTCAGGACCCGCTGGAGGGCTTTGCCTTCTTTGAAGGCCAGTTTGTGCCTATCGCCGAGGCTAAGGTCAGCATCGCTACCCATGCGCTCCAGTACGGTACCGCTTGCTTTGAAGGAATTCGTGCCTATTGGAATGCCAATCATGAGCAGCTCTACGTGCTGAAGATGCGCGAGCACTACGAGCGCATGATGCACTCTTGGAACGTGATGCGCTTCAATCTGCCTTATTCGATCGAGGATCTGGAGCGTATCACTTTAGAACTATTGCGGAAGCATAACTATCGGCAAGATGTCTACATCCGGCCTATTGCCTACAAGGCTTCGTTAACGGTCAAGCCGCGTCTGACAGGTCTCAAAGATGAGTTTGCCGTCTACACCTTTGGCATGGGCAACTATGTGGACATCGATTCGGGCCTGCGGGTCTGCACGTCGAGCTGGCGGCGGGCCAACAGCAATGCCATGCCTGTGCGGGCCAAAGTGACCGGTGGCTATGTCAACAGCGCCCTGGCGACCGAAGATGCTCTGGCCAGCGGTTTTGACGAGGCCATCATGCTGACGCACGATGGCTATGTTTCTGAGGGCAGTTCCTGCAATCTCTTCATTCTGCGCAATGGGAAGCTGATTACTCCAGCGCCCTCGGAGGATATTCTCGAGGGGATTACGCGCAACGCCTTGATTCAGCTTGTGCGCGATGAGTTTGGTATGACGGTTGAGGAGCGGCGCATCGACCGCACGGAGCTCTACGCCAGCGAGGAGATGTTCCTCTGCGGGACGGGTGTGCAGGTGTCGCCGGTCATCAGCGTTGATCATCGTCCGATTGGCAGTGGGCGGCCTGGTCCGTTCACCATGAAGTTGCAGGCGCTCTATCTGGCGGCCTGTCGGGGAGAGAACGACAAGTATCGTCACTGGCTGACGCCGGTTTACGAGTAAGCAGGGCATGCCATGGAGCAGGCGGGGCAGGGTTCTCCTTCCTGATGTCCGGGCTTACTGGAGTTGGCTCCAGTTGGCTGCCCGTTTGGGTCTGAGCGGCGGCAAAGAGGGGGGAGCCGTCCCTGTCGCTCCCTGGTTGAAGCCTGGGACTACTGACGAGTAGCCCAGGATCGTGATACAATAAAAACCACTCTTGTCCGCTGACGAAGCAGACAGAAAGGAGATAGTGAGAGCAATGGAAGGTCTTGCAGCTGAAAGACAGGAGGCCCGTGGCGATGGCACCGGTATTTCCTGTCGCTTTCACTGTGCTCGTACCGGCCACCTCTGCTAATCTGGGGCCGGGTTTCGATAGTCTGGGCCTGGCCCTCCAGCTCTACAATCGCTTTGAGGTTGTAGAGGGTGGCAATGATCCGCAGCGTCCTGTCATCCAGATCGAAGGCAGTCTGGGGGCAGGGCTTCCCACTGGTCCCGAAAATCTCTTCTTCCGCGCTTTTTCCTCGGTCTTTCTTTCGAAGGGCATGGAGCCGCCGGCGGTACGCATTCGCATGGTCATTCAGATTCCGCCGGGGGCGGGGCTAGGTAGCAGCGCGACCGCGGCGGTTGGTGGAGTGGTGGCGGCAAGCGAGTTCCTGCGCCTGCGGGGGCTGACGCTCTCCGAGCAGGAGATTCTCGAGTTGGCGGTGGCCAACGAGCAGGGAAACCATCCCGACAATGTGGCCCCGGCCCTTCTGGGTGGGCTGGTGGCGACCACGGTCAGGGATGGGAAGATCCACGCCGTCAAGACCCCCTTCCCGGATGCCCTGAAGGCTGTCATTTTTACTCCCTCTTTCTCAATGGATACGCTGGCTGGGCGTAAGCTGCTCCCTCCCAGCTATCCCAAGGACGATGTGACCTTCAATACCGGGCGTGTGGCCTTGCTCCTCTCAGCTCTGCAGACGGGGCGCTATGAGCTGATTGGGGAGGCGATGCAGGATCGCCTGCATCAGCCCTATCGCCAGGCGCTCTTCCCTGCTATGCCCGACATTATTAACGCTGCGGTGGCCGCCGGGGCTTATGGCGCCTGTCTTTCTGGCGGCGGTTCTTCTCTAATTGCTCTTGCAAGTTCGCGCTTCCAGGAGATCCTGCGCGCGATGCAGGAGGCAGCGCGCGCCCGCGGCGTGGAAGGAACCGGCCTGATCCTGCGGGCTGATAAGCATGGGGCGCGGGTTATCAACCCTCGTCATCATCGCGTGCGTCGTCCGCGCGCTCATTACTACGAAGATCAATTCTGCTGGTCGCCTGCTCGACCGGTGAAGGAGGGTTCGCTTGGACACTAGGATCGATCGCCAGCCGGAGGTCCCGCCTTCGTCGTCTGTGCGGCAGGCTCTGGAAGAGGTGCGCCTGCGCTGCGTGGCCTGCCAGGCTCTCTATCCGGTGCTGGAGCCTGGTCGGCCAGCGCGCTACCGCTGCGAGTGCGGAGAGGTTCTCGATGTGGAGATCCCTCTGCGCCTGCCGGGGGCGCCCTCTGGCCGCGGTCACGGCGGGACGTCCCATCAGACTCAGGACGAGGCTGCTGCCTGGCGCCAGCTCTTCGAGCAGCGAGCAAGGCTGCTGCCTGGCACGCCGGCGGCTCCGGTGGCTCAGCGCAGCGGCGTCTGGCGCTATCGCGAGCTGATTCTGCCGCTTCCTGACGAGGCTGTGGTCTCGCGAGCCGAAGGCAATACGACCCTTTATGCGGTGGGCAGCGATCAGCAACAAGAGACCCAGGCCAGCCCCGGCCTGCGGCGCATTGGCGACTATGCCGGCCTGGCCCAGCTCTACCTCAAGCATGAGGGAGAGAATCCAACGGGCAGTTTCAAGGATCGCGGGATGGTGGTGGGGGTGACAATGGCTCGTTTGATGGGAGCACGGGCCGTCGCCTGCGCTTCTACCGGCAATACCTCGGCCTCGCTGGCCTCCTATGCCGCTCTGGCCGGCCTGGAGGCTCTGGTGTTTCTGCCCGCTGGCCAGGTGGCTGGCGGGAAACTATCGCAGACGCTGGCCTACGGGGCGCGCATGGTGCAGATCAACGGCGATTTTGATGCCGCCATGCGCCTGGTCGAGCAGGTCTGCGATGAGCTGGGCATCTACCTCCTCAATTCGCTCAATCCCTTCCGGGTGGAGGGCCAGAAAGCCATTGCTTTTGAGTTGCTGCAGCAACTCGCCTGGCAGGCTCCCGACTGGCTGGTCTTACCCGCTGGCAATCTGGGCAATACTTCCGCGCTGGGCAAGGCTTTCCGTCAGGCCCGCGCGCTGGGCTTGATTGAGCGCCTGCCCCGTCTGGCCGCTATCCAGGCCGCCGGCGCCAATCCCTTTTATCTGAGCTATCGCGAGGGCTTCGCCCGGCGACATACGGTTCAGGCTCAGACCGTGGCCAGCGCTATTAAGATCGGTAACCCGGTCAGTTATGCTCGCGCCCGCCTGGTGATCGAAGAGTGTGGGGGCCTCGTCGAAGAGGTCAGTGATCCGGAAATCCTAGAGGCTAAGGCCGTCATTGACCGCGCCGGCATTGGCTGCGAGCCGGCATCGGCTGCCACCTTAGCCGGCCTTCGCAAGCTTGTCAGGGCTGGTATAATCAAGCCAAATGAGCGCGTGGTTGCTATTCTCACCGGCAATTTGCTCAAGGATCATCAAACCGGTATCCCACGCGCCGAGACGGTCACTATTGACCCCGATCTCGCCAGTGTCAGGAGGACACTTGATGCGCTTGGCTCCCTTACCAGCCCATCACCAGGAAGGGATGCTTCAGCAAGCACAGGGGCGCTCTAAGCAGCGCCCCCCGTGGAGATCCTGGCCGTCCTGGCTGTCCTGGCTGCTGAAGCCTGAAATCCCTGGCCTGCTACTGCTCGCGTCGGCCTTGCGTCTCTACGGTCTCAATCGAACGGAGTTCGATGACGATCAGGCCACGCTTTTTCGGATGGCCTACGATGCTGTCCACCAGGGCCTGCTGCCCGTGACGAGCAATACCGGCTCGATTGGCTCTCAGCATCCCCCTGGGGCGGTCTATCTGTTTATGCTACCCGCGGCCTTGAGCGCTAACCCGCTCTGGGCCGCCGTGCTTATTGCTCTCCTCAATGTGCTGGCTGTACTGCTAGCCTATTTCTTCTTGTATCGTTACTATGGGCGCCTGGCGGCTGTAATCGGTTCCTTTCTCTATGCTTCTGCTGTATTGCCGGTCAAATATGCCCGCTTTATCTGGCAGCCGAATATCGCTGCCCCTTTTATCTTGCTCTTTTTGCTGGCTCTCTTCCGCGGCGCTGTGGAGCGGCGACAGGGGTGGCTCGCATGGGCTGTGCTCTGGCTAGGACTCCTCTATCAGGCCCACGAGGTCAATCTCTTGCTGGCAGCTCTTCTGTTGCTCTGTCTGCTGCTTGCTCCCGAGACGCTGCGTTGGCGCGATGGTCTCCTGGCTCTGCTGGCCCTGCTCGCGGTCTTTGCACCTTCGCTGCTCTGGCTGCTGCTCTCCGGTCTGCAAGACGTCCGCTCAACTCTCAGCTTTTCCAATCATCAGACAGGCGTGCTCTCGCTTCAGGCCCTGCGCATCTATCGTCTTTTTATTATCCCCTATGATCAGCTTCCCAATCGCAGCGATACGCTTCTTGTTCCCCTTCATCGGCTCTTCTCCTGGCTCAAGCTGGCTATGCCGGCTTTGCTTCTCCTGGCTTTTCTCGGGTTGTTCTTCTGGCTGGCTCGCGGGGGGCGTCGCGGGAGAGAGCAGCCTGGGCAGGAGGCAGCCTCGGGCGGGGAAGCTGTCGCAAAGGGGGGGGACCGCTGGCGGTGGGGGCAACGGCTGTGTGCTGGCTGGGGGCGCTGGCGCGCCGATGGTCAGCGGTGTGGCGCTCTTCTGCTGCTGGTCTGGCAGCTTTTTCCTCTCCTGGTCTTCCTACGTTACGGCGGAGAGCTGCATACCCAGTACTTGCTGCTCTTGATGCCCGGCCCGTTTCTCCTGATCGGCATCGTACTGGCCCGGGGTCTTCTTTGGCTGCGCCGGCAACAGGCGTGGCTGGCGCGCCTGTCTCTGGCCGGCTATCTGCTGGCGGGCTTGCTCGTGGCCGCGCAGAGCCTGGCGGCGGCTGTGAGCGTCTTCGATACCGTTGCCGGCCATTTTGACGATCGCTCCTTCCAGCCCTATCCCTATCATAATGATCTGGCCTCTCTCCAGCAGGCTCTGGCCGCCACCGACCAGCTTGCTCAACGAGAGCGCCTCTCGCATGTCTATATTACTGTCGACGATGCTACGCGGACGGCGCTCTTCTTCCTTAGCCGACAGATGCGGACTCCGGCGACCCTCTTTGACGCTGGCTGCCTGATCTTGCCGGGAGAACGAGCCGCCATGCTCGTAGGACCATATGATCCCTGGATAACGGCGCTGCTGGAGCGCTTTACTCAAGCAACATTGGTGTCCAGGCTCCCGCGCCCGGGCGGCCTCCCGTTCTCTCTCTATCTGGTAGAGCCGGGCATGGCCCGAACCCCTGCCGCTCAGGCTTCCCCCTGGAAGCTAGGCGAGCTACAGGCTCTTTCTGATCAGGCTCAGCTCCTGACCCTGGCTGACAGCCACCGGACTGCAACGACTGCAACCTGGCTTGTCTCGTCCTGGCAGCTCACCCAGAGCGCCATGCCAGTCCTCAATACGAGCTATGCCTATCGCTTCGTCGCCAGTCCTGCTGCCTCCTCTGAAAGCTCCTCATCGCCGGGCTTCCAGACGACCTGCAGTTTTAATCGCCTGCAGGCGGGCGAGAGGCTCCTTGTAACCTTCCCTCTGGTCGACCGGCAGGCGCTTCCCTCAAGCCTGCTGTTGCGTATCTGGTCCTATCGTAATGTCTTCTATACGCCAGTCTATGGCCCTCTGCATTTAGAAACCGCTATATCGAAAGAGATGGATTTGCATCTCTTACAGACGGAGGCGGGTCTGAATCAAGTCCGGCTTTCGGTGAGCGGCGATGCGCGGGGATGACGGAGCGGGAAGGGAGGCCGCCTCCTCTAGGGAGGCTGGGCCGGGAAAGAAGTGCTTGTGGCTGATTGCTAGCTGCCGGGAGGCGGAGAAAGCGGCGCTCAGTCGCTGAATCAGGGGAGCTGACCCTGGTGCTTCCGCCTCCTGGCTGTTACAATGATGTCAGCGAAGGAGCGGCAAAAGGGACCTCTCGTTCTCTTACACCGTCCTCGGCGTCGGCTGAGCAGGAGCGCTGTCCAGGCAGGGCGGCCCAGGGTCGCGCCCGAGGGGGCAAAGAAACAAGGTGGGGCCTGCAACGCATCTCGCACCTGGCACCGAAGACATGGAAAAAAAGAAACGTCGTCTACAATGGCTCCCTCCCTGGGAGATGCCGGAGGACCCGATCAAGGCCTTCTTCTGGTTTCTCTACTGGCTACTGCGGGTAGTGGTCCGCTTCTACTGGCTGCCCTTGCTGGTGGGCGTCGGCTATGGGATCGCGCTTAATGGACTGATCGGAGCCAGCATCACCCTTATGCTTGGTCTGGCGCTCTGGGTGGTGCTCTTTGGCGTCCTCAAAATCGTAGAGCTACTCCGTGGGGTTGCAAACGTCCTTGCCACAGTCGAGCAGCTTCAGCGAGAGCTGACCTTCTTGGACAACGACCCCCTCGCCACCCAGCCCGGCCAGAGAGAGCCAGCCGAGCAGGCAGAGCCGCGCATCGTCGAGGGCACCATTGTCTACCTGGATGAGAAGCGACACGAGAGAGGGGAGCGCTCAGGGAGCGACTAGAGATCGCTTCCCGGCGGGGCAGGTGGTCACCCAGCCCCAGCCTGAACCAGCGACGATCCTGTTCCCCTTCGCCAGAGCCTGGGCGCCAGGCCTGCCGTTGAGTGGCCCTGCTCGCTCAAGCCAGCCCGGCATTGGCCTTCTTCCAGGCCAGCCAGGCGGCGTCATCGGGAGCCGGCACGTAGGAGCGCAAGAGCAAACCGTGGCCTGCAAGGCGGTAGGGACCAAGAGCGGCGGGCAGTACCATACTCTGACCACGTGCAAGGCTGAGGCGATGCTGCAGCGAAGGACCATAGTTGATCGTGACCTCCGCTCCCAGCGACGAAAGGATCTGGCAGCTACCAGCCACCTGATCGTGAACCTCTCCCTTGAGGACCAGCTCACGCAACACAAAGTAGCGGCAAGCCACCAGACAGCGCTCCTCATAGCCTGGTCCAGCGGCCAGAGCTACCGGGCGAACCTTAATGCGCGCTGAAGGCTCATAGCGTGCCACCGCTAGTGCTCGGTCAACGTGCAGCTCGCGTGGTCTCCCTTCGGCGGTCAGGCGACCATAGTCATACATACGGTAGGTAATATCGGAGTACTCCTGAAGCTCGTAGAGGAGGATGCCCGCCCCGATGGCATGCACCGTACCGGCGGGAACGAAAATCACGTCTCCCGCCTGGACCACCTCTTCGTGGAGGAGCTGCTCAAGCTGCACCTTCTCGATAGCGGCGGCCACCGCGGAGCGGCTTGTGGGAGCGGCGAAGCCGTGAACGATGGTTGCCCCTGGCTCTGCGGCCAGAATATACCAGCACTCTGTTTTACCTAACTTGCCGCCCTCGTGCTGGGAGGCATAAGAGTCATCGGGATGCACCTGGACAGACAGCTTCTGATGAGCATCAATGAACTTGGCCAGGAGCGGGAAGCGGGGACCAAAGATCGCCTCGGCCTGTGGGCCGAGCAGGGAGGTACCGAGTTCCTTCACCAACTGACCCAACGTTTTGCCCGTATAGGGGGCATTCTGAGCCAGGGTATTGACCTCAGTCTCCCAGGCTTCACCGATCAGCTTCGCGGGCGGCAGCTTTTTCCAGCCATCCTCTTCCAGGCGCCGCCCCCCCCAAATCGTCTCGTGAAGCGAAGCCTCCAACAGGATCGGATGAAGGGTCTCCACAGGACAAACTCCTCTTCAGATCAGCGTAAGGCGCTCGTAGCCTTGTACGTGAGCAACGGCGCGTCGCTGTCAAGGGTAGCACCGCCGCAGTTGGCTGTCAAGGCAGAAGCCAGGCCCCGTGAGCCTTGTGAAGGAGCCTGATGCGCCAGGCAGAACCCGCCCTTGCCCTGGACCAGGGAGCGCCACAGTTCTGAAAGAGGCGCTCGACCAGCACGGCTCTGGTCTGCTTTTTGATCTGCAGCGCCCGCCGACCGTTGATCTTCTACTCGTAATGCCCGTGTACCTCAATTTGTCTTCAAATATCGGGCATCTCGGACCAGCGTTTCAGATAGCGTGTGATCGCCTCGATGGCAGGCTCCTCGTAGCCACGCATCAAATGGCGAGCGCCGGTAATCACCTTAATCCCCTTGGGTCCCTTGAGCTGTTCGACGAACGGCTCCAGTTTGTAAAGCGGGCAGACCTCATCGAACTCGCCGGTCACAAAGAGCTTCGGGCGCTCGAACTGGCGGGGGAGACCGCCGATCGCGCGGAAGAGCGGCAGGCTGATCGCTACCACCGTACGGATACGGGGATCGTAGGGAGCGTACTGCAGAGCGATATAGGCGCCGAAAGCGTGGCCGATCACGCAGAGCTTGGCCGGATTGACCCCGGGCTGAGCAAGAATGAAGTCGACGGCGCCGGCCAGATCCAGGGGCTCCAGGCGGCCATCGGTCTGCTGCCCCTGGCTACGGCCAACGCCACGGAAATTGAAGCGCAGAGCGATCATACCCTGTTCGGCCAGGCGGCGCGCCAGGAGCAAGGTCAGCACATCCTGCATATCGCTGCTGGCCGGCTGGGGATGGCAGAGCACAGCGGCGGGGGCCTGACGAGCCTGGCCGGGATAATGGAGAATGCCCTCTAGCATGAAGGAGGGCTGTCCCTTGCTGGGGAAGATCACGCTGCGCTCGGTCGGTGCGGAGGAGGATATGGCCATAGGCTCCCCTTCAAGACTCGCTAGATGTTTCTCGCGCCTGGATGGGCGCTTTTATCTTAGCGCAGGCTGGGCGGCGCGTCAACTGCAAAACCTGGAAATCCTCTCTCTCTATGGATTTTGCTCGCGTCGCCAGGCCCGGCTCATCTCGCCCCGATCCCCAGCCGGCCCGAGCAGGCAGTGCTTGGCCTTTTCCGCTGCCGGCCCGCCGACCCTCTGTCCCTCAACCAGTTCATCCCTGCAGGGGTGACCCAGGGCCACCCGAGCCGGAAGCTGCTCCGTCTGGGTCAACGGCGCTCCCGGCTGGGGGTGCTGAAACTAACAAGCAGACGAGCAAAGTGATGAAGACACCATGACACTTATTGGATGAAGGGATAGTCTTCCATCTGCTTCTGTATAACATGACAAGAACATTTGTTAGAACTTTCTTTGCAGATCCATCCGGGGATATTACACTGGATCGTGCAGACAAATGTTGAACTTTCTCGTGCTCAGGTGGATGATGAAAAATTCATCTCTGATGTGTTGACACTGCTTGCTTTATGTGCTAGCGTTTAATATGATGGGGCAAGCAGGTATGGCGCTGTTGCCAGGACCCGTGGAGAGCAGCATGGGTCCAGCTCCACAGGGCTCTGGGATATGGCAGCCAGGCCGAGGACGAGGAGCCACCATACGCGGGTAGGTGCGGGGCTTCCGTCCGCATTTCACGTCGCTTTGTTTGGCTAGCTGAATCGGCGGTGAGAAGGAAGAGAATTGCAACTCTAGGTTATTTACTCTGTTTGCTCTGTGCTCTTGCTCATGCGCGCTGCCTTATCTTAAGAGGGGAGCAGAGATAGTGGTGGCGGTGCATGAGTCCTAAGTCCTCGCCCCGTGCCCGGGGAGCTGCTCGTTTGCCCTGTCGTCAGGGGTCGTCAGTGGCCAGGGTCTACGGTCTATGACAACTGATCCTGCCTGGTAAAAAAGGGTGGTGAGCCAGCCGACGCGCTCACAGCGGCGCGTGCGCTCATCCCGGGCAGCGAACCTGGAGGTCTCTTACACAGATACCTCTGCACCTCTGTCACACCTCTTCACGTAGGGCTGTTTTTGTTCCTGTGAAGCTCAGGTGTGGAAGGTAAAATGTGCTTTCGTTGTGATAGTGAAGCGTAGAGGCAGGAGCACTTATGGGCAATGTATTGGTCGTTGAGGACAACAGTCTGATCTCTCGCATCCTTCAGAAGCCTCTGGAAAGAGATGGAGATCATACGCTCACTGTCCTTCACGGCGAGGATGCTGTCCAGTTTGCGCTGCGCAAGATGCCGCAGCTCGTCGTCCTCAACATGGCGAGCGCCGGTGGTGACGGCGAGCAATTCATTCAGCGCTTGCGCACGCATGCGCGGACCATGTATATCCCTATCATTGTCGTCAGTGCCGCAAGCGACCCCGGCGCTAAGGTGCGAGCTTTCCGCATGGGCGTGGACGATTATATTGCCATGCCCTTCGACTCCGAAGAGCTACTGGAGCGCGTACGCACGCAGCTACGGCATGTCCAGCAGGTCATGTTATCGAGGCTGATCGATCTACCTGGGGCTTTCCAGGTGGAGATGACTATCAAGTGCAGGCTGGCTAGCCAGGAACCGTGGAGCCTCCTCTACCTCGACCTCGATAATTTTAAAGCCTTTAACGATACCTATGGCTTCCTGGCTGGCAATGAGATGATCCGCCTGGTGGGGCGCATCTGCTGCCGCGTCGTCTCTGAGCATGGTAACCTGGAGGATTTTGTCGGCCATGTGGGTGGGGATGACTTTGTAGTGGTCACGACGCCCGATCGCGCGCGCCTGCTCAGTTGCCGTATCATTGCCGCCTACAAGGAGCTGAGTCAGCCCTTCTATCGGCCTGAGGACTTGAAGCGCGGTACCATCAGCGGGGTTGATCGCAAGGGGCGTCCCTATCAGTTTCCGCTTGTCTCTCTCTCGATTGGCATCGTCAACAACCTCTCCTATCTTGCCCACAACCTCCAGGAGATCAGCTATCTGGTCGCTGAGGCCAAGCGCAACGCCAAGCGCTCCAGCGATAATATTTACTATATTTCGTCCCGTAGCGTGGCCGACTGTTTCGAGCAGCCCCTAATCTCCCCGCTGCCGCTTTCGACCGGTGCCGGTTTCCTTCCCCTGTCGGCTCTCGGCTGGGAAGTGAACAGGCGCGAGCTGGTCCATGCTTTCTGTGGCGAGGAGGCCCGCAGTGACTATGAGGTACGCTTGCGGCCCTAGCCAGCTCGCTAGGAGTGAAGGCCAGAAACGGGCTGACTGCCTCTGCTCTGCCTCGCTCCTGGCCGCGGCCTCCTCTTTGTGCTATGCTTTCTTATGGATGAAATCTGCCAGCGGGTGATGGGAGGCGCTGAGCGTCCAGTGAGAGCCTGATCTCAGCGGTTGAGATCTTCCTTCCCAGACATCCGCTGCGCTCAGCGACAAGAAAGGATGGCTGGATGCTTCTGGTATGAGTCAGTCGGACGAGCCAGTGGAGGCTGAGCGCCAGCGTCAGGCGCTCCGTGAAAATGCGCGGCGCATTATGCGCGAGAGCGATCTGCCCTCGCTCTTGCGTCGTCTTGATCGCGAGCTGCTCAAGGGGCGGGGGCGCTTTGAAGAATACGATACCCTGGTCCTTCTTAAATGGGGTTCGGGTTATACAGGACGCCATATCTGGGTCGAAGTGGTCGACGACACTATCCGCTTTCGTCTCACCCCTCATCGCATTTGTCCTACGCAGGTGCCCCTCTGTGATGGCGAATACCATATCTTTACGCCGGCCATGTGGCGTGATCGCGCTTTGCTCTGGTCTGAGCTGCAGAAATACTATGCCAAACCGGTAGCCGAAAGCTCCAGCGACTGACCAGGGAGCTGTGGTCTCACGCGCTGACTCAGCGCGTCATTGCCAGTGAAGAGGGGCGAGCCAGGGCCGGCCTCCTATCAGATTGAGCCTTCCGGATGCCGCCGGTCTTCCTCCTCGGTGAGGGCTGCGCTTCCTCCGGCGAGGCGAGAAGAGGGAGGCCTTGGGGAGGGTCAGGGCTGTTCCAGAGCCAGCATCTGAACGAGCGCGGCCTGATGCAGTTGAAGGCTAAAATTCTGGTAGCCTGGCTGGGCGTAGAACTCCTCCTGCTCGACCTCACTGGCCCAGGTCAGAAGATTGAGGAAGACCGTCCCCCAACGATAGGCTGGTTCCTGGCTCTCGTCCTCCTTGTTCCCTCCCCCTTGAGGCCGGGCCTCCTCCTGTCCACGGGCCAGAAAGGCTGAGGCCATCAGCAGCTCCGCCGCCTGCCGATGAAGGCTTTCTAGCCAGTGCTGCTCAATGGCCTCGCTCTGCTCGGGACGAACCCGGGCCAGCAGGGCCACGGCCAGCGTCGGGCTGACCGCCGGTCGCACATAGCCCCAAATATAGTGCATGGCCCACTGCTCAGGCACGTCCATCAACTGAGCGCCGGCCATCTCCTGCAGAAGGCGGGCGGGGCTGCAGCGATCACGCACCTTACGCCAGACGTCCTCGTTCTCCCAGGTGGTAAGCAGCAGGTGGTAGCGCCTGTCTCGACTGGTATAGCTGCGCACGTTTAACAGGCCGGGAGTTGGGCGCAGGGCCTCGGTCACCTGGCGCACCTGGGTCTGTGCATCGATCTCGTAGGCCGGCCTGATGTGGGCCAGGGTAGTAATCAATAGCTCCATTGCTCAGCTCTCCACTTGTCCGAAATACCTGTCTGAACTGCTCTCCTACCTTCCCTTCACTCTCCCTCTCACTCTATCTTCTTCTCCTCTTTTTATTTTTGTGGGTTCTGGCAATTTTGATCAGACCTGAAAGACGCCTTTCAATCCGGTCTACCTGGAGGAATCGAGGCATGACGGCGAGCGCTTGTCTTGGGAGACAAGGCTGCACCATGCCACGCCACGCCGGTTGTCTGGGGGAGGAGGGAGAACAGCGGGCGGGCGAAGCAGGAGAGAGGGAGAGGGGGCGGTGCCCTGGCTCGATTGAAGAGGGCTTACCGCCCCTATGCTCTCTTATCTGGCAGCCGAAGAGGGAAAGGGCTGAGGCCCTTGCTCGAGTGCTGATCTGCTCCTACTGAGCGATCTGAATGCTGCCATCCTGCTGTAGCTCCAGAATAGCCGGTGCGGCGCGCGTGCTTGTCACCAGGACGTCGTCCCAGAGGCGCAGGACGATCGGCCCGCTCACGCCCGTAAAGCTCTGGCTGCTGATTCGCTGCACGAGCTGGGCGGGCGTCGGGAAGCCTGGCGAAGCCTGGGCCTGACCTTGCCCCTGTCCTTGAGTGCTCTGGGCCTGCTGCCCTGGCTGCTGGCTCTGGTTGAGGCTCAGGGCCACCATTTCCACGGCGTCGCCAAAGAGGAGAGCGCCCTGGTCGAGAGCCGCCGCTCCGCTGCAGAAGCTCCCTGGCGAAGCAAAGAGAGTACAGAAAGCGGCATAGAACTGCTTGGGCCAGGGACTATCTCCGCTTGGGGGACGGACGGCGCTGCTGACCGTCGCGTAGATGCGAGGCAAGGAGAGCTGATTTTGACGGACCCAGGGCACCAGCTTCTGGATAGCCGTCGGCTGGACGAACTCGCCCCCGATCAGCAGAATCGGCTGCTGATCGCGGGGGAGCTGAGCGATCGCCTCTGCCAGCGTCATGACATCGTTGGAGAGCAGCGGAGCAAAGATCAGGTCGGGCCGTGGCTGAGCCTGTAGGGCGTCCTTCAAACCTGCCAGTAGATCATCGCGCGAGGCCTGGGGGCGCCCATTGGCGTCGAGCAGGCCGCTGGCCACTGCCGTTTCCTGGGCCACGATGCGGGTATGGCGGTGGGCCGTGAAAAACTGGCTAAAATAGCGCGCCGAGCTACTGGAGGAAGGGTTGCTCGGGTCATAGAAGATCGCCACGTTGCGTGCCCCCAGCTCGTTATAGGCATAGTCAGCTCCGGCGCGGCTCTGGGCCGAATCGTCTGCCGAGAAGCGGATAAAAGCAAAGCCGGGCGTGCAATGGCGGTAGAGCGAGGTCTGAGAGAGCAGATCGATGATAAAGAGGCCCGAAGAGGTAGGCGCGAGCAGAGGCACGCCGGCGCGGCAGAGCACCGGAAGCACCACCTCTGTCAGGCGACTGGGGGCCAGACCCAGGACCGCCAGAATCGGCGGGCGCCCGCTCACCTGCAGGCCGAAGTCGCCAAAGTTGCCTTTGGCGTTCAGAGTCGCTACCGCATTGGCGATCTGTAGTGCGCCCTCCTCCTCGCCAGTTGTATTGGCGAGTACCAGGTAGAGCAGAGGCGCGCCGGGAATCTTCATCTGTGCGCTGTTGTACTGCTCCTGGCTGATATAGGCTCCCACCAGCTCCTGGGTATAGGCGGCGTAGAGAATATGGCGGTCGGTGCCACCCTGGGGATCAGCGATGCCGGGGCCGCTGTCGAAGCTGACCACAATGATACCGTAGGGGTGGCCTGAGAGGCGCACGCGCAGATCCTCGCGGTAAATAGCGGCCTCGGCGCTGTTGCAGCCGGTTGTATCGCTGATGGCGACAGCCGCCGAGAGCAGAGCCTCGGCCTTCCTGGTATTTCCCGCCTGCATCGCCTGGGCGGCCTGCCGCTTATCCTGATAGCCGGCGGCATTGCAGGCATCGAAAATCTTCAGCCCGTCGCTCAGGCCGATGCCGTCAGGCGTAGGCACCAGGTGCGTGTTGGGAGGGCGGTAGTAGCGAGCATCGTCCCAGCGGATCGCCAGGAATGCGGTCAGCGAGGTCAGGAGCAAGACCAGGATCAGCGTGCCGAAAGCCAAGGCGCGCGGCGAGATCGGCACCAGCCCGCCGCGGAAAAAGCCGCTCATCTCCCACCACATCACGCGGAACGGATCGCGCACCGGGCGGCGCCGATACTTGCGGTTGGCCTTCGCCTCCTGGCGGAAGAGGTCCAGCAATACCAGACAGCCGGTGTCGCAGACAAGCAGATGGGCCTGTACCTCGGGATAAAGCAGGGCCACATTCTGCCCGCTATCCATAGCCTCGGCGTACTCGGGCAACAATTGGCGGCACTGCTGGCAGTCAATCAGGCCATCGCCTGTCGAGGGAGGCGAAATACGGATCGTCTGCTCCTGGGCCTCAGAACCAGATGAGGGAGGGGCAAAGGTGGGCGAGGCGGACGGCTGCGAAGGTGGGAGGGCCGCCTGGAAAGGCTCAGTGCTGGCCAGGGCCGGTGCGGCAACAGCCGTCTCGCCGCCTTCCACGGCGGCCAGCGACTCCGACGGAGAGGCGCGCCGTACTTTCTTCTTTTTGCGCTTGGGGCCACTTGCTGCCGAGGCTTCCTTGCAGCGTGGGCAAGAGGCCATGTGCTGCCGGGCCGCCTCAACGGCCTCCTCTGGTACGGCCTCGGGGTCCTGCTCATATTCAGCCAGGACAGAGACAGCAAAAGCACATGCTGGCGGCAGCAATTCGTCCGTTGCCATCAGCATCCTCCAGAAAATAGGCGTTTTCTGCGAATCCTACCTGCTACAACGACTGTCAGTCAGTCAGATCAGAGTTCGCGGGCGAGGGAGCGCAGGGCCAGGGTGATTTGTTCTTCCAGCGTCAGATTCTGGTCCTGGGGCAGGCGAGCGATGGCTGCCTGGGCGGCGGCGGGACTGTAGCCCAGACCGACGAGGGCCTCCAGCACCTCGGAGCGCCGGATGCCGCCGCCGGCGCTGGTCCCCGTCGCGACTGCCGGGACCTTGCCTTTCAGCTCCAATATCAGGCGACCGGCAAGCTTCTTGCCGACGCCGGGGGCGCGAGCCAGCAGCTGCACGTCCTCCTGAGCGATTGCCCGGTAGAAAGTGGGCGCATCGAGCACCGAGAGCAATGCCAGCGCCACCTTGGGGCCTACACCGCTGACACCGATCAGCAGCTCGAACATATCGCGCTCGGCCTCCTCGGCGAAGCCGTAGAGGGCCAGGCCATCCTCGCGGACGTGCAGATGAGTATAGAGCGAAACCTCGCTGCCGGGCGTACTGAAGCGAGTGCGTGTCGAAGCAGGCACGAAGACCCGTAGCCCGAAGCCTCCCACGCGGATGATCAGATGGTCCTCGTGCTGTGCCTCAAGAATGCCATGAATGCTCGCAATCATCCCTGCCTGCCTATCTCTCCCTCTGCTGTCGTATAGGAAGTAACGCCACTGGCGCGATCTGAGTAACGGTTGCTGACTTTTTGGGGAATGGTCACCATCCTCCTGATTCTGAGGGGTGGAAGTCCTCTGAAGAAAGGAGGCTGGCTCTGATCAGGTGGGAGCTGTGGAGGTGACAGATGGCGATGGCCGCTGCATCCGCCGCATCGTCGGGGCGAGGGACGGAGCGTAAGTTGAGCAGAATGCGCACCATCTCGCCCACCTGGGCCTTATCTGCGCTGCCGTAGCCGGTGACTGCCTGCTTCACCTGGCGCGGAGTATACTCCGCGATAGACAGGCCGTGGTTTGCCAGGGCCAACATGGCGACGCCGCGGGCCTGCCCGACCATCATGGCAGTTCGAGCGTTTTTGGCAAAAAAGAGTTCCTCCATTGCCGCCTCTGCGGGCTGATGAGCGGTGATCACCTCTCCCAGGCGCTCATAGATCTGCTGGAGGCGCTGAGGTAAGGGCATGCCGGCAGGTGTGGTGATCACATCGCAGGCGAGCAGGCTCAGTCTATCGCCCTGGGCGGCAACAACGGCGTAGCCTACGATGGCCGTTCCTGGATCGATGCCCAGGGCGACCCGCCGCGGCGGAGCCTTCTGGGTCATAGGGACGTGCCGCCTTCCTCACGGCGCTGCCTCTGGGAGGACAGAGCGGCCGCAGGGGTCGCTCTGGTTCCCAGCTTGCTGCCACCACAAGCCCTACTCATAGGAGGCCACCAGTTCGTCAGGAATATCGGCATTGGAATAGACGTTCTGCACGTCGTCCAGATCCTCCAGCTTCTCTACGAGCCGCATGAGCTGGTGGGCGGTCCGGGCATCGTGCAGCTCGACTCGCGTCTTGGGGACCATCGTACTCTCGGCTTTCAGGATCTTATAGTGCTTTTCCTGGAGAGCCTGACGCACCTTCTCCAGGTTAGCCGGTGTGGTGTAGACCGTCAGGATCTGGTCCTCGGTGGATGGTTCGGCATCCTCAGCCCCCAGATCGATGGCCTCCAACGAGACCTCATCCGGGTCGTGCCCGTCAAGGGCCAGCTCGATAACCCCACGCGGCTCAAAGATCCAGGAGACGCTGCCCGTCTCGCCCAGGCTACCGCCGTTGCGGCTGAAGGCGTTGCGAATCTCGGCGACCGTACGATTGCGGTTTTCAGTCATGGCCTCAATGAGAATGGCTGTTCCGCCAGGGCCATAGCCCTCGTAGGTCACCTCCTCAAGGTTGCTACCCTCGGCGCCGCCGAGCGCCCGCTTGATGGTGCGCTCGATGTTCTCCATCGGCATGTTGGCATCGCGCGCGCGCTGAATGGCCATGCGCAGACGCGGGTTGGCGGCTGGGTCGCCGCTGCCTCCCTCGCGCACCGCAACAGCGATCTCGCGCCCGAGGCGCGTGAATAGCTGCCCTCTGCGCGCATCGTTAACGCTTTTAGCTCGACGAATCTGTGCCCATTTCGAATGGCCTGACATACCGTTGCCCCCTATCTATCGCAAATGCTCTGTGTCAATGACCTCCGCTCAGAGAGAAACCGGAGGCCTGCATCGGGACTCCGCTGCCACTCTGCATACCTTTGCAGGCGTGCAGCTTGAGCTGCTTTGTCCAATGCATCAGGGCACATTGACAAGGTGCCCGTCTTGGCCCAGTCGGGCTGGGCCAGGAGCGTTCTTCGTGTCACATTGCTCGCGCCAACCAGATCAGCATGCGATGTGTGTCCTCAGTTCGGATTGTGACAGGTAAAGGGCGATCCGAACCGTGGACGGTTCTCATCGGATGTGTGTCCACAGACAGGACAGGTTTTTTTGATAGAATCTGCATCCACTTTGAGAGCTTGTGTTCCTGAAAGGACTGCCTCGTGGCTGATCTGCGCCTGCAGTTCGCCAAGGGACCATTGCGAATATACGCGATTGGCTCTGTGGGCCTTTCGCTCGAGACGCAGGCCGAGAGCAAGGGCCGCCCAATGGTGTGTACGAAGCTCAGTATATGTCCCTTGGTGTCGTCTGCTCTCATTGCTCGTTTTGCCCTGCTCAAGAGCAGAGCGGCTCACCGCCTTGAGCGCCTCACGCCAGACCAGTTGCCTTGGTCCTAAGGCGGCAAACTGCCCTGGCTGTATTCTGGGCGTCACCGGAGCGGCGAAGATCCGTTCCATGTCGTTTGCCGACCATCGCAAGAATCACTGACGCGCACCTGTAGCCCCTGCCTGGTAAAATCTCTTCTTTTTCACCCCTTATTGCAGAATGTGAAACAGGTAGTTATAGTGCTTTGAAATACCCAAAATGGTATGTCAACTTCTAAGTAACCTGGTTGGCGTGCTGCGCATCCAGGCACGGCATTATGACAACCGTTCTGGCCTTTGGAAAGTCCTTGTTTGGGCCGCCTTGCCCCTAGACGAAGCGTAGAGGTATCGGGCGGCCTCTCCATGAAGAAGGGCCGTTGTTGCCCTGCTTGCTCTATTGCTCATGAGGGAAACCACTGGCTGTATTGTAGCATGAACCAGGGGAGGGCGTCGAGGGGGCTGCTGCCAGCCAGGCAGCGATAACGCGAGCCAGCTCCTCGGGTCGCTCCTGCATCAGGGCATGACCGGCGCCAGATATAATTTGGAGCGTTGAGTTTGTGATATGATCGTGAAGATACTGGCTGTATTTGACGGGTGTCATCTGATCTTCTGCTCCTACGACGATCAAGGTAGGCAGTTGGATCTCTCCCAGGCGGGCCATGCAGTCGAAGGTGTGGCAGGCCAGGAGGTCGCGGTAGAGCTGAGCGGCGCCGCGGGCCAGCTCCTCTTGAAACTGGGCGCGCTGACTCTCGCTGCTCGTTGGGGCCAGGCTCCAGGTGGCCAGGGCCTGCAGAGCTGTGGAGGTGCCGGTCCGCGCTCCTTCCAGCAGGTCGGCTCGGACGCGCAGGCGGGCGCCGGTTCCGATCAAGATCAGCCCAGACAGTTCCTGGCTGTATTCCAGGGCCAGGGTCAGGGCGATTGCCCCGCCCATAGAGTGCCCGGCGAGAAACGGTTTCTCGATCTGCAGTTCCTGGCGAATGATCTGCCTGACAGCCTGGGCGTAGTCGCTGATGGTCACCTCTGCAGGCAGCGTGTCCGCACGCTGGCCGTGTCCTGGCAAGTCGATGGCCAGCGCAGCAAATGTGGACGAGTCAAGCTGCTTCAGGAGGGCGCTCCAGCTATGGGCGCTCCCTCCGGCGCCGTGGAGAAAGACGATTGTTTGTTTGGCCATTCTTTGACGTACTCCTTCCTCTCATGTTGAGATCGAGATATGCGCCCGGTTCGGTTGGGCCGTCCTCCGTCTTCCTGAACGCCCCCTGTCTGCTTGCATCTTGCCGTTGTCTCGGCTATGCTTGCAGGCAGTATGAGCGCTAGCTCAGCGTTTCCCTTGTAGGAAGCATACAACATTCATCGTGGAGATGGCGTATTACTCTCATGAATTCTACAGATTACGGGGAGTCTGATGGCCAGGGACAGCGGGAGTGGGAGGCGACCGACCTGAGTGGCGGGGCCGGGCAGCGGCACAGACGGCAACGGGCGCTTGGTCAGGCTGGCGAGCGCCTGGCGGCTGCCGCCCTGCGTCAGCGGGGATACCAGATTTGCGAACAGAACTTTCGCTGTCGGGTGGGCGAGATTGACCTTGTGGCCTGCGAGGGGGAGGAGCTGGTCTTTGTTGAAGTCAAGACACGGCGTGGCTCGAGCTGGGGCCTTCCTGAGGAAGCCTTGACGCCTCGTAAGCGGCGCAAGCTGATCGAGGTGGCCGCTCACTACCTCGAGCTGCATGGGGCCTACGGGCGTCCCTGGAGGATCGATGTGGTCGCCATCCAGCTCAGTGGCACTGGTCGGCTGGAGGCCCTGCGTATCCACCGTGGGGCTGTAGAGGAGGAAGACGCGAGGCCCTTTTAGGGAGCCTCCAGCTGAGGTCTCGAGCCAGCCGACCAGGACTGCCAGGAACTCTCGGCCCTGAGCGGACAGGCAGGGTAGGTCTGGCCCACTTTCCTGGTAGGCGGGACCAGTTGAGAAAGAGTAAAGAAGGAGCAGCACAAATGGCGGACTTTGTTGAGTCGGCAAAACATCTTGTCTCGGCGGCGGTGAGTCGCACCACCTGGGAAGCGCAGAAGCAACTGCGCATTCGAAGTAAGCAGGGCGAGATTGATCAACTCCTCAAGCAGCGCCAGCTCCTGTTAGAGGAGCTGGCTGGCGCCGCGATGACGCTCTATCAGCAGGGGACATTGGCTCAGCCGCAACTGGCACGCATCTGCGCCAGTATTCAGGAGCTGGATGCCGATCTGCGGAATCGGGAGCAGCAGCTTCAAGAGATCAAGAGTGAGACCTATCAGCCGGAACAGTTTGCTCCGCAGCCGCCGCCCGATTATACGCCACCGCCGCTGACCCCGAGCACCCCAGCGGCGAGTCAGGCGGGAATGGGAAACAGCGTCCCCAGCCCAGGGCCAGCGCCCGCCAGCCCTGCGAGCGCCCCGCGGGCAGCAGATAAAGTTCCTTGCCCCCACTGTGGCCAGTTGGTACGCGCGCGAGCGCTCTATTGCTCGCGCTGTGGGAAGAAAATCGGCTGAGGCGAAGCGGGAAGGACTGTGTTATAATAATTTGAGGCTCTCTGGAAAGGCTCAAGAGATACTTGAGCCACGGCTGTAGCCGTGGAGAAGGAAGACGGCGTGACTGGTGCTTCTCAAGAAGAGGTGAGCTGTACCCTTGATGTGATCAGCCATAGTGCAGCCCAAACTCAGCGGCTTGGCATGCGTTTAGGTGAGCTGCTGCGGGGCGGCGAGCTGATCCTGCTGGCTGGCCAACTGGGGACGGGGAAGACCACCTTTACGCAGGGCCTGGCTCAGGGCCTGGGCATCTCTGCGGTGGTCAGCAGCCCTACGTTTACACTCCTGAAGGAGTACCGCGGCCAGTTGGGCGGGCGCGGAGAAGGGCAGGCAACGCGCACCAGAGGTTTGGCGCTCTACCATTTCGACCTCTATCGCCTGGAGCATCCTGAAGAGATACTCGATCTGGGCTTCGAAGATTACTTTGCTCATCCAGCGGGTGTCTGCGTCGTAGAATGGGCGGACAAGGCCGCTGCGCTCTGGTCTGGCGAGTATCTACGCGTCCGCCTGAAGTTGCTCAGCGAGACGAAGCGTGCGCTCTTCTTCGAAGCCATCGGATCGTATTATTGTGATCTGCTACAGCAATTTCAGAAAAACACCTATGCTGCTCTTGGCAATTGATTCCTCCACGCGCCAGGCAAGCCTGGCTCTCTGCTCAGAGGAGACTCTCTACGCCGAAGAGACCTGGCTTGTCGAGAACAATCACAGCGTTGAGTTGTTGCCTGCGATTCGCCGCTTGCTGAGCAGCCGTAACTGGCGCCCGGCAGATCTCTCCGCTCTGGCGGTGGCTTTAGGCCCAGGCTCCTTCAACGGCGTGCGGGTGGCGGTGGCTACAGCTCGCAGCCTGGCCTTTGCGCTGGGCAAGCCGCTGGTTGGGGTAGGCACTCTGGATATCATCGCCGCCCAGCAGCGTCGCTGGCCAGGTCCGATCTGTGCCGTGCTAGAAGCGGGGCGCACAGAGCTATATGCCGCCTGCTATCTCTGCGCGGAGAGCCGGGACGAGCAGGGGCGGCTGACCCAGGAACTGCGACGGCTCTCTGATTACCTCCTGCTGCCTCCTGGGCAGCTCGTGGCCTCTCTCAGAGAGCTGGCAGCCGCCTCTCCTCTGGCGGTGCCGGGGCGTCGTGAGCTTCCTCCTTTTCTCTTCTGTGGGGAGATGAAAGCGGTCACCTGCACATTCCTGCGCTCTTCCCTGCCTGACTGCGCCTTCGCGGAGCCGTTACAGGCTACCAGGCGAGCCTCCACCTTGGCGGCCCTGGCTCTGCCGCGCCTGTTGCGCGGCGAGAGCGATGACCCGTTGCGCCTGGAGCCGCTTTACTTGCGTCCCCCTGCCATTACTGCCAGTGCACGCAAGCAACCGCTGCTGAACGCGGTGGATCAGCCGCGCTCTCTACCTCAAAGCGAGACAGAGGGGGAAGAACGTGCGTTACATCATTGAACGCATGACCTTGTCAGACGTGCCTCGGGTGATCGAGATCGAGCGTCTGGCCTATCCAACAACCTGGCCGCCCAGCGCCTACCGCAAGGAGCTGCAAGATAATCGCTGGGCGCACTATATTGTCCTGCGCGACAAAAAGATTCTAGAGGAGCACCTGGAGCCTTCTGCCTCTGAGGCCGAGAAGCCAAGGCGCTTCTTCCCTCTGTCGCTGTTGCCGGGTCGCTCGTCGACGGCGACGACCTCTCCCCAGCTTGCCTCGATCATTGGCTTTGCTGGGCTGTGGCTCATGGTCGACGAGGCGCATATCACGACGATCGCCATGCACCCTGACTATCGCCGTCAGGGCCTCGGCGAGTTCCTGCTCACCAGCCTGATCGATATTGCCTATACTATCGGCGCCCGGTGGGTCACGCTTGAGGTACGTGTCTCCAACTACGTTGCGCAAAATCTCTATCGCAAGTATGGTTTCCGCGAGGCTGGCCTGCGCCATCGCTACTACAGCGATAACCAGGAGGATGCCCTGATCATGTGGACCGACGAGATCCACAGCCCGGCCTATCGCCAGAAATTCCAGGAGCAGAAAGCCGCCCTCTTACGGAAGCTGGAAGCTCAGGGTTAGGGAGGGGGCCGGCCGATCGGTCAGGTCTGGCCAGACCCCTGGTGGGGCGAGCTGGCTGGCCTGCAGGGTGGCGGAAGTTGGTGGAGAGGGAGAGCCTCAGCAGCGTGTCGAGCCTGCTCTGCTGCGACCATCGACAGACTTCCTTTGGCCGGTGCAGGTCCCTCGATTCCCTCGCCTCTGCGGGGTGGGGGCCTGGGCAGCGCTCTGAGACGGGCCGGCCGGGGCGAGATCCAGAGATAGAGATGGAGCCTTCCAGTCATTCTGCTTCTGGAAAGGGGGTGAACTATGCTCGTTCTAGGGATTGAAAGCTCGTGTGATGAGACCGGAGCGGCCATTGTCAAGGATGGTCGCTATGTGCTGGCAAACGTGGTCGCCTCGCAGATCGAGATCCATGAGCGCTACGGAGGGGTCGTCCCCGAGGTTGCCTCACGGCAGCAGTTGGCCGCTGTGCTGCCGGTCATTGAAACGGCCCTACAGCAGGCTCGCTGTAGCTGGGAAGATATCAGTGCTGTGGCTGCTACCTATGGTCCAGGCCTTGCCGGCTCGCTGCTCGTCGGTCTGACGGTGGGCAAGACTCTTGCGCTGGCCCACGATCTGCCGTTTCTCGGGGTTAACCATCTGGAGGCTCATATCTACGCCAATTGGCTGCGCCAGGCTTCCGATGCTGACCCCCAGGCTGGTGCTGGTGCGGAGGAGACAGCATGTCCCTATCTGCCAGGCGATCCGCTCTTTCCGCTGGTCTGTCTGATCGTCTCCGGGGCCCATAGCGAGTTGGTCCTCATTCGTGATCACGCTGACTATCTTCTGCTGGGACGGACGCGCGACGATGCCGCAGGAGAAGCATTTGATAAGGTGGCGCGGATCTTGGGGCTTGGCTATCCTGGTGGTCCCGCTATCCAGCGGGCGGCCCGTCTGGCCGAGGAGGAGCTTCGTCAGCAGCGCTCGCCGCTGCGCAACCCTTATCATCTGCCGCGGGCCTGGCTGCGAGGTACCTACGATTTCAGCTTCAGCGGCCTGAAAACAGCTATGTTGCATCTGGCTGAGGGGCTGGTCGCCGATCAGCAGCCTGCTCGTCCTCTGCCCAGTGGAGGCCGACAGATCAGTCGCTATACCACGATGGGTAGCGAGGCCGCCAGGCGGGGCCAGGTCCATGTTGGCTTGCTGGCGGCGAGCTTCCAGGAGGCCATTGTCGATGTTCTGGCCGTCAAGACGCGCCTGGCCGCCCAAGAGTATCACGTGCGGCAGGTCTTGCTGGCCGGCGGAGTAGCGGCCAATGTGGCCCTGCGGGCCCGCCTGGAAGAGGAGCTAAGGCCGCTGGGTATCCAACTGCAGTATCCGCCCATCGAGTTTTGCACCGATAATGCTGCTATGGTGGCGGCAGCCGCCTTTTTCCACCTGCTGCATGGTGAGAGGCACGACCTTGACCTCGATGTAGAGCCGGGTCTGAGCCTCCCTTTCCGCCAGGAGTAAGCGGGAAGAGGCGACTGGGGGGCGCTGTGCGGCCTCATCCCCTTGGGTGGAAAGCGGGCGAGCCTGGCTCTGGAGCGGGGCGGGAGCCTGACCTGTTCATGGTTGGGATTCGTCTCCACTGCAAGGAGCAGGCAGTAGAAGACAGGCCCTGCCTGTCTGTGGCTGGCTGCCGTTCTGTCTGTATCGAGGAGAGAGCTATGGCCAAGAATCACGCGGGGCGTCCGGCGCCGACGACCCATGCGCTGGGCATCGACCTGGGAGGCACCAAGACCCTGGCGGCAGTCATCGATGTCTCCAGCGGCGAAGTGATTGCCTCGGCGCGCAAGCGCACGAAAGCCGAGCGCGGGCAGGACTTCGTCGCCCGCCGGGTGATAGAGGTAGCTCGTGCGGCCCTGGAGGCCGCAGGTCTGCGCAACGGGCGCGAGCTGCTCGCGGTGGGGATCGGGGCCGCCGGCCAGATCGATCGTCAGGCCGGCGTGATTCTGGATGCGCCCAATCTCGGCGTGCGCGATATGCCGGTGGCGGCTCTGCTGAGTGCCGAGTTTGAACGCCCAGTCGCTGTTGGCAATGATGTCGAGGTGGCAGCTCTTGGCGAGTATCTCTACGGGGCTGGACGCAGCTACAGGAATTTTGTCTGTGTCTTTATCGGCACCGGCATCGGCGCGGGTATCATTCAAAATGGCCGACTCTACACGGGTCTCTCTGGCACCGCCGGCGAGATTGGCCATATCACGGTTGAGGCCAGCGGGCGCATCTGCGGCTGTGGCGCGCGCGGCTGCCTGGAAGCCTACGCCTCGCGCACGGCCATCACGCGCGCCATTCTGGCGGAGATCCATCACGGTCGCAAATCGGTATTGGCCGATGAGGCCCTGCTCCAGCTCAAGGGCGGCGAAACCATCATCCGCTCGGGATTGCTGGCCAGCGCTATTCAGCAGAACGACGAGCTGGTGATTGAAGTTGTCAGTGAAGCTGCCGACTATCTGGGCTACGGCCTGGCATCGATCATCAACTTTTACAACCCTGAGGCCCTCATCCTGGGGGGAGGAGTGATCGAGGCCGTCGACCTGCTCTTTGAGCGGGCGGTGCGGCGAGCGAGAACCGTGGCCCTGGCCCTGCCCGCTCGTCAGACGCCCATCCTGCGCACGCGGCTGGGTGATTTCTCGGGCGTCGTGGGCGCAGCCTGCCTGGCAGCCCAGGCGACAGGCTATCGTCTGCGCGAGAGCGAAGAGCTGACTCCAGAAGAGTAGGCAGCCAACCAGGCGGAGAGAGAATACTGCGCCTGGTTGGCTGATCTCCTGGGGAAGAGACTCCCCATCGCTGGCTCTGGGCAGGCTGTAGGCAACCGTCTCCTCGCGACCGGCCAGGCCTCCCTCTACCAGCTCTAGCCGCCCATCAGTCGCTCCGAGGGGCCAGCAGCCTCTTGCTAGGGCAGGGGCTTGCTCTCAGCCGAAGGGAGGTCGGCGGGTTCCTCCAACTTGGCAAAGAGTGGCTGAGGAGGCGGGAGCCGTCTGCCAGCGGGCACCGTTTCAAGCTGCCAGCGGGAGGCGCTCACATCGCCCTCAAAGCCCAGGTAGCCATGCAACTTCTGGGCGGAGAAAGGCAGGTAAGGATAGAGCAGCAGGCGCAGACCACTGAGTACCTGCAACATCACATAGACGGTAGTTCCGGCGGCCTGGCGATCCTCCTTGATCCGCTTCCAGGGGGCCTGCTCATCGAGATAGCGATTGGCCGCATGGGCCACGGCCATTGCCGCCTGTAGCCCATCCTTAAAGCGGCAGCGGCTGATCAGCTCGCCAACGCTACGAAATCCCTTCTCCACCTCTGCCAGCATCGCCTCGTCGGCGGCACTCAGTGGGCCGGGAGCAGGGACCGTGCCCCCAAAGCGGCTTTGGACAAAGGTCAAGGTACGATGGACCGCGTTGCCGTAGGTAGCGACCAGCTCATCGTTATTGCGCCGCACCAGCTCCTCAAAAGTAAAATCGGTATCGCGTCCCTCGGGAGCGGAGGCCGACAGGTAATAGCGCAGCGGATCGGCTCCATAGAGGTCCAGCACATCCTTGGTCCAGACCACATTTCCCCGGCTGCTCGAGGCCTTACTGCCGCGCATCGTCATAAACTCGTTAGCGGGAACATCGTAGGGCAGATTGCGATCTCCATAGCCCATCAGCATCGCCGGCCAGATAATCGTATGGAAAGGGATATTATCTTTACCGATAAAGTAGTAGGCTTTCACCGGGGGATTGGTCGACCCGGGAACCCACCATTGCTTCCAGGCCTCGGGATCGCCCTGGCGCTGCGCCCACTCCACCGTGGCCGAGAAGTAGCCGATCACCGCATCAAACCAGACATAGATGCGCTTTTCATCATAGCCCGCCAGGGGAATAGGCACGCCCCAGTCGAGATCGCGCGTAATGGCCCGCGGGCGCAGACCCTCCTTCAGCCAATTCATGGTGAAGCTATAAACGTTGGGACGCCAATGCTCCTTGCCCTGAGAAAGCCACTGCAGAATTGGCTCCTGTAGCTTGGGCAGGTCCAGAAAGAAATGCTCGGTATCGCGGATCTCCAGCGGCTGCTCTCGGCTGCCACACAGGCGGCAGTGAGGCTGGATCAAATCGACAGGATCAAGGACGCGCCCGCAGTTGTCGCACTGGTCGCCGCGCGCCTGCGGATAGCCACAGTGAGGACAGGTTCCCTCAACATAGCGGTCCGGCAGAAAGCGGCGGTCCGTTGGACAATAGGGCGATTGCATCGTATCCTTATAGACATAGCCCTTCTGATAGAGCGTCAAAAAGAAGTCCTGTGTAATGCGATAATGATTCTCGGTGCCAGTTTCCGTATAGAGGTCCCAGGAGATCCCCAGTCGCTCCCAGATCTCGCAGATCTGGCGATGGTAGTAAGAGACAAACTCGCGCGGCGAGATGCCCTGACGCTCGGCGTCGACCAGGATTGGCGTGCCGTGCTCATCGCTGCCAGAGATCATCAGCACGTGGTTACCGGCCAGCCGATGGTAGCGGGCAAAGGTATCGGCGGGCAGGTAAGCGCCGGCGATCTGCCCCACATGGGTCGACGTTTTGGCGTAGGGCCAGGCCACGCAGACCAGAATATACTCAGCCATAGAACATGACTCCCTTGCTTGCTGATGGAGGTCGGTCGTTCTATCTTCTTGTTGCTCGCTTGCCAGTAGCGTTTCGTCTGTTGCCTTCTCTCGCAGAGAGACACTGCGATGGATGAGGAAGTGAAGAGACCACCAGGCGGATTGTGCCTCATTATAGCATAGACCGGGAGAGGGGCAAGACCCCGAGCCGGGCGCGAGCACGGGCAGCGCGGGCCGACCCGGGCCGGCTCAGGTTAGAGCCGTGGCGGGAGGCCATTACATACCGATGTAGCGGGCATAAAGAGAACGAGCGATTTGCTCATTATCAGTCCCCTTAATAATGGCGCGCCCATCGGGGAAGACCGTCATCTCGTAGTCTTCGATTTGGAAGCGCAGCAAGTACGCATTATGCTGGACATGGGCGAGCGCCTGGAGGCGCTGGGCGAGAGCGGCCAGATCGAGGGAAGCCCCACGCTGGCGGCTGCGAACCTGAACAGCGTTGCGGCCACAGAGCGCGGCTGTGTTGCTTTGAGCAGAGGCATTCAAGAAATCGAAGCGGCCCAGGGCACATGTCGGACAATCGTCCTGACGAGGCAACTCCAGGCGCTCCCACGTATTTTCCCAGAGATCGGCCACCAGCAGCGCCCGGCTGATGGCTGGACTGGCGAGCAGGATCTTGAGGGCCTCCGTGGCGGCGATGCCGCTGATCAGGCTGACGATTCCGTTGAGGACGCCAGCGGTGTCGCAGGTGGGGGTGCTCCCCGGAGGGGGCAGCTCGGGGAAGACGCAGCGCAGACAGGCCGTTTCACCGGGGAGAATATTCATCGTCACCCCGTGGGCGGCGATCACGCCGCTGTAGATCCAGGGCCGTCGGTGCTTGACACAGACATCGTTGAGCAGATAGCGCGTCTCGAAATTATCGGTCGCGTCCAGCACCAGGTCCACACGCTGCACCAGAGACTCGGCCTCCTCGGCATCGAGGTCTGCGACCAGGGCCTCGATCCTGACCTCGCTGTTGATGCGCTCCAGCTTCCTGGCGGCGGCCACCGCTTTAGGGAGATGGGCCTGCACGTCATCCTCATCGAAGAGAATCTGGCGTTGCAGATTGCTCAGCTCGACGTAATCGCGGTCTACGATCAACAGGTGGCCGACGCCGGCGCGACAGAGGTGATTGGCGAGCATGGTCCCCAGCGCCCCGCAGCCGACGATGGCCACGGAAGAAGCAAGCAAACGTTCCTGGCCCTGCTGGCCAATAGGCCCAAAGAGGATCTGTCGCGAGTAGCGCTCTGAAACAGCCATAACGAGCAATCTCCCCCCGATTGGGGCAATTCTCTAGCCGCCCGCCTGGGGCATTTGCACCAGGGCGAAGCTGCCGGTAAGCCAGATGTGCCTTCATTCTACCACAGGAGGACAATCGGAGAAAAGGCAGGCAGAGCGAGAGGACTGTTTCTCAACGGCGCCGGCAAGTGGGCGGCGGCGCCGCAGGCCCCGCCCTCAGCTTGCTCGCCTGGCCAGGATAGTACTCTCGAGAGCCTGAGTTGGCAAGGCCAGGCAGGTGTGTTACAATGCAAAGGGGTGGGTCGTCTTTGCTGTTGAGGAGAGATAAAGTGCAGTGCCTGAGCAAGACGGCTTTAGACAGCGGAAAAGACGATGAAGAAAGTGCTGGTCATCGACGATAATCCTACAATTGTAGAGCTTATCAAATATGCTGTCAACCTCCAAGGCTCGTACGAGGTCATCGTGGCCTACGATGGCGTGCAGGGCCTGGAGCAGGTCTATGCCCATCACCCCGACTGCGTCATCATCGATGTCAAGATGCCTCGGATGGATGGCTACCAGTTGGTGCGCTGCCTGCGAGGCGATGCGCGTACCGCCGATACTCCTATGATCATCCTAAGTGCGATGACGCGCGAGGAGGATCAGCTCACGGGCCTTCTCTCCGGGGTTGATGAGTATCTGACCAAACCCTTTAAGCCTAGCGCCCTCAATGCGGCTATCGAGCGCGTTCTGCGCCTGACTCCCGCCGATCGCCAGCGCCGCATGGATGAATTGATGCGCAGCCACAGCGAGCAACAGCAACAGCAGCAGCAATAAGAGCGGCGAGCCGGCTGAGCGCGCCAGGGACAGCGCTTTGGGCCGCTCCGCTCCGCCCCGCCGCATCGGCCTGCTGCGGTGGCTCTTGGTCAACTACATGCACAACAGGCAGGTGTCAACCGAAACGCTCCTTACTCCCTGGGTGGCCGGGATCTTTTGTGTCAGGCTTGCCTTTTTCTGCCAGGGGCCTGAGCCACTCTTCACTGGCCGGGAAGGAGAAAGATGGTCGCGGGAGGTGCGCCGCGCTCTCTGTCTCCCTCTCTCCGTGTCGGTTTTGGTTTCTCTTGCTATTTGAACATTTATTTCATGTAATTGCTGATCGAAGATGCTATCTATCCGTCTCATGGCTCGTGAACCAAGGACAGCGCAATTGCCGCGGGTGCTCTTCGTTGATGACGATCCGCATGTCCAGGGCCGTATCAGGCAGGCCTTGGAGCATATGTTTACCGTCCGCTGTGCCTCTTCGCTGGAAGAAGCTCGTCGCTGCCTGCTCGAGGAGCCACCTGACCTGCTGATCTGCGAGATCGTGCTGGGCAACGAGAATGGCCTCGACCTCTGTCGCTTTGTGCGGGGCCAGTCTTCCTTGCGTCATCTCCCCGTGATGATCCTCAGCTCGCAGATGACGGTACAGGATAAAATCGATGGATTCGCTGCCGGAGCCGACGATTACGTTGTGAAGCCAGTTGATGCACGTCATCTTGCTGCTCGCTTGCGTCTCCTTCTGCGCATTAAGCAGTTGGAGCTGCGCAATCAAGACTGACAGACTGGGGGAACCTGCGGCGCTCCTGGGGTGTGCGCCCCGGAGGGGCCGCAGCGGTCTCCCTGCTTCCTGCGGCTCGTTTCTCCCTTGCCTCTTTCGTCCGTCTCGCTGTCCCTTCCCTTCCCTTCCCTCCCCTCCCCATCTCTTCATCGTTTTCTGGCCTTCTCTCTCTCCTTCCCGTAACCCCATCGGGCCATTGCCTGCTCGTTAACGCCATCAGGGAGGAAAGCGGCGTGTCCTCTGCGCTCTTGTTGAAGAAAAGAGAGGGAGCGCCTGTTCTCATCTTATCCCTATCTGTCTGGGTAAGACCGAACGGCAGCGGGCTCCCTCTCTTGCCTATGAGGGGAGGCCTGTCTCCCCTCTTGAGCTGGGCGCTATCGGGGCTGATCTGGCCTCACAAGAGGTAAGAGGCCGCAAGCTCTAGTCTAACAGCGCTCAGCACTGCTCAGCTTAGCCTGGGAAATGGCAGGCCACGTAGTGATCGCGCTCTTTCTCTTCGAGCGGCGGCGTCACCTCGCGGCAGACCTGCTGTGCTTTCCAGCAGCGTGGATGGAAGTTGCAGCCCGGAGGTGGATTGACCGGACTGGGGACGTCGCCTTCCAGGATGATGCGCCTGCGGCGGGCCTCTACCTCGGGATCAGGCACGGGGATCGCCGAGAGCAGGGCCTGTGTATAGGGGTGCAGCGGCAATTCATAGAGCTTCTCACTGTTGGCCAGCTCAACGACCCGTCCCAGGTACATCACCGCAACGCGATCGCTGATATGCTTCACCACCGAAAGGTTATGAGCAACAAACAGATAAGTCAGACCGAACTCGGCCTGCAGGTCCTGGAGAAGATTCAGAACCTGCGCCTGAATAGAGACATCGAGCGCCGACACAGGCTCGTCGGCGACGATGAAGGAGGGACGCAGCGCCAGGGCGCGGGCAATACCGATACGCTGGCGCTGGCCGCCGCTGAACTCGTGGGGGAAGCGGTTCACATAGTAGGGGTTGAGTCCCACAACCTCTAACAGGTGGGCCACCTGCTCGCGGATCTCGCGGGCATTCCCACGCTTAAAATTTTCCAGCGGCTCGGCGATAATCTGTCCCACGGTAAAGCGCGGGTCGAGCGAGCCGAAGGGGTCCTGAAAAATCATCTGCATCTCGGCGCGCTTCTTGCGCAGCTCAGAGGGCGGCAGCTTTGTCAGCTCAACCCCGTTCAGCTTGACGCTTCCCTCAGTTGGCTTGATCAGCTGCAGAATAGCGCGTCCGGTGGTCGACTTGCCGCAGCCACTCTCGCCCACCAGGCCGAGCGTCTCGCCGCGGCGAATCGACAGATCGACGCCATCGACGGCCTTCACGTGGGCGATCGTACGATTGAAGAGGCCGCCCTTGATTGGAAAATGGACCTTCAGACCCTTCACCTCGACCAGCGTCGTTCCGGTGGCGGTCGAGGTCGCCATCTGCTGTTGTGCCATAGCGTCCTTCTCCCTCTCCCTGACTAGCTAGGATAGAAGCAAGCGGCGAGCTGCTCACCGCGGCCTACCGGCTTCAACTCTGGCCGTTCCTGACGGCAGCGAGCCTGGACCCGCGGGCAGCGCGGTGCGTAGGGGCAGCCGACGATATCGCGTGAGAGGTCGGGGGGCTGCCCGGGGATGGGAGTCAGGCGCGTGCCGCGCTTCTCGTCCAGGCGAGGAATCGACTGCAGGAGTCCGACGGTGTAGGGGTGGGCTGGCGTCTGGAAGATCTGGCGTACCGGGGCCGACTCGACAACGTGGCCGGCGTACATCACGATCACATGCTCACAGGTCCCGGCTACCACGCCCAGATCGTGGGTGATCAGCATCAGGGCCGTGCCGAACTCCTTGGCCAGGCCCTTCATGAGTTCGAGAATCTGGGCCTGAATGGTCACATCGAGGGCCGTGGTCGGCTCGTCGGCAATCAGGAGCTGCGGGTTGCAGGCCAGAGCGATGGCGATCATAACGCGCTGGCGCATGCCGCCGCTGAACTCATGGGGGTAGCTTTTGGCTCGTCGGCGGGCATCGGGGATACGGACCAGATCGAGCATCTCGACGGCCCGCTGCCAGGCCTGGTCGTTCGAGATGCCCTTGCGGTGACGCTTCACCGTCTCGGCGATCTGGTAGCCGATGGTGAAGACCGGATTGAGCGAGGTCATCGGGTCCTGGAAGACCATCGAGATCTTGCTGCCGCGCAGCTCGGTCATCTCTTCGTTATTCTTCTCCAGGATATTCTCGCCGTTGAAGAGGATCTCACCCCCGACAATCTTGCCCGGCGGCGAAGCGATCAGGCGGATGATAGAAAGCGCCGTCACGCTCTTGCCACAGCCGCTTTCTCCTACTACTCCCAGGGCCTCACCGGGCCGCATAGTGAAGGAAACATCGTCCACGGCCCTGACGACGCCGCTGCGGGTGAAGAAGTAGGTTTTGAGATTATTCACTTCCAGCAGATTTTCTGGCATGGGTGTATGCTCCGCTCTTGCATGGTTCGCTTAGTCTTTGGTGCGAGGATCGAAAGCATCGCGCAGGCCATCGCCAAGGAAGGAGAAGGCCAGTACCAGGATGGCCAGAGCCAGCGATGGGACAAGGACTTCCCAGGGATGAGTATCGACGGCATTGCTGGCCTCGGAGATCATCAGCCCGAGGCTGGAACCGGGTTGCTGTACACCCAGGCCCAACAGGCTGATGCTTGCCTCCCCGATGATGGTGTTGGAGATATCGAGCGTGGCGGCCACGACAACGATGCTGAACAGGTTTGGAATAATGTGGCGCCAGATAATCTTGAAGTTGCTGCTACCGGCGGTGCGGGCCGCTTCGATGAACTGCTGTTCCTTGATCTGAAGCGTTTGTCCGCGCACAAGACGGGCCATCAAAGGCCAGGAGACGAGCGCCAGGGCTCCGGAGACCAGCAGCAGGCGGGCGTTCCCGTTGGGACCGATGATAGGGACGTTGCTCAGAGTGGTGTCTGCCCAGGTGCCAAAGATCCCGGTAAGCAGGATGATGAACAGCAGGCCCGGGAAGGCGAAAATGATGTCCGTGAGACGGGCCAGGACTTGATCGATCCAGCCGCCGAAGTAGCCGGCCAGGACACCGACCAGGATGCCCATGGTAATGTCGATCAACTCCACCAACACCGCTACGCTGATAGAGACGAGCAGGCCCTGCATCAGGCGCGCCAGAATATCGCGTCCCAGGTCGTCGGTGCCCAACCAGTACTGAGCAGATGGCAATTCATCCTGGTGGCTCAGCTCCTGGTGGTAGAAGGTGCGATAGACCGTTGCAGGAATTGGCCCATTGTCGGGGCTGTCGTAAATCCCTCCAAGATGCTGGTAGATGAAAGGTCCAACGATCGCCAGCAGCACCATGAAGAGGATCACGCCCAGGCTGACCATAGCGCGCGTATCGCGACGCAGGCGCCGCAGCGATTCGCGCAGCGGTGAGACCGGTTTGCGCTCCTTGGGTCCTTCGGTCTCGGGAATCACCCCAGGCGTCTCGACGAGCAACTCCGGCTCAGCTGGCACCATCAGGTTCGTGTCCGGGGCAATCAGGGGGGAGGCTGGTTGAATCTCTCGGTCACGCATATCCATTGGTTAGGCCTCCTATTCAAGCTTGATGCGAGGGTCGACCAGCGTGTAGGCGATGTCCGCCAGCAGGTTGCCCAGCACGACCCCGACGGCCAACAGCACAGTAGTCGCCTGAATTACCGGATAGTCGCGGTCAAGCACGGAAGAGACGGTGATAGTGCCGATGCCTGGGATGTTGAAGATGTTCTCGATAAGGAAAGCTCCTGTAATGGTAAAGCCCAGCGTGACGCCTGTCACAGTGATCAGAGGGATCAGGGCATTGCGCAAGGCATGCCGATAGATGACAAGGCGTTCGGATAGCCCTTTGGCGCGGGCCGTACGGATGTAATCCTGGCGCATCACTTCCAACATGCTTGTCCGAGTGATACGCGCGAAGTAGGCGGCCCCGGCTAGACCGAAGACAAGCACGGGGGCAAGCTTAAATTGGATGTCGCTCCAGGTGTAGTGCCAGGGTTCGCCCCAGTTGGCTACCGGCCAGCCGGCCCCCGTTTCCTGGTCGATGAAAACGATCAGCACCTGCACCAGGACGCAGAAGACAAAGATGGGCATCGCGTAGAGAACCAGCATGATGCCCATGTTGAGCGTGTCCACCCAGGTATTGGCCTTGAGCGCGGAGATGATCCCTACGGGTACCCCGATGAGCAGATAGATGACCAGGGCCCAGAGAGCCAGCTCCATAGAAACCGGCACGCCGTCCCGGAGAATGTCCCAGACCGGACGTCCCTGTGTCTTGAAGGAGTAGCCAAAGTCAAAATGGGCCAGGTGGACGAGGAAGTTCCAGTACTGCTGATACCAGGGCAAATCCAATCCGTAGGCATGCTTCAGCTGCGCGTAAAGCTGGGGAGAGAAGTGCTCGCCTAGCATGGTGCGGATGGGATCGCCCGGGGCAAAATAGCCCATGATGAAGGTGATGAAGGTGACTCCAATCACCACGAAGACTAAGCCTATGAGGCGCTTGATCAGAAACTGTATCATGCTAAGCCCCTTACTGTCCTGTCAGCGCTCGCTTGACGAGAAGGAGACGTTCCTCAAGCCTCTCTATGCTCCCTTGCTATCTCGCTCTGCACCTGCCCCCTGCCTCCCTCGCGGACAAGTGTACCCATGTCACGTTCCGCCAGAGGTGGAAGATCTATGAAATGGCACCCTCTCATAGATGGATCTGGACTGTAGCGGACAACAGACGTTACATGACGGATCTTGTCCCTTATTTTAAGGAGCGCTATCAGGCTTGTCAAGCTAGAGGTTGTGCTTCTGCCATCATATTATTACGCTCGCCTGTCTGCTTTGCTCACATGCTCGTAGAACAATTTCCCACCGTCAACTCGCTCCTGTCGGGCTGAGCTGGTGAGCGACCTGCGGTTGGACGCTGGCCTGAAGCGACCGGTCTGACGGCAGTGCTTTGGCAGAGTCAAGCAAGGAAACAGGTAGGGAAGAAAGAAAAACGGACAGACGAACAGCCAGGGTTATTATAAGGAGCGCTTGGGGCCAGGTCAAGGGCTGGAGGGAGAGAGGTAGGAGAAAAAGAGGGGAGCGGAGCCTGGTATGGGAGAGCTTTGACTCCCGCGCCATCAGGCTCCGCTCCGAGAGATTTCTCTACCGGGCGGGCGGACCAGCTACCTGACTGGCTGTAGTACCGCTTCTTACCGGCTGCTCTCTTCCTGGCTTGTGGATACCAGCGCTGGCTCTGTCAGTTAGTGCTGAGTGATGTAGATCTGCGACCAGTAGTTGGGTGGAATCAGCTGCTGTGGATTGTAGAAGAAGCCGTGGACATAGGTCTTGACCACATAGGCGGCCTGGACCTGCTCCATCGGCAGCCAGGCGACGTCGTTGACGAGCTGCTGCTCAGCCTGATTGTAGACCTGGTAGCGAGCCGGGCCGTTAGGCATGGCGTCGGCCTGCTCCAGTTGCTTCTGAGTAGCCTGCTGCTGTGCGGCATCGGGGCTATGGTTCTGGCCGTAGTTCATATTGTTGTTCGGCACTCCGGCGTCGAACTGCAGGGTAAGCCAGTCCTGCGGATCAGGATAGTCGGCGATCCAGGCGATGCCCCAGAACTGCAGGCCGTGAGGGTTGTTCGTTGCTGAGACAATGTCGTCGAGCAGCTTGTTGAAGTCCTCAGCGCGGACTTTGACCGTGATGCCGAGCACGCTCTGCCACATCTGGGTCAAAGCGGCGACCTCCCGATCGGCATCGGCGGAGCCACTGGGGTAGGTCAGGGTGATCGTTGGCAGCTGCGAGACGCTGGTCAACCCTTCATCTTTGAGGCCGGCCTGCAGGTACTGCTTGGCCAGGGTTGGGTTCCCTGCGGTGCTGGTCGTGCCATCTGGCCCTTTGAGGTTCGGGTTATAGCCCGGCATGCCTTTGGGCACGATGTGATTGGTGGGAATGTAGATATCCTTCCAGACAGCGTGAACGATCTCGTCCTTGTTAATGGCCAGGGCGAAGGCCCGACGCATGTTAATGCTGTCAAAGGGCTTAACCAGATAGTTCATAGTATAGTAGTTGATCCACAGCTGGGGGGCCAGGTGGAAGTCGTTCCCTTTGCGGGCCTGATCGATGTTGGCGCTCGGAACGCCGGCTTCATCGACTTGCCCGGCGCGATAGGCCTTGTAGGCGGTATCAGCCTGCTTATAGAAGGGGAAGATGACCTTCTGCAGCTGGGGCTTGGGGCCGTAGTAGTTGGGGTTGGGAACAAAGACGATCTGCTTGCTGTGCTGGTAGGACTGGACCTTGAAGGGGCCGGCGCCGCCGCCTTCGTCGAGGTGGTCGGTCCAGGAGGACCCGTACTTATCGATCAGCTTCTTCTCGACAACGTAAGAACAGGAGTAGGTCAGGGCGTCCAGGAAGTAAGCGGCCTTCTTTTTAATAGTAATGACCACGGTATTCGGGTCAGGAGTCTGGATGCTGTCGCCGATGATGGTCTTGATCTTGCCTTTCTGGAGAAGGTCGCCATCTTTGATCAGCGCCAGGTAAATGGGGGCCGTGGTCGAGTGCTCTGCTGGTTGCAAGGCGCGATCGATGCTGTAGGCTACGTCTGCCGAAGTGAGAGGAGTGCCGTCGCTGAATTTGAGGTTGGGACGCAGATGGAAGGTCCAGGTCAGACCATCAGCCGAGGTCTCCCAGGAGGCAGCTAGCTGCGGCTGAACGGTCAGGTTGTTATCGAGCTGCACCAGGCCGGTGAAGACCATATCGATGGCCTGGATCGAGTAGAGATCGGTCGAGAGGCCGGGATCGAAGGTCGCTATGTCGCTGACGCCGGCCTCTGGATAGATAAAGACCTGTTTGCTGGCTGGGGCTTTCTCCGTGGAAGTCGTTGATGTTCCGCCACCACAGGCGGTCAGCAGAAACGCTACGATACAGAGGAAGGTGAGGGCTAGGCCCACAGGGTAGGTTCTCTTGCGTAGCGCGGACATGGATCGTGCTCCTCCTGTGAGTTGAACGCCAGCCACTGCAGCAGCCCGCTCAGCGGCGGGAAGGTGCTGCTTGGTGGTAGCTTTGCCAACGTTCAAGTTCCCCCTGGACTCCTTTGCCGGGCGGAGGCCGCCGAGGGAAGAATGACCGATCCAAAAAACAGGATACGTGCGGTGTTACCAATGAAACACGGCACGCGAAGAGAACAGTCCCTTCTTTAGGGCTGGACGGTAAGAAGGACCGCTGCCCTATAGGTTGCGCTGGCACCCAGAGTAGCTGAGTCACCCCTGGTAGTAGGTGGGCTTTAACCCTGTTCAGGTTAAAGACATTATTACTACGTCTTGTCGGAAGCGGATCTCTCAGTCTCCCTGCAGGCTCGCGAGAAGGAAGGCGGAGAAGATCGGGGGGGAGGAGGAGCGCAGGACCAGTAGATCCCTGGAGGCCCGGCCAGGGCAGCCAGCCGTCACGTGGTCTGTGCTGGCTGGCTGGCTGGCTGCACCTGCCCGAGGCCGGGCCTCAGTGGACGCTGATGTAGACCTGTGACCAGTCGTCAGGAGGCATCTGCAGTTGAGCATCCAGAGTGAAGCCCTGCACGTAGGGCTTGACTACGTAGGCGCTGCGTACCTGAGTGATGGGTAGCCAGGCCACGTCGTTGACAAGCTGCTGTTCGGCGTTCTGATAAGCCTGCAGGCGAGCATTGGAGTCCGGCAGCGTATCGGCGACCTCTAGCAGCTTTTGGGTGGCCTGTTGCTGCAGATGATCTGACGAGTTGTTCTGGCCATAGTTCACCTGATTGTAGGGGGAACCAGCATCGAACTGGAGCGTTGTCCAGTCCTGAGGATCAGGATAGTCGGCCACCCAGCCGATGGCCCACATTTGCAGGCCCTGGGGGTTACCGGCGGTGTTGGATAGCTCGGCCAGCATTTGATTGAACTCCATAGCCTCGCCTCTGACCCTCACACCCAGCACGTTCTGCCACATCTGAATGGCGGCGGTGATTTCCCTGGCCTGGTCTTGATCGCCGGCAGAGTAGGTAATCGTAATGGGCGGAAGCTGGGAGGCACTGCTGAGGCCCTCATCTTGCAGACCTTTTTGGAAATACTGGCGTGCCAATTGAGGGTTCCCGCGCGTGCTGGTTGTGTTGTCTGGACCGCGCAGGTTCGGGTTATAGCCCGGCATTCCCAGGGGAATAATGTGGTTGGTGGGAATGGGAACGTCTTTCCAGATGGCGTGCACCAGCTCGTCTTTATTGAGGGCCAGGGCGAAGGCCCGCCGCATGTTGATGCTGTCGAAGGGTTTGGCCAGGTAGTTCATGCCGTAGTATCTGATCCACAGCTGCGGGATCAGGTGAAACTCTGGTCGGTTGCGAACGCGGGCGACCTGCTGGCTGGGCACGATCGTGATGTCAACCTGACCGGCCTGATAGGCTTTGTAGGCCGTGTCTGTGTCCTGGTAGAAGGGAAAGATCACCTGCTGTAGCTGAGGCTTGGGACCGTAGTAGTTGGAGTTGGGAACAAAGACGATACGCTTGCTGTGGGTATATTCCTTGACTGTGAAGGGGCCGGCTCCTCCCCCCTCTTGTAGGTGATCGGTCCAATTATCTCCGTACTTGTCGATCAGCTTCTTCTCGACAACGTAGGAACAGGGATAGGTCAGGGCATTGAGAAAATAGGTGGCTTTCTGGCGAGCCAGGATCACAACCGTTTCGGGGTCCGGCGTCAGGACGCTGTCGCCGATGATGGTACGGATCTTCCCTTGGGCCAGCCGGTCAGCATCCTTAATGACGCCCAAATAGGTGAGGGCTGTAGTGGAGCGTAGGGCAGGCTGCAGGGCACGGTCCAGGCTATAGGCGACATCCATTGAGGTCAATGGGGTGCCATCGCTGAATTTCAGATTCGGCTTCAGGTGGAAGGTCCAGGTGAGGCCGTTGGGCGAGACCGTCCACGAGCTGGCAAGCTGAGGACGGACGATCATGTTCTTATCTAGCGAGACCAGACCAGTGAAGACCATCTGGATGGCTGTGACTGAGGGCACGTCGAAAGCCTTTGCGGGGTCAAAGGTTTTCAGGTCCGGAACCCCACGCTCCGGCTCCACGAAGATCTGCTGGCTGAGCGGAGCTTTGCGGGCGGAGAGCGTATTGCCGGAGCTGCCGCCTCCGCAGGCGCCCAGCAGAACAGTCAGAAGGAAAAGCAGCGCTACAAAGCCTGCTGCGCTCGTACGTTGCTGGGTAGACATAGGAAGCTTCTCCATCGCTGCTGAAAGCAAGCTGCCATACGTGGCTAGAGATCACTTCGTCTGCTGCTGGATAGTCTTGCCTGCCCGCCAGCCGAACAAAACCAACCAGCCGACCGACCGACCAACCGACCAACCAACCAACCAACGAGCTAGCTCGCCAGCCACCTGATCAAGCAGCACAATGGGAGGCCATTCCCCGAGGTATCCCGCTTGGGCGGTGCCTGGTGGTGGATAGCCTGCCGCCTGACTGCGGGCTGCCGCTGTGGCTGGCGGCGTCAGGGCGAAAAGGAGCGTTGTGGAAGGCGTCTGGCTTGCTCTGGGCTGGCAGCTCATTAAGCTTAAGATGGCAAGCAGCATCCGAAGTCTGGCACCACCATCGCTGTTATCATACGGAGCCCCTCTGCCGGGAGCAAGCGAACGAAGAGAGAGTAGGAAAGGAGGACCATCGAGGCGAGCGATGCCTGCGGAGCGCAAGATACCAGGCAAATTGGGCCTTGATGGGCCTGGATCGCGCGACCAGGCACGGGGGAGGTATGTATGAAGGAGCTGGAAGGAGCCGCGGCAAAAACCAGACGCTGGCAATTGTCTCTCAAGACAGCGCACCGGAGAGGTGTCCTGCGGCTGGCCAGCTCCTGGGTCCTGCCGCGCTCCTTCGGTCCCCCCTTCAGGACCAGGTAAGAAGAGGCCAGCCGGTCACGACTGGCTTTCGACGACGTAGATGTTGGCCCAGTCGTCGGGCGGGATAAGGTTCATGGCATTGTCCTTAAAGCCCACCACCAGCGGGTTGCGCAGAAAGACCGCGTCTACCTGCTCCAACGGCAGCCAGGCGACATCGTTGACGAGCTGCTGCTCGGCCTCCTGGTAAAGGCGCAGGCGAGCGGCTGTGTCCAGCGTACTATCGGCCTCCTGTAGCTTTTTCTGTACGAGCTGCTGCATAGCAGCATCACTGCTGACATTCTGACCATAGTTCATATTATTGTTGGGGACGCCCTGGCCGAACTGGGCCGAGAGCCAGTCTTGAGGGTCGGGATACTCGGCGACCCAGGCCAGGCCCCACATCTGCAGGCCATTGGGGTTGCTGGTGGCTGCCGTCACGCGACTCAACAGAGTATTATAGTCGACGGGGTCGGGAGTGACGGTGGCGCCCAGGCTCTGACGCCACATCGCTATAAGAGCGTTGGCCTCCTGATCCAGGGTACTCAGCCCTGTGGCATAGGTCAGCTTGATAGGTGGCAGGCTCGACAGGTGCTCTTCCTGCAGGCCCTGAGCCAGGAGCTGGCGAGCCTTCGCCGGGTTGCCGGTCAGATTCTGGCTACCGTCAGGACCGGTCAATCTGGGGTTATAGCCGGGCATGCCCTGCGGCACGATATGGTTTGTCGGCTGTACCGTGCCTTTCCAGACCTGCTCGGCGATGGCGACCTTGTTGATCGCCAGAGCGAAAGCCTGACGGATATGGATATTGTCGAAGGGCTTCACAAGATAGTTCATCGTATAGTAGTTAATCCATAGCTGAGGAACCTGGTGAAAGTCTGCCCGCTTCTTATCGCTGGCGTAGCTGGCCAGGGGAACGCTGGTCAGGTCGACCTGGCCATTCTGGTAAGCGTGATAGGCGTCGCTCGCCTGGCGATAGAAAGAGAAAATGATGCGACCGAGCTGGGGCTTGGCGCCGTAGTAGTAGGCGTTAGGGACAAAGTCGATTTCCTGGCCGTGGACGTAGCGGGCCACCTTGAAGGGGCCGGCCCCGCCGCCCTCCGTCAAATGATCACTAAGATTGCTATGATATTTTTCAACCAGGCGCCGCTCAACGACAAAAGAGCAGGGGTTGGTCAGCATGGCCAGGAAATAGGGAGCTTTTTGGCGCGTGACCAGGACCACGCTCTGCTTGTCTGGTACCAGGATACTATCGCCGATCAGAGTAGGGATGGTGCCGCTCAGCAACTTGTCGGCATCGCGCAAGAGGGCCAGATAGAGAGGGGCCGTCGTCGAGCGTGTCGACGGTTGTAGGGCGCGATCGAGACTGTAGGCCACATCTTGAGCGGTCAAGGGAGTGCCGTCGCTGAACTTCAAGTTCGGCTTCAGGTGGAAGGTCCAGCTTAGGCCGTCGCTAGAGACCGTCCAGGAGCTGGCGAGCTGGGGACGAACCTGTAGCTGGTCATCAAGCTGGACCAGCCCTGTAAAGATAAGCTCAACGGCTCGGATCGCCGAGGGATCGGTTACCAGGGCCGGATCAAGGGTAGTATAATCGGAGAGACCAATCTGCGGCTCGCGATAGATCTGCTTGCTGGCCGGGGCCTTCACCAGGTGGGGCTGGCGGGTGCCAATCTGGCAGGCAGCCAAGACCAGCATAAGGGCCAGCAGAGTGAGCGCGCTCATCAGGCTCTCTTGAAGGGTCCTGCCCTTCTTCTTCTGAAGCTTCTGCCGATCGGTCTGACTCATCATCCTATCTATGCTCCTGCAGAATCGTTGCGCCGGAGAGTAGCCCGGAGGATATCTAAAGGAAGAACGCAGAGCAGAGGGAAAAGCATCTCCTGAGAGTTGAGTCGCTGGCCTGACGCCTCTCCTGTCTAGCGCCTCTTTTCTCCGCTCTTCCGGACTGTGGGCGTTGTGAGAAGAGAGGAAAAAAGCCGGAACACAGAGCGGTCCTGCTCGGCTGGCTCACCCTGTCTATCTTCCTCCCTCTGTCCCACCTGCTTGCCGTGCAGGACTGGCTGTTGGTGTCCCGGCTTCTGGCTGCAAAGAAGAGATAAAGCGGCTAGCGACCTCGCACCTGCCTCGTAGAGAAGCCTGTGCGAACCCATCTGCTCTTCCGCTGCTAAACTATCCCATCTGGCGATCTGAGGCCAGCGTATTGCGTGGGGCCAGGGCGGCGGCTCGCAGCGCGGCGCGCAGGAAGACGCTTAGATCGGTCTCACTCAGATCGCTGGGCCAGCCCATGAACTCTTCGCCTGCCGCCTGCACGATCTGCAGCGTATGGCCCTGGTCGGCGGCGGCATCCGCCTGAGCAGCGACCAGCCCGATCGTGGCAAAAAGCGGCTTCGGCTCATAGCCAAGGTTGAGATAGCGGCGGGCGGCCAGATAGGCACCTTCAAGATCGCGCGCCTCCAACTCCCCCTGGAGCGTCTCCAGCAGAGCAGGGGCCAGCAAGCCGCCGCCGACGTGCATGTGGGGAGCGCTATGCTGAGCTTGGCCGCTGACCAGACCCAGATTCTTGCGCAGCTCATTCACAAAGACAGCCGAGGTGAAGAGCAGCGGGACCACCTCGATATCCTGTACCTGAGCAAAGACCAGGCGAACGGCAGCGGCGTACAGGAGGCCGTGGGCTGCCTGGATAAAAGCGTTCCGATCCTCGTCACCGATCTGGTGCAGAATATCGGCGGCGGCCAGGGAAATAACCGAGCCGACCGCGCGTGGCGAGGCCGCGCCCTGAATGAGGGCCTCATGAACGGCCTGGCAAACCTGGGCCGGGCCGGCATCGCTCAGCAGCAGCCCCCGCAGAGGGAGGGCGCGCTCATTGCGCGGCGGCGAGATGCGTCGGCGGATCAGCTCGAAGTCCCCCTGATGCTGAGCGATAAAGTCGCGCACCGTTCCAACCCAGGCCGGTTCCTCGCTACTGACGGGCAGGTGAGGAGCCAACCAGTGAATAATATTGGGGGCCCGGTCTCCCCATTCTACGGGATCGAGCAACTGGTAGCCGCGCACCGCGAACATCAAGGGATGGCCCGCCTGATGGAAGGTCATAGCCAGGCCCTCGTAGGTGCGGGCCTGCATTGTCCGGTAGTCGGCGCCGGTGGCATAGAGACCCAAGAGGAGCCGCTCAGCTAGCTCGGCCTGGTTGTGATAGATAGCCTCACGCATCAGCGTGCCGACGCTCTTTCCTTCAGGCAGCTCGCTGGGATAGTAAGGCCGGGGGTAGGTCGGCTGCCTGTCACGCCCTGCGCGCACAGCGGCACTGGCCGCACATAGCGCCTGGACCAGCAGCGGCAACGGACGTAAGCGGTTCTCCAGGCTCTCGCCTACCAGATGATCGTAGGCATGCAGCCAGCGGCTCAGGACACTGGCGGCGGTGAGCGTCAGCACCGTGTGTCCTTCGGGGTCGCCATGAGCGGCGATCATCCCAACGCGCCCGATCAAGACATCGATATCTGCTTTGCCATGAACCAACTCCCGGGTCACGCTGGCCAGGCGCGACGCATCGGCAGCCGCCGCGGCCTCAACCAGCTCCGAGAGATCAACCCTCATGCCGACTGATGCCATAAAATATCTCCATTACATTTATAGTATCTACTATACCGTTTCAAGCGAACAAGAACAGAGAGAGGGAAGCGAAGCCACAGAGGGAGGAGACGGACCAGCCTCTGACCCGTGACCCTGCGGCGCTGGGGCGCTGGCGTAGGCCGGGAAGGCTCGGGGCAGAAGAAAGAAAGGCGCGCATCAAGCGGACTGTTGCAGCTCGCGGATCGCCTGTTCAATGCGCGGAATCTCGGCGTATTCCTCATCGAGAAGCTTGTAAGCGCGCTCCAGGTATAGCTCAGCGATACGGGCTGAATGCTTGCCCGCATCGCAGGCTGCCGTGATGAGGGCGCTGCCCTTGTACTTCTCGGGGAGGAGTCGCACGATGCGCTGCATCTTCTGGCGGGTTTCCTGCAGAAGATGGGCGTCGTTGCCTTCCAGGGCGTAGCGAGCCACCCCAACCAGTTTCCCCAGCTCTGCCAGGCGCTGGCGGTCCGTCATCGTCTGAAAGAGCAGCTCCTCTGGGTCCAGGTCGTCCAGAGCGGGCAGCTCATCCTTTGGAGAAAGGCGGCTGGCGCTCTGCTCAAAGGAAGCGCTGTAGTTCAGATAGAGCTGGCCATACTCCTGGCAAGCCTGAGCCGCCAACTGCATCTTGGCCGCTTCATCGCGTGGGTGGATTGCCCCCAGTTCGCAGAGATCATCATCGCGGTATTGGGCCAGGACCTGCAGATAATCGAGATCTCTCCCTGACTCTAGCTCCTCAAGCATCGGAGGGATGGGCATCACCTGCACATTTGGCTCATCCATGGGCAGATGAGCCGCCAGGATCGAAGGCAGATATCTGGCCAGGGATAGCGGGAGAGGCGGCACCACGCAGTAGGTGTAGAAGAGGCGCCGCTCATCCTCGCTGCTGCGGGCAAAAAAGATCGCATGTCCCTTGGGTGCCTGGGGGTCACCACGCAAGAAGCGCAAATCCATAGTCTCCTCCCGTTGCTCGTGGCCTGTGCTACTCTTGTCTTGCTAGCTAGATAATAAGGCGTTTGGACTCCCCTGGCAAGGTATCGGCCTGACCTCTCGTCTCTGACTTCTGCTCTGCTGGGCTGCCCTCTCTGTGTTCTGGTAGAGTCGGCCTGGCCAGCCTACCGTGCCGGCGGGAGCGGGTGGGCCTGGCTATCAATTAGGCCAGGCCCTTGCGAAGCTGGCGGAGGCGTTTCAGCAAATCTTTATTGGCGCTGAGGGCCTCCTCACTCAAGTCCCCCCCAGTAGGAATACTCTCTTCATAGGCTTTGAGCTGCTCGAGCAGCTCAGATGGACCGGCAAGGCGCACATACGACTCCAGCAGCGCGCGGGCCTGCTGTTCCTGATTCAAGCGCACCTCAGTAATGGCGGCCTGCGCATAGAGAGGGGCATATTGGCGCATAAAAGGAGCGGTCCACTGCTCAGGCTGGGGCAGCGACTGGCGCACCTGTTCCACCAGGTTGATGGCCTGCTGTAGCTCTCCGGCGGCCTCGGAGAGCTGGTCGCGTGCCAGCAGCACCCCGGCGCGCTCGTAGCGCGTATCCGACTCACCCAGGGGCAAACGCTGCTGCTGATAGAGCTGGAGGGCGGCCTCGAGGCTTGTCCAGGCCTCGTCGAGCTGCTCACTGTTGCGGCGAGCCAGGCCCAGGGCCAGCAGTGTCTCGGCCTGGCCGGCCAGATCCTCGCCCTGCTCGAAGCCTCTCAGCGCCGTCTCGCAGCGTTCAATGGCCTCTGACCAGCGCTGCTGGCCGATCAGGACCTGAGCGGTCCCCAGGGTAGCGGCAGCCGTGCCGACCGGATTCTCCAGTTGCTGGAACTGTCGTTCGGCCTCGCTGTAGGTCAACAGGGCCGCCTGCAGCTCGCTGCGGGCCAGGTAGGTACGGGCCAGGGCTAGCAGCGCCTCAGCGGCCAGCAACGGCTCCTGAAGTACCTCGGCCTGCTGACGGGCCTCACTAAAGCGGCCCTCGGCCCGCGTAAACTCGCCAACCGTCAGATACCACTCGCCCTCGGTCAGGGCCAGTAGCGGAACAAGGCGAGCATGCTGCGGCCCGGACTCGCTGCCCGGGCGCGCCCTCGTGAGCTGCTCCCAGGCGGCCTGAAGCGAGCCACCGGCAATTGCCAGCCGGGCCTGACGCAGGGCGGCCTCGGCCAGCCCATAGGAGCGGAACGGCTCGGCTAGCTGGGCGGCGTGTCTGGCAGCCTCCTCGTAGAGTTCGTGAGCGCGGGAAGGCTGGCCGCGCTGGCGGTGAATCTCACCCAGACCCAGCAGCGCCTGACTTGCCAGGAGCGGATTGGTTGAAAGATGGGCCTGCCGCTGGGCCGCTGAGAACGTTTCTGTGGCCCGCTCTAGCTGACCGCGTCGTCGCAGAATCTCGGCCAGACAGAGCTGAGCCTCTGCCGTCCCGGGACGACGCGCCAGCGCCTGATAAGTACGCAGGGAGCGCTGTACCTGCGAGCTGGCGTAAGCCAACTGCCCGCGGCGAAGATTGATCTCGCCCAACAGGCGCAGGGCCTGAGCAAGCCCCAGGGCATTACGCTGATTCTCATAGACCTGCTGAGCGCGTTGAGCGCTGGCCAGAGCCTGTTCGAGCTGATTGTTGGCCAGGGCGACGGCGGCCAGACCGAGGTTGCCATCGGCTTGCCCCAGCTCATACTCCAGCTCCAGGGAGCGTCGGATCACCTCACCGAAAAGATCGGCGGCCTCGGCCAGCCGCCACTGCTCCAGACAGATCTGGGCCAGGCCATTCAGAGCATCGACCGCCCCATAGTGATCGCGCTGCGCCTCGTAGACGGCCAGGGCCTGCCGATAAGCTTCTTCTGCCGTTGCAAACTTTCCCTCAAGCCGACAGGTATCGCCGTAGCTGCGGCGGGCGTCGGCCTCCGTAATCGCCTCGCCCGCCTCCTGAAAAGCTGCCACCGCCTGTTGATAATAAGCGGCAGCCTGGGCGATATGGCCGCGCTGAAGCTCCAGATGCCCTAGAGCGAGCCAGACATTGCCCTGTCCCCTGACAGCGCGCTGTTGCTGGTAGAGAGCGCTGGCCTCCTCGTAAGCCTGCTGAGCCAGATCGAGATGGGCCCGCTGCCGCTCCAAATGCCCCAGGGCCATCGTGGCAGCCGCCTCGCTGAGGGGCTGCTCGGCCTGACGATAATAATTGCGAGCGCGCGAGTAGCTGATGATGGCGCTATCGATGAGATTATTCTGTTGCTGGACCTCTGCGAGCAGCATGCGGCTATCGCCGGCGTGGCGATAATCGCCGGCCAGGCGGAAGCGCACCTCGGCATCGCTGAAAGCTTCGGCGGCCTTATCAAGTTTGCCCTCATTGAGAGCATCAACTCCCTCACGGAGCCGCTGATGGGCCACGGAGATATCTTGAGTTGTCATGGCACTCTGATCTCTCTAGCCAGTGGCTCGGGCCTTGGTTTCTTCCTGGATGAACAGTCGTCCCACTTATTGTAGTGCGTCGCTGGCAGAAAGTCAAAAAGGGGACAAGGCTGAGTCGCTGTGGTACAATACATCCGGGCCAAAACGATGGAAGCGTGGCAGGCGCCTGCTCGGGTAGCGAGTCGATCTTGCAAGAGGAGCTATTTCCAATGTATGAAGACGTCTTAAGAAAGGTGAGCTTATTTTCGAGCCTGAGCGACAAGGAACTGAAAGCTATCGCCAGGAGTCTCCAGGAAAGGCACTACAGTCGCGGCACAGCCCTCTTTCATCAGGGCGATACGGGGACTGGCCTCTACATCATCACCGCGGGGCGAGTGAGCATTATCCAGGCCAACGATCCCGATCGGGCGGAGGAAGTAATCGGAACGGCAGGACCCGGGGAAGTGCTGGGAGAGATGGCGCTCTTGGATGATCTTCCGCGCTCGGCCAGTGTCGTGGCCGATGAAGAGACCACAGCCATCATTCTGCCTATCTGGGAGTTTCGGAGCGTGCTGCGACAGCAGCCAGAGATTGCGCTCAAGCTGCTGAGCGTGCTCAGCCGTCGCTTGCGCAAAGCGGAGGGGCGCCTGGCGGAGCACTGAGGCGGAAGCCGGGGAGCGCAGTGTGGTTGATGCGGGCCGAGAAGAGAACGGGGGACCGGCCTGGGGCTGAAGCAGAGGCCAGTGAGGGGGAAGGAATGAGGCGAGAGACAGCAGGTGACAGACAGCAGGCAGGGGCAAGGGAGGGGCCAGAGTCCCCCAATCCATCAGCGTCGTGGGCGCGGCCGAAGCGGGGACGTGGTTTCCAGGGCAAAGACAGGCAATCCCCACCCGGGGAGAGCAGATCAGCGCGATAGGTAGGAAGAAAGCCCGGGTCTTCCTGCCACGGCGACGGTTCCGTCGGTTCCGATTGTCAGCGGACGGTGCTGCTCGGGTCGTGAGGGAGGTGGGATAAGCGCTGAGGCAGGCTTATTCGGCCTTCTCGCGATTGAGCAGCTGCTGGATTTCCTCGAACATCGTCTCGACATCGCCGAAGGAGCGGTAGACGCTTGCGAAGCGGATGTAGGCGATTTTATCCATGCGGCGCAAGCGTTCCATCACCAGCTCACCGATCACGCTGCTGGGTACCTCCTGCCGGCCCATGCGATAAAGCTCTTGCTCGATCTCGTCGATGGCGCTCTCGATTTCCCCGACGGGAAGGGGCCGCTTCTCACAGGCTTTGCGGATGCCGATATAGAGCTTTTGCCGATCGAAAGGCTCGCGGCGCTGATCGCGCTTAATGACCATCAGGTGGGATGGTTCGACCCGCTCGTACGTACTGAAGCGCCCTTTGCAGCGTTCGCACTCACGTCTCCTGTGGATTGCATCGCCGATATCGCGCGAGTCTTTGACTCGGGACTCGGTGCCGCCACAATATGGACATTTCATCCCGCAGCTCCCAACTCTGGGTAGAATACTGTCGAGATGATTCTATCACAGAAGCAGAAGTGGCGACAGAGACGGTGAAGCCTTGCTGGCCGCGGCTAGCCTGGCTCGCCGGCGGGAGCCGCGCCCTGGCCCTCGGCTGGTATCCGCAATCCGCAAGGAGGAAGACCGGCCCCGTCTGGCCGTGTGGCCTCATGTAGGAGAGGCTGGCCCTGACTGTCCCTGGACTTTCGCTGCCTGATCTGTCGTGCTCTGGGCCGCGCCTTCCTCTAGCTCAGCGCGAGCACCAGAGACAGGCGAGTGTTTCCCCGGCGCGCCTGACCTTCCTGGCGTCGCCGGCGCGAGGAGCGCTTTTTCTCCCTCACAGCAAACTCGTTCCCCTCCGGCCGCTCCTTCCCTACATAGCCCGAGCGCAGCCGTGATCCTTCGCGCCAGTAGGCATACCAGTAGGGGCCATGTCCCTGGCCCTCGCGACAGGTGCTGCAGGTCGGTTTCCCGCACTTGCGGTACTGGAGCTGATAGGTAACATGGTGATCGCTCGGAATCTGCGCCATGAAAGCCACTCCCCTTCCTTCATTCCACTGTACAGAATTGCCGCAACGCTATCTCTAGCTTAACAGCAATGGATGAACATTTTATGAATTCAGGACCTCCATAGATGAAAATTTGTTCATCGTTTGGGCGTGCATCTGTTGTTGGAAGGCCGTGATTTCATAACACCTTTTTCATGAAAGCTGGGCGGGCCGGAGAGTCCTGGTCACGGGAGTCTGCTGAGTGATATAATGGGCTGGACCCAACTGCGCCCACGGTTGGGGTCGGCTCTCCTGCGTTTAGCCCAGGCGCCAGCAGATCGCCTGGACCGACTGGTGTTGTGGCCTTGGAAAGAGGGAGTCAGAAGCTATGCAGATTATCATCAAAGGCAAGCAGATGGAGGTTATGCCTCGTCTGCGGCAGCACATCGAGCGCAAGGCTCACAAGCTGACGCGCCTCATCTCTCCCCGCAGCAGTGCCGTTCGTCTCGAGGTGACCATCGCAGAGGAGCACACCCGCAGCGCCCAGGATCGCTACACGGTCCAGGTCCTGCTGACTGGAACAACGCCTGTTCTGCGCAGTGAAGTCAGCGCTCCCAAAGCCACCGCGGCCTTCGACCAGGCTTTGAGCAAGCTGCTTGCCCAGTTCTGCCGTCAGAAAGATCGGCAGACCACTGCGCGTCGTCATCAGCGTCCACCCGTTAAGGTGCTGGCGTTGGCGCGCTCGGGGCGGCTTTCGCTGCTTGAGGGGGAGATGGGATCGGTGGTGACGGCGGCGCGGGAGGAGGAGGCTGAAGAAGCGGAAGATCTGGCTGTTCCCGCTCGTCTGAGCGAGGAGCAGAACGAAGCGTTGTGGGCCAGGATCAAAGAGATCCGCAGTCTGCCCACCAAGCCGATGAGCGACAAAGAGGCGATTCTCCAGATGGAGGCTCTGGGTCTTCCCTTCTATCCCTTTGTAAACGAGGCCACCAACAGCGTGAACGTCATGTATCGCCTGGAGAAGGGTGGCTATGGCCTATTGATCCCCGCTCTTGAGTAGTCTCCGTCTGCCTTCCCGGTTGGTCGGGTCTCTATGGCCAGGGTTGTTCTTTGCCTGTTCTGTTCTCGCAAGGGAGGTCAGGCGCCAGGTTGGTCGGCGCAGGAGCGGCTAAGAGGGCTATGACAGAGGGCCTGACGGAGGTAGGCCCGGGAGTGCTGGAAGGAAGTGGGGGAGTCGCGCCAGTCTGAGAGAAAGTGGAGTCAGGGGGCGGATAGCAGGCAAGCGCGGCTAGTCCTGTCAAGAGGGCAAGAGCATGGCTGAGGTGGCAGTCTCTTCACTGCAGGCTGCGCCTCAGCCATGTGCTATTTCTTTGTCTGAGAGCGCCGCCTTTCCTGGACATCTCCCTGCCTTGGCCAAGCCTGTCGCTGGCGCTGGGCCGGAGTCTGGCTAAAGGGCGATCTCGAACTGCCAGGGGCGCGGAGGAGGATCTTGGAACTGCCCAAGAGGATCGGCGGCGCGGATAGTCAGCCGATGGGCCTCTGGAGATGGAAGCGGGCGGAAGCGGGCCCGTCCCTGGTAGACAGAGTGGTTCGGGTCGCTGGCCAGTTCGGGCCGCGCCAGTAACATTCCCCCCTGGTCTCCGCTCCATTGCTGGCCCAGGTTATCTTTCAGGAAGAAGATCAGCCGTGGGACGAAGGCGAAGCCGGGCGTGAGCGGTGGCCTGATCCACAGGTAATGCAGGTCGAAGTACTGGGTGTAGAACTGGATCTGGTAGAGCATCAGCGTCATATCCTGCTGCTTCTGCTCCAGCTCCAGAGTTAATGTACGCAGGGCCTCGCGCGGAGCTGGCTGCTCTTCCTGGCTGCTGGTGGGGGGTTCCAGGGGGGCGGCGACGACCACGGGGGGGCGTGAAGCCAGCTCCAGGGCCTTGGGAGAGAACGGCCTTGGGTCCTGCAAGATCTCATTGCAGGTCTGCAGGCAGGCTTCGCAGATATAAGCGGCGCCTGGCCCGGCTATCATCCGTCTGACCTCGGGTGGGCGCCGACCGCAGAAAGAGCAGCGAGCCAGTGTTCGATCAAAGCTCATAATGGCCCAATCCTCGATGCTAGAGCAAGCAAAGCAACCTCTACGCCGCCTCGCTGCGCCGTAAGGCGGTAGCGGCCTCCTCGTAGAGGCCCAGGCGTTCCAGGATCGCTGCGTGGGCCTGCCACTCCAGGCGGTCGTCCAGGGGCCGCAGCAGGGTGGCGGGATTCTCCACGGGAGCGAGCTGGGTGGGCGTAGAGCCGTTCATGATCTGGCCTGATGGCGTCGTCAGGGCTGTCAACTGCCGGGGGCCGTACTTGCGCTGCAGCGCCAGAGCGATCAAGTGGTCGGCGAAGTGTGGGTTCTTCGGCAGGAGCGAGCCATGCAGATAGGTGCCATAGGCGTTGCGATAGACGGCCCCTTCGGTACCATCCTCGGCATTATTGCCGTGGCCCTTGAGGACCTTGCCCAGGGGGCGAGCGGTACCCAGGTAGGTTCGTCCGCCGTGATTCTCGAAGCCGACGACGGTCATGCCGTTCCAGCTAATGACCACGTCGCCGATGCAGCGTGGCGAGCGCGGACCCTTATGGATTGTCCAGGCATCGAAGACTCCCAGCCCCTTCATATCGGGGCCTTCTGCTGGGCGATAGTAGTGAGCCAGCAACTGATAGCCGCCGCAGACCGCCAGCACGGGCATATCGTCCTCAATAGCGGCCCACAGGCCGATCCCCTTGGTCTCGAAGAGATCCTGGGCCACAGGGGCCTGTTCCTTGTCCTGGCCGCCTCCGATGAAGAGCAGATCGTACTCATCGGGGGCCAGGGCGTCGCCGATGCCCAGGCCCACGACACGTAGCTCGATGCCGCGCAGCTCACAGCGACGCTTTAGCGTCAGAATATTGCCACGGTCCCCATATAAATTGAGCTGATCGGGATAGAGATGCCCCAGAGTGAGCGTCAGCCGGGCCTCGTTCCTGCCATGCATCTACTCTCGTCCCTCCCAGTAGTGAGGCGTCAGCCCTCGCCGTTCCAGCTCGCGATGAAGCTCCAGCAACCCTGTGTAGGTTGGCACGATAAAGAGCGTCTCCCCGACGGGAGTCTGCTCGATCGCCTGCTCCAGCGCTGTGGCCAGCCCGTGGCCTGGAGATAGAGGAGTCTGGGTCTGCTGACCAGCCGTCTGCTCCTCAACGGCAAAGGATGCCGCCCTGCCAGCTCCTTGGCGCGGCGATGGCTGGCGCCTGGCTCTGGCGCGGCTCCGCCGTCCTTTTGTCTGGGAGCCAGCCAGCTCCTGTAGCGTGCGCAGCGGTATTGATGGGATGACCATCATCTCCTCGGGAGCGAAGCCGGCGTATTTAAGGCGCAGGGCCAGATCGAAAGCGCGCGTGCCGGACACCGTCAGACTGGCGGTCAGGCCCCTGGCGCGTTCGAAGTCCACATCCCAGATCCACGAGACATCACGGCCATCGGCGATATTATCGTTGAGTACAAAAAGTACATGGCGCGGCGTACCCTCGCTGAAGAGCGTGCGCAGCACCTCATTCAAGCCGGTAGGATTCTTGGCCAGCAGCAGGCGCAGGGTACGGCCTGCCACCTGCACGCGCTCGCCCCGTCCAAAGGCGGGCTTGAATTGCTCGATCCCTGAAACGATGGGTTCCCAGCTAATTCCCAGAGCCTGGGCGGCGGCGATGGCGGCCAGGGCATTATAAACATTATACAGCCCGGGCAAGGGGATCACAATCTCGCCCTGCTGTGTCGGCGTCTCGACCATCACCCGCAGGCGATCGAAGCCATCCTGGCGCACCTGAAGCGCGCGGACGCTGGGAGATGGGCGGGCCAGTCCGCAGTGTGGGCACTGATAATGGCCCATGTGGCTGTAGAAACGAGCGCTATAGTGGTAATCGCTGCCGCAGCGCACGCAGCTACGGCTATCCACGGCCTGATAGGTTCCTGGTGATCCCCGACCATCCTGGCCGCTCACGTCCAGCGTCAGGTCCTCCAGGCCGAAGTAAAGGACGGGTCCGCGAGCCAGTTCGCCCAGGCTGGCCGTAGTGGGGTCGTCGGCGTTCAGTACCAGGGTGGTGGTCTCTGGCAGCCCTTTGACGGTCTGTCGCCAGAGCGAGGCCACGCTTTCCACCTCGCCATAGCGGTCGAGCTGGTCGCGGAAGAGATTCACGAAGACGGCGGCCCGCGGCTCTAACAGGCGGACGGCCTGCGGCATGACTGCCTCGTCGATCTCGAGGACCGAGATGGCCTGGCCTGAGCGGCGTAGGTTGCCGTTGGGGAGGGCACGCACCACCAGAGCGCCGGCGACGCCGCGCAGCAGGTTAGCTCCCTCACGGTTGCGCCAGACGCGCAGGCCCGCATCACGCAGAATGGCGGCCAGGAAGCCGCTCGTGGTTGTCTTGCCGTTGGTCCCTGTGACCAGGACGCTTCCGTGTTCCAGTTGGGTGGCCAGGTGGCGAATGATATCCGGATAGATGCGTTGGGCTACCAGGCCGACAATGCTCGTGCCGCCGCCGAGCCGGAGACGGCGACTTAAGGCCCCAGCGGCGCGCCCGCTGACCACCGCCAGGGCCGCTCTCAACGAGAGGCGGCGCCTCGCTGAGCGCTGGCCGGCTCTTGCCGCTCCGGTAACTGATCCTGGTTTGACCTCTGGGCGGCCTTTCTTTGTCCGAAGCCATCTGCTCCCTCTGGGCTCGCCCTGATTGGCTCCCTGAGAGATCACGTGAGATGGCCGATGTTGCTGCATGCTTCTCCTCCGAACCAGCGCCTGTCTCAATAGTTGTATCTATTTTTCTCGTTGCCTAGTTGCAGCATAGCATGCGCACGTGAAGCGGTCAAGACCGCAAGCCAGAGATAGATCTTCTGGCTCCCACCTGGCTTGGTGGGCCTTGATCCCCCGCTGTAGCTCCCGCAGAGAGGCTGGCTGGTGATGCTCGGCTCCGGTCCCGAGCCTGAATCGAACCGGCATCCCGTTCCCCTGGGCTGGCCGAGAAACGAAGGCCAACTCCAGAGCTTGCCCGGCCTTACCTCAGGATGATCCGCTGGTACCGGCGCCGCTGTACCAGCGATGCAGCACGGCGGCGGCCTGCTGGCCGCGGATCGAGAAGCGGGCTACGCCGTCCCAGCCCCAAAAGAAGATGCCGGCAATATGCTCATCGGCCATGACATTGGTGAGGGCGGCGTTGTAGGCATCGGCCTGCTGCTGAGGATCGGCTGGGGCCGCGGAGGTGGGCGACCAGACCTGATAGAGCGCGTCGGCACTATTGCGATAGCCAATTTCGCTGATGACGATGCGCCGGTTCAGCTGCTCGGCAAGCTCATCGAGTCGGGTCTTGATTTGTTCGCGCCAGAGGACGATCATGGTTTGAGCATCCAGGCGTACGGGGGCGTCGCTGAGGGAAATGTACTCGGAGACGCCGATGAAGGTAAGGCGGGGATCACGCAGCCACGCTGGCGGCTGATCCATCGTGGACCAGTTGATGTCATAGGTCAGGTTGCCGGTGTAGATGCTACGAACGCGCTCGATGAGCTGGCGCCAGAGAGCGCTGGGGGCGTTGCTCTGCAGCCACTCCATTTCGGTCGCCAGGGCGATCTGTTCCACTCCGTTGGCCTCGGCCGCCTCAACATAGGGCCGTAGGGCCTGCCAGTAGCGGTCAAACCAGCGCTGCTGCTGCTCGGGAGCTGGCATGACCAGGGCGGCCCAGCCGCCCGGTTGGCGTACGGTCAGCAAGGGGGCGAGAAAGACTTTGAAGCCGACCTCGTGAGCTTTGCGCACACCAGCAACAAAGGAGGCGACGCTGGGCGCTGCCTGGTCCAGGCCGATATCGATGGCGTCTGGGGTCGATTGGGAGAAAAGTACTGGCATCTCCAGCCACTCGGCGGCCGTGCTGCGCCGGATCTCTTGTAGGCTCTCCTGCCAGCGGCGATCGCTCAGGCCATAAGCGCTTCGACTCCAGCCAGGATAGACGATCCCTTTCTGGAAGCCATACTGCTCTACTGGCCGAGGGATTGGCGTGGGGGTCGGTGTGGGGGTCGGCGTGGCAGTTGCTCGCTTGGGAATGCCGCCAGCTCGCTCAAGGGCCGACCCCGAGCCGCTTTTCCAGACAGGCTCACAGGCACTGCTGAGCAGGAGTAGACTAAGGGTGCAGCTATAGATCAAAAGCGACCGGAGTATCGCCAGTAGTCGGCCGGACAGGGACGATCCCCGGCCCTGATGATCACGAGCGGATCGCTGTCTGCGTCGCTCAAAAGTACCAGGCATCTATCAACCCTCCCATCCATCTTCTGCCCACGCGCTCCTCTCGCGCTCTCAAGCTGTTTGGAGCCAGGGTCAACCCTGCTCTCGCCCTCAAAGCAAGAAAGAAAGTAAGTAAGAGCTGCGAAAGGGGCGTATTCTCCACTATTGTACTCCCAGTGAGGAAAAAGCCGGGGTCTGCAGGAAAGTGGGGCCACTCGCCTGGCTGTTGGGGGAAGATCGGGGGGCCGTCTTGTGTTATCTCACTCAGAAAGCATACACGTAATGAGTAGGGAGAGAAGTGGCAGCCTGTGGAGGCCCTTGGCCAGTAGCCCGGTTTGCCACCCCCCTTGTCAACGTGTGCTATCCTATCCTGTGAGATTGAACGGCTCACCTGGCGTTCAAAAGGATAACATCTGCAAATCGGGTACAGGTTGATTAATGGCAAAGAAGCTTGTCATTGTTGAGTCTCCGGCAAAAGCCAAGACCATCGAGAAGTTCCTCGGGCGCGATTTCGAAGTACGCGCCTCCATGGGGCACATTATTGATCTGCCCAAGAAGGGCCTTGGCGTCAACACGCGCAAGGATTTTGCGCCACAGTACGAGATTATCGAGGAGCGAAAGGGCGTCATTGCCGAGCTGAAGGCGGCGTCGAAGAAGGCCGAGGAAGTTTATCTGGCCCCCGACCCAGATCGCGAGGGAGAGTTCATCGCCTGGTCCCTGATGCAGACCCTGGGACTCAAGAATCCGCGCCGCGCTGTCTTTAATGAGATTACGCGCAAAGCAGTACAGGAGGCCATTCAGAAGCCGCGGACTATTAACGAAGATCTCTTCAATGCACAGCAGGCGCGTCGAGTGCTTGATCGTCTGGTGGGCTACAAGATCAGTCCTCTTCTCTGGCGGCGCGTGCAGTCGGGCACCAGCGCCGGGCGCGTGCAGTCGGTCGCCTTGCGCCTGATCTGCGATCGTGAGCGACAGATTCGCGACTTTGTTCCTCAGGAGTACTGGACGATTACGGCCTTGCTGAGCAAGCTGGGCGAGCAGGAGCGTTTTGAAGCCACCCTGGTGGCGCGCTTCACCGAACTGGCCGGTCAGCCACCAGCCGAGGGAGAAGAAGAGGCTGCAGCCGAGGGTGAGGAGAGTGAGGGGGGGCCGGAGGGCGAGAGCGAACGGCGCGCTGAGGAGACTCGGCGGCGTTTGCATATCGGCAATCAGCGGGAAGCCGAAGCCATTCTGGCCGAGCTGCGAGGAGCAAACTTCACGGTCTGGCGCCTGCTGCAGCGCGAAGTACGCCGCCAGCCTCCCTTTCCCTATACGACCAGCACCATGCAGCAAGATGCCTCCTCTCGCCTCTACTTTAAGCCGAAGAAGACAATGAGCCTGGCCCAGCAACTCTACGAGGGCATCGAGCTGGGGCCGCGCGGCTCCCAGGGACTGATTACCTACATGCGCACCGACTCGACCCGCGTCTCTGATGAGGCCAAGGCCAACGTGCGTCGCTTTATTGAGCAGACCTATGGCCAGCCTTTCGTCGGACCGGGGCGCGTGGGCAAGCTCAAGGCCACCGCCCAGGATGCCCATGAGGCGATCCGTCCGACCGATGTGACGCTTACGCCTGAGCTGGTGCGCGAGTACCTGACGCCCGATCAGTACAAGCTCTATAGCTTGATCTGGCGACGCTTCGTGGCCAGCTTTATGGCTCCGGCTCTCTTCGATACGGTCCGCGCCGATATTGTGGCGGGTCAGTACGTCTTTCGGGCCAGCGGCTCCCATCTGCGTTTCCCCGGCTTCTATGCAGTCTGGCCGCGAGATGAGGAAGAGCGCCTTCTGCCGGTACTGGCTGTCGACGAGGTGCTGGCTCTCCACCAGCTGAAGCCACAGCAGCATTTTACCCAGCCGCCTCCGCGCTACACCGAAGCCAGCCTGATCAAAGAGCTGGAAGAGCTGGGCATCGGACGCCCCAGTACCTACGTACCTATCATCTCGACCATTCAGGAGCGTGGCTACGTCACGCAGGAACAGCGTCGCTTTGTGCCAACCTGGCTTGGCGAGACAGTCAACGAGCTGCTCAATAAGCACTTCCCCGAGATCGTCGACGTCGGCTTCACCGCCGATATGGAGCAGAAGCTGGACAATGTGGAGGAGGGGCGCCAGTCCTGGACGGAGTTCCTGCGCGATTTCTATGAGACCTTCAAAGAGACGGTCGCCAGAGCGGAGGCTGAGATGGACCGGGTGCAGAAGCCGGTCGAGGAGCTAGACGAGCTGTGCCCCGAATGTGGCCGCAAGCTGGTGATCCGCAGCGGACGCTTCGGACGGTTCATCTCCTGCTCTGGCTTCCCAGAATGCCGCTATGGGCGCTCCTTCGTCAATAAGACTGGGGCTTTGTGCCCCCAGTGTGGTGGCGATCTGGTCGAGCGCAAGACGCGCCAGACGAGGCGCATCTTCTATGGCTGCAGCAATTACCCGACATGCAATTTTGCCATCTGGGAGCGCCCAGTGCCGGAACCCTGCCCCCGCTGTGGTGGGCTGATGGTGATCCCTCGTGGCAGCCAGGAGCCGGTCTGCTATGAGGAGGTCGTGCTGCCTCAGCAGAATCCCGAGGAGCGACCCCAGCAGAATGGTCTGGTCTCTCACCAGCGCGGCAGGTCCTCTCGACGCAAGAAGACTCCGACCGAGGGGGAGCAAAGCGCAGATGGGCTACCAGAGAGCGGCGAATCATCGGCGGCCAGCCAGGAGACAGTCTCGCTCACAGCCTCTACCGGCAAGAGCCGGCGGACGACCAAAGGCTCGCAGGCGGCCTCCAACGGGAAGGTGACAGGCAGCAGCATACGCAGACGCAGCACGACTAAAGCCTCCGCTTCTAATAAGAAGAGCAAGGGGAAGAAGAGTACGAGGGAGAAGAACAGTACCGGTAAGAAGGTAGGTGCGGGGAAGACAACAGAGACTGCGGAGAGTAGCCAGGGTAGCCAGAGCGTCGGCAAGCAAGAGACGCAGACAGCGGCTTCGACCTCGACACGGGCCACCAAAGGGAAGCCTGCCTCGCTGGCGGCCACGCCCGCTGACTCTGATCAGCGCTAGGGCCGGTCGCTCCCCCTTTCAGTCGGGGGCTGCTGGCAGCGGTGGGCTGGTGGCTGGCACTCGTGCTATAATCTCTACATGATTGCTCAACCTCTTGGCTACAAAAAAACTCTGCAGTTCTGGAGGACTTCATGCCGCATGCGGTAACCCTCATTCCCGGAGATGGGACCGGACCGGAGATCACCACGGCAACCCGCCGCGTGCTGGAGGCGACGGGAGTGGAGTTCCACTGGGAGGTCTGCCAGGCAGGGATGGAAACCCTGGAGAAGCAAGGGACCATTCTGCCCGACGAAGTCATTGAGTCCATCAAGCGTACCAGGGTGGCTCTCAAGGGGCCGATTACTACCCCTGTTGGCAAGGGGGTACGCAGCGCCAACGTCACTCTGCGCAAAAAGCTCGACCTGTATGCCAACGTTCGCCCGGCTAAGACCTACCCTGGACTTCGCTCCCGCTACGAGCATGTCGATCTCATCATCGTGCGCGAGAACACCGAGGATCTCTACGCCGGTATCGAATTTCAGCGCGGCTCACCTGAGCTGGCCGAGCTGATCGATCTGGTAGAGCGCACGACCGGCACGCGCCTGGACCCCGAATCGGCCATCAGCCTCAAGTATATTTCGCTGGCCGCCAGCCGTCGGATCGTGCGCTTTGCTTTTAACTATGCTCGTGAGCATGGTCGTCGCAAGGTCACCGCTATTCATAAAGCCAATATTATGAAATTCTCCGATGGTCTCTTTCTGGCCACAGCCCAAGAGGTGGCCCGCGAGTATCCCGATATCCAGTTTGAGGACCGCATCGTCGACAATATTTGTATGCAGCTTGTTCAGAAACCGGAACAATACGATGTTTTGGTGCTTCCCAATCTCTACGGCGATATTGTTTCCGACCTATCGGCGGGTCTGATCGGTGGGCTGGGTGTAGCGCCTGGAGCCAATATCGGCAACCACTACGCGGTCTTTGAGCCGGTGCATGGCAGTGCCCCGAAGTATGCCGGACAGAATAAGGTCAACCCAATGGCTATGATGTTCTCCGGCGTTCTGATGCTTCGTCATCTGGGCGAGAAGGAGGCCGCCAATCGCCTGGAAAAGGCCATCGCTCAGGTCATCGCCGAAGGGAAGAACGTCACCTATGATCTGAAGCCGCGCCCTGATGATCCGACGGCGGTCGGAACTTCCCAGGTGGCCGATGCGGTGATCGAGAAGCTCCAGCGCCTGTGAGCCGCCAGCCAGCTTGCTCGTGAAAGCTGATGGTCGGCCAGGACTCTTCTCCTCAAGGCATGCTTGCAGAGCGATTGGGACTCGCTTCAGCCCCTGTCTCTCCGCTTGAGCAGTGGCCGACAGGCATCACTGCTGAGGTTAGGGCCTGAAACGAGCCCCCGGTTGGCCTGCTCGCAGTCCCAGTCTTCTTGCCGCTCATCAGGCCGTCACTACGATGGTGGCGGTCATGTAGCTGTGAATGCTGCAGTGATAGCGATAGGTTCCTGCCGTTGTAAAGACCAGGCTGAAGGTCTGGCCCTCCTCAAGAGTGTTAGAGGCGCTGAAAGCCCCGCTGTCGCTGGTCACGGTGTGGGGTGCATCCGACTTGTTGATCCACTCGACCTTTGTCCCCTTCTTGATCGTGAGCGTTGCTGGTGAAAACTGGTAGCGCCCGTTCTGCTCGATAATTTGCACTTGCACTGTATTGAGCGTGCCCGTAGAGGACTGCGTCGCCTGTGAAGTTGGCGAAGGGCCAGTCGTTGGTGCGGTATAGCTGGCTGTCGGCGTGGCGTTGATGGCCGTGCTGCCGCCGCCGCAGGCCGCCAGGAGGAGCAGGCTAGTGACAATGGCCAGAGGAAGCAAGAGGCTGAAGGACATGATTCCTCGGGGGCAGAAGAAGCCGGGTTTGAGCCGTTTGCCTTGCCGGCGAGCCGAGAGGTAGCCTGGGGAAGGTGATACAGGCATAAAGAGGGCCTCCTTCACTGATCTGACTGCTTCTGAACTGTCACTTGCGTCGCTGTGGACAAGGCCGGCGCCAGCTCTGTCTCTCAGAACAATACGCTATCTGGTTACAGATGCCCTTGATTGGTCAGTCCGGGCGAGCGCTTTTGCCCGAGGGGGTCATGAAGCGAAGAAGGTCGCGGTGAGAGAAAGTGAAGAAAGGAAGGGAGAAAGAAGGAAAGAAAGAGGGAGAGACAGGAGAAGGAGGGGTGGGTGGTGGCCTCTCTAGTGGCCTTGATGCCACTCCATGCTCGTCGAAGTGAGCGAGCAGAGGGACCTCGCCGCAGCGGGGGCGGGGGAAAGAGCAGAGAGGCCACCGGTCCCAGAGGACAATCGACCAGCAGCGGGTTGGGACGACTTACTGGCTAGCGCGTGGTCTGAGCCAGGCCGCGGCGCCACTTATGGCGCGCCTGGATATAGCGTACGGTGCCGGAGCGGGAGCGCATCATGATGGAGGAAGTCCGGGCGCCCCATCCAAAGTACTGAACACCGTCGAGTAACTCGCCGCTCGTGATGCCTGTAGCGGCAAAAGCGACATCGTTGCTGCGCACCAGATCATCGATCGTCAGCACCTGGTCGAGGTCGATTCCTTCGGCCTTAAACTTCTCGCGTTCCTCTTCTGAGCGTGGCCAGACCTTGCACTGCATAGCGCCGCCCAGGCACTTGATAGCGGCAGCGGCCAGAACGGCCTCGGGCGCTCCGCCGATCCCCATCAAGACATCGACGCCGCGATAGTCCTCCATTGCCGCCAGAATGGCTGCGGCCACATCGCCATCGCTGATCAGGCGGATGCGGGCGCCCGCCTGGCGAATCTGGCGAATGATTTCCTGGTGGCGCGGGCGGTCCAGAATAATGACTGTCAGATCGTCGATCTGCGCGTCCTTGGCGCGGGCGATCCGCTCCAGGTTGACTGTGACCGGGGCATTGATGTCGATCACGTCCCTGGCGACGGGACCGACGGCGATCTTCTCCATATAGAAGACCCCGGGCGGTGCGGAATACATGGTACCGCGCTCGGCAGTGGCGACAACGGCCAGTGCTCCTGGCAGGCCCAGGGAGAGTAAGCGTGTTCCATCGATGGGATCAACGGCAACATCTACTTGGGGAGGGGCGCCATTCCCAACGCGTTCCCCGATATAGAGCATGGGAGCCTCGTCCTTCTCGCCCTCGCCGATGACGACTACGCCATCCATATCCACGCCATCCAGGGCCTGGCGCATGGCATCCACGGCGGCCTGATCGGCCTTCTCCTTATCGCCCCGTCCCATCCAGCGACCTGCGCTCAGGGCCGCTGCCTCGGTAACACGTACCAGCTCCATTGCTAAGTTACGCTCTTTGGTACCGGATTGCTCGAAACGTATATCCGTCATACGGCCTCCTCTCAAAGCTCTAAAGCTGCCTTACAGTTCCACGTAACGCGGCTGAACGCGGCAATGTTCGGCGATCATAATCGCCCGAACCTGCTCGACCGCTTGGGCGAGCTGGCCCTCGCGATTGATGACCAGATAATCGTACCAGCGGTACTGAGCCAGCTCATTGGCGGCATCGGCCAGACGCCGGCGAAATTGTTCGGCATCTTCTGTCTGTCGCCGGCTCAGGCGCTGAGCCAGCTCCTCCTGGGTCTGTGGGGCCAGGAAAATAAGGATGGCCTGGGGAATCTTCTGTCGAATGGTCGCGGCGCCCTGGACATCGACCTTCAGCAGGACGTCGCGGCCTGCTGCCAGATGCTCCTTAATCTGGCGGCGGGGCTGTCCATACCAGTGGCCGTGGACGTTGGCGTACTCGATCAGCTCGTCATTCGCCACAAGCTGCTGAAACTCCTCGTAGCTAATGAAATGATAAGGGTGGCCTTCGCTCTCTCCGGGTCGGGGAGCGCGCGTCGTCACCGAAGCCACCACATGAAAGTCCATGCCTTGCCGCTTCAGCGCCTGAATGACGCTATCCTTGCCCGTCCCCGAGGGGGCGGACAGCACAAAAAGCAGTCCTTGCTTCTCCCCTGGCCGGAGCGTGGCGCTCTCTCTCTCGGCTGTAGGCTCCATCTCAAGATGCATGCTGCTTTTCCTGCGCTACTGTGCTATGCTCCGCTCTGCTGCTATCCCAGGCGCATCCCGGCCGGCGCACCTACCACGGCACGGGCCGGGCGAACGCCCGAGCAGGTCTGGTCTTGTCCGGTCATCCCGCCACCGTCCACGACTGGCATGCAGGGCAAGCGCTTCCCCTCCCTGGAGAGCTGTCTGGCGAGTGGGGCGCGGTGGACATCCTTGTCGGCTGGCATCTGACCTATCGGCGTGCGTGTTGGCCTGGCCAGGCAGACAGACAAGCAAACAGGCGAGACGGCTGATAGCTCCTCTCCAAGAGATCTGCCGCCCCGAGGGGACTGCTAAGCCCTTGACTGTTCGATCGAGCTGATGAGCAGGCCGACCGAGCTACGCGGGCAGCGCGAACTGCAGATCAGGCTTCCCGGGGGCGCAACGCTTGGGTAGAAGACTGCGCAAAGGGGGCCGCTCTGCTCTCCCTGGCGCTTGCCCAGCGTAAGGGATGAACCAGGACTGCTATAATTGTACAATATCCCGAAACGCTATAGCCACCGGTGAGGTTTCTCACATGTATGTCGACGCCATCACCCTTGCGGCTGTTGCTGACGAGCTGCGCGCGCTCCTGACGGGTGCGCGTATCGAGACAGTGATCCCTCCCACCGAGCACTCTATTGCTATTGAGTGCTACTGTCCGCCGCGGGCAGGTGTGGATGAGAAGGGCCAGAAGCGCTGGCTCTATCTCTCGGCGCATCCGCAACTTGCACGTTTGCATCTGACGCTGCGCAAACCGCCGCGGGCGGTTCCTGAGCCACCCCCTTTTGTAATGCTACTCCGCAAGTATCTGGAGGGGGCGCGCCTCGAGGCCATCGAGCAACCGCGCTGGGAGCGGGTCCTTCATCTCATCTTTCGCGCGCGAGTCTGGCGCGACGACCAGGAGGAAGACAAAAAGGCCATGCCGGCTCTGGCGCCTGATGAGCGACCTGAGTGGCCTGGGCAGGACCTGGCTGCCGAGCCGGTTGCCGGCTATCAGTATCAGCGGCTGCGTCTGATCGCCGAGATTATGGGGCGTACCAGCAATATTGTGCTCTGCAACGAGGAGGGTCTGATCCTCGGCTGCCATAAGCGCGTTGGTTCGGACATAAACCGCTATCGCGTGATCATGCCCAATGTGCCCTATGTGCCGCCGCCACCCCAGCAGCGGAGCTTTGCCGGGCAGCTCCTGCCGCGCCTGGAGCCGACGACGGTCACGGCCTCCCAATTGGCCATCCTGCCGGGAAATGAGGAGGGGGAACCGGCGCCCGCGGCGGAGGAGGTGGTCAAAGCCTCGCAGCGGCATAAAGAGGTGGTCCCCAGGCTCTGGCAGCTGCTCGTTCGTCACCTGCTCGGCTTCAGTCCCCTACTGGCGCGCGAGGCCGTCTATCGTACACTGGGCGAGAGCGAGGCCGGGTTGGAGCTTCGTCCGGAACAGTGGGAAGAACTGGCCTGGAATATCCGTGAGCTGGCGGCCCTCTACGATACACATCGTTGGCGGCCCCAGCTCGTGGAGCGCCTTGAAGGATCCTCGGCGGAGGAGGAGCCGCAGTCCCGAAGACAGGGCCGTCCCCTGGCTTTTGCTCCCTACGTGCTGGAGCAGTATAGGGCCGTGGAGGGGGTACGCATCCGCGAAGCGGCTTCAATCAACGTTCTGATCGACGACTTTTATGCCCGGAGTGAGTGGCTCGATGCTCTTGAGAGCCGGCGGGCACCGCTGCGCAAGCTGCTCCAGACCCAGATCGAGCGCTGCCGCCGGCGGGCTGCCGCCCTGGAGGAAGAGCAACAGGCCCTCGCCGAGGCCGAGAACTATCGGCGGCAGGGCGAGCTGCTGCTTACCTTCCAGCACGAGATCGAGCGAGGCCAAAAGCAGGTCAGCCTGCCCGATCTCTTTGCTGCCGACCTTGCCCAGGAGGAGCCGCCCAGGGTCACCATCGAGCTTGATCCGCGCCTCGACGCTGTCGGCAATGCCAACCGGCTCTTTGCCAGGTATCAGAAGCTGCGGCGGGCAGCGGCTCTCTTGCCTGAGCAGATTGAGCGCAATCAGGCGGAGCTGGCCACGTTGGAACAGCTGCAGACCGACCTGATGCTGGCCGAGACGCCCGAAGAGATCGAGCTGGTCAAGGCTGAGATTCAGGCGGCTGGTTATCTGCATGGGAGGAAAGGTTCCGAGGAGCAGAAAAAGGCGGGCAAAAAGAAGGCTAGCCGGGCAAAGGCCCTGCCTCCGGGGGGAGGGGTCCCGCTCTCCCTGCAGAGTCGCGATGGTTTCACTATTTTAGTCGGGCGCAACAGCCGTCAGAACGAGGAGGTCACCTTCCGCCAGGCGAGCGGCAACGATGTCTGGCTGCACGCTCGCGGCGTACCTGGCGCCCACGTGATCATCAAGGCCGCGGGTCGCCAGGTGCCGCGCAGTACTCTTGAGCAGGCAGCCAGCCTGGCCGCCTATTACAGTCAGGCACGTGACAACAGCAGCGTACCTGTTGACTATACGCTTCAGCGTCACGTGCGCCATATGAAAGGAGGTGGTCCGGGTATGGTGATCTACGACCATGAGCGGACCATCTACGCGCGTCCGTCAGCGCTCACGTGAGGAGCCGATCCCCATTTCCTCGCGATACTTGGTTACCGTGCGCCGGGCCAGGTAGATGCCGCGCTCGGCCAGCAAGCGGCGCAGCTCCTCATCGCTGAGGCGCCGCTGAGGAGCCTCCTGCTGGATGATCTCGCGCAAAATATCTTTGACGCCCAACGAACTGTCGAAAAAGTCGGAGAAGGGGATCAGGCGCCCGTTCGGGAGTAAGGCGTACTTATTGGCAGTAGCGCGGCTCACCGTTCCCTCGTCGAGGCCGAGGCGGGCCGCCACCTCGGCGCGGGTCAAGGGGCGCAGGTAGCGAACCCCTCTCTCCAGAAAGTCGCGCTGCTGCTCGACAACCACCTCTGCCACCTGTTTCAGCGTGCGCCAGCGGCGCTGGATACAGTCGATAAAGAAGCGTGCTCGCTCGCTCTGCTGGGAGAAATAGCGCTGCAGGGCGGGGCTAGTGCTCTCGCCCTCTGGAGCGCGATAGCCGCGGTTAACGGCCAGGTGATAGCGCTTCTCCTCGATCAATTCGACTTCGAAGCCATGATCGCCGCGGCGAATAATAACGTCGGGGCGTACATACATAGCGCTGCTTTCTCGCTGAGAGGGATGGCCGTCGAGGCGGTAGGTATGGGCGGGGAAAGGATATAAGCGGCTGCGGATGTAAGCGCTTGCGGCTCGAACCTCCTGTTCGGGCACCTTCAGCTCACGGGCGATCTCCTGATACTGACTGCGTCCCAGGCGGTCGAGGTAGCGCTCGATCAGCGTGCGCGCCAGGGGGTGAGGCGTTTCCTGCTCGGCCAGGGCTTCTAGCTGGATCAGCAGGCACTCGCGTAAGTCGCGGGCCCCGATGCCCAGCGGCTCCAGGGTCTGAAGTTGTTTAAGGACGTACTCGACGCGCTCTAGGGGCACATCGAGATAGCGGCTGATCTCGGCTGTGCTGATCTCCAGATAGCCTCGCTCGTTTAGATTGCCTACCAGGTGCTCGGCGATGGGGGCTTCTTCGGGGGGGATCAGAGCTTCGAGCTGTTGGAGAAGGCGTTCAGCCAGCGGCTCGGGGGTAGCGATATGGGCCAGGGGATCATCTTCGGCCTCGGCGTCGGCCTCGACAAAGCCGTAGTTATCCATATCGTAGAAAGGCTGGAAGAAGCGCTCCCAAAGAGGGCCATCTCCAGGCTCGTCGAGCGAGGTCCTGCCCTCGGCCAGGCTTGCCGGTGCGTAGTGGCCGCAGGAAGCGCAGACAGAGCCACTACCGCGTAGCAAAGCTCCGCAGAAAAGGCAGACGCGCTGCTCCTGAACCTCCAGGGCTGGGTTCTCGGTCTGCTCCTGGTTAATGCAGCGCTCCAGCTCATCAGAAGACAAATGCAGGATCGTGCTTGCTGTGATCAGCCGCGCACTGACTCGCAGGGTCTGCTCTGGACGCGGCGTCGGCTCCAGTCGCATGGTGTTCTCCTCCTCCCTATCCTGCTAACCAACCATCCAACCCTTTCTTCCTGAAAGAGTAAGCATCGTGCTTTTTTCTCCAAATCCTTTGAGGCGCGCAGAGCCGCCAGGCAGGCGGGCTTACAGCCAGCCGCGGCTGTCCAGAGCCGCATGGGCGGCCTCTTGCTCGGCTGCCTGTTTATTGCGTCCCTGGCCACGACCGATGACCCGCTCGCCCAGGAGCACCTCGACCGTGAACTCGCGGTTATGAGAAGGGCCTTCCTGACTGACCAGGCGATAGGAAGGGGTGATGCCCTCGCGAGCCTGGGCCAGTTCCTGGAGCAAAGACTTGCTGTCCTTGAAAAGGCGCTTTTCCACGATCGTATGGGCCAGTGGCTCCACGCGAGGAATAATCACGCGGCGCACGGCCTCCAGTCCCTGATCGAGATAGATCGCTCCTAGCAGCGCCTCGAAGGCTGAGGCCAGCACGCGCTGGCTGCCAGCGCTCTGCTGCTCGCCCTTACCGAGGAGCAAGAAGGAGCGCAAGTTCAGATCGCGTGCGAACTGGGCGAGGGTCTCCGTCTTCACCAAAGCGGCGCGCAGATTGCTCAGCTCGCCCTCATTGAGCTGAGGAAAAGTGCGGTATAGGAAATCAGCGCAGACAAAAGCCAGGATCGAATCGCCGAGAAACTCCAGGCGCTCGTTCGACTCGCGCCCGGCACCGGGCGTTTCATAGATATAGGAGCGATGGGTCAGGGCCAGTTGCAACAGAGCAAGGTCGCGAAACTCGACGCCCAAGGCCTCTTCCAGTGCTCTATATCCTGCAGCCATTGTCGTTAGTACACCTCCAGTAACACCTGTGCCTCCTCATTGTGCCTGGTTGTCACCTCGCCGATGAGCCAGAATGGAACTGTGGGCGCCAGAGCGGCCAGGCGGGGCCATAGCTCCGGAGCGATCGCTGCCAGCAGGCCCCCCGAGGTCTGTGGGTCCCAAAGGATGGCCTCCGCGACCGTGTCCAGGGCCTGGCCAAGTTGGACATGGGGGCCGAAGTAGGCCCGATTACGGCTGGTTCCACCGGGAGTGCAGCCGCGCGCCGCGTAATCGGCAGCGTGGGGCAGCAGCGGCAGCGAGGAGAACGTGAAGCGCATGCTGGTCAGGCTCTGTGAGGCCATTTCCCAGGCATGCCCGAGCAGGCCGAAGCCAGTCACATCGGTCACAGCGTGCACGCCTCCGCTGCTTGCTGCCAGCTCGGCCAGCGCACGGCTGGCCTCGCGATTGAGATGCATCATCGAGGCGCAGGCAGCCGCGAGGTCCTCCTCGGCGACCTGATCGCGCTTGTGGGCTGTCGTGATCAGACCCGTGCCCAGTGGCTTGCTCAGGACCAACAGGTCGCCTGGCTGGGCGCCGCCTTTGGTAAAAATGCGCTGCGGGTGGACACTGCCGGTGACGGCCAGCCCATACTTTGGCTCGCGATCGCTGACGGTATGGCCGCCGGCGATGACGGCCTGGGCTCGGGCTACCGTCTCAGCGCCGCCGCGCAGAATCTCGCTCAACAGCTCCGTGTCGAGATCGTCGGGCCACGCAACGAGATTGATGGCCATCAGCACCTCACCGCCCATAGCGTAGACATCGCTCATGGCGTTAGCGGCAGCAACCGCGCCAAAAACATAAGGGTCATCCACCACGGGCGGGAAGAAGTCCGCCGTGCTGATAATGGCCTGCTGCTCGTTAAGCTGGTAGACTGCCGCATCGTCGGCGGCGCTTAGGCCCACGAGCAGAGAGGGCGGAACGTTCTGGGCTTTCAGGGGACGCAGAACCTGCGCCAGGGCCGCCGGGCCCATTTTGGCCGCTCAACCGGCACAACTGGCGAGCGAGGTTAAGCGAATGCGCCGACCGGTGCTCATGGCTGAAATGTTTCCGTACTCGTAGCCCGTTTGAATCAGGTGTAAGCAAGGTCATTGTAACGCCTCGGCATAAGGCTCGTCAACGTTGTAGACGGCGCGTTCCCAGTGTGCTACTCTATATTCAGCTGCGCGGGCCTGAGCAGGCCAGGCAATCGCGGGTCAGGTTGGCCCAACGTTCTCTTGGTCCCGGCCTTCCAGCCCCGCGAGAAGGCGGGCTGGGATGAGGGAACGGCAGGCTGCTGGCTCGAGGAAAGTCCGAACTCCACAGAGCAGGATGCTGGCTAACGGCCAGTGGGGGCGACCCCAAGGAAAGTGCCACAGAAACGATACCGCCCGCCGGCCTGGCAACAGGCCGCTGCGGGTAAGGGTGAAATGGTGGGGTAAGAGCCCACCGGCAGGCGGGTGACCGCCTGGCCGGGTAAACCCCATCCGGAGCAAGACCGAGCAGAGGGAGTAGCAGGTCCTCTCGTGGGCCGCGCTGGAGGCCGCGAGCGGAGCCTGCTCGCAGGTTGCTCGCCTGTTAACCCTCGGGTTGGTCGCTAGAGGCGGCGGGTAACCGTCGTCCCAGAGAGATGATTGCCACCCGCCTCACCGCAAGGTATGGCGGGAACAGAATTCGGCTTATGGCCTACTCAGACCCGGGCAGCCGGCTTTTACTTCGCCTTGCTGCCGACCCCCTTCAGCCTGCCCGTCGGCGATCTTCCCCTACGAGCGCCCCAGGCCCGATCTCCCTTCGCTCTGCCGGCGACAGCCTCTCAGGCACCCGCAATACGGCTATGGAACTTGTTTTGTTTCATTATGTGCTGAAACACAACGATCGCGGACAATATCGTACTGTAGAACGGAAATACTCTAGGAACTAATGCTGCTCTCCAGCTATCTTCACTGGAGGGCATTCGGGCAGGCTTTTTCCTGCGGAGGGCGGGCGACTATGGTGCAAACCTGGCAGAAGTCACTCTGGCCTACCAGTGCTTCGCTGCGGGCTGCTGCCTTCCGGCGAGGCTGCCTGGTGAGCGAAGCAGTGAACGAGCTGCTTGAGCAAGCTTTCCAGCGGGGCGGGGAAGGCGACCTGTTGTCTCGTTAGATGGTCTGCTCCTGGTTGGGGGAAGGAGGCAAAGGAGGCGAGCATGGGATAAAAAGAGCGGCAGGCTCCTGGCCCGCCGCTCTTCTGGCTTAATCTATCTGCATTACCTGCTGATCCGATCGTGCTCGATCAGCCAGCGGATAAAGTTAAGTCGACGGCTTTCCTCGAGAATTTCGCGATATTCAACTTGCTCATCGACATGGTCTCGCAGATAGAGAAGCCGCTTGGCTTCGCTTTCTGTGAATCCCAGTGACAGCAGGCGTTCGAAGTCTGCGTTATCGGTCGCGTAGAGACGGTCCGGCATGATAACGGCGCTCCCTCTATTC
>NZ_JBHOQV010000079.1:0-5320 GCF_042408735.1 Thermogemmatispora sp.
CAGGCCAACCGCCCGTCCTGGCAGTGGCCCTTTGCAAGCTCCAGGCCGCCTCAGGGCAGGGACCAGGTGGCGCTGGCGGGGTCGCTGGCCATCGAGGTGGCTCCCAATGCTCCTGCGAAGCGGTGCCCCTGCGCGGCTCCCCGGCGGATGCCAGCCGCTCACGCAGGGGGTGGCTCTTGGCCTGCCAGCACCCGAGCTGTGGAGTGGATACCTGCTGTCTGCGGCCAGAGATGGCAGAGATAGGCAGGGCAGCCCTGGCTTCTTTCTGCAAGACGGTGATGACCAGCACGCGATCTTGTTCGTTCTGGCCTCCTCCCATGATACCATCCTCTCTGCATCATCGCAGATGCCTGTGACTTTTCAGGCATTCTGCGATAGTCGGCCAGGCTACACTATTCACACAAGCAGTTTCTGTATTAGACAAGCAATACAGGAACCTCTCTTTGGCCAGTTCATTAAGCCAAAGCTCTTTTTCTCTACAAGGCACTTCGCCTGGTTTATTGTAAATGGCGTTACCATCAATTCTTGCTCTCGATAATTATTCACTATAGTTAGCAAGCAAGCAGTATTTAACCGGAGGCAGGGACTGCAGACAGATAGGCTATAGATTTATTTAAAATTGCCTCCTTTTCGCGTACAATAGTCCTATATAGGAGGGGCTGTCCGAAAGCTCAATGGAGAGAGGCGAGGAGCCGGGAAAGGCGGAGACCAGGGGACGAGCAGCCTCTCTCCCTATCACTGGAGACGACTGTATATGATGGAATGTGCTGGAGCAGCGGCAGGCGGCCCGGCCCGAGCGAGCTACCTGTGTTGTCGCCAGGCAGCCTTGTAGCTATACTGTACAGTCACGGCATAAGACAATTGATTGAATGGAGAAGAAAGCGAGGCGAATAGTGTCCATCAATCTATTCTACCTCAGTGCCCACAGCGAGGATGATCAGCGCCTACTGGATGAGATCAAGAACTTTCTGGAGCCGCTACGCAAGATCGGGCTTATCAAGGACTGGGAGCGGCGCCTGATCCAGCCGGGTCAGCCGGTGCGAGCAGAATTGTTGCGTCAACTGGACCAGGCCCAGATCATCATGATTCTGTTAAGCCCCGACCTGCTCACTGATCCATTCTATCCAGAATTGTGCAAGCGTGCCTGGGAGCGGCTCCAGCAAGGGTCTGGGCGTGTGCGTCTCTTTCCTGTAAAGTTGCGGGAATGCTTGTACGAGCCAGAGCCATTTGCCGAGCTAGCCATTTTTCCTTCGGATGGTCGCCCTTTGCGTGGCCTATCTGCCTCGCAGCGCGAGAAGGAGCTGACCAAGCTGGCGAGAAAAATTCGTGAGGTGGCCCTCGAGCTAGTCGGAGGCGAGGAAGAGGTGAAGCGGCCGCCAGCGATTGCGGCTGCTTCTGAAGCGATCTCCTCGGTCGGTGTCTCTCTGGAGGCAGACAATGCTGCCTGGCAGGGGAGAACGAGCTATGTCCGGCCGTCTGGAATGGAGACGCGACGCTGCGATGTGCTCCTCGTGACGGCCACCGATGTTGAGATCCGGGCCGTGCGCGAGATTGCTCTGAAGGAGATGCAGGCAACTTTCGAGCGTCAGAGAGGTCGGGTCGAATCCTACTACTTTTTGGGTGAGATTGGGGGGACGGCCACCTGGGTGCTGCGCACCCAGATGGGCACCTCGGGGGCCAGTGGGGCGACGCTGGCCATCAGCGATGCCATTCGCACCCTAAAGCCAGAGGCAGTGATCATGGTGGGGATCGCCTTCGGTCTGCAGCGCGACAAGCAGCAACTGGGCGATATCCTGGTCTCGCAGCAGCTTATGAGCTACGAGCTGCAGCGCGTTGGGATGGGAGCGAGCGGCAAGAGGATTCAACTGCCGCGAGGGGACCGCGCCAGCGCCTCGCCGCGCCTGCTGGCACGCTTCACTGACGCGGTGCTCGACTGGCAGGGAGCCAAGACGCATTTCGGGCTAATACTCTCTGGAGACAAGCTTGTTGATCATCCCGAGATGATCAGGCAGTTGCTGACTATCGAACCCGAGGCGATCGGGGGAGAGATGGAGGGCGCGGGCCTCTACGCCGCAGCTATGCGAGAGCGGTGTGAGTGGATCGTCGTCAAGGCCATTTGCGATTGGGGCGACGGCCACAAGGGGGAGAATAAGGAAGAGAATCAGCGCCGAGCGGCGGAAAATGCGGCGCGCTTCGTTTTCTTTGTCTTGGGTCAGGGCGGCCTGGCCCCACGAAAGCCATCGTAAGGGCGGGCGCTGGGAAGACCAGGCCAGGGAGCAGCCTGGACTGGACCGGCGCCCGGTCACCGGTCCGGTCTCTCTTTGAGAGGGGCTTTTTTGGATCCGCGGCCCCACCCTGTTCCCTCTGGCTATGCTCGTGGGCTGGCCTTGTCGGCTGTGGTAGACGAGAGACGATCATCCCAGCTAGTTGGGGCGCCCATCTTATCTCCCTGGACAGGTGCTCCCTGGTAGGCAGAAAAGAGGACCGATCTGTGGCCCAGGGACCTTATCGCCGCGCACATCTCTTTCCGCTGGCGACCCAGTCCCAAACCGACAAGCCTGTCGTGCTTGAGCACGGTAGGACCTTGGTGGGCCACCTTTCTTTAGCAACATCCTCCTCCGCTGGCACCTCCTGCAGTATCTCCCCTGCTTTAAAGCAAGAGGGGTGATAGCTACTCTCAAGCACCCCAACCAGAGAGAGCATTGTCACTACGTTCCGCGGATACCCTATTGCTCTCAGTAGCTCGCTCAGCGACCTGACCTCTCTTTTCCCTAGATACGGCTCTAGCGGCCCGCAGACCACTCCCGCCATCTCCTCTGGCTCCGCCAACACTCCTGTCTTCGGCTTCTTCCTTCGTTACTCGTACCAGCGTTACTCGTACCAGCTTCCCCAGGGCAGTTCTATATACTCCTTGACCAGCGCCTGTTTCTCCTGCCACTTCATGAGTCCCTCTTTTGCTCTCTGCCCCAGCCCCGCCCGGGACTTTGTTTTCGAGAAGGAGAGGCACCAGGCCGGCCACCTTAGCCCACACGTGCACGCTCCAGACAGCCCCCTCTGAGATCTATCCTTCTCAGGTCCATTCCCTGCAGATCCACTCTTCGCAAGCACCAGTCCGGCTCCCTCCAGCCTGGCCGGCCCGTACGGATCTGGCCGCTCCTGGCCACTGCTTCCGGCAACCTCGCCGCAGCTTCACCTCCCTCAAATCGGCCTCTCTCAGGCAGGTTCCTCCCAGATCTGCCCCTGCCAGGCAACTGCCACGCAGGTCCGCCCCGGCCAGATCCGCCTTGTGCCAGTCTGCCCTCTGCAACCCGGCCACCCCCTCATCGCAGCTTCTCCGCTGCTCCCCACCTCGGCCTTCCCTCTCACCCCCACCCCCTAGGCTCCCCTCTCCTCCGAGCGGGCCTGCTCTTTCTCTCTAGCAGGAAGGGATACGCGATCCTCCTGTGCTCCTCCTCTAGCTGCTCGCGCCGCCGCAGCTCCCGCTCCACCTCACCGGTCTCCTCTTCTCTCCCAAGCGCCCGCAACACTCCCACCTTCCCCCTCCAGAACGCCACCTCGTACCTTGCCTGCTTCAGCCCCTGCTCATAGGTCGCCAGCGCTTCCTCCAGCCTGCCCAGCTGCTCCAGCACCTGCCCCTGTCTCAGCAGCGACTCCTTTTCCACCAATAGATGCCTCCCCCTCCGCCGTCCTACCTCTATCGCCCGATTGAACGCCTCCAACGCCTGCTGTCCCTCCCTCTGCTCCTGATATGCCTCCCCAACTGGTACCACTCCTGCTCCTCCAGCTCTCCTCGCTTCCTCAGCCCCTCCTCCAGCAGCCGCACCGCCTCCTCCGCTCTCCCCCTCTTGCGCAACAACCTCGCATAGCTGAGCGTATACCACCCCCCACGTAGCTGATCCTCCCCCCCAGCTCAACGGTCCGACGATAGCTCTCCAGCGCCTCCTCCTGCTCCCCCAGCTCCTCCAGCAGCCTCCCCCGGCACTCCCAGCTCTCCGCCTCGTCCGGCCTCAGCCTCAGCGCCCGCTCGATCGCCTCGAGACCTGCTTCATGCTGCAGGAGCGCCCTATACACCCATCCCAGCTCACGCCAGGCCTCCGCATCCTCCGGATGCCCCCGCAGATAGGCCCGCAAGCGCTCCACTCTCACCCCCGAGTCGGGGTCATGGCACGCGCTCAGCGGCGTCCAGGCCAGCCCCCGCAGCTCCGCCTCCTCCATCGCCCTCCTCAACCGCTCCTGCACCAGGACCCTCTCTACCCCAGAGTGCAGCCCCGAGCAGTACTTCCTCACCAGTCCCACCAGCAGCCTCCCCTGGGCCGTCCAGCTCTCCTTGATCCCCAACGTCCGAATGTAGGGACGTCCTCCTATCCACGTCCGACACTCCGTCCGCTTCCAGTCGATCACCTCCTCCGCCCGCTCTCTCGGCAGCACCACCAGCGCATACTCCGTCGAGAGCGCCCTCCCTGTCCCCTCCTGCCGCAAGCGCACCGGATAGACTCGGTGCCCCACCTGGTAATCCGCCAACACCCCCTGCAACCGCGGCGAAGCCAGCCCTCCCCCCTCCTCTAGCGGCAGCGGCACATAATCCAGCCTCAGCGCCCGCTTCGGCACCCCAAACTCCAGCGGCTCCTCCCCTTCCGCTCCCGGCTCGCCTGCCAGGAGCCTCCCCACCTGCTCCCCCTGCAGCGGGCGAGCGGTGACCACCTTCCACTCACTCCCAGCGCTCCCGCCGCCAGAAGTCATCTGGGTCCCGAGGGCGAGCTGGCTTCCCCCCTGCTACCAGCAGCCAATAGCTGCTGCTGGCTCCCTTCCCTCCCTCTCCGATCGGCTCTTCTATCGCTCCTTCCCGGACCGGCTCTTTCATCGCTCCTTCCTGGATCAGTTAGGACGGCACCCCAACGCCTGACCCTCCCTTGCGGGGCCTTTCCCTGCCCCGGTTCCCCGGCGCTTCACCTTAGCCTGCTTCCTGGTCCATACTTAGAGATATAGCTATACTATATTCCTTGGTCTACGGCCGCCTCGAAGGCGTCTAGAGCGCTGTCTAGCAGTACGCACCCGGTCACCACAAGCCCTGGCGGCTCCGGTCCCTGGCGGGAGAGGAGCCGCCCGAAGCGTTCTCGCCGCGGCAAAGGCGCAGTCACCTCCTCACCGCCCCAGGCCCAACGCTGGGGTTCATCAAGGTCTTCAGGGACGCCTGCCTCCAGTCACTGGTCACTCAGCCGGTCGATCTCGCTTCTCTCTCCGATGTGCACCTGCTTCATCCCCCGAGGGGGACCAGCCAGTCAGCCTCTGAGGGCTTTCCTCACTCTAGCCTTGCCCCCTT